>DATCDQ010000109.1:0-18635 GCA_036510655.1 Microbacteriaceae bacterium | reverse complement strand
CATCATCCGCGAGCTCTGGCGAGCCGACCAGCCCGGCGGCGTGCACGTCAGGGGCGAGTACTACACCGTGGACGGAGCCAAGCGCGGGCCAGCCCCTGCCCACGACATCGGCATCTGGGTCGGAGCATACAAACCGCGCATTCTGCGTATGACCGGCCGGGCCGCCGACGGCTGGCTACCCTCGCTCGGCTACCTGAAGGGCGGCCCTGCGGAGTTGGCCACCTTGAACGCGCATATCGACGAGGGGGCGGATGCCGCTGGCCGCTCGCCGCGCGCCATTCGGCGCCTGCTCAACATCAGTGGCGCCTTCGCCGCGTCAAACGCCGGACTGCTACAGGGTCCCCCAGCACAGTGGGTCCAGGAGCTGACCGGTGTGAGTCTGGACTATGGCATCTCCGGGTTCATCCTGATGGCCGACGACGCGACCACCATCGAATACTTCGCCCACGAGGTCGCGCCCGGGGTGCGTGAGGCCGTGGCGAAGGAACGCGCGCGGTGACGCCGAGGTCCGCGCCGGGCGGCGGTCAGCGCGATGCGGCGATCACCGCGGGGCTGAAGTGAGCACGAGTTGCGCCCAACGATCGGCCACCGTCGACCAGACCGAGCGCAGCGACGGCTCGGCCCGACGCATCGTCTCGACCACCGCCGCGGACGTCGTACCCGCCGCAGCCAGCGTGTCGCCGTCGTCGCTCCCCCACGCCTGCGCCGTTTCCGCGAGCGCTTCGAGGTGGAACTGCAGTCCCCACGCAACCGGGCCGACCCGGAATGCCTGATTCGCGCACCGGTCGCTCGTGCACAGCGTGACGGAGCCGGCGGGGAGCTCCTGAACTTCGAGTGAGTGCCACTGCAGCGAGCGCAGCCCTGCCGGCAAGTCGTGCAGCAGCGGATCGTCGGTGGCGGCATCCGTCACGGTGAGTTCGCCGAGGCCGATCTCCGGCCCCGACGGGATGCGGTCGACGGAACCACCTGCGGCTACGGCCAGCAACTGCGCGCCCAGGCAGATGCCGAGGAGCGGCACCTGATCGCGCAGGCACTGCACCATCAGCGCGCGCACCGTCGGTAGCCATGGTGCCGTTTCGTCATCGGTCGGGCCGGGTCTCCCGCCGAGCACGACGACGCCGTCGAAGCCGACAGCGGTTGGCGGGATGTCACGTCCCGTGCCGGGGCCGACGGCCTCGGGGCCGATGGTGTGCAGCTCGATGCCCGCCGCGCGCATCCGTTCGCCGACCAGGCCGATGCCCGCATCGGTCTCGTGCTCGATCACTAACACTCGTGCCATGAGCGCCTTTCTGCCCCACCGCGTACGTGATCAGACCATACCGGAGCGTCGATGGCCTTGGGGCACGCGATAGGCCGATCGATATGCACCACGCGCCAGTTCACGCGCCATGCGCCAGCTGAAGTGGCGCACCGCGCACGAAGTAGCGCACGGACGGCAGCCTCGGCGCACGGGGAGCGACGGCATCCGTGGAAGCAGAAGCGCCACTGCCCAGTGCGCTCAGTGCGCTCAGTGCGCTCAGTGCGTCAGGTGGTAGCGCAGCGCAGCCAACTCGGCGTTCAGTGCGGCGGGAACGCGCCCCTTGAACTGAGCAAAGAACTCCTCCGTCAAGTCGCACTCGGCCAGCCAGGATTCCGCGTCGACCGCGAACAGCGCATCGAGGTCAGCTTCTGAGACCTCGAGCCCCTCGAGCTCGAGCTCGTCGCGCTGCGGCAGGCGCCCGATCGCACTGGAAGCAGCACCGACTTCGCCCTCAAGACGCTGGGCGATCCACGCGATCACGCGCGAGTTCTCTGCGAATCCAGGCCACAGGAACTTACCGTCATCACCCTTGCGGAACCAGTTCACCTGGAAGATCACCGGCGCTTTGATGCCGAGCTTGTCGCCCATCTTCAGCCAGTGCCCCCAGTGGTCCGCCATGTTGTAGCCGCAGAACGGCAACATCGCGAACGGGTCTCGGCGCAGTTGCCCGACAGGGCCTTCCGCGGCAGCGGTCTGCTCCGATGCCACCGTTGCGCCGATGAACACGCCGTGCCGCCAGTCCTTCGCCTCGACGACGAGCGGAACGTTGGTTGCCCGCCGACCACCGAAGATGATGGCGTCGATCGGAACGCCGTCGACGGCATCCCAGTCGTCGGAGATCGTGGGGCACTGTTCGGCCGCAACGGTGAAGCGGGAGTTCGGATGCGCCGCGGGGCGCCCGGAATCCGGGGTCCAGTCGTTGCCCTGCCAGTCGATCAGGTGGTCCGGCGGGGTGTCGGTGAGACCCTCCCACCAGACGTCTCCGTCGTCACGCAGTGCGACATTCGTGAAGATGGTGTTGCCCCACAGAGTGTCGATCGCCGTCGCATTCGTAGAAACACCGGTGCCGGGCGCCACGCCGAAGAAGCCCCGCTCCGGGTTGATCGCCCACAGGCGCCCGTCCGGGCCAGGCCGCAGCCAGGCGATGTCGTCGCCGAGGGTCTCGACGTTCCAGCCGGGAAGGGTCGGACGCAGCATCGACAGATTCGTCTTGCCACAGGCTGACGGGAATGCGGCGGCCATGTGGTGTACGTCCCCTGCGGGCGACGTCACCTTGATGATGAGCATGTGTTCGGCCAGCCAGCCCTCGTCGCGACCCATGGCCGATGCGATCCGCAGGGCGAACGCTTTCTTGCCGAGTAGCGAGTTGCCGCCGTATCCCGAGCCGTACGAGAAGATCTCCCGCGTCTCGGGGAACTGAACGATGTACTTCGTTTCGTTGCAGGGCCACTGCACCTCGTCGCGGCGAACACCGCTGGCGTCGACCAGTGGGTATCCGACGCTGTGCACGGCAGGAACCCAGCTCTGTCCGGCCTCGATCAGTTTGAGGGCGCCAGCACCCATGCGTGTCATGATGCCCATGTTGATGACGACGTATTCGGAGTCAGTGATCTCCACGCCGAGCTGCGAGATCGGCCCGCCGAGCGGCCCCATCGAGAACGGCACAACGTACATCGTGCGGCCGCGCATGCTGCCTGCGAAGACTCCGCGCAACTCTGCGCGCATCTCGCTCGGTTCACGCCAGTTGTTCGTCGGCCCCGCGTCGATCTCTTCGTTCGAGCAAATGAAGGTGCGGTCTTCGACGCGTGCGACATCCGCCGGATCCGTGCGAGCCAAGAAGCTGTTCGGCCGCCACTCCGGGTTCAACCGGATTAATTTGCCCTCGGCGATCAACAAGCGGGTCAGCTGATCCGCCTCCCGCAATGAACCGTCACACCAGACGATCGCGTCGGGCTGGGTGAGCGCGGCAACGTCAGCGACCCAGGCGCGCAGCTTGGCGTCGCGCGTGCCGCGAGGCTGCGGCTCCGGGGTCGAGTCTGTGTGGTTGCGAGGGGAGTCAAGGATCGTCATCGGGGTTCCTTTCGACGGTCGACAGTGCGACGTTTTTCGTTGCAAAGCTGTTCAATTTCGTGGCCTACATCCACAATGCGGCCAGAATCACCATCGCGCCGCCTAATTTCACTGTCAAGAATCGCGTTTCTTTCGCTATTGTGAAGAGATGGAGCAGAGCAGTCCTGATATCGCAACAATCGGCCATCGCATCCGCCACTTTCGAGGGGAACGTGGCCTGACTCTGGATCAGCTTGCCGCCGAATCCGGAATCGCCGCCAGCCAGCTGTCGCTGATCGAGAACGGCAGACGCGAACCGCGCTTGTCAGCCCTGCAGACAATCGCGACCGAACTCGGCGTCGGGTTGAACGATCTGCTCGTCAATGAAGCCCCGGATGCCCGCGCCGCGCTCGAAATCGAGCTTGCCCGAGCGCAGCGCGGCTCACTCTATGCCGCGCTGGGCCTGCCGATGGTCAAACCCACCAGGGGAACGCCGACGCAGACGCTCGAGGCCATCGTCGGCTTGCATCGGGAGCTGGCGCGACACGCGAAGCTTGCGATCGCGACGCCGGAAGAAGCCCGACGCGCCAATACGGAGTTGCGCGAAGAGATGCGCGCGAAGAACAACTACTTGCCCGAGATCGAGAAGATCGCGCAGGAACGTGTGAAGGCATCCGGTCACACGACGGGTGCGCTGACGCACCGCGAGGTGAGCGTGATGGCCGAGCAGCTGGGTTTTCAGCTGATCTACGTGAGCGACCTGCCGCATTCGGCCCGTTCGGTCACCGATCTGTCGAACGGGCGCATTTATCTGCCGCCGGCGTCGATTCCGGGCGGGCACGGACTGCGCTCGATGGCGTTGCAGGCGATGGCGCATCGTATCCTCGGGCATGAGCGGCCGGACAGCTACGCGGAGTTTCTGCGGCAGCGGTTGGAGATCAACTACTTCGCCGCCTCGTGCCTGATGCCGTTGGACGCTTCTGTGACGTTCCTGCAGAACGCGAAGAAGGAGAAGGATATCGCGGTCGAGGACTTTCGCGATGCGTTCGGCACGACCCACGAGTCCGCGGCGCTGCGCATGACGAATCTGATGACCGAGCACCTGGACATGACCTTCCACTTTCTGCGGGTTGGCGACGACGGCGCGCTGTACAAGGGCTACGAAAACGACGGACTTCCGCTCCCGACCGACGTCACGGGCGCGATCGAAGGTCAGTTGGTCTGCAAGAAGTGGAGCGCCCGAGCGGCGCTCACGCAGACGAACCGCACCACGGAGCTGTACCAGTACACCGACACACCCGCCGGCACGTACTGGTGTGCAACCCAAACAGGCACGACGGCGGCGGGCGGCTTCTCGATCTCTGTCGGCGTTCCTTTCGCGCAGGCGAAGTGGTTCCGCGGGCGGGAGACCACGGTGCGCGCCGAGTCGCGGTGTCCCGACCCGTCGTGCTGCCGCAAGCCGTCGAATGAGCTGGCCGGCCGGTGGGCAGATCAGGCATGGCCGAGCGCGCGCCTGCACGCACACATCCTGTCACCGCTGCCCGCGGGAACCTTCCCCGGCGTCGACGACTCAGAGGTCTACGCGTTCCTGGAGGAACACGCGGAGCTACCGTAGCGCTGCTGCCGCCGGTGCCGGTGGTCCCGGTGGTCCCGGTGGTCGAGTAGCGCATGAGCGCAGCGAATACGCGTATCGAGACCTGCGCTACTTCGGCTGCATCCGGATCGCGCCGTCAAGGCGGATGACCTCGCCGTTGAGCATCGAGTTCTCGACGATGTGTCGCACGAGCGCTGCATACTCGCTCGGGTTGCCGAGCCGTGACGGATGCGGCACTTGCTGACCGAGCGACAGTCTCGCCTCCTCGGGCAGTCCGGCCATCATTGGCGTGTCGAAAATGCCCGGCGCAATCGTGACGACCCGGATCAGGCTGCGCGCCAACTCACGCGCAATCGGCAGCGTCATCGCTGCGACCCCGCCTTTCGACGCGGCGTAGGCGGGCTGGCCGATTTGACCGTCGAAGGCAGCGACCGACGCCGTGTTGACGATCACGCCGCGCTCGGCATCTCCGGGCACGTCCGGCCGACCGAGCGGCTCGGTCTGCGTCATCGCGGCAGCGGCGAGTCGAATCACGTTGAATGTGCCGATCAGGTTGATCCGAATCACACGTTCGAAGTCCGCTAACGGCAACACTCCGTCTCGCCCGAGCACCTTGCCCGGCGTGCCGATGCCCGCACAGTTCACCACGATCCGCAGCGGCGCCATGTCCGACGCCTCCCTGACGGCCGCCTGCACCTGATGCTCGTTCGTGACGTCCGCGGGCGCGAACAGGGCGCGTCCGCCGAGCTGCTCCGCGGCATCCTGGCCGGACGAACCCGGCAGGTCGACGATGACGACGGATGCTCCAGCATCCGCCAGCGCGCGTGCGGTCGCGAACCCGAGCCCGGAGGCCCCCCCGGTGACGATCGCGGAACATTCCTCAATGTGCATATGACAACCTCCGTTGTAGTAGTCGGTCAGAAGCGCCGTGATTGTCAGTCGGTCACAGCCGTTCGATGACGGTCGCGTTGGCCATGCCGCCGCCCTCGCACATCGTCTGCAGGCCCCAGCGGCCGCCCGTGCGTTCGAGTTGGTTCAGCAGGGTGCCGAGCAGCCGCGTTCCCGAAGCGCCCAACGGATGCCCGAGCGCGATCGCCCCGCCCACGGGGTTCAGCTTGCCCGGGTCCGCGTCGAAGTCGTGCAGCCAGGTGAGCGGCACCGGCGCGAACGCCTCGTTCACCTCGTATGCGTCGAAGTCGTCGATGTGCATTCCGGTGCGCTCGAGAATCTTCGCCGTCGCCGGCAGAACGCCGGTCAGCATGTACAGCGGGTCACTGCCGACCACGGTGAAGGCGTGGAAGCGCGCACGCGGCGTCAGGCCGAGTTCCGCGGCACGCTTCTCGCTCATGATCAGCGCAGCGGATGCCCCATCGGTCAGCGGCGACGAGTTGCCCGGGGTGATCTGCCAGGTGAGCTGCGGGAACCGGGCGGCGAGCGCATCCGTTCGGAATGAGGGGGCAAGCCCAGCGAGCCCCTCGACAGTCGTGCTCGGCCGCACGGTCTCGTCGGTGTCGACGACAGTTCCGTCCGGTCGCGCAACGGGCACGAGTTCACGGGCGAAGTCGCCTCGCGCTGCCGCCTCGGCCGCGCGCTGGTGCGAGACGGCGGAGAACGCGTCGAGCGTCTCACGGTCGAAGCCCCACTTGTGTGCGATCAGTTCGGCGGAGACGCCCTGGTTGACGAGCCCGTCTGGGTACCGTTCGGCAAGTCGTTCGCCGTACGGGTCGCGGCCGAGCGTCGTGATGCCGATCGGCAGCCGGCTCATCGACTCGACGCCGCACGCGATGACGATGTCATGCATGCCGGTCATGATCTCTTGCGCAGCGAACGTCGCGGCCTGCTGGCTCGAGCCGCACTGCCGGTCGATCGTCGTACCGGGAACGTGCTCGGGGAACCCGGCCGCCAGCGCGGCATTCCGCGCAACGTTGAACGACTGTTCACCCACCTGCCCGACGCATCCGGCGATCACGTCGTCGATGAGGTCCGGATCCAGGTCGTTGCGCCGCACGAGTTCGGCAAGCAGATCGGCAAGCAGATCGACCGGGTGCACGCCGTTCAGCGCTCCCCCGGGCTTGCCGCGCCCGCTCGGAGTGCGCACCACATCGATAATCACGGCATCGTTGCTCATGCTTCCAGCCTATCCATGCGGCCATTTCTCTGCATGGTCCGCGCGCACGCCCGGGTGTTTACAAAACGACGGATCTTTGCCGCGACTCGGCGACCGGGTTCACCGTGCCGCGGTGTGTCGCCGAGATAGTCCGTCGTTTTGAAAACGGACGGCGCAGGCGGGGCGGGGCGAGCACGCAGCTATCCGATCGTGATACCCAGGTGCTCGGCGAACAGGGGTGACAGTTCGGCGAGTTGGAACTCGGTCATGGTCACACCCCGCAGACTGTCGATGCCCCGAATGCCGCGCAGCTCCGCCCCGCGCACATCGAAGTGGGCGAACGTCGCGCGCGTCGCATCCAGCAATCGGATGCTCGAATCGACGAACGCAAGCCGCGTCGCCTTTGCCCCGCCGAGATCCAGCTCGTCGATTGTGCAGTCCGAGAACAGCACGTCGCGCAGGGTCGAACCGCGCAGGTTGAGGTAGCCGATCTTGCAGTGGCTGACGTGCAACGAATTCAGGTTGGAGTCGTAGAGCTCGCCCGACCCGATTCGCGATTGCGCGATTTCGACTCCGCGCCAGCTCGACCGCGACGCTTTCAACACGGGAGCATTCACACGGGTGAGCACGCAGTCGTTGAACCGAGCGGCCCGCAGGTCGGCGTCGTCGAAGATCACGTCGGCGAACTCGCAGTCGCTGAAGGTCGCTCCGGCCAGGTTGCGACCGGTCAGATCGGCAGCACGATAGCTTTCGGCATCGACGCTCACGTCGTAGTCCAAGCCATCGACATCGCCCGCAGCGAGCTCGGGCAGCCGCACGGTCGTTATCCGGGGTGCAGCGGTGGTCGGTCTCGATGTCATTGTGCAGTCAGCCTAACCGCTGACCCGCACCGGTCGGACCCGGAAAACGGTCACGCCGCCGCTCCGGGTGGTGAAGTTCATATGAATCCTCTCAGAGATCGCGGCGGGTAGAAAACCGCGGAAACACGCGGGAAAATCGACATGCGAAACCGACGACATCCGCCGGTTGCGCGACAGCTCGGCGCGACGGGCACTCGCGGGCGGTCTGTGCCCAGATCGGCGGATTATGGTTCTCTGACGGCTGTCCTCACCCGAGGGCGCCTTGTTCTGCGTTGCGACCAGGAGGACGCGAGACGATGACCGATCATCACCTGCGGCGCCCCCGGGTGCGCGGCCCCCTGCCTGTGCGGCACGGTCGACCCAGCCGATCCGCGCCGCTGATCGCTGTGAAGGTCGCCGTCGCGGCACTCGCCGTCCTCGCCGTCAGCGCCGGGTCGATCACCGCGTATGCCGCATGGGATGTCGTCAGCAGCGTCAAGCCGGGCGTGCACCTCGCGACGCTGCCCGGGCACACCGCCGTGCCGATCCCGAACGTTGCCGCCATCAAGGGCGGCGTCAACATGTTGCTCGTCGGAACGGACACGCGAACCGGTCAGGGCGGCGCGTACTCGAGCGCAGACGAATTGTCCGGCAGCTCGGGCGCCGGCAACAACGATGTCACGATCCTGATCCACATCGCTCAGAACCACCAGAGCGCGAGCGTGATCAGCATTCCGCGCGACATGGAGCTGCCGATCCCGGCGTGTCCGCAGCCCGGCGGCGGTTCGTCGTCACCGCAAGACCTGAACATGATGAACACGACGCTGTCGACCGGCGGACTCTCCTGCACGGTCCTGACCGTCGAGCAGCTCACCGGGGTGACCATCCCGTTCGCGGCTGAGATCAGCTTCGACGGCGTCGCAGCGATGTCGACGGCGGTCGGCGGCGTCACGGTGTGCCTGGCCACGCCCGTCACGGACCCGTATACCAACCCGCAACTGAATCTGCCCGCGGGTCAGCAGACGCTCGTCGGCGCGGTGGCACTGTCGTTCCTGCGCAGCAGGCACGGCGTGGGCGACGGCAGCGACCTCGGGCGCATCAGCAGCCAGCAGGTGTTCTTATCCGCACTCATGCGCAAGATCGACAGCGCCGGCGTGCTCAGCAACCCGGTCACGTTGTACTCGCTGGCTAAGGCGGCAACGAAGAACATGCTGCTCTCCGACACCCTCACCAGCCCGACAACGATGGTCAGCATCGCCCTGGCTCTCAAGAACATCGGCCTCGGAAATATCGTGTTCCTGCAATACCCGACGGATGCCGACCCAACCAACACGAATCGCGTCATTGCGGATGCTGCCTCTTCTGCAATCCTGAACACCGCACTGCAGACGGACCAGCCGTTGCAGCTCACCGGAATCCCGGGCCGTGCAGCACAGCTCAGCCCGAGCGCGACGCCCGGTCCAACAAGCACGGGGACGCCGAGCACCGGGACGCCGAGCACGGGAACAGGCACGCCATCCGCAACATCCACTCCCGCACCGAACTCGACTGCCGTTGCCCTGCCGAGCAATGTGACAGGCCAGACTGCCGCGGAGCAGACCTGCACGGTCGGCAACAACGGCTAGTTCCGTCAGCCCGTTCACAAAACGACGGACTATTGAGGCACCAGGCCGTGCGCGACACGCATTCAAGGGTGTGTCGGCGAAATAGTCCGTCGTTTTGTAAAAGCCAGCAAGCTCAAGCCAGCAAGCGGGTCAGGCGAACGGGTCGGGCGTCAGCGTGTACTTGGTCGAGAGGTACTCGTGGATGCCTTCGAAGCCGCCCTCGCGACCGAGCCCGGACTGCTTGACCCCACCGAACGGTGCAGCGGCGTTGGAGATCACGCCGAGATTCAGACCCATCATCCCGGTCTGGAGGCGCTCGATCATCCGCTGACCGCGAGCCAGATCCTTCGTGTAGACGTAGCCTACGAGCCCGTACTCCGTGTTGTTCGCGGCCTCGACGGCCTCGTCTTCCTCGGCGAAGCGGGTGATCGACAGCACCGGGCCGAAGATCTCTTCAGTCAGAATGGCGCTGCCCGGCTTCACGTTGTCGATCACGGTCGGCTCGAAGAATGTTCCAGCACCCTCGATGGCGTGACCGCCGCTGAGCAGCGACGCGCCGCGAGAGAGCGCATCCTCAACCAGATCGTGAGCCTTGGTGACGGCGCGGTCATCGATCAACGGACCGATCGTCACGTTCGCCTCTGTGCCGCGACCGATGCCGAACGCCTTGACCCGCTCGGTGACGCGGGCGGCGAATTCATCCGCCACGGACTCGTGCACGATGAAGCGGTTGGCCGCCGTGCAGGCCTGCCCGATGTTGCGGAACTTCGCCGCGATCGCCCCGTCGATGGCCTTGTCCAGGTCGGCGTCGTCGAACACGACGAACGGCGCGTTGCCGCCGAGTTCCATCGAGGTGCGCAGCACGCCCTGTGCCGCCTGTCTGATCAGCGCCTGCCCGACCGGAGTAGACCCGGTGAACGACAGTTTGCGCAGCCGCGGATCCGCGATGATCGGCTCGGACACCGCCCCCGAAGTGGATGTCGTCAGCACGTTGACCACGCCGGCCGGCAATCCGACATCCTCGAGCAACTTCACGAAATACAGCGTCGTCAGCGGTGTCAGTTCGGCCGGCTTGACCACAACGGTGCAGCCGGCGGCCAGGGCCGGCGCGATCTTGCGGGTGGCCATCGCGAGCGGAAAGTTCCACGGCGTGATCAGATAGCACGGACCAACCGGATGCTGCGACACGATCATGCGCCCCGTACCCTCCGGGTTGATGCCGTAACGCCCCGTGATGCGCACGGCCTCTTCACTGAACCAGCGCAGGAACTCGCCACCATAGGTGACCTCACCGTTCGATTCGGCGAGCGGCTTGCCCATCTCCAGCGTCATCAGCAGGGCGAAGTCTTCGCGACGCTCCTGCAGCAGGTCGAATGCGCGGCGCAGCAGTTCGCCGCGCGCACGCGGCGGGGTGGCCGCCCAGGACTCCGAGGCGGCGACCGCCGCGTCCAGGGCACGGATGCCGTCCGCCGGATTCGCATTCGCGATCGTCTTGATCACGGCTCCCGTCGCCGGGTCGTGCACCTGGATCGGGGTAGGCGCAGAGCCGGCCACCCATTCACCGCCGATGAACAAACCGTCGGGAACCCGGGCGAGCAAGTCTTGCTCGGTAACTGCCATGATCTTTACTCCCTTGTTATTGCGTCCGTTGTGCGTCGTGCCGGCAGCCGTGTGATCACGGGTACAGGCCGCGCAGTTTGTGTGCCTCCGCGACGCGCTCCACGGCCAAACAGGTTGCCGCAGCGCGCAGTGAGAGCCGTCGCTTGCCAGCGTATGCCAGTACCTCATCCCATGCAGCGACGAGCTTCTGTTCGAGCTTTCTCTCGACTTCGCGAGCATTCCACCAATACGCCTGGTTGGCCTGAACCCACTCGAAGTAGGAGACGATCACGCCGCCGGCGTTCGCGAGGATGTCGGGCACGACGAGTTGACCGTTCTGAGCGAAGACACGGTCTGCACCGGGCGACGTCGGCCCGTTGGCTCCCTCGACGATCACGCGTGCCCGCACACGCGCCGCGTTTCCCTCGTGCAGCACGCCCTCGACGGCTGCCGGCACGAGAAGGTCGACATCCAGTTCCAGCAGTGCGTCACCCGACAACGCATCCGCACTGGGGAATCCGACGACGGATCCGGTCTCGGCTACGTATGCGGCCAGCGACGGCACATCGAGGCCGCCGTCGTCGCGTACGGCCCCGTACTGATCGCTGACAGCGACGATCCGCACGCCCGCTTCTGCCAAGAACAGGGCGGCATCGCGCCCCACCTTGCCGAACCCCTGCACTGCGCCCGTGGTTGTGCCGGGATTCATTCCGCGGTGCGCGAGCGCGGCGAGCGCAATGTGCGTCACTCCACGCGAGGTGGCACTGGCCCGACCTCTGGAACCGCCCAGGCTGATCGGCTTTCCGGTGACCACTCCGGGCACCGTGTAGCCCTTGTTGACGGAATACGTGTCCATCATCCAGGCCATGGTCTGCTCGTTGGTGCCGATGTCCGGCGCAGGAATGTCGCGTTCCGGGCCGATGATCGGCATGATCTCGCTCGTGTATCGGCGCGTCACGCGTTCGAGTTCTGGCATCGAGTACTGCCGCGGGTCGATGGCGACACCGCCCTTCGCGCCGCCGTACGGCAGGTCGACGAGGGCACACTTCCACGTCATCCACATGGCGAGCGCCCGCACCTCGTCGAGGGATACGTTGGGCGCGTAGCGCAGCCCACCCTTGGCGGGGCCGCGAGAGAAGTTGTGCTGCACGCGATAGCCCATCAGCAGCGCGCTCGTGCCGTCATCGCGTCGGAGCGGCACGCTCACGGTCAGTTCGCGACGCGGAGTAGCCAGCATTGCGTGCAAGCCCTCGTCGTAGCCGAGTAGGCCGACGGCCTCGGCCAACTGGGCGTGGGCGTCCTCCAGCGGGGTCGCCTCGGGAGAGGAGACGGAACTGGCGGATGTCGCGGTGCCCGCGGCAGCGATGTCGGCTGTTGCGATCGCGGCTGTTGCGATGGCGGCTGTTGCGATGGCGGCTGTCCTGGCCGGTCCCGCGTCGATTGTCGCGCGGGGTGCCACGTCGGTCAGCGTCATGCGGCGGCCAGTGCGTCCGTGACGACCTGCAGGCCCTCACTGAGCAGCTCGTCCGAGATGGTGAACGGCGGCAGGAAGCGGATGACGTTGCCGTACGTTCCGCAGGTGAGCACGATGACGCCGGCCTGGTAGGCCGCGGTTGCGACGCGCGAGGTGAGCGCGGCATCCGGTTCGCCCGTTGCGGGGTCGACGAGTTCGATCGCCATCATGGCGCCGCGGCCGCGCAGGTCGCCGATGCGGGCATCCGTTTGCTTCACTGCGCCGAAATGCTCGGCGATGATTTCGCCGATGCGGCGCGCGCGGGCGAGCAGGTCGTCCTCTTCATAGGAGGCAATGGCGGCGAGCGCTGCCGCACAGGCAAGTGGGCTGCCGGCGTACGTTCCGCCGAGGCCGCCGGACTGGGGGGCATCCATGATCTCTGCGCGACCGGTGACCGCCGACAACGGCAGACCGCCCGCGATTCCCTTCGCTGTCACCACGATGTCCGGCACGATGCCCTCGTTGTTGCAGGCGAACATGTCGCCGGTGCGACCGAATCCGGTCTGCACCTCGTCTGCGATGAAGACGACGCCGTTGGCGTGAGCCCAGTCGAGCAGGGTCGGCAGGAATCCGTCGGCCGGCACGACAAAGCCGCCCTCGCCTTGAATCGGTTCGATGATCAGTGCGGCGAGGTTGCTGGCGCCAACCTGCTTCTCGATGATCGTGATGGCGTTGCGAGCGGCGGTGACGCCGTCGAGGCCTCCGTCGCGCAACGGGTAGGACATCGGCGCTCGATAGATCTCCGGGGCGAATGGCCCGAAGCCGTTCTTGTACGGCTGGTTCTTCGCGGTGAGCGCCATGGTGAGGTTCGTGCGCCCATGATAGGCGTGGTCGAATGCGACGACCGCTTGACGGCCGGTGTAGTGGCGGGCGATCTTCACCGCGTTCTCGACGGCCTCCGCACCGGAGTTGAACAGGGCGCTGCGCTTGACGTGGTCGCCGGGGGTGAGCCGATTGAGCGCCTCCGCGACCTGCACGTAGGAGTCGTAGGGCGTGATGGTGAAGCAGGTGTGGGTGAACTGTTCGACCTGGGCTTGCACGGCCTCGACCACGCGCGGTGCGCTGTTGCCCACGCCGGTCACTGCGATGCCGGAGCCGAGGTCGATGAACGAGTTGCCGTCGATGTCGACGAGCACTCCTCCACCGGCGGCTGCGGCGAACACGGGGATCGTGTGGCCGACACCGAATGCGACGGCCTGCGCCTTGCGGGCAAGCCATGCAGTGGACTTGGGTCCGGGGATGGCCGTGACGAGTTTGCGGCGCTGCGGGAGGCCCGGGCCACCCATAAGGCGTTCAGAAGTTTCTGCAACAAGCGTCATGGCTACTCCAACGGTGAGAGGGCGGAACGCACCGCGCTGAGCGCTGAGTCCGCGCCGGTGCCGATGCGCAATGATAGGCAGGCGCGGGTCACCCAAGCTTTATACAACTTGTACAGTTTGTGCCAGTATTATGGCCGTCACGTCTAGCTGGTAGTCAAGGAGGAACCGCATGCCCGCCACGGTGCGCCGATTGCTCGGGGATGCCGCGCTTGGCCTACGCCTGCTGACGCCGGAAGCGCAGTTGCCGGCCGGCATCCTCGGGCTGCCGGTCTCCTGGGTTCACAGCTCCGACCTGCCCGATCCCACCCCGTTTCTGGTGCCCGGGCAGGTATTGCTCACGACGGGAACACAGTTCCCTGCCGACGACCACGTGACCCCAGCGCGGCGGGCAGCGAACGACTACGTCGCGCGCCTGATCGCGCACGGCATCGTCGGCCTCGGTTTCGGCAGTGATGTGGTGCGTGCCGGAACACCGGAACCCCTCATCACCGCATGCCGGCACCAAGGTCTGCCGCTGTTCGAGGTTCCGTACCGCACGCCGTTCATCGCCGTGGCACGCTTGGCTGCTGACATCGCGGCGGAAGACGCCTACGCACGCAGCACATGGGCTTTGCGCGCCCAGCGAGCGATCTCGGTCGCCGCGACCCGGCCGGACGGCCTCTCCGCCACCCTCGCCGAGCTCTCCCGGCAGCTTGACCACTGGGTTGCCCTGTTCGACGCGGCCGGAACGCTCGACCGCATCTTCCCGCTCGGCGTGGATACGGGCGTAGAGGCCATCGCGTCGGTGCGCACCGAAGCCGTTCGATTGCTGCGCCGCGGCCAACGGGCAAGCGCCATAGTTTCGGTCGGCACGGAGACATTGACCTTGCAGACGCTCGGAGCGCGCGGTCGGCTGCGCGGCATCCTGGTGTTTGGCGGGTCGGAGCGGCTCGATGAGGCCGGTCAGCAGGTGGCCACGAGCGTCGTCGCTCTCGCCGGGCTCGCTCTGGAACAGAATCACACTCTCGACCAAGCCCGCAGCCACCTGCGCGCCGGACTCCTTCGCCTTCTGATGAACGGCGAGGTGGCGCTCGTCGAGAGCATCTCCCAGGAGATGTGGGGCCCGCTGCCCGCCGAACCCATGATTACGGCCGTCGCCGATGTTCCCGCCGAGCGACTGGACGCCGTCGCAGAGCGACTCGAATTACACGCAGCGGATGCCCGCGCGCGGCTCTTCTTCGCCACGGACGATCGACAGCTGGTCCTGTGTGTCAGTGCAGACCGGCGCGGGCTCGTTGCAGAGCTTGCCGACGACCTCGGCCTACAGGTCGGCGTCTCGGAGCCACAGCAGTGGGCGGAGTTCGGACGCGCGCTGACCCAGGCCAGACAAGCCCTCGAGCACGCCCGTGTCGGCGAGCACGTGGCCGACTTCGCCGACGTTGCGGCGCGCGGCGCGCTCGCGTTGCTGAGCGGTGCTCAGGCGCAGGAGGTGGGTCGCCAGGTGCTCGCACCGCTGCGCATCCACGATCAGACTCATGACACGGAACTTGTCGACACACTGCGGACCTGGCTCGCCCACAACGGCGCGTACGAAGCGGCCGCGCGTGAACTTGGTGTACATCGCCACACGCTGCGCGCTCGCATCGCGTCCGCCGAGCGGCTGCTCGGGCGCGACCTCGCGTCGTTTCCGGTGCGCGCCGAGTTGTGGGCTTCGTTGCTGGCTGCGTCTGAGTCACGCCGACAGCAGTCAAGCTGACAGCACGGCACCACGACCTGGCGATACGCTTCAGAGGTTTGCCCGCAGCCAATCCAATACCTGCTGGGCGTGGGTGTTGGGCGGGAAAATCGGGTAGAACACGTGCTCGATCACGTCGTCGTGAACCACAAGGGTGAGCCGCGTGTAGAGCCGATCATGTCCGGGTGCTGCGAAGGTGGGAAGTTTCAGGGCGTCCGCCAGAGCGAAGTTCGGGTCCGACAGCATCGTGAACGGCAGCTGCAGGCGCTCGACGACTTCCCGCTGATAATCAGGGCCCTGGTTCGAGAGCCCATAGACGTGAACGACCCCGGCATCGCGCAGCGGCGAGAAGTTGTCTCGAAAATCGGCAGCTTCCGTTGAACAGCCACGAGCGCCGGGAATGGCATCCCACCCATCCGGAAGGTCCGTCCCGGGAACACCGGTCAACGGGTACGCATAGATGATTGTTCGACCGGGTCCGAGGTCGGCGAGATCGACCCGACCGCCGTCTGTTGCGGTCAGGATCAGTGCCGGTACGGCACGACCGACCAGATGATCAGCGGCTCCGTCGTCCACCGGAACCGGTAGGTCGTCTGGAAGAAGTTTGGAGTAATCGATCATCGCATCACGGCGCCGACTTCGATGGCCGCGACGGTTCCGGTGAGCTGGTTTCTCGTGGACAGACGCATCGTTCCTCCAGAGTTTGCGATACCACCAGCGTAACGGCGTGCAGCCCAGCCCGGCTGGGCTGTTTGCGCTGAATGTCCTGACGACGCTTCGCGGCGTTGACGATCAGGCGCGGGTGAGCGCCAGAACCGGGATCGTGCGGATGCCGGCCGTCTTCTTTTCGTAGTCGGCGAAACCGGGGTTGCGACGCGCCTGCTCCGCGTAGATGCGATCGCGCTCGTCCCCCGTGACATCGTGCACCGTGACCGGGTAGGTCTCAGTGCCGACCTCGACCTCTGCGCGGCCGGCGGCGATCAGATTCTTGTACCAGTACGGGTTGGTCGGAGCACCGCCCTTCGTGGCGAACACGTAAATGGTGTCCGGCTGCGCGTCGACAAGGTACATCATCGGCGTCACGTACGCCTCGCCGCTCTTGCGCCCGATGTGATGCACAAGAGTCAGCGGAGCGCCGGCGAAGAGGCCGCCAACCTTGCCATCGTTGGCGTGGAATTCTTCGACGATCTGCTGGTTCCAATCGGGCATATAGCGCACAACCTGCTGGGCATTGCAGGTATTCCGCATCGACGGGGTATTTCAGCGTTCTGAGCCACGGAGGGGTGCTGTTCTCAGTGCATAAGCTAGAGGCACTCCCCGCCGGATCGGGTTGCAGAATCCGCCTATCGAGTTGAGATATTGCGCGAAACGAAAGAGCGGAGAATCATGCCCTCGACAGCAGTCATCACCGGTGCGAGCAGCGGTATCGGATTGGCGCCAACTCGGGCATTGGCCGCGGCCGGGCATGCGGGAGGCGCGAGCCGGTCGGGTCATCACCGTAACGAGTTTGAACGACATCGTCGCCCTGCCGTTCAGCGACGCGTACAGTGCCGCCAAGTTCGCCGTCGAGGGCCTCACATGGAAGGGCTGGCGAGCGTAATGCGCGAGTTCGGCGTGTTCATCTCGGTGCTGGTGGGAGAAGTAGCATTCGATGCCACCTCAGAGAGCGGATGCCTCGCGGCTGATTGAGTAGCGCCGGTGCGTGAGCGCGGGGTTCTTTGCGCGGGCGGCTCGGACATCCGCCGGGTCGAGGTCGAAGGTACCCAGCGCGGGCGATTCGTCGAGCTCGCCGACGACGGCGCCCAGCGGATCGACGAGCACACTGCGGCCGATGGACACCGGCGGGGTTTGTGACACCGCGCCGACGAAGTACGAATTCTCGATGGCCCGTGCTTGCGCGAGCACACGCCACTGGTCGGCCTTGCCCTCCCCCGGCACCCACGATGAGCACACGAGTACGAGTTCGGCGCCGGCATCCGCCAACTCGCGGCCGAGTTCCGGGAAGCGCAGGTCGTAGCAGGTCATCAGGCCGACGGTGATGCCGACGACGTCGAACACAACCGGCTCCAGACTCGGTGCCGGCGCGATGCATGCCGACTCGTGAAAGCCATACGAGTCGAACAGGTGGATCTTGCGGTATCTCGCCTGCACCCGACCCGTTTTGTCGACCACGAGCAGAGTGTTGAACGGGCGCGGATCGTCTGGATTGCTCTCGACGATGCCGACAACAAGGGTCACACCGTGCTCGGCTGCGATCGCAGACAACCCGGTGACGAAGGGGCCGTCAAGTGCCTCCGCGGCCGCCGCGAAGGTGCCGTCGACGACCTTCTTCTCATACATCGAGAACTCCGGGAAGGCGACCAAGCGTGCGCCCGCGTTGCGCGCGGCCGCCACCCCGGTGCGAACGAGGTCCAGATTGCGCGCCTTGTCGACGCCCGCGTCGATCTGCACCAGGCTGAGCCTCATCGCGTCTCCTTCATTCGTACGTTGACCGGCGTGCATTGACCCCCTGGCGTCAGATTAGCTGACGGCGGCGGCTTCCAACTCGGCGTCGTCGGCCTCGGCGTAGTCGATCTCGGGTGGCAGCCGGCGGAAGCCTTTGGTCAGGAACGCGAGCACGATGATGCCGACTCCGAGCCAGCTGAGGCCGAGCACGATGGCGTTGATGTCCAGCTGCATCAGAAGGTACAGCGTGATCATGGCTCCGATGATCGGAATCACCAGATAGACCACCCGATTGAGGCGCTTGCCCTGTTTTCGCTGTCGCACGTAGTAGAAAACGACGGAGATATTCACCATCGTGAAGGCCGTGAAAGCACCGAAGTTGATGAACGAGGTGGAGGTCGCCACGTTCAAGAACAGCGCGATCATGCCGATCACACCGATGATGACCAGGCTGAAGACGGGCGAGCGGAACCGCTTGCTGATCTCACCGAAGACCTTGCGCGGCAGCACGCCGTCGCGGCCCATCGCGAACAGCAACCGAGAAGCGGATGC
>DATCDQ010000108.1:0-37807 GCA_036510655.1 Microbacteriaceae bacterium | reverse complement strand
CCACGCTCGATACCAGGCTGCTGGCACTAAGACCTAACGGCGTCGACCACGGCACCACCCATCATCCGCGCCACCCAAACCAGCCACAAGACATTTCCGCGACACCACGGCGGCGCCCCGCGCCTGCACCGCTCGATACGCCCGCTCCTCGCTACTCGACCACCGAAATGGTCGGTATCGACGACTTTGAAAAGGCCCTGGTGGCAGCACCGGCAGCGGTGAGGTGCAGCTCAGCTCCGGTGGCGGCGACTGGACGACGATCGGCACCCTCACCGACACCGCGTACACCGAGCTTGACGCACACGGCGCCACGGCAGACGCGATCCGCCTGCTCTGGACGGCCGGCTCGGCCACACCGTCAATCGCCGAGGTAGTGCCCTGGTACGGCGATGTTCCGGTCGCTGATCTGACGGTGACCCCGGATGCCGTCGACGTGCAGCTGGGTGCAACCACGACGGTGACGGCGACTCTTTCGGCCACGCGCGCGTATACGGAGAACGGCACGCTCTCGGCCGCACCGCCGAGCAGCGTGAGCGCTGCACCGGCGGTGGCGACGGCATCCGTTCTGCGAGGTGGTCAGACGGCGGTGGACTTAACGCTTGGTGGGACTGCGACGGGAACGTATGCGGTGCCGCTGACCTTCACGCCGTCGAGCGGGGACCCGATCACGGTGTCTGTGACCCTGAACGTGCGGCCGAAGGTGAGTGAGACAAATGTGGCGCTGGCGTCCAACGGCGGTGTGGCGACGGCTTCGAGCACGGAGGACGGCCTGGCGCAGTTCACTCCTGATCACGCGATCGACGGTGACCCGTCGACGCGATGGTCATCAGATCACTCGGACGACCAGTGGCTGCAGGTGAAATTCGCGTCGGCGCAGCACTTGGGCAAAATCGTTCTGAGCTGGGAGACGGCGCACGCGACGCAGTACAACATCGAGACGTCGGCGGACGGCGCAACCTGGACGACGGCGGCGCACATCACCGACAGCCAGGGCGGCACGGAGACGGTGTGGATCGACGAGTCGAACGTTCAGTACCTGCGGATGCAGGGGTTGGGTCGATCAACCGTGTACGGGTATTCGATCTACGAGTTGCAGGCGTATCCGGTTGTGGGGTGAGGGGTTTCTCGCATTCTGTGCGCCGGAGAAATCTCCCCGACCGGGAAGGTTTTATAATTGGCAATCGTCCAGGGGCGCAGGTTTTTCTCAAAACCTTCCTCAATTGGGAGATTTCCGAACGAAGAGGCTGCGGGAATCTACCCAAGGTGAGGGATTCGGAGCAGGTTTCTGCCATAATCTACCCATATGGGCAGATTGTGCGAACGAATCTACCCGGTGAGGGAGATTCAATGGGCGAGATTCGGATCGGAGAGCTGAGCGAGTCCCTCGGTATTCCTATCAAATCGCTCCGGCGTTTGGCGGATAGCGGTGAGATTCCGTCAAGTCGGACTGCCGGCGGTCACCGTATCTTCGACCTGGAGGCGGTCCGCGGCGCACTTGCTGGCAAGATTCCAGATGCCTCAATCGTTCCGGCATCAGCTCCGGACTGGCAGGGCAACTTCCGCCTTGACGGATTGCGCGAAGACCAGGTGTGGTCAGAAATTGCGCGTGATCTTCAGATTGACCAGCGCACCGACGGCGGTCACATTGCGGCTTACGGGTTCACAGAGATGCTCAACAACGCCGTCGACCACAGTGGCGGTAAATTCGCCAATGTCAAAGTCTGGGCAGGCACAGACGAACTCGCATTCGAGGTCGCTGACGACGGGCAGGGTGTTTTCGCACGCCTTCGGTCCGGCCTCGGACTCGAACGCGACTTGGACGCCGCCGGCGAGCTGACGAAAGGCAAACGCACTACCTTCCGTGAACACCACACGGGAGAGGGAATCTTCTTCACGTCGAAGGCTGTCGGCGCTCTACGTCTTTCCGCGAACGGGCTGCGCCTCACGTTCGACAACGCGCGCGGTGATGTTGCCCTCGGACTCTCAAAGGTCACAACCGGAACCCACGTCGAAGCGAGTATTCCCCAGCCTCCGGCGCGAACACTTCGCGCCGTGTTCGAACAATTCACCGACGGCGACCAAGTGTTCGCAAAGAGCCGTCCCGCAGTCAAACTTTTCGGCGCAGGGATAAGTTTCGTCTCCCGATCAGAGGCACGACGTCTGATGGAGAATATGGACACATTCGACGAGATTGACGTGGACTTCGCCGGAGTCGCGGATGTCGGCCAGGGCTTCGTAGACGAAGTGCTGCGAGTATGGCCCTCACAACATCCCGGCACGAAGCTGAAACCAATCAATATGAACGAGGCCGTGGAATTCATGGTCAATCGGGCCCTACGAAACACATGACTCGCGGCAATCCGCCAGCGGCATGCGTGCCTGTCGGTTGTGTGTGACCGTGGCTTGAATGTTCGGCGCGGCCGCACGCTGCGTGTGACCTATCACTCAGCACATTTACAAGTGCGCTGGTGCAGGAACTGGGTTATGGTTTTGGGTACCCGAAGGATGCTCAACTTATGATCTGCACGTGTATTTGGACCGACCTCGCTTACCCGACTGTGATCGATCCCTTTTGCTACCACGCTCAGGCTGCCGCCGCGGAGCCGAACATGCGGTCCGCGCGGCACTGATCAGCCGCGGCACGTGGCGGTTGTGGCGCCTGCTCGAAGTCATGGCTCGGTCGCGAAAGATGACCCTTGACGATTAAGCGTGTTTATCGCGCTCGGAGCGACCGCATCCGTCGAGGTCAGGAGATCTGTCGAGCGGGCGACGCGCAGCATCCGCTCGATTTGGTGCTGTCGAATGCCCCGCGCGTTGGATGTCCGCACTTTGACCGTGTAGCCACGATCTGCTGGGAACGTGCACATTCACTGCAATTCGATTCACCATCCGATTGCAGACACAGCAGCCCAAGTCGTGACTGATTGTCTTACAACGACTGGTAGGCTCTGTGGTTGATGTGGGGTAAGGGAACCTATGAAAATGAACGCAACGCCTAGGCAGGGCCAGCCTGAAGAACCGCGAGGTCCCGCCGCCGTAGTGACCCTCTCGCGCAAGGAGGCCGCGGGGGCGGCCATCAGGCGCGCGATCATCAGCGGCGATCTTAGGCCTGGAGAGAAGCTCACAGAACTGCAGCTGGCCGCATCTCTCGGTGTCAGTCGGCCCACGGTGCGCGAGGCGTTGAACCAGCTGACCCGCGCGGGCCTCATTATCCAGGAGCCATATCGTGGCTTGCACGTGGCAGAGGTGAGCATGCAGGAGATGCGCGATATCGCTGTGACGCGGGTCGCCCTGGATATGCTCGCCATCGATGCGATCCTCGCTGACGTCACCGGCGAGCGGCTCCAGGAAGTGCAGCGTGGGTGGGAGCGTTTCCAGAGGGCGTCGATGGACCCTGACCCGGTTGTTCAGCACAATGCTCACGTTGCTTTTCATCGTGCGATTTGGGCGGCTTCCGGCAACTTCCTTCTCTTGAAGCTGTGGCCCGTCACGGAGGCGCATCTGACGCTCGCCCTCGCCGAAGACCAGGCGACCCGGTCAGACCCGGAACGCGCTCGGCTTCTTCACGCGACGCTTATGGAGGCGATAATGACCCGCGACCGCGACATCATCCACGCGGCGCTGATCACCCACACGGTCGGCAGCGCCGAAGAGCTCATCGCCCAACTATCGGCCGACCAGCACACGGAGCAGGGGGCCAAGTGAAGATCCTGCTCATCGGCGCCAGCGGTTATGTCGGGCGCGCAGCCGCCGACGCTCTGGCCGTTCGCCATGAGCTGATCGGCGTCACACGTCATACGACTCCCAGTGTTGACCTGACCGATCCGGACTCTGTCCACCGACTCTTCGACGCCGTCGGCGAGCTCGATCTGGTGGTAAGCACCGTCGGAGACGTGCCCTTCAAACCCTTAGCCGAGCTGGATCGAGCCGACTATCTGGCAGGCTTCATTGGTAAAGTTCTCAGTCAGGTTGATTTAGTCCGCATCGGCACCCCGTACCTGCGCGACGGTGGCTCGTTCACGGTCACCTCCGGCATCCTCGCCCGCGAGCCGATCGCCACTGGGGCGGCCGCGTCGCTGGCCAATGGGGCCATCGAGGCTTTCGTCCTGGCCGCGGCCGCGGAACTGCCCCGGAGCATACGCATCAATGCCGTCAGCCCCACCGTCCTGGAGGAGGCCAATGCGTACCACACAGCTTTTCCCGGGTTCATCCCCGTGACTTCGCAGCGGGTCGGACAGGCGTTCGTCAAGTCAGTCGAAGGCATCCAAACCGGTCGTGTGCTCGTCGTGGAATAGCTGTGACGCAACTGTTACGTTGTCGGTTCCCTCGCTGGGGAAAACCCCTGGATCACTGCGATCCGGGGGTTTTTCGTATTCGGCGCGGCAGGGTGGTTCTGCGGTCGTTAGGGAGATTTTTGTGAGCTTGACCGTTTTAATACTTGCGTGCGGGAGAACACAGGGCTAGCTTGAAGAGGTCGTAAGATTGTTTGACATTCAGACAGTGAAGTCGAAAGGTCACAAAATGCAACGAGCGCGCTCAGCTGTCTCCCAGACCCCTGGCACGGGCCGAGGGGCAACCGCCTTGCGTCGACGCATTGCGATCCGATCGGTTGCGACATCTGAGCGGAACAGGAGCGCTGGCATACCCCCGGCGCCCGCATCTAGCCGCTAGCCTCACCCATGGCGCCCCGGCGCGCCCCACATACAAGGAGGGACACTGTGTCCAGGTCAAGCAAACTCATCCTCAGCATCATCGGTATCATCATCCTCGCGCTCGGCGGGGGCTTCTTCGGCTCCAAGATGGCTGGTGGGGGAGGAGGAACCGCATCCGCATCCGGTGGCGCGGCTTCGGGCTCATGGATCAACGCGATTAAGAAAAGCGGCCAGTTGCGTGTCGGCATCGCGGTGGCCGCACCAATGACGGCCACTCAGCCCGACGGCACGCTCGGGGGGCCGTTGGTGATACCGATGCAAAATCTCGCCAAGCAGCTTCATGTGAAGTTCGTGCCAGTAGCCACTACTTGGGGCAACATCGTCGCGGGACTGCAAGCCGGCCGCTACGACGCTGCGGCCTATCTCGACAACACCCTGGAGCGAGCCACGTCGATCCAGTTCAGCAACCCGGTCCTGACATATCAAGCAGTGTTCGTGGTCAAGGCTGATTCGCCCTATACGACCAGCCCGCAGGTCTTCGATGCCGGGCAGCCCATCGCTTCGGCTCAAGGCGCGACGCCGGACCTTGCGGCCGCGGCCGCGGGTGGCAAGATGCTTGAAGTAGCGGATTACGCAGGTGCTACCGCTGCGCTGAAGGTCGATCGCGCGATCGCCGTCGCCGTCGACCTGCCAACTGCCGAGGGCATTGTGCAGCAGGACAGCTCACTGAAGATCGTCGTGCCGGATCCTGTCTTCTACCAGTCGGGCTCTGGCTTCGGCCTCCCCGAGAGCATCGACCCTCGCTCCTTGCAGCTCGTGAATATCGCAATCCTGGATGCGCAAGACTACGGGGACATGACCGCGGCGTACAAAAAGGTCGGCTACCGAGAGATCAATAGTCTCGGTGATTGGCAGAAGAGGTAATTACGAGCGGGATTGAATAATGTTGCACTCATATGACTTCGACTGGAATGTCATCACCGATAACATTCCTCGGCTCGCGCAAGGACTGTTGACCACGGTCGAGCTAGCTGTCATTGTGATCGCGCTCAGCATGGTGCTCGCAGTGCCCGTCGCCTTCGCCCGAATGTCCAAGATCGAGGTGCTGCGGTGGGTGGCCCAAGCGTATATCGAGGTCTTCCGGTGCACGCCACTGCTGGTCCAGCTGTTCTGGATCTACTACGCGCTTCCGACTCTGACTGGGGTGACGATACCCGGATTCGCGTCCGCGGTCATCGCCTTGACTGCGAACCTAACGGCATTCATGGCAGAGGCCTACCGCAGCGGCTTCCAGGCCGTGCCCATAGAACAGATCGAGGCCGCACAGATGTTGCGGCTGACCAGGCTGCAGCGCACGATCTACATAATCTTGCCGCAGGCTCTGCGCCAGCAGTTGCCGGTGATTTTGTCCCTGAACATCTCCTTGTTCAAAGACACCGCACTGGTCTCCACGATCGCGGTGGCCGATCTGATGTTCGTCTCCAACACCATTGCAACTCAGACTTACCGCTCATTGGAGGTGCTGACCTTCGCGGCGGTGATCTACTTCGTCGTCGCGTTCCCGGTCTCGATGATCACAAGCCGCATCGAACGAAACATGATGACCGCCGGCCAAGCGGCGACCGTGCCGCGCCGTCGTCTCCGGCGACTCACACCACAGACACCAGTGGGCGGTGCAGTATGACTCACACCGATAACCCAGCGATCAGCACCCGTTGGGGACCGGCCACCAGCCCTGTCTCCGCGGTCACCGCGGGTATTGGCGAGGTGCTCGTTTCCGCCCGCGGGCTGCAGAAGAGCTTCGGCGACCGGCCGATCTTGAAGAACATCGACTTCGATATGCTGGCCGGCGACATCACCGTGATCATCGGCAAATCCGGTTCCGGCAAGAGCACGCTGCTACGCACACTGGCCGGGCTGACCGACCCGGACGCCGGGCGCATCGTCTTCGACGGGAAAGTCGTCTTCGATGAGCAGAAGCGCACGCAAGACTGGTCTGATGTCGAAGCCAATGTTGGGATGGTTTTCCAGAGCTACACTCTGTGGCCTCACATGGATGTCCTGGCCAATCTCACATTGGCCCCGCGCAAGCGCCTGAAAATGTCCGCCGCGGAGGCGAGAGAGCGAGCCGAGGTTGCACTGGCCGAAGTCGGGATGGGTTCTCATCTACGCAGCCGACCAGCGCAGCTCTCAGGCGGTGAGCGGCAGCGTGTAGCGATCGCGCGAGCCCTGATGATGGGCCCAAAGCTTTTGCTGTGCGATGAAATCACCAGCGCGTTGGACCCGCCGGTCGCGGCTGAGGTCCTGGAAGTCTTGCGGCGCCTCAAGCAGGAGGAAGGCATCGCAGTAGCGCTGGTCACGCACGATATGGCCTTCGCATCGAAGGCCGCAGACAGGGTGGTGTTCTTCCACGACGGAGAGATCACTGTCAATGCAACCCCGGACGACGCGTTCAACCACTGTGACGACCCCAACCTGCAGAAGTTCGTCGACTCGGTTCGCTTCTAAGCCGTGTGGCGCGGGACTATCACCCGCGCCTCGCAACGTCGGCACCACCCAACAAGCACAACCAGAGTGAGGAGGAGAAGAGGCCGTGCACACGCTCGTCATCGGCGGTGGAATCATCGGATTGACCACTGCATACCAGCTATCCTGTGCGGGGGCCAGCGTCACCGTGGTCGACAGCAGGCAGACTGGACTCGGTGCCTCTAACGTCAATGCCGGCTGGGTCGTGCCGGCTGAGGCAGCCCCCGTCCCCGGCCCTGGGGTGGTCTACCAATCCCTCAAATGGATGCTGCACCGCGACAGCCCCCTGTACATCCGCCCATCCCTGGCGCCCTCCTTTCTCGGATTCATGCTGGGCATGTGGCGGGCATCCAACGGTCCCGCGCAACGGGCCGGTTTCGCCGCCCACCTCGCACTGGCCGAAGACACTGTCGAGGTGTTTGACCAGTATCGTTCCGACGGTATCCAGTTCGAGATGCACAGCGAGGGACTGCTAATGGCCTTCAGCGACCGCGAAAACCTCGACCACCACTTGGCCCATCTGGATCTGGTGAAGCAGTACGGCTTGGAGCCGACCACCCTCATCGGTGACGCCGTGCGGGAGCACGAGCCGCTGTTGTCCGACTCTGTCCAAGGCGGCTTATTCTTCCCGAAAGAGCGCCACCTTGTCCCCGGTGAGCTCGCACGCTCACTGCACGCCAAGCTGGAAGTCTCAGGCGTGCAGATCGTGGAAAACGCAGCGGTCGACCACGTCGACATTCGCGCCGGTGCGGTCCACAGCGTTCGTGCTGGCGGCCGCACCTTCGAGGCTGACCGCGTCATCCTTGCTGCGGGAGCCTGGACCGGGCGCGTGTCCAAGTTGTTTGGCCACCCGCTGCCGGTCCGTCCTGGGAAGGGATATAGCGTGGAGGTTCCACCGCTGGGCCTGCGCGGTGCCACCAACCTCTCCGACGCGAAAGTCGCCGTCACCCCTTTCGATAGTGCGCTGCGTATCGCCGGCACGATGGAGTTCGGTGGCTTGGACGAAAAGATCAACCAGGTCCGCGTCGATGCCATCCTGCGCGCCCCGCGCACGTATTTCCGCAACTGGGAGCCGCCGGCCGGCGGGATCACTCCCAGGGCCGGCATGCGGCCGATGACCCCCGACGGATTGCCGATCATCGGACGTCTTGGCGAACTGAAGAACGCGTACGTCTCCACCGGCCATGGCATGCTCGGGGTCACTCTGGCTCCCGGAACCGCCCTGGCGCTGACCGAACTCGTGTTGCACGACAGGCTCTCACCAAGGCTCACCCCGTTTACTCCGGCCCGCTTCCGCGGCGGTCGCTGATATTCACTGGAAAGGAAACCCACATGAAATCCCACAAGACCGTCGAGCTGCACGGCATCCTCGCAGCCGTCGCCACCCCATTCACTCCGGACGGCGCGGCCGTGGACGAGGAGACGCTGCGCGACCAAGTCGACCGGTTGATCGCCGCGGGCATCCACGGCCTCGTGCCGACCGGATCCACCGGCGAGTTCGCCGCTTTGAGCCCACAGGAGTACCGGCGAGTCATCGAGCTTTACGTCCAGGCCGCCGCGGGACGGGTGCCGGTGGCCCCGGGCATCGGCAGCCTGACCACGGCCGGAGCCATCGATCTGGCCATGCATGCCGAAACGGTCGGAGCCGACGCCGTCATGCTCGTGCCCCCGTTCTACGATCCGCTTTCATTCGAATCACTGAAGGCGTTCCTGCATGATGTCGCCGCCGCAATCACCCTGCCGATTGTTTACTACAACATCCCGGCCAATACGGGCCTGAAACTCACTAGCACGCAGCTGGCCGAACTCGGCGAAATCGACGGCGTGGACTACCTGAAGGACACCTCCGGTGACGCCGTTGCACTGGCCGAACTGCTCGCGGTGCGCTCCGGCCAGATCAAGGCGTTCAACGGCTGGGACACGCTGACCTTCTTCGGCATCGCAAGCGGCGCCGAAGCATCCGTATGGGGGGCGGCCGGAGTCGTGCCCGAACTGGCCGTGGACCTGTGGAACGTGCTGGCCGGGCAGAAGGACCTAGCCCGCGCACGTGAATTGTGGAAACCGCTATGGGAACTGAGCGATTTCCTGGAGTCCGGCAGCTACGTCGCCGGCATTAAGGCAGCCTTGGAGATCGTCGGACACCCCGCCGGGCCCGCTCGACTGCCCGTCCAACCTCTGAGCGCGAGCGAACGTGCACGGCTGACCGGCATCCTCGAGCGGGCCGGCGCCGTTCCGGCGCCAGCCCGCGCATGACCACGCCGACGTTTCAGCTGGAGGCGATTGAGGTCCACGCCGAGGGCGAGCCCGGCCGGGTGATCACCAACGCTGCCGGGCTGGTGCGCGGCGACTCGATGCGGGAGCGCTTCGCATACTGCCAGAATCACCTCGACGGGCTGAGACGAGCCATCTTGCACGAGCCGCGCGGCTACCCCGGCTTGTGCGCCGTCTTCTTGCTGCCACCGGTGAATACGGGCTCGGACTTCGGGATCGTAGTCCTGGAACAGGGCGGATTCACGCCGATGTCCGGATCCAACACGATGTGTGCGGTCACCGCTGCGCTTGAGGCAGGCATCGTGCCGATCACCGGGACGGTCACAGAGGTCACGATCGACACCGCTGTCGGTACAGTCAAAGCATTCGCGCACGTCAAGAACGGCAAGGTCACCTCGGTAACCGTTCTCAATGTGCCGTCGTTCGTCGTCGGCCTGGACATGCCGCTGAACGTGCCTGAGTACGGGACCGTGCGCGCCGACATCCTCTTCGGCGGGCAGTTCTTCGCCCAGGTGCGTGCCGCCGAGCTGGGTCTGGAACTGGACCCGAACAACGGGCGTCAGCTGGTGCGTGCGGGCGCGCTGATCAAGCTCGCCGCGCAACAGCAACTGAATCTGACACACCCGCTGAACCCGGAACTGGACCGAGTTAACCTCGTCATGCTCCACGACGGCGACCGGACGCCCGGCCAAGACTCGCACAACACGGTGGTGCTCACCAACGGGGACCTCGACCCGGACCGCTCCGAGACCTGGACCGGGGCGCTGGATCGGTCTCCGTGCGGCACCGGCACAAGCGCCCGCATGGCGGCCCTCCACGCTCGAGGACAACTGGAAATCGGTGAGGACTTCGTGCACCACAGCATCATCGGCTCCACCTTCATCGGTCGGCTCACCGGAACCACCGAGGTCGGCGGCATCCCCGCCGTCCACCCAACGATCGCTGGAAGCGCATGGGTGACCGGACACTCCACCTGGGTGCTGGATTCCACGGACCCCTACCCAGAGGGCTACACCGTCGGAGACATCTGGGCACCACGCAACCCTGCCGACACGACCGCACAGGAGACCCGCACATGACCGGATCGCAGTACATCAACGGGGAGCGCACCATCTCCCGCTCCGGGAAGACCGCACAGGTGTGCGATCCTTCCAACGGTCAGCTCGTGGAAACCGTCGATCTTGCAGACGCCTCCGATGTCGAGGCAGCCGTGGCGGCCGCCCGCGCCGCGTTTCCCACCTGGTCGGGTGCCACCCCAGCCGAGCGGTCGGGCATCCTCGGGAAGTTCGCCGCCGTGCTGGAGGGGCGCTCCGAGGAGTTTGCGCAGCTTGAGAGCCGGCAGGCCGGTAAGCCCATCCGGCTGGCTCGCGAGTTCGACGTCCCTGGCACGATCGACAACACCTCATTCTTTGCCGGTGCCGCCCGCAACCTAGACGGCAAGGCCACCGGTGAGTACTCTCCCACTCACACTTCTTCCATCCGGCGTGAGGCCGTCGGCGTGGTCGGTTCGATCTCTCCCTGGAACTACCCGCTGCAGATGGCGGCCTGGAAGATCCTGCCCGCCGTGGCCGCAGGCAACACGATCGTGTTGAAGCCGGCCGAGCTCACCCCGCTGACCAGCGTGCTGTTCGCCGAGGCCGCCACCGAAGCCGGCATGCCCGCCGGCGTCATCAACGTCCTCACCGGCAACGGGGCCTTGGTCGGGCCGCCGTTGCTACGTCACCCGGACGTCGACATGCTCTCCTTCACCGGTTCCACCCGGGTCGGACGCACCGTCCTGGAAGCGGCGGCCACCACAGCCAAGCGAGTCCATCTGGAACTCGGCGGCAAGGCCCCCTTCGTCGTCTTCGAGGATGCCGACCTGGAGGCGGCCATCCACGGGGCGGTGGCCGGCAGCATCATCAACGCCGGCCAGGACTGCACCGCGGCCACCCGTGCAATTGTGCACCGATCGCTGTACGCGGCCTTCATCGACGGGGTCGCCGAGCTGTACCGACAAGTGCGGCTCGGCCCGACCGCCGACCCGGACACTGACCTTGGACCTCTTATCTCGAACGCACACCGGGACAAGGTCGCCGGTGTGGTCGAGCGCGCCCGCGACTACGCCCGCGTCATCACCGGGGGAGCCGCCCCCGACGGCACCGAGTTCGCACGCGGCTCCTACTACCAGCCCACCCTGGTCGCCGACGCGGCCGCCGACAGCGAAATCGTCCGCGACGAAGTCTTCGGACCAGTCCTGGCAGCTCTGCCGTTCGACGATGACGAGGAGGCGATCCGGCTGGCGAATGACAGTGTGTATGGGCTGGCAGCCTCGGTGTGGACACGCGATGTATATCGGGCGTTGAAGGCCACCCAGGAGGTGCGCGCCGGGGTCGTATGGGTCAACGACCACATCTCTATCGTCAGCGAGATGCCGCACGGCGGATTCAAACAATCCGGCTTCGGCAAAGACATGTCCACATACTCCTTCGACGAATACACCATGATCAAGCACGTCATGTATGACCTCACCGGCGAGGCCCGGCGCGACTGGCACCGCACCGTCTTCACGGAAGGCTCCCGGTGAGCCCGGCGAGCCGCTTCGACGGGAAGATCGCGCTCGTCACCGGCGCCGCCGGAGGGATCGGCTCGGCCATCAGCCAGCGCCTGGCCTCCGACGGCGCCACCGTCATCATCGCCGATGTCAACGGCGTCGGTGCCGACGCCGCGGCGGCACAACTGCGCGCCGACGGGTGCAACGCCTTCCCAATTGCCTTCGACGTCACGTCCCCGCGTGCGGTCGCGGACGCAGTCGCCCTCATCGGCCGGGAGCACGGGCGCATCGAGATCCTCGTCAACAACGCCGGCATCAATCGCCGCGGTGCACTGCTGGATCTCACTGAGGACGACTGGCGCGCGAGCTTCGCCGTCAATATCGATTCCATGTTCCACCTCAGCCGCGCCGTGCTGCCGGCCATGGTCGAACAAGGTAGTGGCGCGATCGTGAACACCGCCTCGCAGTGGGGGCTACACCCGGCCCCTGGCCACATCGCCTACAACGTTACAAAAGCCGCCGTGGTGTCGTTCACCCAGAGCCTCGCCCGCGACTACGCATCCTCCGGCATCCGCGTCAACGCCGTCGCACCCGGCGAGATCCACACCCCAATGGTGGAAGCAAACCTCGCTAAAAACGGACTTTCGGTCGCACACCTCGACGCGAAAGTCCCCTTCGGACGCATCGGCAAGCCGGACGAGGTCGCTGCGCTCGTGGCGTTCCTTGCCTCCGACGATGCGCCATTCATCACCGGCTCGGTAGTCGAGATCACCGGTGCACAGGCAGTCGCATGAGTGGGTTACAGTCGCTCGCCGAACGCACGGTGCTAGTCACCGGGGGCTCCCGCGGCATTGGGGCCGCGACCGCCCGACTACTCTACGAGCGTGGTGCAGAAGTGATCCTGCACTACGGCAATGGGGTAGACGCCGCCCGGTCGGTCGCCGCCGAACTTGGTGACCGTGTCCACCTCGTCCAAGGCGATCTCACGCTACATGGAGCAGCCGAGGTGGTCTGGCGGCAGGCGATAGCTGCGACCGGACGCGTGGACGTGCTGATCAACAACGCCGGGGCGTGGATCCCATCACCGGTCGACGACGACGCCGGGTGGCAGGAGGGATGGGAGGCCAACTTGGCTCTGAATCTGACCGCGCCGGCGGAACTGTGCCGCCAGGCAATCGGTCACTTCAGGCAGCGCGGTGGCGGGATCGTCATCAATGTCACCAGCCGTTCCGCCCACCGCGGCGATGACGCAGACCACCTCGCCTACGGGGCCGCGAAAGGCGGCCTACTAGCCTTGACCAAGGGCATCGCGCGCGGATACGCCACGGACGGGATCCTCGCCTACGCGATTGCCCCCGGGTGGGTTGCCACAGACATCGCCGCAGGCGCGGACATCGAACAGTTGGCCGCCGCTCTGCCGCTACGGGAAGTCACCCCACCAACCGATGTCGCCGAGGTCATCACATTTCTGGCCTCGGGCCGCGCCCGACACACCACCGGGGCGACGATCGACATCACCGGCGCCGACTATGTGCGGTGACGCCACCGAGGCTGAATCGTCCGCCGAGTGCCAGTTGCACCGTCACCGTCGCGCACGCTTCGTCACAGCAACTCGTCCTGACCTTGCTCTCAACTCAGCTTCGCGACACAAGAATCGATCATGACCAACACCGCTTACGCCTTTGTCGCGGTCGCGATTGAGCCGACCGTCCACGGCGGCCGACCCGGTGAACGCTGCGCTTGCTGCGCCGCAGCCCGCCAAGGTCGCCGTTGTCGGTGAGCAGGACTTCAATTTGTTCGCACCGAGGAAGGCAATTGCCACTCGCTGACTCGACACGGCCAAGTACGCTGATATCGACCGGGACTTCCTTTGGAGAGTTGACGGAGTCCATGTCGACCTTGCGCGGGGAGGCAGCGAACGTTTAGGTCCCAGTTCGTCTACCGTCAGTACGTGCTTGCCAGCCCGCCCCGCGCAAAGCTTGCGCAGGCACCTCTTACGATCGCGAGCTTGTCCGTGATGTCGACAGAGTCAGTGGCCGACCAACCTAACCGCGTGTCAGCGGAGCAGGGCGCCGAGATCTCCACGTTGAGCAGGCGCGTGGGTGCGTGTCCCCGTTAGCCGTAGTTGTCTGAGCCACCCTCAATCTCGTCGACCCGCGGAGCCTAGTGATTGCGGCAGGGGATCCGCAGGCAGCCAGGTGTCATTTTCAGTACTCGCGTGCACAAACCTCAGTTCGAGCACGCCGAATCTGGCACAGAATCCGTGAGGTGTCTGGCTGGGGTCTTACCGAAACATACACAATTCGCCGTCGGCGATGTTCTAAACTGGACATTCTATACGGGAAGGGATCCGGTCCAGTCCCAGTCCCAGTCTCAGTCGTCCTCGAAGTCGACGTCGGCGCCGCGCAGGGCTGCGACCGCCTGCACGGCCAGCCGGGCCCCAACAATACCGATCACTGCGGCCAGTATGAGCGCGATGACCGAATCGAGCCAGTCGAACCCTCCGGTGAGCCAGATCACGACGCCGGCCACGAGTACTCCGGCTGCCGCGGCCGCGTCGGCGAGCGTGTCCAGGAGCACCGATTTCATGTGGACGTCCTCGCGATGCGCAGACAGGCCGAGCACCAGAGCGCCGGCGATCATCACCGCAAGGGTGATCAGGCTGACCACCGCCATCGGCAGTCCGAGCACAGCAGGCGATCCTTCAACCAATCTGATGATCGCTTCGATGGCGACAGTGACAGTGACAGCGATCAAGATCGTGGCGTTGATCAGCGCGACGATCGCGATCGGTTGGTTCGCGCGAGTACGGCCGGGGTCCCGGTCGCGCAGAGCCACCGCGATCAGCCCAAGGGCTAGCCCGATCGAGTCGGCCAAAGTGTCGCCTGCGGCCGCCAGCACACCCACCGAGTGCGCGGCGAGGCCGACCACTACGAGGCCGCCGATCAGTGCGAGATTCAGTGCGAGGACGATTGAAAGCCTGCGACGCTGGCTGAACTTTGCTGTCTCAAGAGGCGGGCTCATGCGGGGGTGCCGGGTGTGAAGATCGCCATAGCCTCGCGGATGGCGTAGTAGATGAGGACCAGCCCGGCTAGCGGATCGGCCCACCACCAGCTCAACACCGTGTTCAGGCCCACACGCAGCAGCACGACCATCGCCAGCAGACCATCGTGGGTTGTGTTACCCATCTGGACGGGACCGTTCGGGTCGTTGAGATACCCGTGCGGAAGCACTGTGCGGAAGCGGGACACGGGGTGCCGGTCGGCGCGAGGAGGCATTGGAGTCACCAATTCTTCTAGATCTGGTTCTGGTGTGTGTTGGGGAGGGCGACGGCCGACGAATCCTCGGCAAGGCACCGGAAAAGCCACCATCACCGGGAACTCGTGCTGTCCGCGACGATGAGGCGGAGGGATCCTTCGAATTTGGGCAGCGTGCGCAACGCACCGTGTTCGGCATCCCAAACAGCGGACTCGAGGTCTCGACGCAGGTCCTGTTCGAATCGGCGCTCGACCGCTCGCCCGACGAAACTCCAGGCGGAGTTGGCCAGCCGTGCGCCCGGATCGAGCAGAGCTTTCCGGCGCCCGTAGTACGCCTCACCGAAACCGTCTGTGCAATCCAGAGGGACCGGGAGAACGCGCACATCGACCGTGCCGCCAAGGAGTTCGGCGACCCGCGCTGGCGCCGGATAGCGCTGCGCCTCTGTGCGGGGCACCCGGGGCATAGTCGACCAGCCAAAACCGATCGAGGGCCGCTGGATCGCAGGTGAGGATGACAACCGGTCCGGTGGTGACGCGATGAAGCTCGCGTAGCCGGCGACGAGATTTGGCCACTGATGGATCGTGAATGTCGCCAGAGTCGCGTCGAAGATCGCGTCAGAAAAGGGAAGATCCTCAGCCGTCGCATCGATCGCCTCAGGCAAGATCGAAGGGCGCTGTGCCCGCATAGACGCGCTCGGCTCGACCGCTGTAACGCCTCGGTAGTGGGGCTCGTACGAACCGGCATCGGCACCAACATTGAGAACGGACTCCGCGTCGCCGAACGCGTCGAGGATCGCAGCCGCGAACCTCGGTTCGGGCGGCGATACCGCGCGTAGTTCTGGCCGATCGTGCCGTAATCTGCGTCACCAGCACTGCCGTCCTCTCGACGATTCGCCGTCATAGAACTCCTTGTTGGAGCGGTGTCAGGACCCCCTTTGCACTCGACACGTTGGCAAACTAGGGTTCCGGCCAGTGCCGCGATTGCCTGCCGCGTCCTCTCAGAATCGCGGAATAGTGACCGCCTCACCATCGGCAAGTGCTGAGGCGTGTGCGGCGAGCCCGGTTGCGGTCCAGTTGGCCGCAGCCACGTGATCGACGATTGGGGATCTCCCTTCGACGATGCTCGACACGAATTCGTGCACCATGTGAGGGTGCGAGCCGCCGTGACCTCCGCCCTGAACGAACGAACGATGGGTTTTGTCCGCGATCCGCTGTGTATAACGCCGGATCGGTTCGGGGAGAAGATCGGCGCGGTCAGGGACGGTTATACGCTCAATAGCAATCGGGCGTCCCCTGTCTACTGATCGATCGGCCAAGGTGTAGAGCAGGGGCTGCTGTGAACTCTCCATCTGTGGCCACTCGAAACCTTGTCGATCGCCGAAGATGGAAAAGGACTCAGTGTAGGGGCGAGCCAACTGGAAAAGTGATCGCGTGAGTTCCACGATTGTGTCTCGGCCCTCGAGTTGCACAAGAGCGGATTCAACCGGAAACGTATTTTCGTACGCGCCGCTGTTCTCCGGCAACAGTGCACCGCCCCCCATTGCGCGAACAGACGAGGCGCGTGCGCCTAGCAGGCTCAGAATAGGTGATAGCGCATGCGTGGCGTAGAACATCGGTGGCAATCCCAGCCAATAGTGTGGCCAATCGCTCATGTCTTGAAAATGCGTTCCCCGTGCGTAGTTGATCTCGCCCATCATGCCCGAACGAACGAGGTCCTGCGCAAAAAGGAACTCGCGCGTGAAGACGGCGGTCTCCATCATCATGTAGGTCTTATCGGCTCGCTCCCGTGCATCCACAATTCTCTGGATGTCATCGAACGTGAGCGCCATTGGCACCGTGCACGCAACATGCTTGCCGGCGTCGAGAGCCGCGATGACGTGCTCGGCGTGATCGGGCAGGCCCGTGACAACGTGAACTGCGTCGATCTCCGGACCGCCGAGCACACTGTCGAGCGAGTCGTACACGCTTTCAATGCTGTAGGCCTCGGCAACGGCGTCCCGTACCGAGGCCCGCGGGTCGGCGATCGTCACTGACGCGACACTCGGGTGATTGCGGTAGATCGGGACGAACTCCGCCCCGAAGCCAAGGCCGACGACCGCGATTCTGATGCCGTTGCTGCCGTCGGTCATCGCGGAAGAAGTGGGGGCGGCGTCACCAGGTGCCGGTCGAACTCGGGGAACTGCTCGACGAGTTGATATGCCCAGTTGTAGTTCGACTCTTTCGTGCGCCCCGCGATGTGCGGTGTGTGAACAACATTGTGACGGCCAAGGAGCGGATCGCCGACGGGCACGGGCTCGATGTCGAAGACGTCTGCAGCAAGGCTCAGCTCGTCCGCGACGACACGTCGACGCAACTCCGGCATGTCGCAGATCTTCGCTCGAGTGGCCTGCACCACAAGGCAGCCGTCCGGCAGCGCCCGGATGAGCTCGGCCGTCACCAGACCTTCGGTACTCGGCGTGAGCGGGACCATGGGGACGAAGATCTCGGCATCCACGACGAGTTTGTCGAGGAACAACTCCCGGCGACTGCCGGCCCGGTGAAAGGACGGCTCGCTGGCGTATGGGTCCCAGGCCGCGACATCCGCACCGAGCATGTTGAGGAAGCTCGCGTAGCGGCTCGCGATGTTGCCCGCTCCGACGATTCGCACGCGCTTGCCGTGCACGGTTCCGTTCGTGAAACGCGGATCGTCGTCGAACTGCTGTGTGGCGTAGTCCCAGCTGCCCCCCGAGAGCATTTCGTGGTGACGCTGCGGAATCCGGCGAAGCGCCCCGATGGTGAGGCCGAGCGCGAACTCGGAGACTGACTGGGCCCAGAATCCTTCCGACTTGTGCGTCAGCACGCGGAGACCACGGGACTCGAAGATCTCGGTGAGGTCTTTCGGGATGCCGTACCCGCGCGAGGCGTACGCCTCCTCGAGCGCGGAGAACCCGTTCAGATCCGAAGCACTGAACTCGACACCGAGGGCGATCAGGCGCTTGTACTCCGATGGGTCGGCAACGGCCTCCGCCAGCGATGCTTCCGTGTGCACGACGGTCACTTGCGTCACAGGCTCGAGCAACTCGCTGATGCGATCGGCCACGAGCGGCCACGCATGGTCGAATCCCGGGGTTACGATTACTAAGGTCTTCACACTGACTCCCTCTCACTGAACGACGTCCAGCTCTCTTCTATTACTGACGGATCAACGGGGCTCGCGTAAACGACGACGCGGTGAAGGAAGGTGCGCTCTTCGCCTGCACCAAGGTGCCACTCGCCGGCAATACTGGCGCTCGGTGAGACGCCGAGCTGGTGGTCGACGCGCCACGGCACGGGGTGCGCGAGGTTCTGCGGGTGGTCCATCATCGCGACCTGGGACTCAAGGTCCCGACCCTCGATCGGCATCTGCACCGCGACCCACTTCGCGCGCTCCCCATCGGCTTCGGCGACATTTTGGCCGCTGCTGTTGATCGCCGAGCCGCCCGATTCCGCTCGCCATGGCATCCGCAAGAAGAGACCGCCATACGGGTACTCGCCGAACGTCACGGCGACGCGCCCTTTGAGGGTCCACACGAGGTCGAGCACATAGTGGTCACCTTCGTCGGTCAGCGTCCATTCCTGCGTTTCGTCGAGGATCGGGTCGCCGGCCGGGCTGCGGTATTCCGTGCTGATCGCCCACGACGCGTGGTTTTCGTCTGCTTCAGGAGTGCCGAGGATGTGCGGATGGAAGGTGCCGTCAGTGTCAGCGCCGGTCTTGGCGAGGCCCTCGCTCCAGAAGCCCACACCATTGACGTCGTTGAGGCCCACGTAGAGGCCATGTTGCCAGAGATGGTGGGATGGCGAGTTCTCGGTCACAACCCCAACACCGTCGGGAGAGACGATCGGATGGATGTACGGCCGGCGATCCTCCTCGGCGTTTTGCACCAGAATCGGCTCCGATGCTTCTCCTCGGTAGACACTGACGCGACCTGGGGAGGCCTCGACCCTGAGGCTTTCACCTGCTTCAGACAAGACTTGCTTCCTCTCGACGGCTGGATGCGAAGATGGGGATCTCGATCTCGACCCCGTTCAACGCTGATTCATGTGCACTGATTCCGGCTGCGGTCCAATTTGCGGAGGCGTAGACGTCGGGGAAGGGCGGGCGCCCCTCGACGAGGCTGGAGATGAACTCGTGGGCGAGGTGCGGGTGTGAGCCACCGTGTCCGCTGCCCTGGATGAACGAGAGGTGCTGATTCTCGGTGGAGTCGTAGACGCCGTGTGTCGTGAATTCGCGGATCTCCGCGGGCAGGCGATCGGCATAGTCCGGCACATCGACGCGCTGGCCGTCTTCACCCGTGAAGACGACGGGCTGCTCAGTTTCCAGCTGCTGCCACTCGTAGCTCATCCGCTCGCCGTAGACGTCGAAACTCTCGACGTATTCGCGGGCGACGTCGTAGAGCGAGCGCGTGACCTCCATCGCGATGTCCGAATCGCGGAGGCTGAACAGCGCGCTCTCGACGGCGAAGTTTGGCGCGCCGGACAATAGTTCGCGATTCACTCGCCCCGATCCGAAGCCTCGTACACTGTGCGCCTCATGACCGGCGAGCGCGAGCAGCGGCGACACGGCGTGCGTCGCATAGTGCATCGGCGGCAGCTCTTTCCAGTAGTCCGGCCATCCGGCCATCTCCTGGATGTGTGCCCCACGCAGGAATTGGATGCGGCCGAACTTGCCACTGTCTACCAGGTCCTTCGCATAGAGAAATTCGCGGGTGTAGACCGACGTCTCCATCATCATGTAGGACTTGCCGGACTCCTCCTGAGCGCGAGCGACGCGCTGGCAGTCCTTGATCGATACCGCCATAGGCACGGTGCACGCCACGTGCTTTCCTGCCTTGAGCGCGGCGACGGCGTGATTGGCGTGGGAGTCGATGGGCGTATTGATATGAATTGCGTCGATATCCGGGTCGCGCAGCATCGCGTCGTAGCTCGTATATCGACCGGCAATACCGAAATGATCGGCAATTCTGTTGAGGTCCTTTTCGGAGCGCTGGCACACCGCGACGAGTTCGGAGTCGGGGTGCGCCTGATAGATCGGGATAAACTCCGCACCGAACCCAAGGCCAACGATGCCGATGCGTATCTTTTGCGACATGCATGTCCCTTTCCTTGTGACAGACTCCAAATTACTCAGGGGCCACAATGAGCGCCATGAACTATCCTGCTGCATCCCTTAGGTTTGTTACATGAGCATTTCTTCCGGTGAATCAGGAGCAAAGGCATGATCGAGATCGACGCCGGCACCAAGACTTCGACGCCGGCTGGAACAACGCGGCATGTCGCGCTTCTCGTCGAGACGTCGAATGCGTATGCCCGCGGGCTCTTGCTGGGCATCAAGAAGTACCTCGTGTACCATCCCGGCTGGTCCATTTATCTGGGGGAACACGGCCGGCACGAAACCGACCTTTCCTGGCTGGATAGCTGGCGTGGGCAGGGCGTCATTGCTCGGATCGAGAACGAAAAGACGGCTGAGCACGTGAGGCGCCTCGGGGTTCCGGCCGTTGACCTCAGCGCGGCAAGGCTCCTACCGGAACTGCCGTGTGTGGAAACAGACGACGATGTCATCGCCCAATGGGCCGTCGATCATTTCGCCGTGCGCGGGTTGAGGAACTTCGCGTATTGCGGGGACGCTCGTTACAGTTGGTCAATCAAGCGCGGCGTTCGGTTCTCGAAGCACGTGCGTGAGCGCGGGTTCGAACCACACGAGTTCCGCATCGAGCCCTCCGGCACACTCGCCGACGACCGGTTCGCGATGGCAGAATGGTTGAGAAACTTGCCCAAGCCGATCGGAATCCTCGCCTGTTACGACATCGCCGGGCAAGAATTGCTCGAAGCGTGCAAGATCGCCAACGTCAACGTTCCCGTCGACGTCGCCGTGATCGGCGTCGACAACGACGAGTTGATCTGCAACCTCACTTCACCGTCACTGTCGAGCGTGCAGTCCGACGCCAGTGGCACCGGCTTCCTGGCTGCCTCACTTCTTGACGAGATGATGTCCGGCCGTGTTCTCGAACCACAGCTGCACCTCATCGAACCGCTACGGGTAGTCACACGTCAGTCGTCGGACATTCTCTCGGTGAGTGATCCGATCGTTGCCCGCGCGCTGCAGTTCATACGAGATCGGGTCGAATGGGGGACACCGGTATCGAGCGTGCAACGCCACGTCGGCCTCTCTCGCCGCGCGCTGGACTACCGATTCGTTCAGATTCTGGGGCGCACCGTGCACGAGGAGATCACCAGAGTTCGTATGGAACGGCTGGCCGATTTGCTTATCAAAACCGACTGGACGCTTCCGCAACTCGCGGAACGTCTCGGCTTCAGTCACGCCGAGTACATGGGTGTCGCCTTCAAGAAATTCACGGGCAAATCGCCCGGCGAGTACCGAAAGGCCAATCGCTCCAACTAGCGTCCTCGGCATCGACGATGCCTTCGCACGGATCAGTCGGAGAGTGCTGTAAGAAATCTAAGGATTGCAGCGGGATAGTTCATGGCAATCCTTGTGACCTGTGAGTACCTTGGGCCATACCATGAGGCAGGCAAGCCAGCTATGCGGGCGTATTGCGCTCCGGTGAAACAGCACTCAAGACGATGGAGTCAGAGATGGATGAAAGACCATACGGGGTAGCCGGGCTTCTTGCCGCGACCATTCCACGGAATCGCGACGGTAGCCATTGACGTCTGGCTACAGCACACCTCGCGGCGTCCGCTGTCCTCCTGGCCTAACGACGCCGGGCAACGGCAGCTGCCCCACACAGCAACATCAATTTCGAGACGAAAGTGAAGCGATCACATGACTGAATACACGAGGCGTACGGTGCTCAGGGGCGCCGGAGCTGCCGGACTTAGCGCACTTACCATCGCTGCGCTCGCGGCTTGCGGTACCGGGGGCAGTGGTGCGGTGAGCACGTCGAGCGGTGGCTCGGGCCCAATAACCCTGTGGTATGCACCAAACAACCCGGCGGGGTGGAACCAGTGGAAGCAGTGGAACGTCGACACGTTCGAGAAGCGCTACCCGAAGATTCAGATCACAGCGGTCCGCCAAAACGTAAACACCATGACTGCGAAGCAGCAGGTGGCTCTGGCTGCGGGAGGCGGCCCTGACCTGATCACGACCCCCGGATCCTCCAACGCCATCGCGTACGGCCTGGCCGGGTATTTCCAAGACCTCGGCACTATCGCCAAGAAGAACAAGTGGAAAGAGAGCATGCTCCCGTGGGCGCTCGATATGGGTTATATCAATGGCAAGCTTGAGGCGCTTCCGGTCTCATACGAGTCGATGGTGCTGTATTACAACAAGACGGTGTTCAAGGAGCATGGTTGGAAGGTGCCGACAGACCGTGCTTCGCTCGAGAAGCTCGCTGACGAGATGCAGGCGAAGGGGATCATCCCATTCGCAGCCGGTAACGCCAGTTACCAACCCGCGACGGAATGGCTTGTCTCAATGTTCTTCAACGGGTTTGCGGGACCGAGCAAGGTCTATGACGCCCTGAGTGGAAAGGCGAAGTGGACCGACAAGGAATTCCAAGGCAGCATCCAATTGCTGAAGGACTATTTCGTCAAGGGCTACTTCCAAGGCGGGGTCAAGGAGTACTTCACGACCCAAGACCCGCAGAAGTACGCAATCTTCGCGTCGGGTAAGGCTGCAATGTACCTCTCGGGTAGCTGGGAGATGCAGGTCTTCCCGACGTACTTCGGCGCCAACGGCAATACGAACGATTGGGCCTGGGTGCCTATGCCGCCTTTGGCCCCTGGCGTGCCAAGCGACACTTATCCGCTCTCGGTCGGCGGCACCATGTCCGTGAATCACCACTCGAAGAATATTCCGGCCGCTACCGCCTACATTGAGTGGCTGTTCTCTGACACGAAGAACATGTGGGCTGCCGCAGCGGCGACCGGCTCAGAGCCGTTGCCGGTTAAGTTCTCGGCGTCGGACGTGCCCGCCGCCGTCGACCCGCGGTACAAGGCGCAGTACCTGGCGATCAATGACGCTTCCGTCGCAGGGCGTGTCGGCTATGTCACATGGACCTCCTTCGGTGCGAAGGCGGACAGTTACATCATCGCGAACATTGACAAGGTGATCAACGGCGGCCTCGGCGTTGCTCCGTTCTGTGCAGGAATACAGACCAGCTTCGATTCCGATAAAAAGGCGGGATTGATCCCGCCCTTGTTCACGACCGGTAGCTGAGCGAGAAAGGCGTGCGTACGACTAGGACTCACCGGCCGGTCATGACTGGGGCGGCTGGTTATGGGGAGGGGGATCCGTCCCTGGATCAGAAGATGCTTCCGCCTCGGAAGAGTCGGACCCGGCGGCGGCGGCGCTTGGTGGCCTTCGCGTTCTTGATCCCGGCGCTCGTCATAAACCTGCTGGTGATCGGTGGTCCGGGGATCGGCAGTTTCTATTACGCCTTCACTAACTGGAACGGGTTCACGACGCCGAAGTTCACGGGCCTGGATAACTTCTTTACGCTGCTGGGCGACCAGGACTTCTGGAATGCTATCGCGCACAACTTCATCTATATGGCGATCTTTCTCACGGTGCCATTGTTCATGGGGTTGGTGGGCGCATTCATGCTCTCTAGGATTCGTCGTGGGGCCTCACTGTTCAGGGTTCTTTTCTTCATCCCCTACCTAATCGCAAGCGTGGTCAACGCTCAGATCTGGAAGAACCTACTCGATCCGACCGGTGGGCTCGCTGCCCAGCTCGACAAAATTGGCATCCACTGGCTCGACAACATCTTCTTCTTCGGTGACTCGCACCTGGCGCTGTACAGCGTCGCCTTCGTCGATAACTGGCACTTCTGGGGATTCCTTGTCATCCTGTTCATGGCGGCGATGCAGGGCGTCGACGCCAGCCGGTTCGAGGCGGCACGCATCGATGGCGCTAACGCGTGGCAGGAGTTCTGGCACATCGCTCTTCCGGGCATCCGACCCACGCTGATGTTCGCTCTAATGATCATCTCTCTCTGGTCCCTATTGGCTTTCGATTACGCGTATGTGCTGACCGGAGGCGGTCCTGCGGGATCGAGCGACCTGGTCTCGCTTTTGGTCAACCGCACAGCGTTCGGATCCCTCGAGGCGGGGTATGCCGCCTTCATGGCGCTGGCGCTGTCGCTGCTCGGCGGCATCTTCCTGGTCATCTTCGCGATAATTCGCCGGAATGAGGACGAAACCAATTGACCACTCTCACCCACACCAAACGACAACGACAGACACGCAAAAAGCTGGACGAGCGTCCCGGTGGCATCGGCCACACACCCTTCTCCTACTTCTGGCTCATCATCCTCGCGTTGTTCGCAGGCCTGCCGATCTTCGTTCTGCTATTCAATTCGGTCAAGAGCGGCCTTGAACTCGGCCTTAACCCGCTCGGTTTTCCGAAGGTGTTGGACTGGTCAAACTACGTCACAGCCTGGAACCAGGGCAACCTCGGCCAAGGACTGCTAAACAGCCTGATCCTGGTCACGGGCACCATTATTGGCGTCTGGATCTGCGCAGGCATGGCCGCGTACACGATCGCCCGGCTCGATCTGCCGTTCAAGCGCGGCTTCAGCAACTACTTTTTCATCGTCATTTCCTTGCCGGTGCAGCTGTTCCTGGTGCCGCTCTTCTTCCTCTGGACGAAGGTCGGCCTGGTCGACACGCTCCCGGGTTTGATGATCATATACATCGCCGTAAACACGCCGTTCGCGACCCTGCTCTTGCGGACCTTCCTCGTAGGTATCCCCCGCGAACTCGACGAAGCAGCGCGTATCGACGGCGCCAGCGAATGGCAGACCGCAACGCAGGTGATCCTTCCACTCGCTACCCCAGGGTTCCTGACCGTCGGTCTGATCGTGGGACTCTCCGCATACAACGAGCTGTTCTTCGCAGTAATATTTATCTCCAGCCCATCCAAACTGCCGATAGCGACGGCATTCTTGAGCTTCAGTCAGGGGTTCACGCAACAATACGGGCTGGTTAACGCCGCTGGTGTGATCATGATTATTCCCGTGGTCGTCCTGTTCCTGCTGATGCAGCGACGCTTCATCAGCGGGCTGGCAACGGGCGGACTGAAGGGCTAATCCGATGTGCAGACGTGAGTACCGTGAATGATCAGGCTTCCCCCGCGGGACCTCTCGATGATGTGAAGGTCCTGGACATTGCAACCTTGTTCGCGGGTCCTGGTGCCGCGACGATCTTGGCGGATTTCGGGGCGGACACAATCAAGATCGAGCACCCAATCGTTCCGGACGGCGCGCGAACGCACGGCAAGAGCAAGAACGGCGTGGGGCTGTGGTGGAAGACTCTATCGCGAAATAAGCGCACTCTCACGCTCGACCTGTCGCGTGACAAAGGAAAGGAGATCTTCCTGCGTTTAGTTGCAGATAGCGATATTGTGATCGAGAACTTTCGACCAGGCACCCTGGAGAGATGGGGGCTGAACTTCGACGTGTTGCAGGCGGTTAACCCCCGCATCATTCTGGTTCGTGTGACGGGATTTGGCCAGATCGGTCCGATGGCGAATCGGCCGGCGTTCGGCACGCTGGCTGAAGCGATGAGCGGCTTCGCGTACTCGACGGGGCAACCAGATGGACCACCGACTCTGCCGCCGCTCGCTCTGGCCGACAACATCAGTGCTGTTGCCGCCGCCCTCGGCGCGATGATAGCACTGCACGCGCGTATCACGTCGGGGCGCGGGCAGGTAGTCGACCTCGCGATCATCGAGCCTATGCTCGCGATGCTCGGGCCTCAGCTTCTTGTGTTCGACCAGCTCGGCTTGATCACTGAACGCGCGGGGAACCAGTCCGAGAACAACGCGCCCCGCAATACCTACCTTACGGCGGACGCGCGATGGGTGGCGATCTCGTCGAGTGCAACATCCGTTGCCGCGCGCGTCATGACGCTGGTCGGTCGACCCGAATATCTCGACGAGCCGTGGTTCAACTCCGGTGAGGGACGCGCTGCGCACGCCGACGAACTGGACGGAGCGGTGGCCTCCTGGATCGCGCAGCGAAGCCTGAGCGTGGTCCTCTCGGAGTTCGAAGCCGTGCAGGCGGCGATCGCACCCGTCAATGACATATCCCAGGTGATTGAGGACTCCCAATACAACGCGATCGGGGCGATCGCGACGGTCCCCGACGAAGACTTTGGGCCCGTGCGAATGCAGAACGTGCTGTTCAGAATGTCGGAGACTCCTGGCGTGGTCCGTCATACAGGGCGCAAGCACGGGCAAGATACGGATCGAATACTCGACGAACTCGGCTACAGCTTTGATGACGTTAAAGAGCTTCGTGCGCAGGGGATTGTTTGATGCTCGAGGACATCGCAACCTGGCTGTACGTTCCGGGCATCCGTTCGGGGCTCTTCTCCAAGGCTGCTGCCACCGCCGATGGGGTCGTCATCGATCTCGAAGATGCGGTGCAGCCGAACATACGCGAGCAGGCCAGGCGCGAGATTGCAGCGTTCTTTGAGCGGCACCGCGTCGATGCGCCAGTTCTCGTACGTGTCAACCCGGTCGGAACTTCGGACATCAACAAAGATCTCGAATTGCTCGAACCGCTGGTTCGCCGAGGCCAGATCGACGGCATTCGGCTGTCAAAGATCGAGCGGGCCGACCAGGTTGCGTGGGTCACATCCGCGACGCGCGGGTGGAGCCCGACACCGATCCTGATCTGCCAGCTGGAAAGCGCCCGCGCGGTGCAGAACGCCTTCGAGATTGCCGATGCTGAAGGGGTGCACTCGATCATGCTCGGCGAGGGCGACCTGCGTGCCGATCTGAGATTGCCGATGGGTGCCAAAGGGGACACCGGACTGCTGCTTGCACGCGAAACCGCGGTGCTCGCCTCACGGGCCGCGGGACTGCCATCGCCGGTCGGGAGCGCCTTCACCAACATTCAGGATGAAGACGCTTTGCGGGCGTCGTCGGTTGAGCTCCGGGCGCTGGGATTCTTCGGCCGCAGCTGCATACACCCTCGACAAGTGGTCGTTGTGCGTGCCGTCTTCACCCCGTCAGAGCAAGAGCGCGCCTCCGCGGAACAGATCGTCGCGACGGCGTCGGATGCCGCGGCCGAGGACAGTTCGGCTGCCGTCACGCCGAACGGCTCCTTCGTTGATCCAGCCATCGTCAAGCATGCGCTGTCTGTGCTCAGGCGCTTTGGCTAACACAATTACTCCCGGCAAACGGTTTACATCCGGGTTCCGGGAGGGTGCACGCGGTCAAGTCAGGCTTGCTGCCATTACCTTGTACGTCGGGGAGCTCAGAACCCCTCGCTCCGTCTGGGAAAACGGTTGCTGGACCGTCGGCCAGGTACGAGAATGGCATTCGCTCCGACACTTGTGCTTCGGGAGACAACGAAGTCAGTCCACCGACCCTAACCAACCGCGCCCGGCCGTGACAAACAGGTCAACCGCCTCATACAGCAACTCAAGTGCCACCGACACACGGCGCTAGAGCGCTTGGCCGCGCACGGTATCGGACGGTCGCAATTCGCCCGCGCCACCGCGGACGTCTCATCCGAGCAGCTCGCTACCATCGCCGCCGAAGCTTTGGACGCGGTAGAAAATTCACCTGTTCCCGAATCCGAGTGGGGGCAGTGGAATCAGTGCTCGGTGAGACTCTCTTGCAGAGGCTGACCTCGGTATCTCCAAGTTCACATCGTCGGTACCGTTCGCAAGACCGAGCCACTCCCGACGGTGTGGCGGACCGGCTGCACACCGTTGCCATGATCGTTGCTGACCTGTCCGGCAGCTACAACCCCATCGGCGTCAGGAGGTGGTTCGAGCGTTCAAGGCAACGGTTGGCCTCCCGCGCTCCGCAGGATATCTTGTCTGGGGAAGGGGCATCCTCTGACCCTGGCGTACAGGTCGTGCGGCAACTCGCACGTGATCTTGTCGACGGCACATTCGCGTGATCGGGTTTCGCCAGAACGATCACCGCTACCCCTTCATGTGGGAATCGTCCAGGCAACCCGCCGCGAGGTGGCACGGGCATGGGGATGGTCCGGTGCAGTACTTCGCGAATACGCCCGACGGTGCCTGGGCCGAGTTCCTGAGACACGAGGAGATCACAGACGAGAAAGACCTCGCTGGGATTAGTCGGGCGGTTTGGGCAGTTGAACTGGGCGACGAGCGCTACGCGACGCCGGATCTTCCCGTGCGAGTGCTTGTCGGAGGCGTTGATTCGTATGCTGTCTGCCAGAACGAAGCCCAACGCATGCGTGGCAATGGCGAAACCGCTCTTGCCGCCCCTTCGGCCGCGCTGTTGCCGTCGGGTGCGCGCGGTTTGCGTGTCCAACTCGGCCTACAAGTGGGACCAGCAGCGGACGGCCAGGTATGGGTATTGTTTGGCCGTCGCCCGCAAGCGGTCGGCTGGCTCGTCGTCGACCGGGGTGCTCCGCCTGCGGATGTGCTGCACAAGGTGCGTCAGTTCTCCGGCGAATGACGCGGCGCGTCAGGGGCTCGTTGATTTGGCGGTCTGGCGCCGGCTGGAAGTCGAGGGTTTCATGCGGTCGGTGGGGAAGACATCCGCAGAGCTTGGTTTGCTGGATTGCTGGCATTCAGCGGCCGCTGTTCCTGGGTTCCTCGTGTATGTAACCGAAGCTCGCTGCGCAGCCGATTCGTGAGGACGCTTTGTTGACTGGGCATCTTGAGCCGACGAATTTTTATGGTCCGGGGGATAACTTCTCGCGGACCGGCTCGCATGTGTTGCCGGCGTTGATTCGACGGTATGACGAGGCGGTGGCTTCGTCTGTCCGCACTGTGACAGCGCCGGCGGTTGGCGCGCCTGTGTAGAAGAGTCCGGTCAGCGGTCGAGTCTCGCCGCAAACAGATTGTGGCGGGCCTTGGACTGCCAGAACCCGGCATACCCGTAGAAGCGCTCGGCGTTCTCATCGATCGCCTCGGCGACCAAGGCTCGTGCGCCGAGCACTCGTGCGCCGGCCTGCGCGTTCGTCAACGCGTCGGCGAGGAGATCCCGACCAAATCCGCGACCCTGCGCAGCTACGGACACGGCAAGTCGGCCGAGTAGGATCACCGACACCGGGTCGGGGGCATTGCGTACGAGCCAGCCGCCGCCGATCTCTGCGTGCGTGACCGACCAGGCCGCGAGGCTGTAGTAACCCGCAATGCTGCCGGTGTCGAGGTCGATGGCGATGTAGGTGCGGGAGTCGCCAGAGTGCTCGTTCCGTAGCGCGCGTGCGGCGAGCCACGCGTTCAGTACATCGTTGCCGCAGTCGAACCGTGTGACTAAGTCCTCGGGGAGGATCGGTCGCGGTCTGGCGAGCCTCACGCCCGGGATTCGCCCCACTTGGGCTGGTGCTCGCGCAGAGAAGCCAGTTCGGGATTGTCGGGCCGATCGAGGATGTCGAGGAAGTCATCCCACGCGTGTTTTGACAGACGGATTGTCTTCGATTCGATCACGTCTCGGCGGGCGGCTGGCACGACAACGTTCAGCACATAGTCGGTCAGGCTCGTCCCAGCGAGGGAGGCTGCCTCGGCGATGAGCGCGCGCGCGTCTTGTGGCAGCCGTAGGTCAAGGCGGGCATCCTTCAGCGGTTCAGTGGTCGTGCTCATAACCTCAAGTGTACGGACGCACTACGTACACGGCAAGGCACGATTGCGAGACTGTCGTGCTCCTTGACGTTGACCTGCCCCGCCGCGTCGTCAAGGCGTTGCCCTGACGGCGGCAGTGAGCTACCGCGAACCCATCTCATGTTTTCGTGATGTAAGGTTACATCATGCAACGCACCCAGATTTCGCTGACCGCTGAGGAGCGGCGGCTCCTTGACGCGGAGGCGGCGCGCACGGGCCGGTCCATTTCTGCGCTCATCCGGGATGCCGTCGCCAGCAGCTATGGCGCCGGGCGAGATGTCCTGAGTGACCTGGCGACGATCGATGCGGCATTCGGTGCATGGGGAAAGCGTGACTTCGACGGTGGCGCGTATGTTGAGCGCCTTCGTTCCGGTGGCCGTTTGGGCGAAGCGGCCGCGCAATGACTCTCGTCGACACCTCGATCCTCATCGACGTGCTTCGCGGCGAGCCGCAGGCCGTCGCGGTGCTTCGCACAGCGCGCGAAGCGGGCTCGTTGCATGCGAGCGAGGTGACTCGGTTGGAAGTTCTGGCCGGCATGCGTGCGCGGGAAGAGGACGCCACGCGAGCGCTTTTCGGCGCTTTCGTATGGCATCCGTTGGACGAGCGACTGGCCGAGATCGCCGGCGAACTGGGGCGCCGTTGGCTCCCTGGCAACCGTGGCATCGATTCCGCAGATCTCGCGATCGCAGCAACGGCGATCGCCCTCGACGCCGGACTGCTGACCCGGAACGTGAAGCACTTTCCGATGTTCAGCGGGTTGTCTGCCCCGTACTGAGGTGGGGTGTTCCGATCGAGTTCGGGTGCAGGCGGGAGGCAGCGGGCCGCAAGAATCTGGCCGGGCGGACATCCGGAGAGCTTGATTTGAACGATCGATCGGGCGTGGTGCACGCTACACCGGAGTGTGAACGCTTGACCGGATCAAAATTGCGGATCGGTCCGGTTTGCCGCCGAATCTCCGGTGTAGCGTGACGCGGGGTCCGATTCAGGAATGCCCCGGCTGCCGCCGATCTCTGCGTGCGTGATTGGTGCGTGCGTGACCGGCCGGGCCGCGGGCCACAGTTGCCGTCATGCCACCGGTGGCACCACGGCAACCGCGGCTTCTACCCTGCGGATCTCGCCGTCGCCGCAACGGCTGCTATCGCCGGCACTCGACCATCGCGTGCAAGCCGCTGGCCACACGCGTTGCCCCCGTGCCGCTCAGCGCGCCTGCCAGCCGTTGCCTGCCACGCTCAGTGGATGCAGGGTCAAGACCAGCCGCCGTTCGTCAACCATGGCCTGGAAGAACTCCGCGGGGTTCGGATGCGGCACATCGCTGATCGTGTTGTAGAGCGCGAGCAGGGCTTGCCCAGGCTGGTCGCCTGGCGCAGTGCTGACGGCACCAACGTCGGCCGTGCAGGACACAGACGCAAAGGACCAGAAGTTGCGCCCGAGCACATGCATGGTTGCCCGCGGATCCCGCAGCAGGTTACGGGTCTTCGCCCGTGAGGCCGTGACCGAAACGTGAAAGTCGGTGCCGTCGAAGGTGGTGCCGACGTTTGAGGACTGCGGCGCACCGTTCGCGCGGAGGGTGATCAGAACCGCCTGGTGGCGGGTCTTCAACCAGGTGCGCACCTCGTCGGTGAGCTCGGCCATAGTGTCTCCTCTCGGATGTGCTGGCAGCTGAGTTCGCGGACGCGCTTGCAGCCGGATTCGCAGCCGTGTTCGCAATAAGAACTCGCACGTCTACTGTAATTCGCTAGCCGATGATCCTCCCCGTCAAGCGAGCTCTCTAGTTGAGTCTCGTCTGCAGGCCGTGTAGACGCTGACGTCGCCGCGGCCGAGCGCTGATACGGCCGCAATATCCGAGTCTTGCGCAAGGTCAATGATGAGGCCTCACCGTGAGTAAGCACTTTGTTAAAATTGGACTACAATAATAGTAGTAGTATGAGTACCGAGTGGACGAGAAGTACCGAGAAGCACGGCATCGAGCGCAGCGATGCAATCCACGCGGTACGCAACAGGGTGACCTATGTACGGGACTTCGACAAGGCACGAGACGGCAGCGACCTTAGTGCCGACCTGTTCATCGGACCTAGCCGGGACGGCTCGATACAGGTCGAGGTGCTGGCGCACATCGACCGCCGGAACAAGAACATGATTGTCTTCCACGTGATGCAAGCACGTGAGAGCACCCGTCAACGCGCCAAGAGAATACTGGCAGAAAGGAACGGATGATGAACGAGAAGGAGCCGCAACCAGCTGCACCGCGGCCGGTCGGCGACGAATTTTGGACCGCCTGGGCCGAGCGCGCCGAGGCTGAGGACTTCGATACCCCGGCAAGCGCCCAGGTTTTCGAAGGTAACGCTGCCGAGGAAGAGATCGGCGGACTGCTCGATGAGATCTTCAGCGAAGACGAATCGGCTTCGATTGGCCGAGGCCGGCCGGCCCTCGACCGACCGGCTGGCAGCGGCGCATCACCGAAAAGACAGGTACGGCTCCCGCGCGAACTTGACGCGGCACTTACGGCAGCGGCCGCCGAAGAGCACCGGCGGCCAAGTGCGATCATCCGCGACGCGCTGAGCGAGTACCTGACTAAAAAAGCATCCTGAGCCTTGCAGGGCGGGATGCCGGTGCAGACCTCTCGCCATCGCGGCAACTGCGATCGCGCTCGATGCTCGGCTGCTTACCCGGAACGTGAAGCACTTTCCGATGTTCAGCGGATTGTCTGCACCGTATTGATGACGCATGTCGCCGTCGCGCTAGCCATGTAGACGCGCAGCCGCCGTCTGCTAAGAATGATGGGGCGGCACCATGCCGTGAAGCACATCGCACGTTGTGGGGAATAATCCTATGAGGATCTCGGTCATCGGCTGTGGATATTTGGGCGTCGTTCACGCGGCCGCCCTGACCGAACTCGGCCACGATGTCGTCGGCATCGACGTCGACGCGCGCAAGATCCAGCTGCTGTCGGCGGCGCATCCGCCGTTCTTCGAGCCCGGATTGCCGGAGGTGCTCACCTCGGCGATGGCATCCGGCCGGCTCCGGTTCTCGACCGACATTGCGGATGCTCACGGCTCGCAGGTGCACTTCCTCGCCGTGGGCACGCCCCAGCTTGCCGGTAGCTACGCGGCGGACCTCACCTACGTGAACGCGGCGATCGACGCTTTGCTCCCACAACTCAGCGAGGGTGACCTGGTCGTCGGCAAGAGCACCGTGCCGGTGGGCACCGCGGGCCGCCTGGCTGGGTTGATCGAAGCATCCGGCAGCGGTGCAAGGCTGGCGTGGAACCCGGAGTTTCTGCGCGAGGGCTTCGCCGTCAAAGACACACTGGCGCCCGACCGGTTGGTGTATGGGGTGGGGCGCGTCGCCGTCCCCGGTGGTCGAGTAGCGAGGAGCGAGCGTATCGAGACCTCGTCGCCGGGTCTCGATACGGCTGCTCGCTCCGCTCCCGGCCTACTCGACCAGCACGCGGTCGACATCCTCAACGAGGTGTACGCGAAGGCGGTCGCATCCGGAACTCCCGTCGTCGTGACGGACTACGCCACGGCCGAACTGGTGAAGGTGGCGGCGAACGCGTTCCTCGCCACGAAGATCAGTTTCATCAACGCCATGGCCGAGATCGCGGAAGTGACCGGCGCCGACGTCACCCAACTGGCGGATGCGATCGGTTACGACACCCGCATCGGCCGCCGCTTCTTGAATGCGGGCGTCGGTTTCGGCGGCGGTTGCCTGCCCAAGGACATCCGCGCGTTCGCTGCCCGAGCTGATGAGCTCGGGCGGGGGGAGTCCGTCGCGTTCTTGAAGGAGGTCGACGCGATCAACCTGCGGCGGCGGCAACGTGTGGTCGACCTGGTGCTAGAAGCTCTCAATGAGGAGCCGCACCTGAAGAAGGTCGCCGTGCTCGGCTTGGCGTTCAAGCCGAACTCCGATGACGTGCGCGACTCGCCCGCACTGGATGTCGCCGTGCAACTACACGGCCGCGGCGCCACTGTCGTCGCCACCGACCCGGAGGCGATCGCGAACGCGAGCAGGCTGCATCCGCAGTTGACGTTCGTCGCCGACCACATCGAAGCGCTGACGGATGCCGACGTTGTCGTACTGGTCACCGAGTGGGCGGCGTATCGCGAGCTCGACCCGGCGGCGCTGCGCGCCCGTGTGCGCAACCCCGTGATCGTCGACGCCCGCAACTGCCTGGATGCGACGGCCTGGCGTGCCGCCGGCTGGACCTACCTGGGGCTCGGCCGGCCGTAAAAATTATGGAAAAAAGCTCAGTTTTGGGCTTGATTTCAGTGGCGGCGAGGCGCACACTTGACCATCATTCGCCAATGCGCGGGCAGGTCGACCCGAAGACCAGCCCGCCTCGGCTCCGACCAAAGGGTTAAGTTGGTCGGGGCCGAGACCCCCAAATCGGGTTGGTGCTGCCATCGGAACCCGAATCCGAGAGACAGCCAACAGCCACGATAGTACGCCCGGCGCGCCGTGGCGGTCTGTACCCACTTTGGTGGTCACCCGTGTCGAGATTCGCTTAAATCCGTTGGTCGAGTAGCGAGGAACGAGCGTATCGAGACCCCGCACGAGGTCTCGATACGCTCGCTGGCGCTCGCTACTCGACCACCGAAGGCTCGCAACACGACTACCGGAGATCGGTGGTCCCAGAGCCCCATCCTGAGCTTTGCTCGCAATATTCCTCGGTCGCGTCATAATTCGTGCAGACCAGCGTCACCCAATACAGGCGAGGTCACGAGCCCCAAACCGTGGCCTCGCCGCTCTATCCCAGGCGTGCTCTGGTTGAATGGTCGGGTGACTACCCCAGCCGCTTCCGTGCCGCCTCTTGTGGCTTTCGACCTCGACGACACTCTGGCCCCGTCCAAGTCGCCGTTGCCGCCGCCTATGGTGGCGAGCTTGCTGGCGTTGTTGGGGGAGACATCCGTTTGTGTGATTTCGGGTGGGCAGTTCGGGCAGTTCCGTGCACAGGTGGTTGACCAGCTGACGGATGCGTCGCCCACCCAGCTCGCGCGGCTGCACCTGATGCCCACGTGCGGCACGCAGTATTACCGTTACGTCGACGGGGAGTGGGCGCAGCAGTACGCACAGAATCTCACCGACGACGAGAAGGCCCGCGCGCTGGCGGCCGTCGAGGGTTCGGCGCGCTCGTTGGGATATTGGGAGCCGCAGACCTGGGGCCCGATCCTCGAGGATCGCGGATCGCAGATCACGTTCTCTGCCCTGGGCCAGAGTGCGCCTGTGTCGGCGAAAATGGCGTGGGACCCGTCCGGAGCGAAGAAGAATGCGCTCCGTGCCGCTGTGGCCGAGCTGCTGCCCGACCTGGAGGTCCGCTCCGGCGGGTCGACCTCAGTGGATATCACCCGCAAGGGCATCGACAAGGCATACGGCATGCGGGCGCTCGCGCGTCTGACGGGGATTGCGCTTTCGGACATGCTCTTCGTCGGCGACCGTCTCGACCCCGACGGCAACGACTACCCGGTGAAGGCGCTCGGCGTGCCGTGCGAGGCCGTGACCGGCTGGGAAGACACGGTAGCCCTCGTGGACCGCCTGCTGGCGCCGGCGGTGCTTCCGTTATCCCAGGTGGTCGAGTAGCGAGGTACGAGCGTATCGAGACCCCCGTGCGATCCCTTGCTGATTGAGGAGCGAGCGTCAGCGAGTGTCGCGAAATCCACGCCATGTCGGACCGAATTCAGGTCCAACCGGGGTCTGAAGACGCAGCTGCCTCGCATCCGCTTGTACAGCCTGAATGCGGCGCGGGTAGAGTTTTGGGATCTGATCTGTTCGAGCGAAGGGCGAATTCCCGTGACTGACTCGCGTGTTGTGAAGGATTCGGAAGAGTTGCAGGCCGCGGTGAGGGACGGCGTGACGGCAATCGTGGTCGTCGGTACGATCTCGGGGATGCCCCGTGTCGTTCTGGCGCCTGGTGTCAGTCTCAGTGGCGGACGATTGGAGTTCGGATCCAAGGGGGTCCTGCTCACCCGTGACAACACGCTTGAGAACATCGAAATAGTGGTTCCCGAGCACGAGGTCGCGATCTACGCCGACACTGCTCGGGCCGATTGGGGCACGCTCACCCTGCGGGGTGTGACCACGGTGGGGCAGGTGGCGATCATCGCGACGGACGCGGTGCGTTCCGGCCATGTCTCGATCGATGGGCTCACGGTGCGGGCGGCTGACCTTCGTGGCCGTGTCGATCGTCCGCGTGGGTTCGGTGTGGAGGCGATGCAGGGTGGGTTGACGGTCTGGAACCGTCAAGCCGACGCGTCGGTTCAGCTCACTGCTGAGATCACGAACGTGGCTGCCGGGTCTGAACACTCGCCGGTTCGGGGCAGCGGCGTCTTCGTCGGCGGGCACGGGACGGACGACGGCAAGGCTTCCGGCGGGGTGCTGACCGTGACGACTCTGAGCACGGGCGAGATCTACACCGATGGCGGAATCGCAGGCGGCACACCGGATCTCATCAGCGGCGGCGTTTTCGTCATCAGCGGTGCGCGTGTCGAGACCGTGATCAATGAAGGCCCGGTCACCACGCTCGGTCAGAACGACATGGTGCTCGACAACTGGGGCGACGTGCAAACGTGGATAGCGAAGCGGCCGATCACGTCACGCGGCCCCAGCGGGATCGGCTTCGTGAACTTCAGCGATATCAAGACTTTGACGGTTCAGGCGCCGATCCAGACCTATGGCAAGGGTGCTCGCGGGTTCAACCTGTATGACGGGTCACTGGGTGAGGCCACATTCGAGTCCATCGAGACCCACGGCGATGGTTCCATCGGCGTGCAGTTATCCCGGCCGCTGCCCAAGCTGACCATAACGAAAGACCTGTCGACCGAAGGCGGCGAGGGTCTGAGCCTGGTCAAGGGGGTGCAGATGGCACTTAAGGCCATCGCGCTGAGCATCAAGCCCGGCGGTGCGCTCGGCGAGTTGCATGTCGGTGGTTCAATCAGAACGTCCGGTGATGACATCGTGTCCGTCGAGCTCGCAGACACGGTCGGCAGCTGGGACGTTCTGGGCGGGATCGTGACCCAAGGTCAGCGTTCCGACGGGGTGCACTACTCGGGGCACGGCGTTGCGCCGTCTGGCGTCACGATCACTTCCAAACAGGGCAAGGATGTCGTGAACGGGTGAGAGTTCGTTGACGAACAAGACGCCCGAGGAAGAGCGCATTGAGAAAGAGCAGGAAGCGCGCGAGAAGGGGAAGGAGCGCGACGAAGAGGAGGAGAACCGCCGCCTCGAATGACGTCTTCGGTTGGCCCGTGGATCTGACTATTCGTCGCGCACGGTGAAGCGCTCGCGAACGTGTTTGGGGTTTTCAATTTCGTTCAGGATGGCGACCGCCATCGTCCCGGTGGTGACCTGAGATGAGCCGTCGGGCGCGAACAGTAGGTCATCCTTTCCCGTGACGAAGCCGGTCGCGGCGCCCGGTACGAAGGTTCGTGACGGGGACACCGCGACCCAGTTCACATCGTCGACGCCCCTCAGGAATTGCAGCTCCTTGAGTTGGTTCTCGGGCGTCGCGATAAAGGTGCCAGCCTCCGCTAGGCGTCGGAGGTCTTCGACCAGCAGGCGATGATCCTCGCCCGTGGTCAGGCTGCCCGCGCCGACGATGAAGACGAGTCGGGGCGTTTGGGTTTCCCGGAGGAGTGAGACCAGTCGTGCGGCGAGGTCGACGTGCAGGTACGCGCGGGCTGGTGGGGTGGAGAACGCGTCGATTACGACGTCGAAGGCGGTGAGATCATCGGCGGTCAGGTCGAACGCGTCCTTGACGAGCACGGTGGCGTCCGTGCCGAGGATGCTACCCGCCCGGTCCGGATCTCGCACGATCCCGGTGACCTCGTGGCCGCGTTTGGTCGCTTCCGCATACAGGGCGCGTCCGGCTTTTCCGGTGGCACCGATGATCCCGATCTTCACGACCAGATGTATTCCTCGGCGATCGCGCCGTCGACCCATTTGGCGACTGTCACCATCCTGCCGCCGCCTTCGAACTCGCCGATAACACAGGTCCA
>DATCDQ010000107.1:0-15046 GCA_036510655.1 Microbacteriaceae bacterium | reverse complement strand
CGGCGGCCGCGGCGCTGTCGGCCGCGGCATCCGCGTCGATCGTCACGTTTTCGACCAGCACGGCTTCCAGAGCGGTCAGTGCCTCATCGAGTGCGAGCTCGAGGATGTCTTCCTTGGCCGCGAAGTGATGGTAGATCGCCGACTTAGAGAGGCCGAGCCGCTTCGCGAGCACGCCCATGGAGGTGGCGTCGTAGCCGAACTCGTTGAACGCTGCAACGGCGATCTCGAGCACGGCGCGCTGATCGTAGCCGGGGCGCCCCCGCTTGAGCTCCGTCACGTCTGTCAGGTCATCCGCACTCATGTCCTGCCCAGTTTCGCACGGTGACAACGCCGACGGCGGCGACCCGCGGCGACGCAGCACCGACCCCGCTGCCGCCGACCGATTCAGTGTGCGCAAAACGCTCGAATGACCGAGCATTCCGACGTTCTGCGCACACTGAACACCTCAAGCCGAGGGTCACCTTCGTCCGTTTGAACCGCGTCCGCGCGCATCAACCAGCTCGCGCAGTCGTAGAGCCTCACGAGCGTCTCGAAATCCATGAACGCGACAATGATGACAATGATTTCGAGAATTCGGAATAGCGTGCTCGCTAATCTGATTTATCATGCTAAGTCAGAATAACTCATGTACTATTCCGACTTGAGGCCCGCATGAGCCCGTTCGATCCCAAACAGTGCCAGCCAGACCGTAGCAGGGGGAGGCAATCCGTTGAACTCCGGCGAGTTTTCCGAAACCACCCGACCCGACGCCGTCACACCACCCAAAAGGGAGCGATGGCCCGCACACGACTCCGATACCCGCCCCTGGGTCGCTCAGACCCGCAGCGGATCCCGGGAAGACCGGATGCTGAAGGAGATCACCGTCTCCTTGCCGCCGATGATCGGGAGCCTGCCGTACACCGCCCCTCCCGCCGCGGTCGCACAGATCGAAGCCGCCATCCAGGCGATCGTCGCCGTGGACTCTTCCAACCCGAACCACATCGACGCGCTCTCCGGTCTCCTGCTGCGCACCGAGTCCGTTGCGTCGTCGAAGATCGAGGAGATCGAAGCGTCGATGGACGACTTCGCTCGTGCCACTGCCGGTATACGCTCCAATGAAGCCGCAACCTCAATGGTCGCCGCCAGCAAAGCCCTATCCCAGATGATCAACAGCGCTGGCGAAACTGGGCTTATCACCCTTAACAGCATGCTCGACGCCCACTACTCCCTGATGAAGGACGACCCGCATGATGGTCCCTATGCCGGGGAGCTTCGCTCCCAGCAGAACTGGATAGGCGGATCCAACTACTCCCCCATCGGTGCCGTCCACATTCCGCCGCCGCCGCAGACTGTGGGCGCATACCTAGCCGACCTGATCGCGTTCGCGAACCGTGACGACATCGCTGCGATCCCGCAGGCAGCCATCGTGCATGCCCAGTTCGAATCCATCCATCCGTTCACCGACGGGAACGGCCGTATCGGGAGGGCGCTCATCAATGCCGTTCTCCGCCGACGCGGCATCACCCAGAAGGTTGTCATCCCGATCGCGTCCGCGATGCTGGCCGAACGAGACCACTATTTCAGCCTCGTCAACAACTATCGCCGTGGCGATATCGACCCGTTCGTCACAGATCTTGCCGTGTCTGCGGAGATCGCCGCCCGCGCCGCCGCAGCATCCGCCGAACGGCTCGGCGAGTTCCCAACGTACTGGTCCACCATCTCCAAACCACGCGCAGGCAGCGCCGCGTCCCAGATTCTGGGGATCCTGACCACCCACCCGATCATCTCTGCCGACGACGTTGCGGCACTGGTCTCTTCACCGCAATCCAGCATCTATGCCGCAATAGAACGCCTGGAGAAGGATGGCGTCATCCACCAGGTCACCAACCGTCAGCGCGATCGGGTGTGGGGTGCGACAGAAGTGCTCGCCGAACTCGATCGTCTCGGCGGGCGAATCGCAGAACAAATGCGGGAACGTCGCGCCGGAGCTTGACATCCGCCCGCTGGTGTCGCGCGCGGTGCTCGCTCAACTTTCTTGAGATCATTTCCGTCTGACTGTCGAATTCTGACGTCCGGTGACGACCTTGGTGTGATTCGCTTCTGACACTCAAGGATGACGCAATGACAACGACACCGAATACGCCGCGGACGACGGATGAGCATCGGGCCTCGGCAGCGGCACCGAGCGGTCAAGCCGGCGCTCGTCAGTGGATCGGCTTGGCCGTTCTGGCGTTCGGCGCACTGATCACGTCGATCGACGTCTCCGTTGCGATCCTGGCTCTGCCGCGGATCAGTCAAGCACTCGACGCCAACAGCAGTGAGCAACTCTGGATTCTCGACTCGTACGGCTTCTTGATGGCGGGTCTGATGGTGACCTTCGGCTCGATCGCCGACCGCATCGGGCGACGCCGGATGGCGATGCTTGGTGCCGGACTGTTCGGGCTCGCGTCGGTTGCGGCGGCGTTCTCGACTACGCCATTGATGCTGATCGGAGCCCGTTCGGTGATGGGGATCGGTGCAGCGGCACTGTCGCCCGCGCTCTTCGGGCTGCTGACGGGCATGTTCCGCCGCGAAAGGCAGCGTTCGGCGGCGATCGGCATCTTCATGGCGTGCTTCATGGGTGGGATGCTCCTCGGTCCCGTGATCGGCGGCGTGCTGCTGACCCAGTTCGGTTGGGGCTCCGTGTTCCTGATCGGCGTGCCCGCGATGGTCCTCCTTGTGCTGTTGTGTCCGATCCTCATCGACGAATACCGGGGCCGCGCAACGAGCCATGCGGCACGCAGACGACGGACGGACTGGTCCAGCGCGCTGCTCTCACTCCTCGCCATCCTTCCCGTGGTCTACGGGCTGAAGGAGTTCGCGCGGGTCGGCGTGCAGTGGGCATCCGTGTTGAGCATCGTCGCCGGCCTGGCATTCGCCGTCGCGTTCGTGCGCAGGCAGCGGATGCTTTCGGCCGATGCCCGGCGTGAGCCCATGCTCGACCTGGCCATGTTCCGCAGTCGCGGCTTCGTCGTCGTGCTGCTCAGCCTGCTGCTGATGACGATGATGACCGGCCCGCTGATGATGCTGAACACGCAGTACTTTCAATTGGTTTCCGGTGACGGCCCGCTTGCCGCTGGTCTGCTCACCCTCCCTGCCGCAGCCGTCAGTGCCGTTGGTTTCATCGTCATGCCGCTGATTGCCCGGCGCGTCCGACCCGGGCTGGTGATCAGCGGTGGGCTCTGCCTGATCGTGGTCGGCCTCATCGTGATGGCAGTGATCTCGCCGACCACCGGGCCCTGGCCACTCGTCCTCGGGTTCGCACTGATCTCATTCGGCGCTGCTCCATTGCCGACGCTCGGCACCAACCTCATCGTCGGATCTGTTCCCCTCGAAAAGGCATCGTCGGCGGCGTCCACGTCAGAAACCAGCGGACAGCTGGGCTATTCGCTGGGCATCGCAGTGCTGGGAAGCATCGTGACGGTTGTCTATCGGATGCGACTTCCACACATTTCGGGACTCTCGAATGCCGCGCAGGCCGCGGCAGCTCAGAGCATTGCGGGAGCCGCCACGACCTGGAACGCAGCGACCGGGGCTGCGGGGGCCGCGGCATCCGAATTGCGTAGCGCTGCGGCGCTCGCCTTCTGCTCCGGACTGCAGTTCGTTGCAGTCCTGGGTGCGGTCGTGATGGCGGCGATGGCCGTCGTGACTTTCTGCACTCTTCGCCGAATCCCTGCCTTCCGCCAATAAAATCACCACAACACTGAGGAGAACACTCATGAAGTATTTGATCCTGATGCAGGTCGACCCCGCGGTCTTGGAATCGCTGTCGGCCGAGGACAGCCAAGCGATCGGCGAAGGCCACCAGTCCTTCATCGAACAGACGACGGCGTCCGGCGAGATGCTGAGCACTCACGCTCTCGGCGACCCCAGCCAGACCACCACCATCCGCGGCACGGGCGGCAAACCGGAAGTGATCGACGGACCTTTCGCGGAGACGAAGGAGTTCATGGGCGGCTACTACCTGATCGATGTCGAGTCGAAGGAGCGAGCGCTCGAGCTGGCGCAACTGATTCCGGATGCGGGCATCCGCGGTCTCGCATTGGAGATCCGGCCGGTGATGTTCTCGGCCGGAGCGAACATGTGACGCGGGCCGGCGCATCCGACGACCTGTTGCGCGCTCTCGCGCCGCAGGTTCTCGCGGCGCTGCTGCGTCGCTATGGCGCGAGCCAGTTCGACCTCTGCGAAGACGCTGTTCAAGAGGCGCTGCTGGCTGCCCACGAGCAATGGCCCGGCCGCGGACATCCGGACGACCCGGCGGCCTGGCTGATCACGACTGCTCGCCGTCGGCTCATCGATCGGATCCGCAGCGAGAAGCGGCGCCGGGATCGTGAGGCAACTCAGGCGAGCCTCGCGCATCCGCTGGAGCAACATGCCGCCGGTGCGATCGACGACAGCGTGCAGCTGTTGAGACTGTGCTGCCACCCAGCGTTGTCGCCGCCAGCCCAGGTCGCGTTGACTCTGCGCGCAGTCGGCGGGCTCACGACGGCGCAGATCGCTCACGCCTATCTGCTTCCCGAGGCCACGGTCGCGCAACGCATCACCCGCGCCAAGGCGCGCATCCGTGAGGCCGGAGCGGCCTTCCCTGCCCCGACGGATGCCGAGGATCGCATCACACCGGTGTTGACAGTGCTCTATCTCATGTTCAATGAGGGGCACACGGCCACCGCAGGGCCGGCCGTTCACGACGTGGAGCTCAGCGGTGAGGCCATCCGGCTGGCCAGGATGGTCTGTGCGGACCTGCCAGGCCACGGCGAAGCGTCGGGTCTGCTCGCGCTCATGCTGCTCACGGATGCCCGGCGGCCGGCCCGAACCACGGGGCACGGAGCGCTGATCCCGCTTGACGAGCAAGACAGGTCGCTGTGGAACCGCGCGACGATCCACGAGGGGGTGGCGATTCTGGAGCGCACCCTCCCGGGTCGACACCCGAGCCCATACCTTCTGCAGGCGAGCATCGCGGCGTTGCACGATGAGGCGTCGAGCACGGCTGAGACCGATTGGCCGCAGATTCTGATCCTGTACAAGCTTCTCGAACAGGAGACGGGCAACCCGGTCGTCACACTCAACCGTGCCGTTGCAGAGTCGATGGTTCACGGACCTGCCGCCGGGCTGGCGATCGTCGACGGGTTATTCGACCGCGGTCTGCCTGCAGATCCCCACCGCGTGCTGGCCGTTCGCGCGCACCTCTTGGAGCAGATCGGCGAACGTGAGGCGGCCGTCGACGCGTACCGTTCAGCGTCTCGTGCGACGGCATCTCTCCCCGAGCGCGACTACCTGCTCGCTCGTGCAAGAAAGCTGACGGCTGGTTGACTGGCATTAGACCGGCGCCAGACGCAAGCGCGCTTCGGCTGCGCTCAGCGACCGAACCCTACCGCAAGTCGTAGAGGCGCTTGAGCTTGCCGGTGCTGCGCTCGAGTGTGCCCGGCGTCTCGAGCTGAACGAGCACGGTCGAGCCGACGTGCTGCTTGACGCGATCGATCAGCAGGGCGCAGGCGCGGGCGCAGGCATCCGCATCGAACTCGGGGCGAGCTTCGATGCGCACGGTCAATTCATCCAGGCGTGCCGGTTTGCGCAACTCCAAGACGAAATGCGGGGACAACTCGGGAATCCCGAGCACGATCTCCTCGATCTGCGTCGGGAAAAGATTGACCCCCCGTAGGACGATCATGTCGTCGTCGCGCCCGGTGATCCTCTCCATCCGGCGCATGCCGGGCCGGGCGGTGCCGGGCAGCAGCCGGGTGAGGTCGCGCGTTCGGTAACGGATGATCGGGAACGCCTCCTTCGTTAGCGACGTGAAGACGATCTCGCCGATCTCGCCGTCCGGCAGCGGCGCCAGCGTCTGTTCGTCGATCACCTCGGGCAGAAAGTGGTCTTCCCAGAGATGCGGTCCGTCCTTCGTCTCAATGCATTCGTTGCCGACCCCCGGACCCATCACCTCGCTCAGGCCATAAATGTCGAGCGCGTCGATGTCCAGCCGTTCCTCGAGTTCGTCACGCATCTGGTTGGTCCACGGCTCAGCGCCGAGCACACCGACTTTCAGGTTCGTCTCGCGAGGGTTGATGCCCGCCTCGGCGAGCGCATCCGCAATGGTGAGCAGGTAGCTCGGCGTGCACAGGATGACATCCGGCCGGAAGTCGTTGATCAACTGCACCTGCCGGCTCGTCTGCCCGCCCGACACCGGCACGACCGTGGTGCCGAGCAGGGCGGCGCCGTCGTGCAGGCCGAGGCCGCCGGTGAACAAGCCGTAGCCATACGCGTTGTGCACGAGCATCCCCGGACGAACCCCGGATGCGCGCAGCGAACGCGCGATCAGGTGCGCCCAGTTGTTCAGGTCGCTCTGGGTGTAGCCGACCACGGTCGGTCGGCCGGTCGTGCCTGACGAGGCGTGGATGCGCGCGACCCGGCTCATCGGCACAGCAAACATGCCGAACGGATAGGTATCCCGTAGATCTGCCTTGGTCGTGAACGGCAACTTCGCGACGTCATCGAGCGAGCGGATGTCGTCGGGGTGCACCCCGACATCCGCGAACTTGCGCTGATACAGCGGCACGTTCTCGTACGCGTGCCGCACCGTGTGCTGGAGGCGTCTCAGCTGCAGCGCTTGGAGCTCGTCGCGTGACATGCGCTCCTCGGGGTCGAGTTCGGATTCGACCGGAGCGGTCAAGCGGGTTTTCGTCGACGTTGACATGGGATCCTTCTTGTTCGTGCGCCGTGATGGTTATTCGTGCACTGTGCGATTGGTGATGCGGCTGCGGCCGCGGAATTCGGCGATCGCTGTGCCGCGCTCATCCGTGATGGTGACATCGTAAATGCCGCTGCGACCGGCCAGCGCCCGTCGGTGCGCGGTCGCGGTGAGCACCTGGTCGATGGTGGCGCTGGCGAGGAAGGTGATGTCGGCACCGGCAGCGACCGTCACGCGATCGTCCTCGTTGCAGGCGATCGCGAAGGCGGTGTCGGCGAGGGAGAAGATCATTCCGCCGTGCGCGATGCCGAAACCGTTGAGCATGTCCTCGCGGATCGTCATCGAGACGACGGCATGGCCGGGTTCGGCCGAGTGGATGGTCATGCCGAGTGCTGCCGTCGCGCGATCGCGCTCAAGCATCGCATGTGCCCCTTGTGTGCTCTCCGTGCCCGCTGCACCCTCTGACTTCGCCGTCACGTGGGCTATCATATACTGACTGAACGATCGGTTAGTAACGACTGGAGTCGACGATGACAGCGCCCGTGGAGCTGGATCCTGTGCAGAGCGATGAGCGTTCGCTCTCGCCCGAGGAGCAGCAGTTCAATGATCTTCTGGCGGCCGACGGCCGCATCGAACCGCGCGATTGGATGCCGGACAATTACCGTCGAGCGCTCATCCGTCAGATGGGGCAGCACGCGCACTCGGAGATCGTCGGCATGCAGCCGGAGGCGAACTGGATTTCCCGTGCGCCGAGCCTGAAGCGCAAGGCCATCTTGATGGCCAAGGTGCAAGACGAGGCGGGCCACGGACTCTATCTCTATTCCGGTACGCAGACCCTCGGCCTCACCCGCGACGAGATGACGGATCAGCTCATTGCCGGCAAGGCGCGCTACTCGTCGATCTTCAACTACCCGACGCTGTCCTGGGCGGACATGGGCGCGATCGGCTGGCTCGTCGACGGTGCTGCGATCTGCAATCAGGTTCCGCTGTGTCGCGCGTCGTTCGGCCCGTATGCCCGAGCGATGGTGCGCATTTGCAAGGAGGAGTCCTTCCATCAGCGACAGGGCTTCGAGATTCTGCTCGAACTGATGCACGGAACGGATGCCCAACGCGAGATGGCGCAGGATGCCGTCAACCGCTGGTACTGGCCGTCGCTGATGATGTTCGGCCCACCCGACGGCGACTCGCCGAACTCCGCGCAGTCGATGGCGTGGAACATCAAGCGGTTCTCGAACGACGAGCTGCGTGACCGGTTCGTCGGCATGCTCGTGCCGCAGGCCGAGGTGCTCGGCATTACGTTGCCCGACCCTGACCTGACCTGGAACGAAGAACGCGGCGCGTGGGATCTGGGTGAGATCGACTGGGCCGAGTTCCAGGAGGTGCTCGCCGGCCGTGGTCCGTGCAACGCGCAACGACTGCAACGCCGCCGCGATGCGCACGAAGACGGGCGCTGGGCGCGCGAGGCGGCGGCGGCCTACGCGGCCAAGCAGACCGCTCAAGAGCAGGAGGTAGCGGCATGAGTGGCGCAGCGCAGACCGGCCACGACGGCGCTTCCGGCGCGGCCAAGGAAGTGTGGCCGCTCTGGGAGGTCTTCGTGCGCAGCGGTCGCGGCTTGAGTCACGTGCATGCCGGGTCGCTGCACGCTCCGGATGCCGACATGGCCGTTCGCAACGCCCGTGACCTCTACACGCGGCGCAACGAGGGTGTGTCGATCTGGGTTGTGCCGTCCGACGCGATCACCGCAAGCGATCCGGATGCCCGCGGTGCGTTCTTCACATCGCCCGCCGGCAAGAACTATCGGCACGCCGTGTATTACACGAAGGCCGAGGGGGTGAAGCACCTGTGACTCCGTCAAACTCCAACGCGCACGTGGTCGTCGACGTCGTCGCGCTCGAAGAGGAACTCGTCTCGCGCGGCATCGCACCATCTGCCGACGTTGCGGAGTATGCGCTCTGGCTCGGCGACGACGCCCTCATTCTGGCGCAGCGCCTCGGCTGGTGGATCTCCCGCGCCCCTGAGCTCGAGGAGGATGTCGCTCTCGCCAACATCGCGCTCGACCTGCTTGGGCACGCGCGCTCGCTGCTGCACTACGCCGGAACTGTGCCGGGCCCAGACGGCGCCGCCCGCAGTGAGGACGATCTTGCGTACTGGCGCGACGCATCCGAATTCCGTTGTGTGCACCTCGTGGAGCAGCCGAACGGCGATTTCGCACACACGATCGTGCGACAGCTGATCGTCGCCCACTACCTGTTCGAGCTGTATTTGCGCCTGCAAAACTCGGCGGATGCGACGCTCGCCGCGATCGCTGCGAAGGCCGTCAAGGAGGTCGACTACCACCGCGACCACGCCCGGCAGTGGATGCTGCGGCTCGCGCTCGGCACAGATGAATCGCGTGCCCGCCTGCAGACCGCGCTCGCGGACCTCTGGCCGTATGTCGACGAACTGTTCCGCGATGCGCCGCTGATCGATCGGTTGGGCGTCGTGGAAACCGGAGGTGTCGTGGTGCGACCGTCGAGTTTGCGAGAACCGTTCGAAGCGGCGCTCGCCGACCAGTTCATCGAGTGCGAGCTCGAGGTGCCGCGCGGGCCGATCGCCCGAGGCGGAGGACGTGACGGCGTGCACTCCGAGTATCTGCAATACATTCTGAGCGAGATGCAATGGTTGACCAGGCAGCATCCGGGGGCGACATGGTGATGTCATCCGTTGGTCGAGTAGCGAGGAACGAGCGTATCGAGACCCGTATCGAGACACGTCGCGCGGTCTCGATACGGCCGCGGGCGGCCTACTCGACCACCGAAGATGCCTGGGCCGTCGCAGCGACGGTCGTCGACCCAGAGCTCCCGGTGATCACGATCGAGGACCTCGGGGTGCTGCGCGACGTGCAACTGGATGGCGACACCGTCGACGTCACGATCACCCCGACGTACTCCGGCTGCCCAGCGATGGACGCCATCCGCGACGACGTCGAACGCGCGCTGACGGACGCCGGCTACACGCGCGTGCGCGTGCACCTAACGCTCAGCCCGGCGTGGACCACGGACTGGATGACCGAGGCCGGCAAACAGAAGCTGGAGAAGTTTGGCATTGCGGCGCCGACGGGGAAGGCGCGCGTCGTTGGATCAGGGCGGGTCGGCATCCAGATGGCTGTGAAGTGCCCGCATTGCAACTCGCTCAACACGCGTGAGCAAGCACGCTTCGGCTCGACGAGCTGCAAGGCCCTCTACGAGTGCCGCGAGTGTCTCGAGCCGTTCGACTATTTCAAGGTGCTCTGATGGCCGCCCTGCGCCGGTTACGCGAAATGTCCTGCAATCACTCGGGTTTCCGCGTTCATTGTGCGCAAAACGCGCGATTGACTGCTCATTCAAGCACTTTGCGCACAACTAACGCGGGGAATGTGCTCTGATGGTACCCATCACCCGGCACCGTGCGCGGTTTCATACCCTGGATGTGGCGAGTGTTCGACCGCTCACCGCCGACAGCGTCGAAGTGACGTTCGCCGTGCCGCGGGAGCTGGCGGATGATTACGACTACGCGTCCGGTCAGCATGTGGCGCTGCGTGCCCACCTCGACGGACGCGAACTACGTCGCAGTTACTCGATCTGTCGGCCGCCGTCGCCCGGCGAGCTGTCGATCGCGATCAAGCGCGACCTGGGCGGCCTGTTCTCGACCTGGGCCAACAGCGAGTTGAAAGCGGGCGATCGGCTCGACGTGATGAGTCCGCAGGGCACCTTCACGACCGACCTCGATGACGTGGCGGGCAAACACTTCGTTGCGATCGCCGCCGGGTCGGGTATCACGCCGTTGGTGGCGCTGGCCTCGAGCATCCTGTCGCGGGCTGATGACTCTCGCTTCACGCTCGTCTACACGAACCGCACGGCGGTCGACGTGATGTTCCTCGAGGAACTCGCGGACCTCAAAGATCGCTATCCGGCCCGGCTCGCACTCGACCACGTGCTCTCCCGCGAGCAGCGGGCCGCACCACTGTTGACCGGGCGCATCGACGAGGAGCGGCTGCGGCGGATGCTCGCCACGATCATTCATCCGGCCGCGGTCGACGAGTGGTTCCTCTGCGGGCCGTTCGAGTTGGTGCAGTTGTGCAGGGACACGCTGTCCGATGTCGGGGTGTCGGCCGACAATATCCGCTTCGAGTTGTTCACGACAGATGAACCGGGCCGGGTCACCGGCGACGTGGGTCGGCCGGTGATCGTCGACCCCGGCGACACCGTCTACACGCTCGAGTTCAACCTCGACGGCCAGGAATCGCGCGTCACCTCTCCGGTGAACGCGCACGAAAGCCTGCTGAATGCGGCGCTGCGCGTGCGGCCGGATGTGCCGTTCGCCTGCACCGGCGGCGTCTGCGGCACCTGCCGGGCGAAGCTGGTCACGGGCGACGTGACGATGACCTACAACTACGCGCTCGAGCCGGATGAGCTGGCGCGCGGTTACGTGCTGACCTGCCAATCGCATCCGACCACGGAGAAGATCGTCGTCGACTACGACGGCTGAGGGCGCCCGCGACGCCGCGCCGGCCCAACATCGAGCAGGACGGCTGTCGACCAGAATAGCCATCGACCAGGAAGGCGGATGCTGTGATCGATCTGACCATCGACGACGAGGTCGCCGAAATCGCACTGAATGTGCCGGAGAAGCTCAATGCGCTCAACGAGGGCGCCCTCGTCGCCCTTGACGCCGCTTACGCCGAGGCTCAGGATGCGGGTGTGCGTGTGCTCGTGCTGCGTGGTGAGGGGCGCGCGTTTTGTGCGGGACGTGACATCTCGAACGTCGATCCGGCGACGGATGCCATCGGCGGCTTTCTCGACGGACTCGTCACCCCGCTGCTGAAGAGGATGAGCGATTTTCCGGCACCGACGTTCGCGGTCGCGCACGGTGCGTGCCTCGGGGTCGGGCTCGGTCTGCTCATCGCGACGGATGTCGTCTACGTCGCGGACACCGCAAAGATCGGGTCTCCGTTCGCCGCCCTCGGCGCTGTGCTCGATTCGGGCGGGCACTCGCTGTTCTTCCAACGGCTCGGCGCGCATCGCACGCTTGACCTCATCTACACCGGGCGATTGATGAGCGGGGATGAGGCTGTTGCCGCCGGACTGTTTTCGCGGGTATTCCCGGCCGCAGACGTGCTCGACGGGACGCGCGCAGCTGCGCGGGCCGCAGCATCCGGACCGACGCAGGCGTTCCTGGCGAGCAAACGACTGGTGCACCGGCTGCGCGACGAGCGAATCGGACTGTGGCAGAGCATGGCCGCAGAGAACAAGGCGCAGGCCGCGCTGCAAGCCACAGCGGACTATCGCGAAGGCTTTGCCGCATTCCAGCAGAAGCGGGCGCCGGGGTTCACCGGGCGCTGAGGCGGGATTTGCCTGCGACTGGCGCGCTTGCGCTGATTCGCGGGCGGCTCACAGGGTGCATCGTGTAGCGTGGGTTGGTCGGCTCTTGACACCATGCTGTGCGTGGATGGGTTTGTAAGTCAGGTGGGCCGGAATCGTAGGAGGCGCCCACAGCGCCGCGACACTACGGAAAATCACTGTATGTGAAACGGTCCCAGTCAAAGACAGCCTGGGTTCTTGCAAGGACGTGACGATTCTGTCGCGGGTTCTGCCATGCAATCAATACCAACCCAGGAAACCAGTCATGCCATATCAGAAGCAGAACACCGGCGCCCACGGAAGCAAAAGTTCCACGCTGCGCACCGGCGCGAAGAAGTCCGGCCCGAAGGCAGGAAGCAAGAGCCCGAACCACCGCGGATACCGCCCGGAACCGACCGAGGCTGCGCCCAAGAAGCAGCGATGGAACGCCGACGAGCGCGCCGCCCGGCAAGGCAACCGCGATGGTGCACCCAGCGACCGCCCGAACTGGGTGCCGCGCGGTGCCAGTGAGCGTAAGCCTTACGGCGAGCGGAGCGGTCGCCCCGCGTACGGTCACCGCAACGATCGCGATGACCGCCCCGCGTATGGCGGCCGCAACGAGCGCCCCACCTATGGCGACCGCAATGATCGGCCGACGCATGGTGAGCGCCCTTCGACAAGCTCAGGGACCGGACGTGAGCGCAAGCCGTATGCCGAGCGCAACGACCGCCCCGCGTATGGTGACCGCAACGATCGCAAGCCGTATAGTGACCGCCCGTCGGCGAACTCAGGGTCCGGGTATGACCGCAAGTCGCAGGGTGATCGGAACGATCGCAAGCCGTATGGCGAGCGCAACGACCGCCCCGCGTATGGCCAGCGGAACGAGCGCAACGACCGCCCCGCGTATGGCCAGCGAAGTGAGCGCAAGCCGTACGGTGACCGCCCTTCGACAAGCTCAGGGACCGGATATGACCGTCCGAAGCGCACGTATGAGGATCGCGCTCCGCGTCGGGAGTACGACAACGATCGTCCGAAGCGCACGCCTGAACGCCCTTCCGACTTCTATCCGTCGCGCCCTTCGACAAGCTCAGGGTCCGACCACCGCTCAGGCACCGACCATCACTCGGGCGCGCATCACTTCACACCACAGGACGACGTCGTGCTCGGTCGTCTCGAAGCTGAAGCGATCACGGCATCCGAAGTCGTCGGTGTGACCTTCGCCGACCTCGGGCTCGGTGGCAACATCGTGCGGGAGCTGGAAGCGCTCGGCGCTGCCACGCCGTTCCCGATCCAGGCTGCAACGATTCCGGATGTGCTCGCCGGCAAGGACGTGCTCGGCCGCGGGCGCACCGGCAGTGGCAAGACGATCGCGTTCGGTGCGCCGCTCGTCGAGCGCTTGATGCAGCAGTGGGCAGAGCAGGGCAAGGCCGGCGGCTCTTCGGCAAGCTCAGGGACCGCGCGCACGCAGCCCGTGCGCCGCCAGTTCGGTCGCGCGCCGCGGGCACTGATCCTCGCGCCGACCCGCGAGCTCGCCCTGCAGATCGACCGCACGGTGCAGCCGATCGCCCGTTCCGTCGGACTGTTCACGACTCAGATCTACGGCGGCGTTCCGCAGGGTCGCCAGGTCGGCGCGCTTCAGCGCGGCGTTGACATCGTGATCGGCACTCCCGGCCGCATCGAGGACCTGATCGAGCAGCGCCGTCTCGACCTCAGTCAGGTAACCATCACCGTGCTTGACGAAGCAGATCACATGTGCGACCTGGGCTTCCTCGAGCCGGTGCAGCGCATCCTGCGGCAAACCGCGAACGGCGGCCAGAAGCTGATGTTCTCGGCAACCCTCGACAAGGGTGTCGCCAAGCTCGTCAGCGAGTTCCTGCCGAACCCGGCCGTGCACGAGGTTGCCGGTGAGGATCAGGCATCGAGCACCATCGACCACCGCGTTCTCGTGATCGAGCACCGCGATAAGGCTGCGATCATCGAGCAGCTCACCGATCGTGATGGCAAGACACTGGTCTTCGCCCGCACGCGCGCCTTCGCCGAGCAACTTGCCGATCAGCTTGATGACGCGGGCATCCCCGCGGTGTCTCTCCACGGAGACCTGAACCAGTCGCGCCGCACGCGCAACTTGGAGAAGCTCACCAGCGGCCGCGTCAACGTACTTGTCGCTACGGATGTCGCCGCGCGCGGCATCCACGTCGACGATATCGACCTGGTCATCCAGGCGGATGCCCCGGACGAGTACAAGACGTACCTGCACCGTTCCGGGCGCACCGGGCGCGCCGGCAAGCAGGGCACAGTCGTCACGCTGATCCCGCGCCAGCGCCGCCAGCGGATGGACGATCTGCTCGCACGCGCCGAGATCACCGCGGACTACGCGTTCGCCGCCCCCGGCGACCAGTTGTTGAGAGATCTGGCCTTGGCTGCGACTGCGCAGCACGAGTAGGCGCGACGGAGAGTTAATAACGTCGGGCAGGCCGCTGCTGATCATCTGCAGCGGCCGGACGTGCCGACGGCAGAGTCGATAATAGCTGTCAGGAGGCGCAATTATGAGCCAACCTGGCAAATCGCTCGTTCCGCGGAACACCCTGTTCGACAGTGAATTTCACGACGACTTCGGTCAATGGCCGGTCGCCTATATCCCAGCCGGTGGTGCCGACATGGGCGACATCGTCGCGGTGGCGGATGCTGTCGGTGACGGCGACGACTCCGCCTTCTATGAAGCGTGGGTCGCGGCCGGCGATGCCAAGCATGCTGATGCTGAGACGGCGCTTGCCGCGGGCCATCGAGCGAGTGCGCGCGAACTCTTCCTACGGGCCAGTTGCTTGTATTCGGCTGCCTACCACCCGCTCTATGCCGAAGTTACGTTCGTGTTGACGTGAAAAATCCCCGTGTTTGCGGGGATCTGCCGGGTGTTTCGGGTGATGGTTCTGTCTACTTCAGTCCGATCGGGATGGGTTGGCTGAGTAGTTCGAATGCGCGGCGTTGGATG
>DATCDQ010000106.1:0-49766 GCA_036510655.1 Microbacteriaceae bacterium | reverse complement strand
GTCGTGCGCGAGTACGGCTCGCTCGGCTGCTCGGGAGACCTGGCCCCGCTCGCGCACTGCGCGCTGGCCTTGACCGGAGAAGGCGAGGTGCGGGTCGTGAACGAAACCGGCGAATCCGTGCTGACGGATGCGGCATCCGCTCTCGCGGCCGCGGGCATCGAGCCGATCCAGCTTGCTGAGAAGGAGGGCCTCGCCCTGATCAACGGCACGGACGGCATGCTCGGGATGCTGGTGCTCGCGCTGCACGATTTGCGCCGCCTGCTGAAGACGGCGGACATCGCCGCCGCAATGAGCATTGAAGGCCTGCTCGGCACTGACGCCGTCTTCGCCGCCGACCTGCAGGCGCTGCGCCCGCAACTCGGGCAGGCCGAATCCGCGACGAACCTGCGGCGACTGCTCGCCGGCTCGCCGATCGTGGCCAGTCACGCGGGCCCGGAGGATCCGACGGTTCAGGATGCCTATTCCATGCGCTGCGCACCGCAGGTGCACGGTGCCGCACGCGACACCGCGGACCACGCTGCGCGCGTCGCCGAACGGGAGCTGGCCAGCGCTATCGACAACCCGGTGGTCACGATCGACGGGCGTGTCCAGTCCAACGGCAACTTCCATGGCGCACCGATCGGGTATGTGCTCGACTTCCTCGCGATCGCCGCGGCGGATGTCGCGAGCATGTCCGAGCGTCGCACCGACCGGTTCCTTGACGTCTCCCGCAACAAGGGGCTGCCGCCGTTCCTCGCCCACGAGGTCGGTGTCGACTCGGGTCTCATGATCGCCCAGTACACCGCGGCCGGAATCGTCAGCGAGTTGAAGCGGCTGGCGGTGCCGGCATCCGTCGACTCGATCCCGTCTTCTGCGATGCAGGAGGACCACGTGTCGATGGGCTGGGCCGCCGCCCGCAAACTGAGGCGGTCCATCGACGGCCTTGGCCGCGTGCTCGCCATCGAGATCATGACGGCGGCGCGCGCGCTGGATTTGCGTGCACCGCTGACCCCCGGCGCTGCAACGGGCGCGGTGCATGACCTTGTGCGCACCGAGGTGCAAGGGCCCGGCCATGACCGCTTTCTCTCGCCCGAGATCGAAGCCGTCGCCGCGATGGTCGCGAGTGGGCGCGTGGCGGAGGCCGCGGCATCCGTGATCGGAGAACTGGGCTGATGACGGGCGCGCTCCACCTGCTCGCTGAGGTCGCCGACGTCGGCCGCGATGCGCGCCGCGGCGGATACTCCCGACACGTTTTCGACCCCGCCGAGCGCGAGCTGCGTGACTGGTTCCTCGAACGCGCTACCGCACTCGGGCTCGGCGTCGAGACCGACCGAAACGGCAATATTTGGGCCTGGTGGGGGCAGCCCGGGGCGAACGCTGTGATCACCGGCAGTCACCTTGACTCGGTGCCGGGCGGTGGCGCGTTCGACGGGCCACTCGGTATGGTCAGCGCACTCGACGCGGTTGCGCGACTGCAACTCGAAGGCTTCACCCCGACCAGGCCGTTCGCGGTCATGGTCTTCGCCGAAGAAGAAGGCTCCCGGTTCGGCGTCGCCTGCCTGGGCTCACGACTGCTGACCGGCGCGATCGATCCGGGCCGCGCCGCCGCGCTGACGGATGCCTCCGGCACGACCTTCGCGGATGCCGCGCGCGCCTTCGGCCTCGCGCCAGCGCACCTCGGCGTCGACCGGGAAGCACTGGGCCGGATCGGCGTTTTCGTCGAGCTGCACGTGGAGCAGGGTCGCGGCCTGATCGAGTTGGGCCGACCAGTCGGGGTCGCGTCGAGCATCCTGGCGCACGGTCGCTGGGTGTTGCGCTTCACCGGACAGGGCAATCATGCCGGCACCACGGCAATGGGCGAGCGCCACGATCCGATGCTTGCGGCTGCCCGCGCTGTGATTGCGGCCCGCGCGATCGCGACGGCGCACGCGGGCTCGCGCGCGACGGTCGGACGGCTCGAACCGTTGCCCGGCGGCACGAACGTGATCGCCTCCCAGGTCGGGGTCTGGCTCGACGTTCGGGCGGATGAGGATGCCGACACCCGAGCGGTCATCGACGACATCGCCGCTGCCGCCGTGGATGCGGCCGATGTGGAAGGCTGCACGGTCAAGGTGACCGAAGAGTCGTACAGCTCGGAGGTTCACTTCGACCCGCAGTTGCGTGACACGATCGCGCGCGCCCTCGGCGACGCTCCGCTGCTGCCGACCGGGGCAGGCCATGACGCCGGCGTGCTCGCGGCGCACGTGCCGACGGCAATGCTGTTCGTCCGCAATCCGAGCGGAATTTCGCACGCTCCGCAAGAGTTCGCCCGCGACGAGGATGTGGTCGCCGGCACCGACGCGCTCGTCACCGTGCTCAAGGAGCTGTTGTGATCGAGGAGCTGTTGTGATCGAGGAGTTGCTGTGATCGTCCGGGCATCGCAGGCGTGGCTGGGCGACCGCTTCGTCGACGACGTGCTCATCGAAACGGATGCCGCCGGTCGCGTCAGCAGGATCGACACCGGTCTCGATACGGCCGCGGGCGGCCTACTCGACCAACAAAGTTCGGACGGAATCGCTGGTCGAGTAGCGAGCGCCAGCGAGCGTATCGAGACCCCCAGCGATGAGGTCATCCTCGGCCTGGTCGTCCCTGGTTTCGGCAACGCACACTCGCACGCCTTCCACCGTGTGCTTCGTGGACGCACGCACGACAGCGGCGGCGACTTCTGGCAGTGGCGCAAATCGATGTATGCCGCAGCAGACATGTTGGACCCTGACCGCTATCGTGACCTCGCAACGAGTGTCTTCTCAGAGATGGTCGCGTGCGGCTACACCGCGGTCGGAGAGTTCCACTATGTGCACCACCAACCCGGCGGCACCCCGTACGACCCGGCCCACGGCATGGAGTTGGCGCTGGCTGACGCAGCCGAAGCCGCGGGAATCCGCCTGGTACTGCTCGACACCTGCTATCTGACAGGCGGAATGGGCAAACCGCCGGAGCCGAGCCAGCGGCGGTTCTCGGATGGGTCGGCATCCGCATGGCTGGCACGATGGGCGCGGCTGCGCGAGGCACTTGACGGTCGCCCGCTCGTCACTCTGGGTGCCGCCATTCACTCGGTTCGCGCCATGCCTCGCGATGAGATGGCCGAGATTGCACGCGAGTTGCCCGCTGACGTGCCGCTCCACATCCATCTGTCAGAGCAGCCGCAGGAGAACGCCGACTGTCTGGCCGCTTACGGGTACACACCGACCGCACTGCTGGCCGACGTGGGACTCTTGTCGCCGCGCCTGAACGCCGTGCACGCGACGCATCTGACCGACGACGACATCCGCATGCTCGGTGAGGCATCAGTCGGAGTCGTGATGTGCCCGACGACCGAGGCCGATCTCGGTGACGGCATCGGCCCGGCACGACGCCTTGCGGATGCCGGCGCGCACCTTGCGATCGGCAGTGACCAGAACGCGGTGATCGACCCGCTGCTCGAGCTGCGGGGGCTTGAATACGGCGAGCGGTTGGCTTCGCGGCAACGCGGTCGGTTCAGTCCGGCGCAGCTGTGGCAGGTCGGCGGCGCGGGCGGCTATCGCGCACTGGGATTGGCGCCCGGCAGTGGCGGGATCGCCGTCGGCGAATACTGCGACCTCGTCGAGCTGAATCCGAACTCACTGCGCACGAGCGGCGCCGAGTCGACACAGCTGCCGATGGTCGCGACGGCCTCCGACGTGACGCGCGTCGTCATCGGTGGTCGGGTGGTCTCGACCCGCGCGTCGGTCGACTAGCCCGCGAGTGCCAGCAAGCAGACGTATCCCCCTCGCTGGTCGAGTAGTCTGCGAGCGCAGCGAGCGGACGTATCGAGACCTCATACAGTCGACGTCGGAGGTCTCGATACACGTACTCGCTGCGCTCGCGCGTTACTCGACCAACGGGTTGGTGTGCGTCGACAGCTCGATGATCGCGCAGACTGCCTGCGGCGCACCCGATGTGAGCAGCCTCACTCCCGCACCGCCGTCCATCCGCAGACAATCTCCCGGCTCAAACGAAACCGCCACCGCGTTCGCATCCGCTTCCGCATTCGCATCCGCGGCCGGCTCGACGCGCACCGCCGCATCCGCCGCGTTGTAGACGAGCAGCGTCTCGGCCATGCTCTCGACGTGCTCGCTACCGCGAACAGCGGCCCAGCGCATCCGCCCGACAATTCGGTCGCTGGCGAAGATCACATTGAAATCGCGGATGGGGCCGCTGAGCAGCTCGCAATTCGTGACCGCGCCGCCATCGAACGAGAACGAGTCGTGCCGTCGCAACGGTCGCGAACGCACATTGTCGACGGTGAGTAGCATGCCATCACCGTCGAGCACCGAGATGATCCGCCGGTAGCCGTCGAAGGTCGAAAACGGGCCGTCGTCGACGACATCCGCAATGGACACGCGCCACAGCATCCGCGCGGTCGTGGCATCGTCCGCCCGGGCGACCTCGAGTGTCGTCCCGGCACCGTTTTTCCACGGCATCCGCACCTGGTCCGCCGCCCGATAGACGCTCGTTGCACACACAGTCAGGCGTCGCCGAAGCGCGCAACCGCGTCGCCGCCGACGCGCGACTGCGCCAGGTAGCCGTGGGTGCCCTGCTCTATGAACTCGCGGGCGGCCTCCGCGGCGGCTCCGAACGCCGCGAATGCGAACGCTCCGCCGACCGAGATCCGGGCTACACCGAGTGCGCTCAGCTCCGCCACTGTCGGCGCGGTCGGGCGGGTGAGCACGTTGACCGGGCGATCCACTGACGTCACAACCGAGCGGATGTCTTCTGTTCGCGTCAGCCCCGGCGCATACAAGACGTCGGCGCCGGCTTCTTGATACGCCTGCAGCCGGCGGATCGTGTCGTCAAGATCGGGCCGCCCGTGGAAGTAGTTCTCAGCTCGCCCCGTCAGAACGAAGTGCGGGTCAATACCGTGTGCTGCCTCTGCAGCGGCGCGCACCCGGTCCGCGGCGGCGGCCATGTCGAGGATTGGGGCGTCAGGGTCATCAGTGCTGTCTTCAATCGATCCGCCGGCCAGGCCGCTCTGCACCGCGAGCGCATACGTTTCCGCGACGGCCGCGAGGTCGGCGCCGAATCCGTTCTCCAGATCGGCGCTGACCGGCAACGCCGTCGCTCGCACGATATCAGCGGCGTGCGCCAGCGCCTCTTCGCGCGTGACCTGCCCGTCGATACGACCAACGGATGCCGCGAAACCACTGCTCGTCGTCGCCAGCGCTGTGAATCCCATCGCGGCGAACAGTCGGGCGGAGCCGATATCCCACGGGTTGGGCAACAGCAACGGCGTCGCCCCGTGGTGAAGTGCGAGGAAGTGTTCGGACTGTGATGAGGCGGAATCGGGAGACGACATATCGCCACACTATCCCCGCCGCGCACTCGCTACGAGGGTTGGCGTAAGCCTCACACGCTGATGAGCAACCGGATGCCGAGTGCAAGCATCGTGACGGCGATCGCCCCATCCAGCACCCGCCATGCAATCGGGCGCGCGAAGACCGGGCCGAGAAAGCGGGCGCCGAAGCCGAGCAGCGAAAACCACAGCACGCTGCCAATGGCCGCACCGAGGCCGAACGCCCACCGACCCGGATCACCGTGTGTGTTCGCGACCGACCCGAGCAGCAACACCGTGTCGAGATACACGTGCGGATTCAGCCAGGTCAGCGCCAGAACGGTCAACACCGCCGTGCGCAGCGACGGTCGCGGAGCGGACGCATCCGCCTGCAAGACCTGGCGCTTGAACGCGCGCCGCCCGGCCAGCAGACCGTAGCCGATCAGGAACGCGGCGCCGGCGAAGCGGATCACGGTGAGCGCGACCGGAAATTGCTTGACAACAAATCCGATTCCGGAAATTCCAAGCGCGATCAGCACGATGTCCGACAGTGCACAGATCACGACGATCACCGCGATGTGCTGCCGCCGGATGCCCTGCCGCAGCACATACGCATTCTGCGCGCCGATGGCGATGATCAGCGACAGGCCGAGTCCCAGCCCGGCCGCCGCCGCCGCGATCAGCGTGGGCAGGCTCTCCATGTCTTCGACTCTAGGCATGACCGTACATTCAATCCAGCTCATGTTTCTACGGTTGCATTAGCGTTGCTAATGATGGAACTCCAACTGGACCAACTCCGCGCGTTCGTCGCAGCCATCGACGGTGGCACGTTCGACGCTGCCGCGCGGCAACTGCACGTCACGCCGTCGGCGATCAGTCAGCGCATCAAGGCGCTGGAGGGCGCGGTAGGGCGCGTGCTGCTACAGCGCGTCAAACCGGTGCGCGTCACCGCGTCGGGCGAGGCCGTTCTGCGGCTCGCGCGTCAGGTGACTCTCCTCGAAGACGAGGCCGCGCGAGCGCTCGGTGTCGATGCGGACGGTGTCGACACCGGTGGAGTCGTTCCCACCAACGCGGATGCCGCCGCCCCCTTCACGACGATCCCTCTGGTCATCAACTCCGACTCGCTCGCGACCTGGGCGCTGCCCGCACTCGCGCGCGTCGCATCCGCCCATCGCGTCGTCTTCGACGTGTTCCGGGAGGATCAGGACCACTCCACCGCCCGGCTTCGCGATGGCAGTGTGATGGCGGCGATCACCTCGGCATCCGAACCTGTGCAAGGGTGCATCGTGCGCCCACTCGGCCAGATGCGGTACCGGCCGATGGCCAGCCCCGAATTCGCGGCGCGGTGGTTTGCGGGCGGGGTGACGGCATCCGCCCTGCGTGCGGCGCCGGTGGTCATCTACGATCGCAGCGACGATCTGCAGGATCGCTACGTGCGGCAGCACGACGCGCGGGGCGGTGCGGGCGCGCGGAGCGAGACTGCCATGCCGCCACGGCACTTCATCCCGTCGTCGAGCGAGTTCTTCAGTGCGGTGCGGCTGGGTCTCGGCTGGGGCATGCTGCCCGCAGTGCAGATCGGCCGACTGGAAGACGCGGGTGAGCTGGTGGCGATCGGCGAGGACGACATCCGGGTGCCGTTGTACTGGCAACAGTGGCGACTCCACTCCCGCCTGCTTGCTGCGGTCGCCGACGAGATTGCGGCGGTGGCGGCGGAAAGCCTGCGCTGAGCCGCAAGCCCGCGAAGCCGCCCCAGCCACCATCCCGCCGGACCGAATTCAGGACAGAACAGCCAAATGAGCGAGTTCCCGGCTCGAGACCCCGGTCCAACCTGAATTCGGCACCGGGATGGTGCGCGTCCCGCGCATGCTCACCGCGCTGGACCGCATCTAGCAGGACTGAGCCACGCCGGACCGAGCCGGACCGAGCCGAGCCGAGCCCGCGTCCGGGATACCGGACAAAACACGCGCAGGCGCTGTTGTCGCGGCATCCGCTCTCGTGTGCACTGGTGGTATGGCTACATCACGCACTGTACGCGCACCCCGAGGCACCACTCTGACGGCCAAAAGCTGGCAGACCGAGGCGCCCATGCGCATGCTCATGAACAATCTCGACCCGGAGGTGGCCGAGCGCCCCGACGACCTCGTCGTCTACGGTGGCACCGGCCGCGCGGCTCGCAGCTGGGATGCGTACGAGGCGATCATCCGCACGCTGACAACGCTCGAATCGGACGAGACGCTGCTCGTGCAGTCCGGCAAACCGGTCGGCGTGTTCCGCACCCACGAATGGGCGCCGCGCGTGCTGATCGCCAACTCGAACCTCGTGCCGGACTGGGCAAACTGGCCCGAGTTCCGCCGGCTCGAAGCCCTCGGCCTCACCATGTACGGCCAGATGACCGCGGGCAGCTGGATCTACATCGGCACCCAGGGCATCCTGCAAGGCACCTACGAGACGTTCGCCGCGATCGCAGAGAAGCGATTCGGCGGAACCCTCGCCGGCACCCTCACCTTGACCGGCGGATGCGGCGGCATGGGCGGCGCTCAACCCCTCTCGGTCACGATGAACGAGGGCGTGGTCCTGATCGTGGACGTCGACGAGATGCGCCTCCAGCGGCGCGTCGACCACGGCTACCTTGACGAACTCACCGACGACCTCGACGACGCGATCGCCCGCGTCACCGCCGCGAAGAACGAGCGGCAGGCACTGTCCGTCGGACTCGTCGGCAATGCGGCGACGGTATTCCCCGAGCTGCTGAAGCGCGGCACGCCGATCGACATCGTGACGGACCAGACCAGCGCGCACGACCCGCTCAGCTATCTGCCGATCGGCATTTCCGTCGAAGACTGGCACGAGGCGGCCGCGGCCGACCCCGAAGGTTTCACCACGAAGGCGCGCGCGTCGATGGCGGCTCAAGTTGAGGCGATGGTCGCCTTCCAGGACGCCGGGGCCGAGGTCTTCGACTACGGCAATTCGATCCGCGCGGAGGCGAAGCTGGGCGGTTTCGAGCGCGCGTTCGAATTCCCCGGGTTCGTGCCCGCGTACATCCGCCCGCTCTTCGAAGAGGGTAAAGGCCCGTTCCGCTGGGCTGCACTCTCCGGCGACCCGGCCGATATCGCGGTGACCGACCGTGCCATCCTCGAGTTGTTCCCCGAAGACGAGCACCTGCGTCGCTGGATCACTCAGGCGCAGGAAAAGGTGCACTTCGAAGGCCTGCCGGCCCGCATTTGCTGGCTTGGCTACAAGGAGCGGCACCTCGCCGGGCTGAAGTTCAACGAGCTGGTCGCCTCTGGTGAGATCTCCGCGCCGATCGTGATCGGCCGCGACCACCTCGACTCCGGCTCCGTGGCCTCGCCGTATCGCGAAACCGAGGGCATGAAGGACGGATCGGATGCGATCGCCGACTGGCCGCTACTAAACGCGCTGCTGAACACCGCGTCCGGTGCGACGTGGGTGTCGATTCACCACGGCGGCGGCGTCGGCATCGGCCGCTCGATCCACGCCGGCCAGGTGACCGTCGCGGATGGCACGCCGCTGGCCGCCGAGAAGCTCGCGCGCGTGCTCGTCAACGACCCGGGCACCGGCGTCATGCGGCACGTCGACGCTGGCTACGAGCACGCCGCCGAGGTCGCCCGCGACCGCGGACTGCGCGTGCCCATGCTCGAGACTCCGGTGGTCGAGTAGCGAGCGCCAGCGAGTGTATCGAGACCCGTATGCATACCAGCAGATCCGCCTTCCAGGTCTCGATACGCGGGCTCGCTGCGCTCGCGCGCTACTCGACCAGCGAAATCCATAGAGGAGGATGACCCTATGCCAAGCGAACTCATCACCGACATCGGTCAACTCGTCACCAACGACCCGGACGGCCCCGGCGACGGCTCCGCCCTCGGTATCGTGACGGATGCCGCGGTACTCGTCGCCGACGGATGCGTCGCCTGGGTCGGTGCCGCGGCATCCGCACCGGTCGCCGACACGGTCACGAGCGTGCATGGCGCGGCCATGATCCCCGGCTTCGTCGACAGCCACAGCCACATCGTGTTCGCCGGCGACCGCTCGGTCGAGTTCGAAGCACGTATGGACGGATCACCATATGCTGCCGGCGGCATACGCAGCACGGTGCAGGCGACGCGGGCGGCATCCGATGACGAGTTGTTGACACGGCTGACGACGCTGATGGCGGAAATGCGCGCCCAGGGCACGACGACGGTCGAGGTCAAGAGCGGGTACGGGTTGACCGTGACCGACGAACGTCGCCTGCTCGAGCTTGCCGGCACAGTAACCGACGAGGTCACCTTCTTGGGCGCGCACGTCGTTCCGCCGGAGTTCGCGGATGATCCGGACGCGTACGTCGATCTCGTCGTCGGCGACATGCTCGACGCGTGCGCGCCACGAGCGCGTTGGATCGACGTGTTCTGCGAATCCGGAGCGTTCACGCCAGAGCAGAGCAGGCGCATCCTGATGGCGGGCGCGGCACGCGGGCTCGGTTTGCGGATGCACGCGAGCCAACTCGGGCCGGGCCCCGGCGTGCAGCTCGCTGTGGAATTGGGCGCCGCAAGCGTCGACCACTGCACCTATCTGACCGATGAAGACGTCGCCGCTCTGGCCAGCTCGGACACCGTCGCGACGTTGCTGGCCGGCGTCGAATTCTCAACGCGGCAGCCCTATCCGGATGCCCGCCGGCTGATCGATGCCGGCGTCATCGTCGCACTGGCGAGCGACTGCAATCCGGGGTCGTCGTTCACGTCGTCGATGCCGTTCTGCATCGCGATCGCGGTGCGCGACATGCACATGACCTCGGCCGAAGCACTCTGGGCGGCAACGGCGGGCGGCGCGGCAGCCCTTCGACGCACGGACATCGGCCACATCTCACCCGGCGCCCGCGCCGACCTGATGGAACTCGCTGCACCGAGCTATCTGCACTTGGCTTACCGGCCCGGAGTGCCATTGGTCAGGCGCGTGTGGAAAGACGGAGTCCTCACGGCGTGAGGGCTACGGGTCGTGCCGCGGCTCGAAACTGACAAGGCCGACCGTGTTGCCCTCGCTGTCGCGAATGAATGCCATCCACTCGTCGGTTCCGGCTGGGCCGAGACTGTCATCGGTGTGCGTGAAGATCACGTGCGGCTCACCGATGACCTCGATACCAAGCACTCGGAGCTCGTCGACACGCGCGGCAACGTCGTCGACCTGCAGGTAGACCAGCGCGGATGCGGCCCCCTGTTCCAGCAGAAGCCGCGAACGTCCGACGTTGAAGAACAGCAGACCAGGCGGATCGAGCCGTGCGGCGGGCTTGCTGCCCAGCAACAACTCGTAAAATGCGGCGGCCCGATCGAGATCGTCGGCATGCTGAGCAACCTGCAGAATCTCCATAGCGTTGATCATGCGCGCTGCGGCTGCGCCCGTCTACCATCAATTTCGCTGACATGCGTGCGCATCAGCGGCAGATCAGGGCCACCCACTTAGGGCCGTCCGTTCAGGACCACCCACTTAGGGCCGTCGACGGTTCAGCGTCGGAACCGCGCTTCGGGTCCGCCGTTGGCCGCCTGCAGAATCCGCTCTGCATAGTCGGCACGGAATTCCGGTAGTGCGTCAAGCCGGCACCAGCGCACATCCGTGTTCTCGTCATCGCCGACGGCAGCAGTGCCAGAAACGTAGCGACAGCGGAATACGAGATCGAGGTACTGCGCACGGTCGCCATTTCCGTAGACGACGGGCTCGGTCACGCCGACCATCGCCAGTCGTTCGGCGACCACGACGACGCTCGCCTCCTCGAGAGCCTCTCGTTCCGCTGCCACGGCCGGCTGCTCGCCGGGGTCGATGATTCCCGTGACCGGCGTCCACGTGCCGTTGTCAGCGCGACGTACGAGCAACACCTCGCGGTCATCGCTTTCTTCTGTGACCCCGCCGCGCAGGATCACCGCCGTCACCCCGTTGAGCCAGAGCGGATGCGTTCCGATCTTCTCGCGCAGGCTCAGGATGAATTCCGGTGTGGGCATGTCTTCAGCCTATGTCGCAGCCGGTGGCCGAGTAGCGAGCAACAGCCGGTGGCCGAGTAGCGAGGAAAAGATGGTGGTCGAGTAGCGAGGAACGAGCGTATCGAGACCCGTATCGAGACCCGTATCGAGACCCGTATCGAGACCCATATCGAGACCCTCACCCTTCGACAAGCTCAGTGACCGCGACCCGCCAGGTCTCGATACGGTCGCAGAGCGACCTACTCGACCACCGGAGGCCTCGGCTACGCTCAGGGACCGAAAGCTCGCAGGCTACTCGGACAACGCGCTGACCCGCTTGGCTGCCTTCGACGCACGCCGCGCGATGCGTCGCTCGCGAGCGCCCTCGACGAGGTTGTACAGCGTCGGCAGCACGATCAGGGTCATCGCGGTCGACGAGACGAGTCCTCCGATCACCACGATCGCAAGCGGCTGCGAGATGAACCCGCCGTGACCGGTGAGCCCGACCGCCATGGGAAGCAGCGCGAAGATCGTCGCGAGCGCCGTCATGAGAATCGGCCGCAACCGGCGTGACGAGCCGTGCGCAACGGCATCCGGAACGGTCATGCCCCGCCGTCGATACTGGTTCACCAGGTCGACGAGCACGATCGCATTAGTAACCACGATGCCGATCAACATCAGCACGCCGATCAGCGATGCGACCCCGAGCGGGATCCCGGAGATCACCTGCAGGGCGATTGTCCCTGTCGCGGCGAACGGAATCGAGACCAGCAGCAGTAGCGGCTGGCGTAGCGAGCGGAAGGTCGCAACCATCACCACGTAGACGATCAGAATGGCGGCCAGCAGTGCGATCCCCAGCTGCGAGAAGGCGCTCGACTGGCTGGAAGTCACGCCGCCGATCGTCGCGGTGGCCCCCTGCGGAAGCGTGGTCGTATTGAGGGCTTTCTGCACGTCGGCGTTCGAGACGGCCAGATTGTCAGTCGCCGGGGTTGCCGTGACTGCGGCAGTGCGCAACCCCTTCTGAGTTGTGACCGTGGCCGGTCCTGTGGTCTGTGTCACCCTGGCCAGTGTGTCCAGCGCGACCGGCCCGCGGGTGGTCGGAATCTCAAGGGCGGCCAACGCCGCGGCCGTCGTGGGTGCTGTCGCATCCTGAATATAGATCGACAGCGTCGTGCTGTCGATGGCGATGCTGCCAACCGCCGTTGGTTGCATGGCCTGCGAAACGATGGTGCCGACAGCCACTTCGCTCAAGCCCGCCTCTGCCGCCTTCTGACGATCGATGACGACAGCGATGTAGGGCAGCGAAGCGCTGAGATTGCTCGTGGTCTGCTTGATTGAGTCGAGCTTCTTGACCGAGTTGACTATGCGGTCCGTCGCGGTGGTGAGCGCTGCGCTGCTCGACGCGGAGACGTCGACTTCGATGTCACTGGACCCGCCGAACCCGCTGGACGCGGAGACGGTGATGCTTCCGGCATCCTGAATCGCGTTCAGTTTCTTCTCGATCGTCGACTGCAGTGCCACCTGGTCCGCGCTGTCATCCGTCGTGATCGAATACTGGATGCCACCACCGCCGCCGGTGAACGCGTCACGCAGGGAACTGCCGCTCGAGCCGATCGACAGTTGCACGGTCTTGACGCCCGGCGTGCTCATCAGCTTGCTCTCGACCACCTTGGCAGCGTCGTCCTGCGCTTGCAGGCTGGTACCGGGCGCGAGCGTCTGTGTGATGCTCAACGTGTTCTGCCCGGTTTCGCCGAGGAAGTTCGTCTTCATCAGCGGCACGAGCGCAATGGTGCCGCCGAGAACCAGCACCGCGATGATGATGGTTGAAACCGAGTGCTTGAGCGTCCAATGGATGATCGGAAGATACCCGCGCTGCAGGCGGCTCGGGTGTTCGAGTTCATCCACATGCCCGGCCGCTGCCGGTTGATACGTCGGGTCGTCGTCCGGTGCCACCTCGCCCGGCTTCAGACGCTTCGGGCGCACGAACCAGTACGCAAGCACCGGGACGATCGTCAATGCGACCAGCAGCGAGGACAGCAGCGCGATCGTGACTGTCAGTGCGAACGGCCGGAAAAGCTCGCCGGTGACATCCCCGACGAATGCGATCGGAAGGAAGACCGCAACTGTGGTGATCGTCGACGCGGTGATCGCGCCGGCCACCTCGCGCACGGCGTGGATGATCGTCACGGCTCGATCGGCGCCGGGAACCATGTGTCTCTTGATGTTCTCGATCACCACGATCGAATCGTCGACGACGCGCCCAATGGCGATCGTCAGACCACCGAGTGTGATGATGTTGAGCGTGTACCCGGTGGCCTGCATCACGATGAACGTGATAAGCACACTGGTGGGAATCGAGATCGCGGTCACCAGCGTCGCCCGCACCGACAGCAGGAACACCAGGATGACGATCACCGCGAAGGCGAGGCCGAGCAGGCCCTCCTCTGCCAGCGCGCTGATCGATTGCTGAATGAACGGGGCCTGGTCGAACACGACGGTGATCTGAGCGTCGTGCCCGAGCTTCGACTCAAGATTCGACTCGATGGCTCGAACGCCCTTTGACACATCGACCGTGTTCGCACTCGGCAACTTCGTGACCGCGATCGTCAGTGCCGGCTTGCCGTTCACACGGGAGATCGTGGTGGTCGGGTCATCCGTTTCAGCGACGGATGCGACGGCGCCGATCGTCTTCGGCACGGCCACCGTTACAGCCGCGCCAGCGCCGGCCGAAGCACCAGCGCCGGCCGCCGAGCCAACGCCCGCTCCGGCCGCCGCACCAGCGCTCGTCGCGGCACCAGCTCCGGTCGAGCTCGTCGGCGGCAGCCCGATCAGCGGCAGTGCCGCGATGTCGGCCACGGACGTGAGCTTCTCGCCGGCCTGCACCGTGTAGGTTTTGCCGTCTTCGGTGATCGAACCGGCGGGCAGCAGCACACCGTTCTGCGCGAGCGCGGTCTTGATCGACGTGCTGGTGAGGCCGGCGGCGGCCAGCTTGGCGGCATCCGGCGTGATTGTGACCCGCTGACCGACCGCTCCGATCAGCTGCGCCCCGTTGACTCCGTTGACCTTTTGAATGTCAGGAAGCGCCAGCCTCGTGATGTCTGCGCCGAGCGTCTTCGTGTCTTCACTGCTGGTGATGGCGAGTTGAATGACCGGCAGATCGTCAATGCTCCCGCTGAACACCTGCGGGGTCACACCGCTCGGCAAGGTCGACTGAATGCGATTGATCGCCTGGTTGAGCTTCTGCTCGGCGGTCGCCAGGTCGGTGCCGTAGGCGAACTTCGCCGTGATCAAGGATTGATTCGTACTGCTCACCGCAGAGCTGCTGTCGAGATCCGGCACGCCCTGGATGGCCTGCTCGACCGGTGTGCTCACGTCGTTGTTGACGACTTCGGGCGACGCACCAGGGTAACTCGTGACGATCGCCAACTGCGGGAACTGGATCGACGGCGCCAACTCCTGCTTGAGGCTCGTCAGCGCGAACCCTCCGAAGACGGCTGCGACGATTGTCACGAGGGCGATCAGCGCGCGATTCTTCATACTCAGCACGGCAAGAAAATGCACAGAAGTCTCCTCGGGAACGACGGATGCCGCGGGCTGCGGTTTCGCTCGACGCCAGCCACGCCGTCAGTTGTTGCGAGCATAACATTGCAGTCTCTGCACTTACGCCGCGGAGCCCCCTCACCAGGGCTGAGGTCACACGACGGTGGCCAAGTACTCCGGATCGGGTAACGGATGCTGCGCAAGCCCCGGCCACGCCCGCGTCAGCGCAGTGATTGCTCGCTGCACATCACCGGCACTCCCGGTGATCGGCATCCGCAGAAAGCGCTCGAACGCCCCGTCGATGCCGAAGCGCGGGCCCGCCGTGATCAGCAGGCCGTGATTGCGCGCGGCGAGCGCAAGGGCGGAACTCATCGGGACACCGATGTTGACCCAGGCCGCCAAGCCGCCGTGCACGTGCGGCACCTGCCAGTCCGGAAATGCGCGCGCCAGCCCGCTCTCGACCGCGTCACGCCCCGCCGCAAGCCGCACGGCCCGCTCCGCTCGAATCTGTTCGGCATCCGGCAGCAGTCGCGCGACGATCAACTGCTCGAGGATCGGGGTGCCGAGGTCGATCCCGCTGCGCACGGCGGCGAGCCGCCGGATCAGTGGAGCCTCCGCGCGAATCCAGCCGATCCGAAGGCCGCCCCAGAGGCTCTTGCTTGCGGACCCGATCAGCACGACACTGCTGTGGCTCCCCGTCGCATATGCCGCCAAGGGCAGAAAGTGATCGGGCCGGTCGATGTCGAGCTCCGCCGTCGTCTCGTCGGCGACGACGATCGTGCCCTGGCCGGCGGCAACGTCGAGCAGCCGGGCGCGCAGCTCGGGAGACATGCTTCGGCCGGTCGGGTTCTGGAAGTCGGGCATGACATAGGCAAGTACCGGGCTCGTGCGCCGGATCGCCGACTCCAGAGCGGTGACATCCCAACCGTCGAGGGTGGTTTCGGCATCCGGCGTTGCCGGGCCGAAGTCTGCCAGTACGGGCACGCCGACGAGCCGGCCACCGGCATCCCGCAGTGCCTCGTACGCGTGCGGATACGTCGGTGCCTCAATCAGCGCTCGGTCGCCGCGATTCAGCAGAGTGCGCGCTACGAGCGCAATCGCCTGCTGCGCGCCGACGGTGACGAGAACCTGCCCCGCGTCCGTGGGCAGACCGCGCTCCGCGTAGCGCCGCGCGATCGCCTCCCGCAGCACCGGCAGTCCGACCGGGTCGTAACCGGAGTCGCCCAAAAAGGCCGGCAGATCGTCTGTCGCTGCCCGCGCAGCAGCGGCGAGCGTGCGCGCGGCCGGTGGGGCGGCCTTGCGGAAGTCAAGCAGCGCGTCGTCAAAACCGGCGAGTTGCAGCGGGGCACTCGACGGCAGCTTGGTGAGCGTGCCGGAGCCGCGCAGGCTGCTGGCGAACCCGCGCTCGCGCAACCGGCGATACGCTGCGGCGACGGTGGTGCGGCTGAGGGCCATCCGTTCGGCCAGGTCGCGTTCGGCCGGCAGTCGCGCCCCGATCGCGACACGTCCGTCGAGTATGAGCAAACGGATGCGATCGGCCAGCGCCTCGTAAGCGGGCCCAGACGCGCGCCACTCGCCCAACAGAGCCTCGAGTGCGCGCGCAGTCAGCTGATCGACGGACATAAGTCCACTCTAGGCGAATTGGTATCTTGATCAAGGCCCACTATTCGTATTGGATTGCATGGTGACGAGAATCGATAGGCCCAGTACGCGAAAGGCAGGAGCGCCGAAGGCAGGAGCGCCTAAGACGCAGAAGACGAGCCTGCTGAAGACGGCGGCGCTGCAGAACGCCTGGGGCAGCGGCATCCGCTATCGTTTCGGACGTCGCTTGACGCAACTGCTCATCGGACTGTTCCTCTACGGCATCGCGATCAGCGCGATGGTGCAGGCCGGCGTCGGGATCGACCCGTGGGACGTGCTGACGCAAGGCCTGTCGATTCGCTCGGGAATTCCGTTCGGACTGTTGACGAACATCATCGGACTCGCCGTCCTGTTGCTGTGGATCCCGCTGCGCCAGCTGCCCGGACTCGGCACGATCCTCAATGCGCTACTGATCGGCCCGAGCGCACAGCTGGGGCTCGCCGTCATTCCGACGCCGGATCAGCTGTGGCTGCGGATCTTGTTGTTCGTCGGGGGCCTCGTGCTGCTCGCGCTAGCGACGGGGCTTTACATCGGCGCGCAATTGGGGCCGGGCCCGCGCGACGGACTGATGACGGGGTTGCACGCCCGAACCGGCAAGCCGATCTGGATGGTGCGCACCGCGATCGAAGTCACCGTGCTGATCATCGGCTGGATTCTGGGCGGCAACGTCGGCTTCGGAACACTCGCCTTCGCGCTTCTGATCGGCACGTTGATCCACTGGGCGATGCCGCCGTTCGCGATCGCCCTGCCGCAGCAGCCGGCATCCGCCCCGGCCGTGCCGTCCGCCGAATAGCCCCACGCTCCCCTATCGGGTCCGAGTGCGCCCGCGTGGCCGCCTAGGGCGCCTCAACGGCGCCCATAACGACCAGACGGACGCACTCGGCGGCGGATTGAGGGTCGAGGTCGAGACGGCGTTATTCGACCAGCGAGGCCGCATAGACCGCGAATGCGGCACGCACGTATTCCGCGCCCTCAAGACCGCCGTAGTTCGCGGCGAAGCGCGGGTCGCCGACGTACATGTCACCGTAACCGAGCAGTCGCTCGCGGGTGATTCGACCCCCTGTGACCGGCGCCGAGAGGTTCAGCCAGTCGACGTGCCGCTGCACGATCGCTTGCACTTTGTCGCTGGCCACATCCGTGCCCGTGGCCCGCGCCGCTGCATAGTCGCGCGCGATATCGACGTGAGCCTGCTGGAATTGCTTCTTCTCGGCATCCGTCTTCGAACGCCACCAGGCGTCGCTCTTCGCGTAGGCCTCGGCGCCCCAGCGCTGCTCGACCTCCTCCTTGTACTGCGTGTGATCGAACCCGTCAAGCATGTCGTGTGCCATCGGTCGCTCGCCTCCTTTCGTGTGCTTCTTGTCGGGCGGACCCTCGAGGTCCGCAATCGTCAACTCGACGGATGCGATCTGCCGCACCAGCCGTTCCTGCTCATCCCGTAACCACTCCAAGTGGTTACGCAGTGCGCGCGGCGTGTCGGTCTCCTGCGCGAGAACGCCGGCGATGGCCGGTAGTCCCAGGCCGAGTTCCCGCAAGAGCAGAATGCGCTGCAGGCGCACGAGAGCAGCACGGCCGTAGTAGCGATAGCCGTTGCTCCCAATGCGGCTCGGCGAAAGCAGCCCGATATCGCCGTAGTGACGCAACGTTCTGCTCGTGGTGCCGGCCAGGCGCGCGATCTCCTGGATCGACCAGTCCGGCTCGCCGTCCGTGCGCGCGTGTGCTGCTGCTGCTGCGATGCTCATGCCCGCCTCCTTTCTTGTGGTGCTATCTCACGATAAAGGTTGACGCTGCGTCAACGTCAAGAGGGCCCCTGGCTGCTGCCGCCTCATGCTGCGCCGCTTCGTGCGTGGTGCGCCAGTTGAAGTGGCGCACCACGCACAAGTTGGCGCACAGCCGCGACGCGCGGCGTGCTCCAGGAGAAGTTGAACAAGGTGCATCGAGAATTATGTTGCATTTCCCAGACTCGAGATATATCGTGTTTCCAACACAACGAGCTATATCTCGAAACTAACGCTTTGCATCCGCTCGCCGATTGACCGACCAACCGGATGCCCACCCAAGGAGGACCTGATGGCACTGGAAAAATGGCTGGTGACCCCCGGCGAAACGAAAACGATCGACATCGAGCGCGTGCGCAAGATGAAGGTCGGCCTTATTGGTGGCCAGATCGACATCATCGGCCACGACGAGCCGGGAGCGCGCATTGAGGTGCACTCCGTGAGCGGCAAGGAGCTGAAGGTCTCGATCGACGGTGACCTGCTGGAAATCGATCATCCGCAACTGCGCTGGGACAACTTCCTCGACGTCTTCCGCGCCTGGACCGACAAGGCGCGCGCCGACGTCAGCGTTCTGGTTCCCCGCGATGTCGCGGTCAAGCTCGGCGTCGTCTCTGCGGATGCCCTGATCTCCGGTTTGACGACGGACGCCAAGCTCAGCACCGTGTCCGGCGAGATCACAGTCGACGGCCTCTCCGGAGACCTGGACCTCAACGCCGTCGGCGGCGAGCTGTCCGTGCGCGACCTCGTGGGTGCGATCACCGCCCACACCGTCTCCGGCGACATCACCGCGTCGGGCACGCTTCGCTCATTCAGTGCGGACAGCGTGAGCGCCAACATCTACCTCGACGTCAGCGGCACCCCCGACCGGGTCTCGACCAATACGGTTTCGGGAGACGTCACGATCCGTCTCGACGACGGTGTCAGTGCGCGCTACCGTGTGAACTCCGTCGCCGGCCGGCTGCGTGTCGATGACACCGTGGTGCGGCGCGCGCCCGACAAGAGTTTCACGCATCAGACCGGATCGCTCGATGGACAGTGGGTCGACGTGTCTGGCAACACGGTGTCTGGCGACATTTCGATTGTGCGACGCCCTTCGACAGGCTCAGGGACCAACGCAAGCTCAAAGTCCGACGCAAGCTCAAAGCCCGACGCGAGTGCAGCGACGGATACGGGCGCGGGCTCCGACGAGAACGGGGCATCGGCATGACTCCCGCAGTCTTCTCGCATGGCAGCCTGAGGCTGTACCTGCTGAGCCTGCTCGATGTGTCGCCGAAGCACGGCTATGACCTCATCCAAGCGCTGAGCGACCGATTCGGCGGCACCTATTCACCGAGCGCGGGCACGATCTACCCGCGCCTAGCGAAACTCGAAGATGAGGGTCTCGTGACCAAGACGACGGATGGCCGCAAAACCGTCTACCAGATCACGGATGCCGGTCGCGCGGAACTCGCCGACCGCGCGGGCGAACTCTCCGATATCGAGAATGAGGTCACCGATTCGGTGCGACGTCTTGCTGACGAGGTTCGCGCCGGCGTCAACCGAGCGATGAAGAGTCTCCGCGCCGACCTCGCCTCAGCAGCCCGAGAAACGAAACGCGAGGCGAAGCGCACAGCCTCCGCGACCTTCGCAGCTCCGGACGCGTCGAGCGACTCACGCGTCGCCGCGCGCGAAGCGGAACTCATCATCAATGAGTTCCGTCAGCAGTTACGGGTCGACTTTCGCACGCAGGCGGCGCGCGGCGTGATCTCGCCCGAGGCCGTCGCCGAGTTGCGCACTCGGCTCGCCGAGGCGCGATCCGACATCCTCGTGTTGCTCGCCGCCCGATAACCCGGGCCGACGCGCAGCAATGCCCTCCTGCACTCCCGTCCTCATTGGACTCCGGGAGCGTTCTGGTCGGGCTGTCGGCCGGCGGCGGTCAGGCCGCGCGACCGGATTCTGCTACATCGGTCACGCCGGGATCCGGGCAGTGAAGGAACGTATGCGCCCCTTCGTGTTCGGCCGTGTGCTGCGACATCGACTTGCCGCAGAGTGGGCACGAGGCCTGCGCGGATGGTATTGCTTCTTCACCGCCGTATGGGCCGAGCGGCGGCGGTCCGAGTACTCGGAACAGCTTGCCGTCCAGCCATTCGGCGGCGTGCTCTGCCACCTGGTGTGGATCGGTATGGCTCCTTGCGTGTGCCATACATCAACGGTACGCCGAAGTGACCTCACCGGCTGAAAAAGGTGACAGAGCACGCCTGCCTCGTGGAATCGCTGCCACTACGCGGCAGCCACCTGTTCTGCTTGTGCAACGAAGGCTTTTCCTCGTGTTTCTCGACTGAACGACATGAGAACCACGATCACGACCGCAACGGTTCCGGCCACAATCGCCATCGCGAGGCCGTAGTTCCCTCCGAATGACTTCGCCAACGTCGCCTGGATCGTTGCATTGGGTGCGGCGAGCACGTTGCCGAGCTGGTAGACGAACCCCGGCAGGACCGCACGAGTCCCTTCTGGCACGAGCTCATTCAGGTACGCCGGAATGACCCCCCACGCTCCCTGCACCATGAATTGCATGAGGAACGCGCCGATGCCGAGGGCGATGGATCCGCTCGCGAACGCCCACAGTGGGATGCACGGCAGCGCCAGCGCCGCGAAGATGATGATGATGCGTTTGCGGCCGAATCTTTCCGACAGCGTTCCCGCAAGCAACCCGCCAACGATCGCGGCGATGTTGTAGCAGATTGCGATGATGCTGACCGTCGCGGTCGTGAAACCGTGCTGTACAAGCAGGAACGTCGGATACAGATCCTGCGTGCCGTGGCTGAAGTAGTTGAACGCCGCCATCAGCACGATTGCGAATACCAGGATCGGCCATTGGGCTCGCACGGCCGGCCAGAATGCGAACTTGCGCTTCACTTCACCGCTCGCGCGCGACGCCTTCCAGACCGGGGACTCGTCCACTTTGAAGTAAATGAAGACGGCCAGCAGAATCGGAACAACACCGATGACGAACATGCCACGCCAGCCGATGACGGGCATCAGCAACCCGAATACGATGGATGCGATCAGATAGCCCAGCGGGTATCCGGCTTGGAACATTCCAGAGACGATGCCTCGCGACTGCTTCGGAATGGACTCCATCGTGAGAGCGGATGCCACGCCCCAGATTCCGCCCATCGCGATGCCGTAGACAACCCGGAGTGCGAAGAACGTGGCGAAGTTCGGCGACATCGCCGTGCCGAGTTCGATGACAGCGAAGATGACGATATTCGCCACCAGCACCGGTTTCCTGCCGAACTTCTCCGCCAGCGGTCCGAAGATCAATGCGCCGACGGGTCGCATGACCAACGTGAAGGTGATCGCGAGCGTGCCCGTCACGATCGTGATGCCGAAATCGTGTGCCATCGCGGTCAACACGAACACGAGAACGAAATAGTCGAACGCGTCGAGCGTCCAACTTCCGACTCCCGCAAACAACGTCTTACGTTGTGATGAGGTCCACGGCTCTTTCACCGTTTCGGTTGCAGTACGGGCCATCGATCAATCTCCTTCGACTGTCTGGTGTGCGGCGACGCGCTCGTGCGCGGCATCCGATTCGTGCGCCAGTCTGCCGAGTGTGCGGGCACCTGAGAACATTGCGTTCATAGTGTTCGCAACGCGGTTGCTCGACGCGTCTATCGTTGAAAGTGGGCACTGAATTGCGATGGAGTACATGAGAACCTGGTTGCGTCGGTGGAGCATCTCTACGCGCTTGTTCGCGCTCATGCTGGTGTTCGTGCTGGGCCTGATGGCCGTGGTCCTCGCCTGGGTGTGGGCGGACGTCAACGCTTCCGTCGAGCAGAACGCGGCGGCGAAAAGCATGACCGTCGCGACTTCTGTCGCTGTCAATCCCTTCGTGGTCGACGCGCTGGAATCGGCAGACCCGAGCGCACAGCTTCAGCCATACGCAGTGAAGGTGATGGCTCAGACGTCGACCGATTTCGTGACCATCATGGCTCTGGATCGCACCCGTTATACGCATCCGAACCCCGCTGAGATCGGCAAACCGTTCATCGGAACGATCGCCCCAGCCCTTCGCGGAAGATCATTCACGGAGACCTACACCGGCACGCTCGGTCCATCCGTACGCGCCGTGGTTCCGATCAAAAACAGCAGTGGCACCATCGTCGCCCTGGTGTCTGCCGGCATCACGGTGGCCAACGTCACGGACGAATTCGCTGCCCGGCTTCCGATCATCTTTCTGGCCGCGGCCGGAACGATCCTGGTGGGTGCCGCGGCGTCCTGGCTTCTGAGCCGATACTTGAGGCGCGTCACCCTGGGGCTCGGGCCGGAAGAGATGAGCCGCATCTTCGCCTATCACGAAGGCGTCTTGCACTCGGTGAAAGACGCTCTCGTTCTAGTCGACGCGCACCAGTACCTCGTGCTCTACAACGATCAAGCGGCGCAGCTGCTTGGCCTTCCCGCCCAAAGCTCGGGCCATGGCGCACCCGTGCCGCTGAGCACGCTGACCATTCCGGTCGGCCTCGATCGGGTGTTCGCGGGTGAGCGCCTCGCCGTCGACGAGGCGTACGTCGTCGGAGACCGCATCGTGATCGTCAGCAGTGACGCCGTTCGCGCGGCCGGGCGAGGACGCGCCAATCGGGTCGCAGGCACAGTCGTCAGTCTTCGTGACCACACCGAACTCCAACGGCTTTCCGGCGAACTCGAGACAATGCGCACGCTGTCGGACGCGCTCCGATCGCAGACGCACGAATATTCGAATCGGATGCATACCATCGCTTCGCTGATTGAACTCGACCGTTCTCGCGAAGCACTCCAGTTCGCGACCAGTGAGGTGCACGTCAGCCAGCAGTTGGCAGACGAACTCGTCGGCGCCATCCGCGAACCGGTTCTCGCGGCATTACTGCTCGGCAAGGAGGCGCAGGCGAGTGAACGCGGCATCCAGTTCACCTGGGAGGCCGATATCAGCAAGGCTGCGCCCGAGCGGGCTGCAACGGATCTCGTCACGATCGTCGGCAACCTCATCGACAATGCCATGGATGCGTCGCGCACCTCGACCGCGCCTCCTCACGTGGATGTGCAGCTCATGCAAGACGACTCGGGCGGGCTGCGCGTACGGGTCGCGGACAACGGGCGCGGCGTGACGGATGCTGAGCTCGCCTTCCAACGCGGTTATTCAACCAAGGACGCCGGCGCGATCGGGCGCGGGATCGGGCTCGCTCTGGTGCGCCAGTCAGTTCGGCGGCTCGGCGGAACAATCGAGTTGGCCAACGACGACGGTGCCGTGTTCACGGTGCACCTGCCCGGTGCACCCGTAGAGGCGCAGACCGCAGACTCCGCGTGGCCAGGAGGCGCGCGATGAGCACGAGACCGGCGCGAGTTCTCGTCGTCGACGATGAGCCGATCGCCGCGGCCGCGCACGCCGATTACGTGCGCCGCATCGACGGCCTGGAACTTGCGGCGATCGCACACACCGGCCGGGAAACACTCCGGATCCTTCGCGATTCGATCACCGATCCCCGGGCCGACGGTGCTGCGATCGACCTGATTCTTCTCGATCTGGGCCTCCCCGACGTGGGTGGGCTCGACCTGTGCCGCCGCATCCGGTCGGCGGGGCTTCAGACGGATGTCATCGCCATCACGGCCGTTCGGGAGGTCGCAAGCGTACGGTCGGCCGTTGCACTCGGAATCGTTCAGTACCTGATCAAACCGTTTGCGTTTGCGACATTCGCGGACAAAATGAACGACTACGTCGCCTTCCGGCAACGATTCGACGACTCGACCGTTTTGGCCACGCAGAGCGATGTCGACCGCACGTTTTCCGCGCGGCGCCCGTCATCTTTTGCGCAGGCGCGCGCACAGTTGGACAAGGGTTTGACCGAAGAAACGCTGGGCCGCGTCGTCGCGCGATTGCGGACAGCCGACGACGCGGCATCCGCGGCTGAGATAGCGCTCGGCCTGGGGATTTCTCGCGTCACAGCGCGACGCTATCTCGAATATCTGGCCGAGCTCGAGCTCGTCGAACGGTCGCCACGCTATGGGGCGCCGGGGCGCCCTGAACTCGAATATCGGCTTCGGCATGATGCGGTCGGCAGGCAATGAAGTCCTCGCGCGCACCGGCCGCCAGCGGCGCTATCACCCGTCAGATTCAGCGCTTTCACAGCGTTCATACAGACACGGTGACATGCCAACTTGACAGCGCATTAGCAGAGTGTAGTGTCGTCCCTCGTGACAAATGAGGGGAAGTCCCCCGCTACAGATGGGCGATCTGCCAAACGCTGGTTGATCGGAGACCCGCTTCCTAGTGAGAAGCTCGAGGGTCAATTACTGCCCAAGCGGCTTGCGCTACCCATTTTTGCGAGCGACGCGCTGTCCTCGGTGGCGTATGGCCCGCAAGAGATGATGATGATCCTGCTGGTCGGTGGGCTCGCATTCCTCAGCTTTGCGCCGTGGGTCGCATTGTCCGTTATCGTGCTGCTCGTCACGGTCGTGGCTTCCTACCGCCAGTTGGTCAAGGCGTACCCATCCGGCGGCGGCGATTATGAGGTCGCCCATAAGAACTTGGGTGAGAAGGCCGGCCTGATCGTCGCATCCGCCCTGCTTGTCGACTACGTGATGACCGTCGCAGTATCGGTGGCCAGCGGCGTTGACAACATCATCTCGGCGTTGCCAGGGCTGAGCCCGTGGCGCACCGAGCTTGCCGTGGCTTTCGTCGTGTTGATCGCGGCGGTCAACTTGCGTGGCATTCGCGAGTCGAGCAAGGCGTTCGCGATTCCGACCTACGTTTTCATAGCCAGCATCGTCTTGATGATCGTCACGGGGCTGATCGAAACGATGCTCGGCCATCCGCCGATCGCCGAATCGGCGGGCTACCTCGTGAAAGCGCAGGGTTTGACGCAGGCAGCCTTGGTACTTCTGCTGTTGCGCTCGTTCTCGAGCGGATGTAGCGCACTGACCGGCGTCGAAGCGGTGGCCAACGGCGTGCCCGCGTTCCGCGTTCCGAAGATCAAGAACTCGCGAACGACACTGCTGCTGATGGGCACCGTCGCCGTCACACTGTTCGCCGGGCTCACGGCGATGGCGCTGGTCACGGGCGTGCACTACGCCGAGAACCCCTGCGATCTGATCGGCTGGAGTCAGTGTGCGACCTCGCCGCAGCGCAGCCTGATTGCCCAAATCGCCTCTGCGACGTTCGGCGACAACACCGTGCTGTTCTTCCTCGTGCAGGCGGCAACGGCCGTCGTGCTGCTTTTGGCGGCGAACACCGCGTTCAATGGGTTCCCCCTGCTCGGCTCCGTGCTCGCGCGAGACTCGTACGCGCCGAAGGCGCTGTCGACGCGCGGCGACCGCCTGGTCTACTCGAACGGCATGATCCTGCTGGGTCTTGCGGCGATCATCCTGTTAGTGGTCTATCAGGCCAATCTCACCCAGCTCATCCAGCTGTACATCATCGGCGTTTTCGTGTCGTTTACCTTGGGCCAGAGCGGGATGGTCAAACACTGGGTCTCGCTGCTGAGGGGCGGCGCGAAGAACCGCGGCACCATCATCCGGAGCCTCTGCATCAACGCGTTCGGCGCCATCCTGACCTTCAGCGTGCTGGTGGTCGTGACCATCACGAAATTCACCCACGGCGCGTATCTGGTGTTCATCTTCATGCCGATCCTGTTCCTGCTCATGCTCGGGGTGAACCGGTACTACCGTGACGTCGAAAAGGAGGTCGAGGTCGACTCGACCACGACATTCGGCAGCACAGGCGACCATGCCATCGTGCTCATCGGCAAGATGCAGAAGCCGGCTCTGAAAGCCCTCGACTACGCGATCGCCGCCCGGCACGAGAGCATCGAGGCCATCAACATCTCGATCGACGACGAGTCGACCGAAAAGCTGCGAGAACAGTGGCGGACGATGAACATCCACGTTCCGCTGACCGTCATCGCCTCGCCCTACCGCGATTTCGGTTATCCGCTGATCAAATACATCAAGAAGCGGCGCGAAGAACACGGCTCAGAAGTCGTCACCGTCTATCTGCCGCAGTACATCGTCGGGCATTGGTGGGAGAGCCTTCTGCACAACCATCGCGCACGCCGGATCAGCAAGCAACTGATGATGTGCCACGGCGTGACGATTGCGCTCGTGCCCTGGCTGCTGGACTCCTCTGAGCTGATCTACGGGCGACGATCTCGCCCGCTGCCCGGCCAGGATCGCCGCGGCGAGCCGATCAGACCACCGGTCAGGCGACCCCTCGCGCCGCCGTCGAAGTCGACGTCTACGTCCACGGCGACCACAACCCAGGAGCCGGCCTCGACGACGAAGCGCCCCGTCACGTCGACTCGGCATTCGCGAAAGCGGGCGAGCCGCTCGAAGCGCTGACGCGGTGCCGCATACTCGGCCAAAATGCCGAAACTACAGCCGACCCATGATCTGCCGGGCGATCACGCGCCCTGCGCGGTTGGCGCCGATCGTGGAGGCCGTCGGCCCGTAACCGGCGAGGAAGATGCGCGGATCCAGCCACGCAGCGCCCTGTTCGACAGTGAGTCCTCCGGATTTTTCACGGAGCTTCAGGGCCGCGAGGTGCCGCAGTTCGGGGCGGAACCCGGTGGCCCAGATGATTGCATCCGCCGCACTGAATGAGCCGTCCGGCCAGCGCACGCCATCCGGCTCTACTCCCGCGAACATCGGTCGCTCCACCAGCACCCCACGATTGATTGCCGCAACGATGCGCCGCGTGCGCGGAACGCCGGTGCCACTCACGATGCTGGGCAGAGCCTCTCCGGTGCGAGCGGCGGCATCCTGCATCGACACGGCGGCGACGCCACCCTCGATCGTGCGTTCGGATTCGTTGCGAAAATCCACAGGCCGGCGCGTCGCCCAGGTGAGAGCGGATGCGACTCCCTCGAGCTCCATCAGGAAGCCCACGGCGCTCGTCCCCCCACCGACCACGACGACACGTTGCCCGGCGAATTCTTCTGCGGAATGATATCCACTGGTGTGCACATGCCGGCCGGAGAATGTATTGCTTCCCGGCAGATACGGCACGAACGGGGCGCCCCAGGTTCCCGTCGCATTCACCAGAATTCGAGTCACCGTCTCGCCTCGATCGTGACCGACCACTAGGTCTGCACCACGGTTGAAGACGGTGCGCACAGCCACCGGTCGTTGCACGTTCAGACCGAAATGCTCCTCGTAGCGACGGTAGTAACCGGCGACGATATCCTTCGCCGGGAGCGTGCGATCGGCGCGCTCGAAGCTGATGCCGAGTTCGGCCATACCGGGGAGATCGCTGACGTGGTGCGCACTGCCGAGTCGTAGCGCATCCCAACGCAATTGCCAGGCGCCACCGGTGCCAGGGCCGCGGTCGTACACGATGAAATCGACCCCGGGCTGCAACTCGAATCGTCGCAGATAGTACGCGACGGCCAGCCCGGCTTGGCCAGCCCCCACGATTACCACCTGGGTCGAGGTTTCGGTAGGAGACACGCCTTATTCCATCATGATCAGTTGCAGGGGCTTCGCAGGCTGTTTCGGGCCCTCATGCTAAACTAGCCGTTAGTTTTCTTATCTCTGCTGTTCGTCAATCCCGTGCGACTCATTGCTCGCTCGGCCTGTCATCGTAAGGGGGTCTCGCATGGGGCGCGGCCGTCAAAAAGCTAAGCACACCAAGATCGCGCGCGAACTGAAGGCTTACAGCCCGAACGTCAACTATGACGAACTCGAGCGCGAACTGACCGGGCACTCCCACAACGACGCCGATTACTCGAAGTGGGCTGACTACGAGCCCGAAACCGACGCGAACGACGAATACGAGACGCACGACCAGTCCAAACGCGCGTAACGCACTTCAGTTGCGCGGCAATTGCGCATCATTGGGATCGGGGTCGCCCACGCTTCGGCAAAGGGCCGACCTGCTTCGGCAGCCTCCCGACACCGCTCAACGACTGGCGCAGCAGCATCTCGATCTGCGCATTGACGCTGCGGAACTCGTCATCCGCCCAGCGAACGAGTGCGTCGTGTACGGCGGGATCGATCCGCAGCAGAATGTGCTTGCGATCGCCGGCCACGACTAGTACAGGCTTCCTGCATTGACGATGGGCGAGGCAGGCTGATCACCGCACAGCACCACCATCAGGTTGCTGACCATCGCCGCTTTTCGTTCGTCGTCGAGTTCGACGACGTTGCCTTCGCTGAGTCGGACGAGCGCCATTTCCACCATGCCGACCGCACCCTCGACGATGCGAGACCGTGCCGCGACGACCGCATTCGCCTGTTGGCGGCGCAACATCGCTTGCGCGATCTCCGATGCGTATGCCAAATGGCTGATGCGCACCTCTACGATCTCAACGCCCGCGAGCAGTACTCGCTCGGCAACCTCCACCGCGAGCTCACCGGCGACGAGATCCGTAGAACCGCGCAACGACTCGCCGCCCGCACCTGCATCGTCATACGGATGCGTCGTCGCGGTGTGGCGCAGAGCCGATTCCGCCTGGACGGAAACGAAGTCACGGTAGTCGTCGACTGCGTAGGTCGCTTTCGAGGTGTCGGAAACCTGCCATACGACGATTGCTGCGATCTCGACCGGGTTACCGTCCGCGTCGTTGACCTTCAATCGATTGGTCTCGAAGTTGCGCACCCGCACACTGACGGAGCGCCGTGTCGACAGCGGTATCACCCAGGACAATCCGGTCTGGCGCACGGTGCCCGCATAACGGCCGAAGAACTGAACGACGCGAGTCTGACCGGGCTGCACGATCACCAAAGAGCCCCAGATGATGACGAAGACGATGGCGGGCACGATCAGGAGCCCGGGCACCGAACTCATTCCAAGCAGCACGGCCGCGGCCGCGCAAGCCGCGAGTGCGAGAACACCGAACCAGCCGTTGACCGCCCACGCCCGGCGCTCCTGGATGTCTACTCTGACGTCGCCGTGACGCATCAGGGCGGACCCCTGTCGCGGCGTCTCTTCTGTGGAACTCATGGCCATCTCCTCTTGTCGACCAACATCATTTAAGTGATAGATATTTGATATCACTTAAATCACGGCTGCACAAGGAGCAAGAAGTCCCGCTCGGCTGGCGATGCAGTGCGTCAGAGAAGCCAGCCCTGTTCTGCGGCGGTCGCCGCGGCATCCGATCGATTGCGGGCGCCGGTCTTGCCGATCGCGCTGGACAGGTGATTGCGCACGGTTCCGGCCGACAGGTGCAACTCGCGAGCGATGTCGGCGACCGAACCGCCGCGCTGCACCGCGCGCAACACGTCGGTTTCGCGCTCGGTGAGCGGCGATGTTCCCGACACCAGCGACTCGGCCGCGAGCGCGGGATCGACGACACGCAGCCCTGCAGCGACCCGTCGCACCGCGTCGGCCAGTTGGCTCGCCGGCGTGTCCTTGACGATGAATCCACTCGCGCCGGCCTCCATCGCGCGGCGCAGGTAACCCGGACGGCCGAACGTTGTGACGATCAACGATCGGCACTGCGGATGCTGCTGCCGCAGTTGCCGAGCCGCCGCGAGTCCATCCATCCCGGGCATCTCGACGTCGAGCAGAGCGACCTGCGCGTCGTGGCCGCGTGCTGCGTCCAGCACCTCGTCACCCCGACCGACCTGCGCGACCACGTGCAGGTCGGGTTCGAGTTCGAGCAGCGCAGCGAGTGCGCCCCGCACGAGCGCCTGGTCGTCGGCGAGCAGGAGCCGAATCGGTGCGCTCATGCCGCCCGCCTGACCGCGACCCGCACGCCGCCGCGACCGCTAGCGGTCACGGTCAGCTCAGCGCCGGCCTTCTGCGCGCGCTCGCGCAGTCCGAGCAGGCCGACGCCGCTCGCCGGACAGCTTGCGTGACCGCTCGTGAGGCCGCCGCCCGCACCGCCCGCACCATTCCGCGTGGCGGCCGCCGGCGCATCCGCGAAGCCGTGCCCGTCATCGTCCACCGTCAGTTCTGTGTGCGTCGCGTTCACCCAGCAGTTGCGCGCTCCGGAGTGTCGGACCACGTTGGTGACCGCTTCGCGGAGCACCCATCCGAACAGCTCGCCCAAGTCGGCAGCGGCGGGATCGGCGTTTGGCGGCAGGTGCGGCTCGATATCCGCTGCGGCGAGCGCGGCCTGCGCCGCGCCCAACTCTGTCGACAGCGTCATCTCGCGGTAGCCGGCCACGGCCGCGCGCAGGTCGGCCAGCGCCGCGCGCGTGAGCCGCTCGATGTCGGCGATCTCCTCCTCGGCCCTGGCAGGGTCGATCGACACCAAACGCCGGGCGAGCTCGGACTTCACTGTGACGACGGTGAGCGAGTGGCCGAGCACGTCGTGCAGGTCACGGGAGAATCGCGCCCGCTCCTCGACCACGGCGAGCCGCGCCACCTCCCCCTGTGCCTGCCTCAGCTCGCGCACGCCCTTCAGCTGTTGGTTGACGCCGTACATCATCGCAGCAACACCGAAGATGACAGGCGCGCTGATCGCAATAGAGTTAGTGAAGTCCGTGATGAAGCCGTAGATCAGCGGGCCGGCGACGAGCACGCCGACCGCCGCTAGATCAAGCAGCAGAACGTCGCACAAGAGCGGGAGCATTGCCGCCACAAGCAGCCACAACCAGAAGATGTACGGCCCGATAAACGGCACCAGCAGGAGAGAGTATGCCCAATAGGCGCCGAGAACAGTGAACCGGATGCGCCGACTCTCCCCCCAACTCAGCGGCGGCAACAGCACGAAGCCCACGTAATACGGAACGAGGAGCACACTGCCAATCAGCTTGTCCGCCACAGCCTCCGACGCGGTCCACAGATACGAAACCATGATGATCTGGTAGACGAGACCCCACGATGCGCCGAAATACCAGCCCCTCGCGCTCCTGCTGCGAACGGTGGCCCATCCGCGCGACAACCAGCCGTGCCATTCGGAACGGTCGGCGAGTGCATCGTGACCCATCGCATCCATTGGCGTCACACTATCGCCACTGCGCATCGGTTGCGCAGATCGGTTGCGCAGATCAGCTGCGCACATCAGCTGCGGGCAGCGTCGCGCTTGTAACGCCACGCGATGAACACCGCGAGCGCGACGGTCCAGCCCAACAGAATGAGCACCGGTTCGAGAGCGTTGCCGCTGACGCTCGCCCCCATTTGGCCGAGCCGATTGAGCCAATATGACGGAACGGCTTGGGCGACGTTCGAGACCCAGTTCGGCATGATCTGCAGCGGGATCCACAGGCCGCCCAGGATCGCCAGGCCGAAAAAGACGATCAGGAATAGCGGCTGGGCATAAGACGGCTTGGCGAACTGGCCGATCAGCACTGCAATGAGAGCGAATGGAATGACCCCGATCCAAAGCCCCAGTGCGGCCATGGTCCAGCCGAGAAACGAGAGCTTCGCACCCAGCACGACCACGGCGACGATGATCAGCAGCACGATCGACACGAGTGCGACGGCCAGCGCTGATACCACCTTCGAGACCAGGTACCCTGTGCCGGTCAGCGGGGTGACCCGCAGCTGACGGTTCCAGCCGAGAGAACGCTCCGTGACGATGTTGAACGCCTGTCCGAGCGCGGCCATCATGCCGCCGTAGCCGGCCATCTGGATCGTGGTCACCACGACCCACGGCAGCCCGGTCGTCTTGTCGATCACCCCGCCCGCCCCGTAGGCGCTGCCGAACACCAGCAGCATGAGCAGCGGAACGGCAAAGGTGAAGATGAGTCCGCGCACGTTGCGCAGTTGACGGGCCGATTCCAGCCCGATGTAGGCGATGCTCATTTGCGTGCTCCGTTCTGTGCGAGTGCGATTGCGCCTGTGCGTGTCTGGGCGCCGACGCCTGGCGATTCCTCCGACGGCGCAGCTTGAGTGAGTGCGAGGAAGGCATCGTCCATATTGTGAGCGGTGACCTCGACATCGTGCACGTCTGCGTGATTCGACAGCAGCGCGCGTAGCGCAGCATCCGAATCGTCGCTGACAATGGTGAGCTGCTCACCCCGATGCTCGACACTGGTCACGCCTGGCAGACTTTGCAGTTCGGATGCGATCTCCGCCGTCCACTCGAAGTCGAACCCGGCGCGAATGCGACGTCCCGACACGACCGATTTCACCTCGGCCGGCGTACCGTCGGCGACGATCTGGCCGGCACTGAGCATGATGATGCGGTCGGCGTAGGTGTCCGCCTCGTCGAGGTAGTGCGTCGCAAACACGACGGTGCGGCCCTCGTCTGTGAATTCCTGCATCGACTGCCAGAACACGCGGCGTGCTTCGACATCCATTGCGGCGGTCGGTTCATCGAGGATCAGCAGGTCGGGGTTCGAGACGACTGCGACCGCAAAGCGTGCCCGTTGCATCTGCCCGCCGGAGAGCTTGCTGACCTTCTGCTTCGCAATCTCGCTGCAGCGCGCTCGTTCGAGCGCTTCCGCGACCGAGAGCGGATGCTTGTGCACACTCGCGACGAGCGCGACGGCCTGCGAGACGGTCATCTCCGCGAGGAGTGCACCGCCCTGCAGCATGGCGCCGACGCGGCCGGCCGTGATGGCTTCGCGCGGATCGGCGCCGAAGAGGGTCGCCGTTCCGGCCGTCGGGTGCGCGAGGCCGAGCGCCAGGTCGATTGTGGTGGACTTGCCGGCACCGTTCGGGCCGAGGAGGGCAACGACTTCGCCGGTGTTGACGGTGATGTCGATGCCGTCCACGGCTATGAGCGAGCCGAATCTCTTGCGCAGGCCGGTGAGTTGTATGGCTGTTGTTTGATTCACGACTTCAGCGTGCCGCATGCGGCCCGCCTGATCCCGGGTCGCGAGTCAGTATTCGCCCGTGACATTTGTCACGCGCAGTGTTCCCTGAGCGCAGTCGACGGGCCACCGTGCACGCTGGACCGGAGTTTGCACGGAAGACCGGATTGGCAACCGGTTGCCAGTCCGGTCTTCCGTCAAATCTCCGGGGTAGCGCAAGCGCTCGACCACGAATGGTCGGCGCACAGCCGCAATAGCTACCGCACAGCCGCAATAGCTACCGCTCGCCGACGATCGACAACCCGCGCGCCTTGAAGCGCGTGCGGTCGGCGTTCAGCGACGCGACAAGGCGATCCGTCGTGTTGCGGATGTGTGCGACGACGGCGCGAGCACCGGCATCCGCATCGCGCGCCTCGAGCGCAGCCAGGATCGCCTGATGCTCACCGCGCACGTGCTCACGCGACTGTGCCGTGCGCAGGTCGAGCCAGCGAGTGCGCGCGAGTCGGGTGACGACATCCTGAACACCGGCAACGAGGAACGGATTGCCGGAGAGTTGTGCCAGCTCGACGTGGAAATTCGGGCCCGGTGCACCGTGCTCGGCATCCTCATCGTCGCCTGGCAGCGAACGCAACAGTTCGATCAACGCGTCGAGGTCCGTCTCGGATGCCCGCTCGCACGCGAGCCGCACGGCCGCCGCCTCGACTGCTTCGCGATATTCGGATGCTGCGCGCACCTCGTCAAGGTCGATCGGCGCGACAATCCAGCCACGGCCGTCGCGGCGCACGAGGCCCTCGGTATCGAGACGCAGCAGCGCGGCGCGCACCGGCGTGCGGGACGCCGCGAACTCCGCTTCGAGGCCGCGCTCGGTCAGGCGTTCACCCGGTGTGAGATCGAGTTCGAGGATGGCTGTGCGCAGCCGCGTATAGATCGATGCGGTCTGCGATGTCGGCCCGCCTGGTGCGGAAACGTGCGGCTCGGTCGGTGTTTCGGCCATGCCAGCACCGTAGCATCCGGGATGCCGTAGCGGTGTCCCAGTCGGCGAACTATGTGGGCCTGCGCGCCTTCAGGAGCACCCGCTTACTGTGCGCAACAAACGAACCATTCTGCTGGATGTGCTCGTGCATGGCCGCAATCCGCCCGAGATAGCGCTCCACCGTGAAGTCCGGCACCGTCCAGATCACCTTTCGCAGAAAGACGATGACCGCCGCGACATCGAAGAACTCGACACGCGTGCTCGCCTCTGTGATGGTGACGAGTTCGAGGCCGGATGCTGCAACGGCATCCGCCAGTTGGTCGCATTGCGGCACACGGCCGACAGGCTGCGGCCCCATGAAGAACTCGAACAACTCGCGGTTGGTGCCGCTGCCGATCAGCTGGCCGAGAAATGTGCCGCCTGGAGCGAGCACCCGCGTGATCTCGCCCCACGCATGGTAGGTCGGATGCCTGCTGGTCACCAGTTCGAACGCTGCGTCGGCGAAGGGAAACGGAGCTTCATCGGCGGCTTCCGTGACCGATCCGCCGAACGGCCGGAGCCGCTCGCGAGCGATCGCCAGGTTCGGAGGCCACGACTCGGTGGCCGCGACCGTGCCCGGCGGAGTGATAAGGCCCGCCAGCGCTCCCGCGTACACCTCAGCGCCACCGGTCTGCACGTCGAGAACGGAAGCGACCAGCGACATCCGCTCGCCGATCAGTCGCGAGTAGCCCCACGGCGTGCGTTCCTCGGTTGCGCGGCCGTCGAACCAGGAGAAGTCCCAGCCGCCGACCGGGGCGGCGGCGCCTTCTGCGATGAGCTCGTCGAGAGTATGAGGGGCATCCACGGACAGCATCCTTTCATGTCATCGATGTGCCGAGCTGACTCCTGGCGACGCCGACACGTCCCTCAGCGTGCGACGAGGAGACGAGGAGTCGAACGCTGTTTACGTGTCGAGCACGGATTTGACAAGCGCTTGTGATGTCGCTTGGATTGCGCTTTTGAGGCGGGCGGGCGGGACCGGCTGTCCCTCATCGAGCCACGATAGAACGAGTTCCGTTTGGATCCGCACGAATTGTCCAGCGACCCAGCGCCGCGTTCGGGGATCGGAAATCGTATCCTTCAAGAAGGCCTCGGCGATATCGGTGGATACTCGGGTGAGGTCGTCGCTGTACGAACGGAACGCCGGCTCCCGGCGGGCGTGTTCGAAGAGGAGCCGGTATCCGTCGGGATCGTTCGCCGCCTCGGCAATGGTGTCGTCGATGGAACTCTGGCTGATCGTACTGTCGTCGCCGACGCGCTCGCGGATTCGTCGGCGAACGGCATCGAGTGACTCCTGATACAGCGTCGTCTTCGAATCGAAGTGGCGGTAGATGATCGCCTTGGTCACTCCGGCTTCGCTGGCGACGTCCTCGAGTGAGGTGGCCGCGAACCCGTCCTTGGCGAATGCGCGCGTAGCAGCAGAAAGCAGCTGGGCATGCCTGGCGTCCCGGCGAAGGAGACGTCGAGCGGGTTGCGATTGATCGGCGCTCATCGGCCTCCCATCCATTTCATCGATCAGAGTGACACATTCATGTGTACACTTCAAAGTGTACATTTGAAGATTTAGACCATGCTTGGAGTTCGGATGGCCCTCAGTTTCCTGATCCTCAATGCCTTCATCCTCGCGATCACGTTGGAGAGCGATCTGGGGCGTCGCAAGATCGGATGGTTCCGAGTGCTTCGACCGTTGATCAGTGCTCTGATCGCCGTGCCATTCTTCTTCAGTGGAATGGCCTGGACAGGTGCCGGCCTTGCGCTCGAAATCGTCGCATTGGCCGTCGGCGTCGCAATGGGCTACGCCGCGTGTTCGCTCATCCGTTTCGAGTACGACGCCACGACGGCACGCACCTTCACCCGTGCCGGAATCGCTTATGCGGCGGCGTGGGTCACCGTGTCGGCCATCAAGACGCTCGCGTCATACGGGGCGCAGAACTGGTTCACTCTCGACCTCGGCCGCTGGATGATGGAGAACGACGTGAGCCAAGACGCCATCCGGGCGGCTTTCATCTTCCTCAGTCTCGGTACCCCTGTCACGCGCGCGGTCGTGCTGTTCTGGAAGGGAACCACCACCGCGCACCGCAGCGATGCCAAACTCATCCTCTTCCAGCGCGGACACAAGCAGGCACCAAGCGGCTCAGGAGTCCCGACAGAGCCAGATACGGCACGTGCCAGGACGGATTCAGCATCCCGCATTTCGTAAAGCTCGCGCGACGCCTTCATCGTCGCGGCGGGGCAACCGCTGTCGGCCATTGGCGAACCCGGAGACCACTGAACAGCAGCGGATGCGCGGCAGGCTCAGTCGCGATACCCGCCGACGAGCCGAACCGCGCCTCCATCGACGCCCTTGGCCCCCTGTTCGAAGCCCGTCAGGTCGTGCGATGCCGTCGAGACGGTGCCGACCGGCCAGGTTGGGATGCCCGCAGCGGCCAGATGATCGGCGATCGGGCCGGCGGCATCCGGTGACACGACGGCGAAGAAGCCGATGCCGAGGTTCCAGGTGCCCTCAGCACTCTCCAGCGACGTGCCTGCCAGGTTGCTGAGCACCCTGAATACCGCGGAGGGAGCCCATGTCGAACGCTCGACCTCGACCCACGAGCCAACAGGCAGCACGCGCGCGAGGTTCGCCGCGATTCCGCCGCCAGTGACATGCGAGAGTGAGTGGACAGATGCGCCGAGCGCGGCATTCGCCAAGACCGAGAGAAGCGGGCCCGTGTACAGGCGGGTGGGCTCAAGCAGCGCCTGGCCGACGACACCGCCGAAGTCATCGAGCCGATCAGCGAAGCTGATCCCGCGTGCCGCCAGGATGTGGCGAACGAGCGAGAATCCGTTGGAGTGCAGGCCGGACGATTCCAAGGCGAGCACGACGTCGCCGTCACGCACGCGATCTGCGCCGAGGACGGCATCCGCTTCGACGGCACCGACGGCTGCGCCGGCAACGTCGTAGTCATCCGGGCCGAGAAGCCCAGGATGCTCAGCGGTCTCGCCGCCCACGAGGGCGGTACCTGTGGCAGCGCACGCGCGTGCGATGCCTTCGACGATCGTCGCGATCCGCTCTGGGACGACCTTGCCGCAGGCGATGTAGTCGGTCATGAACAGCGGCTTCGCGCCCACCACGACGATGTCGTCGACCACCATGCCCACGAGGTCTTGGCCGATCGTGTCGTGCTTGTCGATGGCCTGCGCGATCGCGACTTTGGTGCCGACGCCGTCCGTCGAAGTCGCGAGCAGTGGCTTGTCGAATGCTTTCAGAGCGGATGCGTCGAACAAGCCGGCGAAGCCGCCGACACCTCCGAGCACTTCCGGGCCGTGCGTTGCGGAGACAGCGCCCTTCATCAGTTCGACGGCGAGGTCGCCGGCCGCCGTGTCCACACCCGCTTCGCGGTACGAGGCCGATTGAATGTGCACAGTAGAATTCTCGGTCACGCGACAAGCGTACCCGCGCGCTGCTCGCCTCCCGCTCACCAATAGACGCCCACACGGTATCAAACGGTCAGGCATCTTGCCCGAATTTGAGCATTAGACTGTGAACACCGCGATACGACGCCGGCCGGATCGGTCGGCCCGACAGTGAGAGTGAAGAGCTTTGATGTTCTCAGTCGAACGGCGCAAAGCCATCGTCAACCACGCCCGCGAGCTCGGTCGAGCCGATGTGTCCTCCCTGTCGAAGTTGCTGGAGGTGTCGCCTGAGACGATCCGGCGCGACTTGAACGGACTGGAACGTGAGGGCTTGCTCCGCCGCGTGCACGGAGGCGCAGTACCGGTCGAGCGGCTCGGCTTCGAAAGTGACCTCGCCACCCGCGGCGGACGAATGATCGCCGAGAAGACCCGGATCGCCGAGGCAACACTCAAGCACCTCGACAATGCCGAGGCCGTGTACATCGACGAGGGCACGATCTTCAAACTGTTAGTCGACCGGTTGCGGCCGACCAGTCCGTTGACCGTCGTCACCAATTCGCTCGCCGTTGCGTCGTCGCTCGCCGGCACGCCGAACGTGGAAGTCATTGCGCTGGGTGGACACGTGCGCGCCAAGACACTGGGGACGGTCGACTTCTGGGCGGTCGACATGCTATCCACCATGGTGCTCGACCTCGCGATCATGGGGTGCAATGGTGTGTCCGCCAGGCGCGGCGCCACCGTTCCGGATGCCGCAATTGCGGAAGTGAAATCGGCCGCAATGAAACAGTCCCGCCACCGGATTTTGATCGGGGATCACTCGAAGGTCGGTGCTGATTCTTTCATCCGTTACGCCGACCTGACCGAGTTCGACTCATTCATCACCGATGACGGAGTCGACCCCGAACGGGCGGACGCGCTGACAGGAGCCGGGCTCAAGGTCATCCAGGCGTAACCGACAGGACACACCGCGCCCGCCGCATCCTCAACTGTCAACTGAGCTGTCGACCGTGTCGGAGACGATGGCGCGTAACGTCCGGAGCGCTCCCACGGAGTGCAACGAGCGGAGCGCCGCAAGGTATGGCGCGGTGAAGTCGACGCGCTCCGCAAGATCGCCGAACAAACTCTCATTACGGATGAACGACAGCGGATCCTCCGGGAAGCGGAGCGCGGCCGCGTGCACCTGGTCTGCGAGGCGATCGACAATCTGGATGGGTGCGCCGACCTCATCGGTACCCTCGGCGTAGCGTGCCCAGCTGGCGACGATCATTGCCGAGTGCCCGACCGGCCCGCCGCTGCCCAATTGCTGCTTGATCACAGGTACGAGCCACTTCGGGATGCGGTCGGAGGCCTCTGCGCACAATCGCGCAAGGGTGTCGCGCACGTAGGGATTGCTGAACCGTTCGATGAGTTCTTCACGGTAGGCAGGGAGGTCAACGCCCGGAACGGGACGCAAAGTCGGCGTCGCCTCCCGCTCCATGTATTGGCGCAGGAAATCGGCGAAAACTTCATTCTGGGCAGCATCGTGCACGTAGTGGTAGCCGGCGAGATAGCCCGAATATCCCAGACCCTGATGGCTCACGTTCAGCAGCCGTAGCTTCATCAGCTCGTACGGCTCGACGTCGTCGACCATTTGCACCCCACACGACTGATAATCGGGCCGTCCAAGTGGGAAGTCATCCTCGAGCACCCATTGCACGAACGGTTCCGCCACGACGGGCCAGCCGTCTTCAACGCCGAAGCGCGCCGCCAACTCGTGCCGGTCCTCGTCCGTCGTGACCGGGGTAATCCGATCGACCATCGAATTGGGGAAATGCACTTCACGATCGACCCAGTCCGCGAGGTCATGGTCGAGAAGTCGCGCGAATGAGACGAACATGCGGTGCGCGACAGTACCGTTTCCGGGCAAGTTGTCGCACGACATCACAGTGAATGGCGGCACGCCCCGTTCACGGCGGACACGCAATCCGGCGACGATGAGCCCGAAAACAGTTCGCGGCGCAACCCCGGGCTGCAGGTCTGCTTGGATCGCAGCATTGGCAGCGTCGAATTCGCCTGTGATCTGGTCGAAGTTGTAGCCGCCCTCGGTCACGGTGAGCGACACGATTCGAGTATCCGGATCGGCAAGCTTCTCGATGACAGCCTCCGGGTCATCCGGGGCGTACAGGTACTGCACCAGTGATCCGATCACTTGCGGTTCCCACCTGCCATCCGGATGCTGCAGCACCAGTGTGTAGAGGCAGTCCTGAGCGGCCATGACGCGCTTCATCGCAACGTCTGCCTCGAGCACGCCGACGCCGCAAATGCCCCAGTCATCGTCGGCCCCGGCCCTCAACAACCTGTCGACGAACATGGCCTGGTGCGCGCGATGGAACCCGCCCACTCCGAAATGCACGATTCCTGTGCGCACATTCGCACGGTTGTATCCGGGCGCCCGCAGTTCAGCCGGGAGAGACGCAAGGTTTGCTTCGTTGATCTGGATCATGTGGTGCACCCTCACTTGTTCGTTTCATTGTCGGTGCCCCCGCCGGGCAACGACCGGTCGACGAGTGGCTGCTTCGATACTGCCCGATTACGCCCACATTTCGCAACAATTGAAAATAAAATTGCCCAAACTCTTGTTTTGACGTTATTGAGAAGCTAGATTGTGCTCGTTCGGACCGTTTCGGGCAAGTATGGCTTTGAAACACAGCGAAGTGGGCATTGAATGCGTGATCGAAACACTCGTGAGGCTCCTTCGCTGAGCAATCTCAATTCCACGTTCAATTGATCGAGAGGATGACGACGGTGGTCACGATAAGCAATGGCCGCAGGACAAAAGTCTTGCGATCGCTCGCGGTGCTGGGGGTTGCAACGTCAGCAGCGCTCGGCCTGGTCGGGTGAAGCGGCGCAGGCGGCAGCAGCAACAACGGCAGTAGTTCAGGGAACCTGAGTGGAACCTCGATCAACGTGCTCATGGTCAACAATCCGCAGATGATCGATCTGCAGAAGTTGACCGCAGCCAATTTCACCAAGCAGACCGGCATCACAGTCAACTACACGGTGCTGCCGGAGGACGCATTGCGCGCGAAGGCGAGTCAGGAGTTCGCGAGCCAGGCGGCGCAATACGACATAGCAACGATCAGCAACTATGAGGTGCCGTTCTACTCGAAGAACGGATGGCTGCTTCCGCTGAGCGATAACGTCGCCGCGAGCGCGGCGTTCAAACAATCCGACGTCTTGAAGCCGATTCAGAAGGCCCTGACCGGCGCCGACGGCAAGATCTACGCAGAGCCGTTCTACGGAGAGTCGTCGTTCCTGATGTACCGCAAGGACGTGTTCCAGGCTAGGGCTTGACCCTGCCTGCAAACCCGACGTGGGCGCAGGTGGCCGACCTCGCGGCGAAGGTCGCCAACGCTCAGCCGGGGATGGCAGGCATCTGTTTGCGCGGGCAGACGGGATGGGGTCAGATGATCGCGCCACTGACGACTGTCGTCAACACGATGGGCGGCACCTGGTTCGACAAGAGCTGGAACGCTCACGTCGACACAGGCGGGTTCGCAACGGCTGCGAACTTCTACGTCGACCTCGTCAAGAAGTACGAGGAGCCGGGTGCCTCCCAGGCCGGGTTCACGGAGTGCTTGAACGACATGACGCAGGGCAAAGCAGCGATGTGGTACGACGCAACGAGCGCGGCAGGCTCACTCGACGCAGCAGGCTCACCCGTTGCGGGCAAGATCGGCTACGTCGCCGCCCCCGTTGACCTGACCAAGAGCTCTGGTTGGCTGTACAGCTGGGCATTCGGCATCGAGAAGGCCAGCAAGCATCAGGCCGCCGCAGAGAAGTTCATCGAATGGGCTTCCGGACCGGATTACGCGCAACTCGTCGCCAAGACGTTCGGCTGGGCGCAGGTTCCCCCGGGCACCCGGGAGTCCCTGTACACGAACCCGGACTACCAGAAGGCGGCAAGCGCGTTCTACCAGCAGGTGCAGACCGCGATCAGCGATGCAAACCCGAGCGACCCGGGCGTTCAGCCACGACCGGCCGCCGGCATCCAGTTCGTCGCTATTCCGGAGTTTGCGAACCTGGGCACTCAAGCGTCACAGGAATTCAGTAGCGCTATTGCAGGCAAGGAAACCGTGGCCCAGGCCCTGAAGAACACGCAAGCGCTGGCACAGGCTGTCGGCGCCAAATACAAGAAGTAGACACCCCCGGATCGGGTGGCGGGGTCGTTCAACCAGCGGCCCCGCCGCCCAGATCTTTTTGCCCAATTCTTTTTGCCCAATGACGTGACAGGAGCGGTCATGACCGCGATCTCGGATCTAACCAGTACGCCGCACAAACTCGGTAGAGCGGCACGAAATCCCCGCAACAACAGCCACGAGACGCTGACTCGTGCTGCTGCGTGGGCTCGCCGGGCACCGTTGCTGCCCGCACTGATCTTCATGATCGTGGTCACACAGCTTCCGTTCGTGGCAACGCTCATCATCTCCTTCATTCACTGGAACGCCCTCTACCCCAACGACATCAACTTCGCCGGGTTCGGCAACTACGTCGCCGTGTTCACCGATCCGACCACGGGTGGCTCGGTTCTGACCACGATTTTCATCACCGTCGCGGTCGTCTTGATCAGTCTGATCTTCGGACTGATCATTGCGCTTCTGCTCGATCGCGCGTTCTGGGGCCGCGGTGTGGTGCGCACGATGATGATCGCTCCGTTCTTGATCGTTCCTGTCGCTGCGGCATTGGTGTGGAAGCACGCGATCTTCAACCCGTCGTACGGATTGCTCAACGGAATCCTGACCTGGTTCTGGGGACTCTTCGGTGATGCGGCTCACGCGCCGCAGGTCGACTGGATAAGCTCACAGCCTCTTGGCGCGGTCAACACGGCGTTGATTTGGCAATGGACGCCGTTCATGATGCTGATCCTGCTCGCGGGACTGCAAGGGCGTCCGCTGGACGTGATCGAAGCGGCACGGATCGACGGAGCCTCGACGTGGCAGATCTTCCGGTACATGACGCTGCCGCACTTGCGCCCCTACCTTGAGTTGGCGGCGCTGCTCGGGACCATCTACATCGTGCAGAACTTCGATGCCGTGTTCACGATCACCTCCGGCGGTTTGGGCACCGCTAACTTGCCTTACACCATCTACCAGACCTTCTTCGAGGCGCAGGATTACGGGCAAGCATCCGCTGCAGGCGTGATCGTCGTCGCGGGATCACTGATCGTCGCCACCTTCGCGTTACGAACCGTCTCTTCGCTGTTGAAAGAAGAAAAGCCATGACCACCGCAACAGCCACCGCGGCTGCGCCCGCCACGTCGGGCATCCGTTCGCCTCGCCGATCCACAAAGGCCAGACTTCCCGGCACCCGCCGCAGCGCCTACCTTGGCGTGATCGCGTGGCGGATCGGCGTTCTCTTCTTCATGCCGATTCTGTGGATGCTGCTCACCTCGCTGCACAGCGAGACGGATGCCGCAACCAATCCACCCAGTCTGTTCGCACCACTGACGCTGACGTCATACGCGAATTTCTTCGGCGCCGCCAGCGGCGCCACTCCGTGGCCCGCACTGATCAACTCGGCAATGTGCAGTATCTTCTCGACCGCGATCGTGCTGGCTCTTTCGATCCCGGCCGCTTACGCACTGGCGATTCGGCCGGTACGCAAGTGGTCTGATGTCATGTTTTTCTTCTTGACAACAAAAATGCTCCCCATGGTCGCCGGCCTCCTGCCGGTCTATTTGATCGCGAAGCAGATCGGGGCGCTCGACTCGATCGGGCTGATGGTGATCATCTACACGTCGATGAACCTGCCGATCGCCGTCTGGATGATGCGCTCGTTCTTCGCCGAGATTCCCATCGAGGTACTGGAAGCAGCGTCGATCGATGGCGCAGGACTGCTGCTACTTTTTCGACGCATTCTGATACCCCTTGCATCGCCGGGAATAGTCGCAACGGCCCTCATTTGCTTCATCTTCAGTTGGAACGAGCTGCTGTTCGCAAGTGTGCTCACCAGCACGTCGTCAAGCACAGCGCCCGTATTCCTGACCAGTTTCGTTACGAGCGAAGGCCTCTTCCTCTCCAAAGTGTGTGCCGCATCGCTGGCGATCTCGCTGCCTGTGCTTGTCGCGGGCTTCGCTGCGCAAGACAAGCTCGTGCAAGGCCTCTCGCTCGGTTCGGTCAAGTAACTCTGTCGGTGGTCGCGTGTGCGAGACTAGAAGCGGCCCGGATCCGGGACCGTCCTCTTTACCCACTGGAGTCCGCTAACGCATGTGCGGCATCGTCGGCATCGTCTCTCCGGAGCCGGTCAACCAACAGCTCTACGACAGCCTTCTTCTCCTGCAGCATCGCGGGCAGGATTCCACAGGAATCGCCACCGCCGAGGGCAGCACATTCCACATGCACAAGGCCAAGGGGCAGGTGCGCGAGGCTTTCCGCACGCGCGACATGCGCTCCCTCAGGGGAACAATGGGTCTCGGTCACGTGCGCTATGTCACGAACGGCGACGCGGCCAACGAGCAGGAAGCCCAGCCGTTCTACGTGAACGCGCCGTACGGAATCATCCTCGTGCACAACGGCAATCTGACGAACACCCGCGAGCTTGCCGACGATCTGTTCCACATCGACCGCCGGCACGTCAACTCGACGAGCGACACTGAGATGCTGCTCAACGTGCTGGCAACGGAACTGCAGGGGCAGGTCTCCGGGCTTGACCTCGACCCCGATCAGGTGTTCAACGCGGTCGCACACGTGCACAAGCGCGTCGAAGGCTCCTACGCGACCATCGCCATGATCGCCGGCCATGGGATGCTCGCATTCCGCGACCCGTTCGGCATCCGCCCGCTGATTCTCGGCCGCCGCTCAGCGGGGCTGGTCGGTGACGAGTGGATCGTCGCATCCGAATCGCTCGTGCTCGAAGCGCTCGGCTACGAGGTCGTACGGGATGTCGCCCCCGGCGAGGCCATCTTCATCACCACGAGCGGCGAGCTGTACTCGAAGCAGTGCGCGGCGAATCCGCGATTGGTCCCCTGTTCGTTCGAGTACGTGTACTTGGCCCGACCCGACTCTGTCATGAACGGCATCTCGGTCTACGAGGCGCGACTCAGGTTGGGTAACCGGCTCGCGGACACGATCGCACAGTACACCCCACTCGGCGACATCGACGTCGTCATGCCGATCCCGGATTCCTCCCGGCCTGCTGCGTCGCAGGTTGCGCAGAAGCTCGGCATCGAATACCGCGAGGGCTTCTACAAGAACCGCTATGTGGGGCGCACCTTCATCATGCCCGGTCAGGCGCAGCGCAAAAAGAGTGTGCGGCAGAAGCTCAACGCGATGGGGTCCGAGTTCAAGGGCAAGAACATCCTGATCGTCGACGATTCGATCGTTCGCGGCACGACGTCGAAGCAGATCGTGGAAATGGCCCGTGCTGCGGGTGCGAACAAGGTGACGTTCACCTCGGCGGCACCCCCGGTGCGCTACCCGCACGTCTACGGCATCAACATGCCCTCACGCTCCGAACTGATCGCGGCCGGCCGAAAGATCCCGGAGATCGCGCGTGAGCTCGGCGCCGACAACCTCATCTACCAAGAGGTCGCAGACATGGAAGCGGCCATCATCGAGGGGTCGCAAGTGACGAACCTCGAGATGTGTTGCTTCACCGGCGACTACGTCACCGGCACCGTCACGCCGGAATACCTCAAGTGGGTGGAACGCACGCAGCTCAGCTGACCGCCGTTGCAGCTACACGTCGTTACGTGGGGTCGGTAGTTCTGCTCCGGTGCCCACATCCGCAACTGGCCGTTCCGTCACATCAACACGGTCTGCGATGACGGTGGCCACATGGCGGCTCGAGATCCGGTCAGCCAGAAGGGCAGCCAGTGCACCGAGCACAATGCCGACAGCGATGGCCACGAGCAACATGTAGCCGAACACCGATGCGCGGTCGTAACCCTGCCCTTGCGGGAATGAATAGGTCACGATGAAGGCGGCAGCGGCGCACACGATCACCGCGACGAGGATGAACCGCCCGTACCGCGGCGTGCGCTTGATGCGCACTGTCTGCGGCGTCACGGTCTCGTCAAGCACGACCGCGTCATCGATCACTCCGCCGTCGGTCGCGGATGCGTCGGGGTCTGTTGGGCGTCCGCTATCGGTGTCCGTCATGCTGCTATTGTCCCTCACTTCGGCTGAGCGAGCACCGGCAGGCGCCCGGTCAGGTCGGCACGCTGACCGGAGGCGTGGACGCGTCCGGAGGCGAGCGCATCCGCCCAGCTGACATTTCCGGTGGCGAGGGCGAGCCAGGTTGCGGCATCCGTTTCGATCACGTTGGGCGGGGTGCCGCGGGTGTGGCGCGGGCCTTCGATGCACTGCACCGCGCCGAACGGCGGCACGCGCATCTCGACCGTGTTGCCGGGAGCCTCCTCGGCGAGCAGTTGCAGCAGGTAGCGCACGGCCGTCGCCATCGTGTCGCGCGACACAGCGTGGTCTGCGTCGGCAGCATCCGCCGCGTCGTCCGCGTGAGTGGCGTCCGCCGCCGCGTCGCTTGCCCAGGCTCCGGATGCTCGCACCGCCGCCCGCACCGCATCCTCGCCAATGTCGTCCAAGATCCGCGCCCGTGCCACGCCCTCATCTTCCCAGAGTCTCCTGAGTCCAGCGTCCCGATATCACGCTTGCAACTACCATTGAGCCGTGAAGATTCTGGTTCTCGGCTCAGGTGCCCGCGAGCATGCCATCATCAAGGCGCTGCTCTCCGAAAACGCCGGCCACGAGATCACCTCCGCTCCCGGAAACGCGGGCATCGCACGAGAAGTGCACACCGTCGCACTTGACCCGAACGACCCCGGCATCATCACGAACTATGCGAACGAGCACAGCATCGAACTTGTGGTGATCGGGCCAGAGGCCCCCCTCGTCGCGGGCGTCGCAGACGCCCTGAGCACGCACGGAATTCCGGTGTTCGGCCCGGGCAAAGCGGCGGCGCAGCTCGAAGGTTCGAAGTCGTTCGCCAAGCACATCATGGACGAGGCGGGCGTGCCGACCGGTCGCTCGGTGCGGGCTGCGACACTGGCTGAAGTCAAAGACGCGCTCGACGCCTTCGGCGCACCGTACGTCGTGAAGGCCGACGGCCTCGCGGCGGGCAAGGGCGTGCTCGTCACGGAAGACCGGGCGGCAGCGCTCGCCCATGCGACGTACTGGCTGGAACACGGGAGCGTGCTGATCGAGGAGTTCCTCGACGGCGAAGAGGTCTCCCTGTTCCTGCTCAGCGACGGGCAGTCTGTGCTTCCGCTCGCCCCCGCCCAGGACTACAAGCGGCTCGGCGACGGCGACGCTGGCCCGAACACCGGCGGGATGGGCGCGTACTCCCCGCTGCCCTGGCTGCCCGAATCGTTCGTCGACGAGGTCATCGAAACCGTCGCGCTGCCGACCATCCATCAACTCGCCAAGGAGCAGACCCCGTTCGTCGGGCTGCTCTACTGCGGACTGATACTGACGCCCGCCGGCATCCGCGTGATCGAGTTCAACGCGCGCTTCGGCGACCCCGAAACCCAGGTGGTGCTCCCGCGGTTGCTCACCCCGCTGTCCGGACTGCTCTTCGCTGCAGCTACCGGCGAATTGGCCGGGATGCCACGGCCCGAGTTCGCCATGGATGCCGCCGTCACCGTCGTGCTCGCCAGCGAAGGCTACCCAGCCGCTCCGCTGACCGGGCGCGTGATCAAGGGTGCGGATGCCGCGGCATCCGTCCCCGAGGTGCAGTTGCTGCACGCGGCGACCGCGATCGGCGACGACGGTGCGCTGATCGCAACCGGCGGGCGTGTGCTCGACGTCGTCGCGCTCGGAACGACATTTGCGGAGGCCCGCGAGCGCGCATATGAGGCGATGGGTCGCATCCACTTGGAGGGCGGACAGTACCGCACTGACATCGCGCAGCGTGTCGTCGACAGTCGGCCGCCCGCGTTCGACTGAGCGGCCAGCGGTCGGGCCCTGCTCGCGAGCCGCTCGAATGCATTGCTCGCGAGTGAATTCCGACGAGCACGCGCGAAAAACTCGCCGTAGCGGTGCGTGACTTCTGGTATTAGATTTCTGCACAACGGCTGGAGATGCCATGAGTGCGACAAGTACGTCACTGGGCAAAGTAGGGGTGCCGACGAACACGATCGCTGAGACTGCAGGCACGGTCACAAGCACGACCGCGCACGCGACGGCGGTCAAGATCATCGATTCGCCTACGGACTGGGTGTCACGGATTCGCCCGAGTTCGATGTTGATCTTTCTGCTGGGTGAGTTCGCGGTGCTCGGGCTCCTAGCCATGGCGTACATGGCGGACTGATGGGGAATACGCGGGGCAATCTCAACCCCGATCGCAGGGGTGCTGCCAGTCAGCGTGCCATGGGGCGGCGCTCTCGGCGGCGTGTGCGTCGCGATCGCCGGCGTCACGGATCATTGGCGAAGTTTCGGTGTGCATCCGGCGTCGGCGACGTCGCGCACGTGGAATGCCTGGTATCTCGCGCGCCTGCCGATGGGCGCTGCATTCGGCACCGTTGGCGCCCTCATCGTCGTATTCTTCTTGGGGACAGTCGGCTCGACCAAAACGGGCACGATCGACGTGTCCATCTCGGGCACCGCGATCCTGTTCGTGGTCGCCTTCATCGTCGGTTACAAGCAGGACATCTTCCGGCAACTCGTCTCGCGCGTGACCGAGGTCATTCTCGGCCCCGGTGACACGCAACCGGCAGCCGTGGCGGAGGCCACTGTCACTGCACCGGCGGCAAGCAACACCGCACCGGCGGCAAGCAGCACAGCGCTGGCCGGCAATGCGACGGCAACCGGCCGCGCTGCCGCAGCCGACGGCGCAGCAGGAAAGGTTGCGGACTAACCGAACACGTGCCGCTCGAGGAATTCGTTGCGGAAGACGCCGCGCGGGTCGTGTCGCTGGGCGAGTTGCCGGAAGTCTGCCATGCGCGGATACAACGACGGCACGACCCCGTTCAGATCGAGGAACGCCTTGCCCCAGTGCGGGCGCGCCGCGAACGGTGCCAGCACAGCCTCGATCGCCGGCAGAACAGCCTCCACACCGGCTTGATCGCGAACCCAGGTGAAGTGGAACGCGACCGTATCGACGCCGAATGCCGGACTGAGCCACAGGTCATCCGCCGCCATGGTGCGGATCTCGGTAATCTGAAGCACCGGCGCAAGCAACTCGGCCAGTGGCCGCAACGCCTCGATCGCCGCTGTGGCGTGGCGCCGGTCCATCAGATACTCGCTCTGGATCTCCTCGCCGTTGCTCGGTGTGAACGCCAGCCGGAAGTGCGGCAGCCGCTCGTGCCACGGACCCGGAACACCCAGTTGCTGCGTGCAGTTCTCCGGCGACATCCCGGGGAGCATGTGCAGCGGCACCGTCGCGGCTCGCGCGCCGAAGAAGTCGTCGCTTTCTACCGACGTGGATGGCGCAGCCGTGTGCGCGCCGATCGCACTTTTGCGCCAGACCTGCGAAACCGTGTCACCGCGCCATGCGGTGAAAAGACTCACGCTGTATGCACTGTCTGTGATCGCATCGAAGTCGCTGAGAACGCGGTCCCACGGCAGATCGACGTAGACCTGCTGGCTGACCTCGAACGTCGGCCGGATGTCGAGGCTCACCTCTGTTGTCACGCCCAGTGCGCCGACGCCGACGACCGCTCCGCCGAAGCCTGGGTCGCCGCGCCGTAGCGTAATGAGTTCGCCCGAGCCGTCGACGAACGTGATGCCCGCCACCGCTGACGAAAGATTGCCGCTGCGGTTCCCCGATCCGTGGGTGCCGGTCGCGATCGCCCCAGCGACGGAGATGTGGGGGAGGGATGCCAGATTGCCGAGCGCCCAGCCCTGCTCATGCAGCGCGATGCCGACATCGCCGTAGCGCATGCCGGCCGCGACGGTCGCAACGCGCGTCTCCGCGTCGATCCTGACCGCCTGCGGCAGCTGATCGACGCTGACCAGCGTGCCCGTGGTATCCGGAAGGTCGTTGAAGGAGTGCCGCGTGCCCAAAGCGTGAATGCGATCGGCGGCGGCAACGGCATCCTGGAGCTCAGCGACGCTGGTGGGGTGCAGAATCCGCTCGGCTCGATACCGGTAGTTCCCAGCCCAATTGGTCTCGTCGCTCACATGCCCGCCCGTCCGTTCGTGTCGCTGATGTGCATACCCCCTGTCTGTGACAGTCGCTGCTTGCCTGTTGGCTGCGCCCCTGTTAACTGTGCTGGATCGAACACCGCCGCTATTTGATGCCCCTGACAACAATTGTGCAACATGATGCGGAGCGTCAGATCCACTATCGATTTGAGACCTTCTCCCAGCGACCATGAGAGCCGTGCGCACTCTGACGCTGCGTGCGGACTTTACCTACTAACCCGAAGTTACGTTCGTGTTGACGTGAAAAATCCCCGTGTTTGCGGGGATCTGCCGGGTGTTTCGGGTGATGGTTCTGTCTACTTCAGTCCGATCGGGATGGGTTGGCTGAGTAGTTCGAATGCGCGGCGTTGGATG
>DATCDQ010000105.1:0-2593 GCA_036510655.1 Microbacteriaceae bacterium | reverse complement strand
CTGGGGTCACGGATCGCTCCGCGATCCCTTGAGCTCCACCGCGCTATTCGACCAGCGGACGGGTGACTTCACAGATCGGCGCCGACTTTGAAAAGGCCCTCCAGGCGAGGCGTGGTCGCCGAGAAGAACGCGGCTACACCGCGGTCAGTGCTGCGATCGCCGAGGTGAAAACGGTGAGGCCGTCGACGCCGGAGCGCATGGCCGCATCCGTATCGGGTCCGAAGCCGGGCTCGGTGGCATGCTCCGGGTGCGGCATCAACCCGACCACATTGCCGCGGTCGTTAGCCACACCGGCGATGTCGTTCAGCGACCCGTTCGGGTTGACACCCAGGTAACGGAAGACGACTCGGCCCTCGCCTTCAAGCCGTGCCAACTCGTCGGCGGATGCGACGAAGCCACCCTCGCCGTTCTTCAGCGGGATGACGATCTCAGCGTCTGCTTCGAAGCCGTTAGTCCAGGCGGTCGCCGTGCTCTCGACGCGCAGCTTCTGATCCCGACGGATGAACATGCCGTGATCGTTGCGGATCAAGCCGCCAGGCAGCAGGTGGGCCTCGGTGAGCATCTGAAACCCGTTGCAGATGCCAAGCACCGGCATACCCTTGTTCGCTGCGTCCACGACCTCGGTCATGATCGGCGACAGGCTTGCGATCGCTCCGCAGCGCAGATAGTCGCCGTAGCTGAAGCCGCCGGGCAGCACGAGCGCATCGACGCTCTGCAGATCGTGCTCGCCGTGCCAGAGTGCGACGGGTTCGGCACCGGCAGCGCCGACTGCGCGCAGTGCGTCCCGGTCGTCGAGCGAACCGGGGAAGGTGACGACGCCGATCTTCACCGGGCAGCCGCTTCATCGATCGCTGTGATCGACACCACATCTTCGATTACACCGTTGGAGAGCACGTCCTCAGCGATCTGCCGGACAGACGCCAGCAGCGCGTCGTCGGCTTGCGTCTCCGTCGTCAACTCGAATCGCTTGCCCACGCGCACGTCGAAGTGCCCCTTGCCCGTGCGCGCGAGCGCACCCGCGACGGCCTTGCCCTGCGGGTCGAGCAACTCGGCCTTCGGCATGACTTCTACAACGATGGTGGGCACGTGAGCTCCCTTACGTGGACAGCGGTGGGGGTGCCTCGATTCTACCGGCTGCCGTGAGGGCGAGGGTGAGGGTCAGGCCAGCCCAGACTGGCGAAGCAGCCCGTCGCGCAGCGTGTCGCGCACGGCGGCCATGCCGCGATAGGTCTCTTCGAAGCTCGTGCTCAGCGGCGACAGCCCGACGCGCAGGCCACCAGGATCGCGATAATCGGGCAGCACGTCCTGTTGCCAGAGCAGTGCGTTGACCTCGCGCATCGCCGGATGGTTTATCGTCACATGCCCGCCCCGTCGCGCCGCGTCGCGCGGGCTCGCGATCGTCGCGCCGAGCGGCGCTAGCCACTCGTCGGCGAGCGTGATCGCGAACTCGGTCAGCGCCACGGACTTCGCCCGCACCGCATCGATGCCGCGATCCTCGATCATCGTCAGCGTGTCCTGCATTGCGAGCATCCCGATGAGGGACGGCGTGCCGCTGATGAACCGACGGATGCCCGTGGCCGGCCGATACTCGGGCCCCATCGCGAACGCATCCTCGCTTCCAAGCCAACCGTGGATGGGCTGGCTGAGTGTCTCCTGCAGGTCAGTGCGCACGTAGCCGAACGCGGGCGATCCCGGCCCACCGTTCAGGTACTTGTAGGTGCAGCCGACAGCGAGGTCGGCACCCCATGCGTCGAGCTCGACGGGAACGGAACCGACCGAGTGGCACAGATCCCAGAGCACCAGTGCGCCCGCGTCATGGGCGATCCCGGTGATTTCCGCCGCATCCGCGAGGAACCCGGAGCGATACGCGACATGGCTGAGCACGACGAGGGCGGTCTGCGGGCCGACGGCTGCCGCGACCTGTTCCGGTGTGACGCCGCCCGCTCGGTCGGACTCGATCCAACGCAGGGTCATGCCTGTCTCAGCGGCGATCCCCGCAAGCACATAACGGTCGGTTGGGAAGTTGTCCGTGTCGAGCAGGATCTCGGGGCGCCTGCCGGAATGCCTGTCGACCGCGGCGCGCGCGAGTTTGTAGAGCAGCACCGTGGTCGAGTCGCCGACGAAGGTCTGCCCGGCAGAGGCCCCGAGGGCGACCCGGCCAAGCGTGTCTCCGATCGTGAGCGGCAGCTGCATCCACTCTTCGTCCCAGCCACGGATGAGCCGATTGCCCCACCCTTCCGTCAGGAATCTCTGGATGCGCTCAATGCTCGCGATCGTCGGCCGGCCAAGCGAGTTGCCATCGAAGTACACGAGTGGCTCAGCGGTGCCGTAGAACTGCTTGCGGAAGTGCGCGAGGCCGTCGCTGCGATCCGCGCGACGCGCGAACGCGAGGCGCGGGTCGAGGCCGCCACCGGCATCCGTCAGTGTGGTGTTCGTCATTCGAACGTCTCCCTTAGGCCGAAGTTACGGCGGCGTTTTGGGGTAGTTCCCTGTCTTTCCGGGCGACACGCCGTGTTTTGAGACTGAAAATGTAGTCAGGAAATATGTGTGTCGTATACCGATTCGTGTTGATGTGTGCTGTAATCTTGGTGCA
>DATCDQ010000104.1:0-3872 GCA_036510655.1 Microbacteriaceae bacterium | reverse complement strand
GTGTGGGTTGCCTTGTGGGGATCAATACCGATGATGATGGTCATGCCCTACCTCCTGGTTCGTTGGTGGAACCGTGAGGGCACTCCTGATGCGGATCGTGGTGCATGTTCCTCTTTCGAGCCACTCACGGCAAGGTCCTGGCGGGGAGCTCTTCGTTCGCAAGCCAGACGACAACAGCCGCCGCCGGCAGGCACGTCGTGAGTAACCCCATCAGGCCCTCTGAACGCTACGAATCAACCGCAGCGTCTGCCCACCAGTCTCAATCAGGCACGTCAGGCGCGCTCGCGCGTAACAAGCACGCTCGGCGTCGGATGGCTTGGGCCATGCCACCAACCGGCCATATGGGGCACCCTTCGCACCCGCTCGGTACTGGCACATCCCGGTCGGGTCGACAAGACGGGAGACTGCCGCACGGCGGACGCAGCCGCGAAGGGAGGAGCCGTCAGGACCGCTGGGCCGACGACTGGGCATGGACCGTGTCGTGGATGAGCATGAACCGCATCGACCAGTACCCAGGTCGTGGCTTGGGAAGCTCGTGCCGGGACCAGAAGAACCCGGCCAACGTCACGGCGGCGGCGGCGAGCCAGATGATCACCCCGACGGCGAGGACCCACGGCGTGGATCCCAACGACATGACGACAAGGCCCGCGATGGCGACGGCCAGCCCGACGTACCCCACCCGGAGGGCCCAGACAGCCATCCTCCAGTGTCCGTTGTATTGCAGCTCCGGCGGCTCGTCCATGCCAGGGATATTTCAACCGTTGCGACGACCAGGGTCATTGGTCCTCCGGGTCGGTCCGTCCTCCGGGACCCGGGTCCCAAAACTTGCGAGAGGTCATCTTCGCAGCGTGGCATAAGTGCCGCAGTGGGTCACTCTCCCGGCGTTATACAGGCAGCCACACAAGCGCTGCTCGTTGTTGCCAATGCCGTGTCCGGCAACGTGTGCGATACTCCCGGAACGGGCTCGGAACCACTACACCGGCGTGTCCGGCACGCGTCTTGTTCCACGTTCTGTCTGGGTCGACGCCTCGGCGAGGTGCGCGAGATCGGCAGTTATGGCGCGGCTTCGGCCTACGGCTTGGTCGGTCAGCCCGCGTTGGAGGACTGAGCGCGGTCGCGTGGCCGCGTACCGTTCGCGTCCAGTTTCGTTCCCACGATGCAGCGCGCCACGCCCGGAACCCGGACCTTGCCGTCCTTCTCGAACGCGCTCACCTTCGCAATGGCGCTCGCCCGAATCCGCTCCCGCGCCAGTTCGTCGACCTGCTGAAGCGCCGCAACTGCGAGTGAGACGTGTTCGCTGATCATCTCCCAATACTGCGCAGGCGATCGCGTCACGAGTTCGACGTCGACGTCCCACTCGGCAACGTCGCGCAGCCCCGCTCCCTCGTACAGGGCACTGACGTATCCCGGGGCAGCGCACCGAAACATATTCGGCCTGTCCGGGTCGGGTGGCGCCACCACCGCCTCGGTGGCGATTGCCTGCATGGCGATCGTCGTCCACGGGTTTTCCTCGGGCTTAACCCATACCGACGAGCAGAGACGTCCGCCCGGCTTGAGCACGCGTGCGAACTCGACCGTCGCCTTGCCCGTGTCGGGGAAGAACATATACCCAAAACGCACCGAGACGCTGTCGAATGTGGCGTCGTTGAACGGCAGATCATCGGCGCTGCACACCTTCGTCTCGATATTGGAGATCCGCTGCGTCCTGGCTCGTCGCGCGGCTACGTCCAGCATTTCCGCTACGAGGTCAGTCAGCACGACGCGTCCCTTTGGCGACAGTCTCGCGATGCTCAAACCCGGCTCACCCGTGCCCGCGGCAATGTCGAGATGCTGATGATCTTCAGCGATGTCGAGACGCTCGATCATCGCCGCGCCGACCGGGCCCAGCTGCTCCATAATGACCGAGTCCCACTTCTCCCAGCCCGCAGAGAGGCCGGCCCACGTCGCTCGCTGAACGTCTCGGATCTCATCGGCGAGGACGGGATGGTCAGGAAGTGGCAGCGGGGCATTCATCTCGATGTCTGGACAGTAGTACTCAATGAGAATTGAAGCGCCCACACCCAAGGGCGGCAATCGACTGGTCAGGAAAGGTTCGAGCAAGTTATCCACACGCCTCGAAGTGCCGTTCCGGGTGCAGCAACCGGAGCGAGCACGGAGGCCGCCTGCCCCGACTGCAAAGCATAGAGGACCGCTCTCGGCAGCCGGTGCTGTGGGTGCCGCCGACCGCACCCGAGCCGGCGATCAAGCTCACCCGCTCGGGCGCCGAACAACGCGCCAGAACGACGGCGGCCGGACGCCGAAGGGCAGCGTCGAACGGCATGTCGGGTGTGCTCTCGGATGGCAAGCACGCTCGGCGTCAGGCGACTTCAGGGCACGCCGCCGAACCGGCGGTATGGGATTCCTCTGAAGCGTCGCGACGTCCACAGCTGACAGGCTCACGACCCATCGCTGCGCCAATCGGACATGCGATCGATTCGACCTTCAAGGCAGTCTCGGAGCGCGCCGTCTCTGAACGTCCTAGGGTCGGGTGGCTACCACTTGATGTGGCACGCAACTGGAGGATCAAAATGGCTCACGCAGTAGTGATGCAGGTCAAACTTCCTCAAGACGGAAGTCCTGATGACGCTCAACGAATGCTGGAGGAAATTGTGATTCCCCTGGCAAAGTCTCAGGAAGGGTTCAAGAACGGCACTTGGCTGCACGACGGCAAAGGCAGTGGGATGGGCGTGATTGTGTTCGCTACCGCGGAGAATGCCGAAACGGCCCAAGGAGCCCTCAAGCCTCCGCCCGGAGGACCGCAATTGGTTTCGAGCGAGCTCTACGAGGTCGGTGGTCAGGCCTAGCAGACTGGAACGTATCGCCCATAAGGCATGTGGCATAGGTGCCGGTGCGGGCGCTGCAACGATCGCGAGCACAGATGCCGCCTGCGCCGACGGAAGGACATACGGAAAAGCTCTCGGCAGCCAGTGCTGTGGGTTCCGCCGACTGCACCCGCTCGGGCGCTGAACAACGCGCCAGAACGACGGCTGTTACTCTCGTGCCGCGGCACAGAACGGCACCTCGGGAGTGCTCGTACAAGACCATTTATCGGTTTATCGGTCACGTCAAACCTGGCGTTCGGGCCCCGGATCCAACGCGCCCGCCTCGTCGTTGTGGGTGCCCTTAGGGTCGGTGGACCGGCTAGGGCCGATTACTCGGATGAATCGTTCTGCGTGTGGGTTTGTCGCCTCGCAATCAAAGCGCACGACGAGGCGCGATGAGGTTCACCCAGCGTCTATGAGAGTCAGGAGCATGGTGGTGGGCTCGCGCGCAGTGAGACTGTGAGGCGTTCTTGGCTCCATGTGAAGCCAAAAGCCCGGTCCTGCGTCGAGTTGTTCACCGTCTGCGATGAATCTCAGCCGACCCTTGACGACCTGAACGATGGCTGACCGGGAAGCCTGGTGCTCGCTTAGACCCTCTCCTGCGTCGAAGCCGAAGACCGTGACCTCGGTTCGATCGTCGTGAAAGATCACGCGCGATACGACGGCACCAGTCTGAATGTCAATCGCGCCAGCAACCTCCGAAAGTACAATGTGTGGCATCCCACTCCCATCTACTGTGTTCCCCACTGATTGGATGCCAGCATTCCTAGCCGCAAACACGGGCGCCGCCTGCCCCGACTGAAAAGCACTACAGAACCGCTCTCGGCAGCCAGTGCTGTGGGTGCCGACCACCGCACCCGCTCGGGCGCCGAACAACGAGCCAGAACGACGGTCGTCGCCTTCGTGGCCGCAGCGCAGAACGGCACCTCGGGAGTGCTCAACAAGACGAGTCATCGGTCGCGTCGAATCTGATTCCCGGTTCACGTCCCGGTGCGAGAATCTCCAACGGGC
>DATCDQ010000103.1:0-60191 GCA_036510655.1 Microbacteriaceae bacterium | reverse complement strand
GCGAAGACTTCGCCCGCCTGGACCAGCGCAGGAGCTGTTCCCGCTCATCCTCACTCAGCGTCAACTCGGCCTTCGGACGTCCCGTTCTTGGCATACCCCATTCTACAACTTAACCAGAGAATTTCAGGCGCAGGACACTAGCGGCCTGCGCCGTCATCTGGTGTAGAAGTACACGACAGCGGCGACACCGATCAGCACGATGACGATGCGGTAGACGACAGCCGGAAGGCGCCGCCCGATGGTGGCACCGATCTGCCCGCCGACGATCGCTCCGACCGCGATGATCAGCGCGGCGAGCCAGTCGACCTTGCCGCTGAAGAGGAACACAACGGTGGCTGCACCGTTGGCCATCGTGGCGAGCACGTTCTTGTAGGCGTTGGCCTTGTTCAGGTCTCCGGGCAGCAGGATCGACAACAGCGCGAGCAGGATGACCCCCTGAGCCGCGCCGAAGTAGCCGCCGTAGACGCCGGTGAGTCCGGCACCGGTTCGCAGCGCAACGCGCTGTGCCGGCGTGGTGTGAGCATCCGCTCGCTGACTTTCGGCCCAACGCTTCAGCCACGGCCCCGCGACCACCAGCACGCAGGCCACGATGATCAGCACCGGCACGATCGCATCGAACGCCGCCGCCGGCAGGATGAATAGCAGAAGCGCGCCCGCCAGCCCCCCGACGAACGAGAAGATCGCCAGCGGCCAGACGTAGCGCCACTGCCCTTTCAGCTCGCGGCGATACGCCCACGCGCCGCTGCCCCCGCCTGGAAAGACACCAACGTTGTTCGTCACATTCGCGACGATGGGCGGATAACCCAGCGCCAGCAGTGCGGGGAAGGTGATCAGCGACCCGGATCCGACGACCGTGTTGATCGTGCCGGCCGCCGTGCCCGCGACGAAGAGCACGACGATGTCGAGCCAGTTCACGAAACGACGCGCCAGAGGCCGACCCGCGGGTGTGCCGCTGTGGGCTGAGTATCAATGTCCATGCATCCCATCCTGCACGATCACGGAACGCACGCGAGGGAGTGCACGTGTGAACTCGTGCACTCCCTCGTTGCCAATCGGAAGAGACCCCGCAACGCTGCGCAGCTGCTCAGCCCTCTTCTTGGGCGGCTTCGGCCGCTGCGCGTTCCTGAATCTCCTTGACGATACCCGGGTCGGCCAGGGTCGTCGTGTCACCCAGCGGCCGGTTCTCGGCAACATCGCGCAGCAGGCGCCGCATGATCTTGCCGGAGCGAGTCTTCGGCAGATCCGGGGTGAACACGATGTTCGCCGGCTTTGCGATCGGGCCGATGACCGTGGCGACATGGTCGCGCAGTTCCTTGGCTTTCTCGGGAGAGCCGTCCAGTCCGCCCTTCAGCGTGACGAAGGCGACGACCGCTTGACCCGTGATCTCATCGCTGCGTGCGGTCACCGCCGCCTCCGCGACCTCGGGATGGTCGACGATCGCGCTCTCGATCTCGATGGTCGACAGTCGGTGACCCGAGACATTCATCACGTCGTCGATGCGTCCCATCAGCCAGAAGTCGCCGTCCGCGTCGACGCGTGCGCCGTCCCCGGCCATGTAGTTGCCCGGGAAGCGGTCCCAGTACACCTGCTGGAACCTCGCATCGTCGTTGTACAGACCACGGAGCATCGCCGGCCAGGTATTGCTCACCGCCAGGTACCCTGCTCCGTCGCCCGGCGCGATCTGGTTACCTGCCTCGTCCAGCACGACCGGCTTGATGCCGGGGAACGGCTTAGAGGCCGACCCTGGCTTCAGCGTCGTGACACCCGGCAGCGGCGAGATGAGAATCATGCCGTTCTCGGTCTGCCACCACGTGTCTACGACGGGTGTGTGCCCGCCGCCGATGTTATCCCGGTACCAGATCCATGCCTCGGGGTTGATCGGCTCGCCGACCGAGCCGAGGATCTTCAGCGAGGTCAGGTCGTGACGCTGGGCGTACTCCGGGCCCCACTTCATGTGGGTGCGCACCGCCGTCGGCGCGGTGTAGAGCACGTTGACGTGGTAGCGCTCGACGATCTCCCACCAGCGGTCGCGTTCTGGGAAGTCCGGGGTGCCCTCGTACATGACGGAAGTCGTCGCGTTGACCAGCGGACCGAACACGATATAGCTGTGCCCAGTGATCCATCCAATGTCTGCGGCACACCAGTACACCGTTTCCGGCTTGATGTCGAAGATGTAGTAGTGGGTGGTCGACGTGCCGAGCAGATAGCCGGCCGTCGTGTGCACAACACCCTTCGGTTTGCCGGTCGTGCCGCTGGAGTACATGACGAACAGCATGTCCTCGCTGTCCATCGCCGCACACTCGCATGTGGCGGGGTCATCGCTCTGACCGGCGATCACGTCGTGCCACCAGAGGTCGCGTCCTTCCCGCATGGTCACGTCATTGTCCGTGCGCTTGACGACAACGCAGTTGCGCAGACTCGGCGAGTTGTCCATCGCCTTGTCTGCGTTGCTCTTCAGGTCGATGACGGTTCCATGCCGCCATGATCCGTCCTGCGTGATGAGGTATTCGCACTGCATGTCGTTGATGCGACCAGACAACGAGTCGGGGCTGAATCCGCCGAACACGACGGTGAAGGGCGCCCCGATTCGCGCCAGGGCCAGCATCGTCACGGGCAGTTCCAGAATCATCCCCATGTAGACCGCGACGTGGGTGCCGCGCTTGATGCCGATGCTCTTAAAGCCGTTTGCCGCCTTCACAACGTCGTGTTGCAAGTCCGCGTAGGTGACGGTGCGGCGGTCGTCGGCCGGCTCGCCCTCCCAGTAGTAGGCCACCTTGTCGCCCAGGCCCGCCTCGACGTGCCGATCGACGCAGTTGTAGCAGGCGTTGAGCTTGCCGCCGAGATACCACTTGGCGTACGGCGGATTCCACTCCCGCAGCTTGTCGAACGGGGTGAACCAGCTCAGCCGGTTGCGGCCCTCCGTCTCCCAGAACTCATCGGGGTCGCGGTCGTAGATCTCGGGTCCAGCGTTCGCGTGGGCGGCGATATCTGCGGGTGGGGCGAAGGTCCGGGCTTCGTGCAGCAGGTTGGCGATGTTTGTATCTGTGGTGTCTGACATTGTGGAACTTTCTGATCTATTTGGCCATCGGCATGAGTGGGAGGACGGTCTTCTTGTAGGTGAAATTCGTTACGGTCGCGAAAGATCCATACCACGCAAGCAGCGCGGTCAGGATGCCGAGGTACCCGGCGACATAACCCAGTCCGGCCGAGCCGGAGAAAGCGCTGATCGCCAGCGCGAAGTAGGTCAGCGTCAGGAAGACGAACACGAGGAACACGATCAGGTTGGTGCGGAATGCGGCGACCGTCATGTAGAGCGTGAAGATGCCCCAGGCAAGCAGGTACAGCCCAACGCCCTTGCCGGCGTCGGCCGGCGCCAGTTTCGTGGCAGTGTCGAGATACCAGAACGACATCCAGAACGCGCCGTATGAGCAGAACGCGAGTCCGCCGAACGTGTTGTGGTTGGCCCACTCCCAAAGACCGGCAGCGAACTGTGCTATGCCGCCGTAGAACAGTGCGAGCCCGAACACAACGCCGACTTCCGTGCTGGAGACCCAGCCTGCGTTGATCACACTCAACACGAATGTGGTCATGGCGAATCCGGCGAGCCCGAGTGCTGCCGGGTCACCGAACGGTATCGGTTTCGACGGAGCGAGAGTCGGAGCGGGGGCAGATTGTTGTGATTGTTGAGATGACATCTGACATGCATCCGTTTGTGGCCGGCTTCTTCGCCGGTCTAACAATCGTAAAATTACTCCCACATGACTCACTCGTCCAGCGGTCAGCTAATCCTCACAGCGTGCACATAATCCTGCCAGGAGACAAAAGCCTCCCGTGGAGGTCGCACGGAGTGTTCGGGTGTGCCCGCCGCACTCACTCCACGACCGCAACGCACACAAGGAGATAGTTCGATTCGAAGGACCGATTCTGCAAAATCAGCCTTCAAACCGAACTATCTCCTTCAAAAGGGGCACGCCCAGCTGCCCAGCCGCCCGGCCGCCCGGCCGAGGGGCCGAGGTTACTCCCACTCGATGGTGCCCGGCGGCTTCGACGTGACGTCGAGCACGACCCGGTTGACATCTTTCACTTCGTTCGTGATCCGGTTGGAGATCTTGGCCAGCAGGTCGTATGGCAGGCGCGTCCAGTCGGCGGTCATCGCGTCCTCAGACGAGACCGGCCGCAGCACGATCGGATGCCCGTACGTGCGTCCGTCGCCCTGCACACCGACCGAGTGCACATCCGCCAACAACACAACAGGGCACTGCCAAATCTCGTTGTCGAGACCAGCGGCGGTGAGTTCGGCGCGCACAATCGCATCCGCTTGCCGTAGCAGGTCAAGGCGGTCGCGCGTCACCTCGCCGACGATGCGAATGCCAAGGCCCGGCCCCGGGAAGGGTTGCCTGCCGACGATCGCCTCAGGCAGGCCGAGTTCGCGGCCGATGGCGCGAACCTCGTCCTTGAACAGGGTGCGCAACGGTTCGACGAGCTCAAACTGCAGATCGTCGGGCAGACCGCCGACGTTGTGGTGGCTCTTGATGTTGGCGGTGCCTGTACCGCCGCCCGATTCGACGACATCCGGGTAGAGGGTGCCTTGCACGAGAAAGCCGATCGGGTCGCCGTCAGCTTGGGCTTCGGCGATCAGGTCGGCCTGCGCCTTCTCGAACGTGCGAATGAATTCGCGCCCGATGATCTTGCGCTTCTCCTCCGGGTCGCTGACCCCGGCGAGCGCGTCGAGGAATTGGTCGACGGCATCCACCGTCACCAGGCGGATGCCCGTGGCCGCCACGTAGTCCTCCTCGACCTGGCGCCGCTCATCCAGGCGCAGCAACCCGTGGTCGACGAACACGCAGACCAGCTGGTCGCCGATCGCCTTGTGCACGATCGCCGCCGCCACCGCGGAGTCGACCCCGCCGGAGAGGCCACAGATGACCTTGCCGCCGCCGACCTGGGCGCGGATGGCCGCAACCTGCGTCTCGATGACGCTCTCGCTGTTCCAGTCAGCCGGGATCCCGGCCGCACGGTGCAGGAAGTTCTCGAGCACGGCCTGACCGAACGCGGAGTGCTTGACCTCGGGGTGCCACTGCACGCCGTAGAGTTTGCGCTCGTCGTTCGCGAACGCTGCAACGGGGGTCGACGCGGTCGATGCGAGCACGTCGAATCCGGCGGGCGCCTTCGCCACGGAGTCGCCGTGACTCATCCAGGCGGTCTGCTGAGCGGGCTGGCCGGCCAGTAGCACGCCAGCGTCGCTGACGGTGACATCCGTCGAGCCGTATTCGCGGGCACCAGTCTGCGCCACTTCGCCGCCGAGCGCGGTGGCCATCACCTGGAAGCCGTAGCAGATGCCGAGCGTCGGAACGCCGAGATCGAAGATCGCGGAGTCGAACGCGGGTGCACCCTCCTCGTATACGCTCGACGGCCCGCCGGAGAGCACGATGCCGATCGGGTTCTTCGCCCGGACCTCTGCTGCCGTGATCGTGTGCGGCACGATCTCCGAGTAGACGGATGCTTCTCGCACGCGTCGAGCGATCAACTGCGCGTACTGCGCACCGAAATCGACGACGAGAACGGGACGAGGCTCTGAATTAGCCGGCGCTGCTTCGCTAATGGGAGGCCTCCACGTTGGTCGTTCCGGTGCTGGTTCCTGCACCGATTCCGGCAGAAATGTCTTCGGCCTCACGCTTCGCGAGGTATGCCCGCACCTGCTTGGTGATGTAGTGCTCGACGATGAAGGACATGAACGGGATCACTCCACCGAGGGCGATCTGCACGAACTTCGTGAACGACAGCCGCATCAGGCTCCACAACCGGAAGTCGGCGAACAGGTACAGGACGTACAGCCAGCCGTGTGCGATCAGGATCGCCGTGGACACGTCGATGCCCTGCGTCGCGCCGTTCCCGTCGACCGCGTTCCACGGAATAAACGCCAGCACGGGGTGCCCGGGGGCGAATGCATACAGTGAGAAGCCGACGCCGTACTTCACGATCATCTCCACCACGAGCAGCAGGAGCATGATGCCGGTGATGTATGCGGTCACGCGGTAGAGCTTCAGCGCGCCCGGGATCTTAGGCAGATCGACGGCACGTGGGCGGGCACTGGAGGCCGAGGAAAGCTGGGCGATGGTACGGGAGAACAGGGATCCGCCGTCCTCCGGATCGGGGGTTCTGGGCATGAGATCAGTCTACGTTCTCGCGCTGACCTCCCCGTGAATTGCCCCACATGACCCTTCGTGGGCAACTCACGGCAACGTCGACTCATGGCAACGTCGGCGCCCGGCAACGTCGGCGCCCGGCGTCGTAGGTGGTGCGCAAGGTGCTCTGCGGAGGGGCAGGACAGAGCAGATTACGCACCAGAAACGCGGATGCCTACGTCGAAACGCCCTTCACTGACGCGATCACGAGGCCGATCGGGGCGGTCACGATGAGGATCGCGATCATGATGCGGAAGCCGTAGAGCATCACCCTGCTGTCGGTGCGGCCTCCACGCACGCCCCACACGAACAGGATGAGCGCGATCACGAGCAGCGCTGCACCGGCAAACACCACGGGGGTCAACGCCAGCACCGTTCCGAGCACCACCGCGACGTGCGCCAGATTGAACGCGACGGCTTCGATCGCGATCACGCGCGCGGACGGTTGCTCAGTTGCGAGCCGCGCCTGCCCGATGCCGAGAACGAGCTGTGCCACACCGGCGACGAGCACGACGTATGCGACCGCCCACGACGCCGTATAGCTGGGCGACAGTGCGGTCACCGCGGAAATCGCCCCACCGAGCACAATGCTGATACCGCCGATGATGACGAATGGGGTCATGGAACGCTTCACACTCTTGACACTATCCCGCCCGTCAGTTGCAGTTGCAGTCGCACCGCATTCAGGTTGAGCGGGCGAATTCGCCGGGTCGGCGTCTTTGACCTCGGGTTCAGCCTGAATTCGGTTCGACATCGCGGTCGAGGTGCAACAGGTTGCGCGGCCGGGGTCTCGCGGCGCTCGCTCGCAAGCTCGCTCGGCGCTGGGGTCGCGGATCGCTGCGCGATCCCTACAGCTCCGCCGCACCCATCGACCGACGGAATTGCCTGCTACAGCCCGACCGGCGGGTGCCCGGACGCGCCGGTCTCGGCAGCTGCCGCCGCCTCGGTCTCCGCAGCCACCGCGTCTTCCTCCTCGCGCTCCCACGCGTCACGAACAACGCGGTACCACAGGAAAACGGCGAAGCCCGCGAACACGGCCCACTCCAGCGCGTAGAAGACATTCAACCAGTCCAGCGTCGCCTGCTCGATCGGCGGAGGCGAATAGATGTTCGCCAGGCCCCCCGGCGGAGTGCCGTGCTGCACGATGTAGCCGGTGTAGACATCCGAACCGTCAACGCCGGTCCACAGGTTGTACAGGGCCGCCGTGGACATCGCACTCATGGTCCGCGGATTCTCCCCCGCCGGAGGCGCGGTCGGAGCCTCCGTCGGCAGCAACCGACCGGTGATCGTCTCCTGCGTCGCCGGTTCCGCTGCCAGTTTCGCGACAGCGCGTTCGGCCGCCGCCTTATCCGGCGCCCAACCGCGAGCCACGGCGAGCTCGACGGGCCGACCCGCGGCATCCTGGTCGGTGAGCGTGAACCGGGCGACCACCCAATAGCCGGTAGCGCCGTTGTTGAGCCTGCCCTCCAGCAGTTGATAGTCGCTCGGGGCGAACGCACCCGTGGTCGTCACGAGTTGGCCGACCATATCGGTGCGGACATCGGTATTCGGCTGCGCAGCTTGAGTCAGCGGAATCGCTGTCTCGGTCGGCCGCTGCACGACCGTGCCCGATTCGATGGCGCGCTGCAGCTGCCATTGGCCCAGTGCGGCAAACCCGGCGGCGACGGCCAACGCGAAGACGAGTGCCACGAGCCATTTCGGGCGCACCATCGTTCGCAGGAGGGTCGGGCGCTGGCGCAGAGCGCCCGTGTCGCGCACGGAAGTGTTGTGGGTGGAAATTTCAGTTCTGCTTTCGGTTCACATCGGTGTCGCTCTGCCGCATGGCCTGCTCGACGACCCTGTCGATCGCCTGCCGAGTGTCGGCATCTGGAGCACCCGACGGTCCGGATGTCGCAGCTTCGACGAGCGCGATCTCCTCGTCGAGCATCGGGTTGCGTTTCTCCCGCGGCGGACCGCCGCGCTTCGCACGACGGCCTCGCACCAGTACAGCACCCATTCTCTCTGAATTCGCCGCGAACAGCGGCCCGAGCACCGCCATGATCAGTACGTAGAGGCCGGCGAACGGGGTCAGCCGAGAGTCCAGACCTGCGGAAACCGACAGCGTTGCAAGGATCAGTGTGAACTCGCCCCGGTTGACGAGGATGGCGGCCGCATTCAATCCCTCCGGGGCGTGGTAGCCGTGCATTCGGGCGATGATCGCGCCGGAGGCGATGTTGAGCACGAACGTCATGAGGACCGCCAACAGCACGATGCCGATGACCTGCGGAAAATCGGAGACGTTCAACGCCAGGCCGAAGTTGAGGAAGAAGAAGGCGGCGAACACGTCACGCAAGGGCACGGCAACGCGCTCGATCTTGGTTCGATAGCGGCTGGCACCGAGAACGAGGCCGATCAGGAACGCGCCGATCGCATCCGTCACCCCGATCATTTCGCCGATGCCGGCGAACAGGACCGCGAGCCCGAAGAAGAGGATCGTGAACAGTTCGTCGTCCTTGGTGCGCACCAGTCTGGAGACGACCCGGCCCCCCCAGCGCGCAATCGTGAACATGACGATCAGGAACAGGAAGGCGATTGAGAGCTGCAGGATGATCGGCCAGATCTCGGTCTTGCCGCTGAGCACTACAGAGACGATCGCCAGATAGATCGCGATGAAGATGTCGCCGACCACGGTGACGCCGAGGATCATGGGCGTCTCCTTATTGGCAAGGCGGCGCAGTTCGATCAGCAGCTTCGTGATGATCGCGCTGGATGAGGTGCCGGTCATCCCCGCGATGACGAGCGCTTCGCGGGTTCCCCATCCGGTCATCATGCCGAACAGAAAGCCGACGCCCATGTTCAGCACGATGTACAGTCCACCCGAGATCAGCAGCTTGCCCGCGCTGCCGAAGAACTCATCCTGATCGAACTCGAGTCCGAGACTGAACAGCAGCAGAATCAGCCCGAAGACCGCGATCAGCTCGATGTAGTTCGATTCGAAGTTGAGCGGGAACCAGCCTTGATTCTTGCTGGCCAACAGCCCGACCAGCATGTAGATCGGAATCGCCGGCAGACTGACCAGACGCCCCAGCCGGCCCAGCACGTATGCGACGAGCAGGAGCAGGCCCAGGACAATGAGGTCATCACCGAGATGCATCACTACCCTCCGGGCGGAGAATCGACGGAGATCGCCGCGGTCGCCTGGGGCAACTCACCGGATCGGAAGAACGTGAACGTGCGCGCGACCTTCTCCGGTGAACCCGCCACAACGAGCGTGTCGCCGGGGAAGACCTTGAAGTCCGGAGACGGTGCCGGGTTCGCAGAATCACCGCGAACGACCGCGACGACCGTCAGTCCGGCGACCCCTCGATCAGCGGGGCTCCCGAGGGCCTGGCCCGCGATGTAGTCTTCGTAGTCGACCGTGAACCAGTCGATCGACAGGCCCGGAATCTGGTCGAGCGCCGTCAGCGACTCGGTGATCTGCGTGCCGCCGAGCAGCTCGGCCAGCGTGTGCGCTTCGTCTTCGCTCAGTCGCAACGAGACCTTTGTGACATCGGAGCCGTCTTCGTCGTCGGAGAACGTGATCAGGTCGCTGTGACCGGAACGGTGGGCGATCACGCCGACTTTGCCGCCGTCATCCGTCACGAACGTGTGCAACACACCGACTCCGGGCAGCTTGACCCGCCGAACATCAACCATGCTTGGACTCCCGTGCGTGTCTCGTGAGGGTATACGTCAATTCTACCGGGGGTTACTTCACCGAGAAGTCGGGGGCTTCCAGCCGAACGCGATCGGCGGATGCGTCATCCGGTTGCGTCTGCGACGCACGCTCGGCCTCGAGCCGGCCCAGGTAGAACTGCACCTCGCGCTGCTGCCGCTTCTCGTCCCAGCCCAGCACGCCGGCCATGAGCGCAGCGGCGACCGGAGCCGCGGATGCGCCGCGATCCCACGCCTCGATCGAGATGCGCGTGCGTCGTGCCAGCACGTCGTCCAGGTGCAGTGCACCCTCGTGCGATGCCGCGTACACGACTTCGACGCCGAGGTAGTCGTCGGCTCCCGGCAGCGGATCCGCCAACTCCGGATGCCCGTGGACCAGCGCCAGCAGCTCCTCGGTGAGCGTGCCGTAGCGGTTGAGAAGATGCTCGATCCTCGACACGTGGAGGCCCGATCGTGCGGCTATCCTCGCGCGCTTGTTCCATGCAGCCTGGTAGCCCTCCGCGCCCACGAGCGCGATTTCCTGGGTTGTCGACGGCGGAATCTTGCCGTCGAGGGCATCGGCTGCAGCATCGATCGCATCCTTCGCCATCACGCGGTACGTTGTCCATTTGCCGCCCGCGATCACGACGAGGCCGGGTACGGAGTGTGTGACGATGTGCTCGCGGGACAGTTTCGACGTCTGCTCAGACTCGCCGGCCAGCAGCGGTCGCAGCCCGGCGTACACACCCTCCACGTCTTCCCGGGTCAGCGGAACGGCAAGCACAGAGTTCACATGCTCCAGCAGGTAATCGATGTCAGCGGCAGTCGCGGCCGGATGCGCCTTGTCGAGTTCCCAGTCGGTGTCGGTCGTGCCGATCAGCCAATGCCGACCCCACGGGATCACGAACAGCACACTCTTCTCGGTGCGCAGCAGCAAACCGATCTTCGACTGGAATCGGTCGCGCGGCACGACGAGGTGCACGCCCTTGGACGCCCGCACCTTGAACTGGCCACGCTCCCCGACCATCGATTGGGTGTCGTCCGTCCACACGCCGGTCGCGTTGACCACCTGTTTGGCGTGGATCTCGAAGCGCTCATCCGTTTGCAGGTCGCGCGCCTGAACGCCGACAACCCGCTCGCCGACCTTGAGAAAGCCTTCGACGCGCACGCGATTGGCGACGTGTGCACCGTACGCCGCAGCGGTGCGCGCCAGGTTAGCGACGTAGCGTGCGTCGTCGACCTGCGCGTCGTAGTAGGTGATCCCGCCGATTAGAGCGCCATGCGCCAGCGAAGGAATCGCCCGCTCGACCTGCCGCTTCGACAGGTGCCTGTGGTGCGGCACCCCCGGCGGGCGCAGACCCGTGTAGGAGAATGCGTCATACAGAAGCATGCCCGCACCAACATATACCCTCTCGACGAACCGTTTGCGCAGCGGGTAGAGAAAGCGCACCGGCTTCACCAGGTGCGGTGCGATCCGTTGCAAAAGAAGCCCGCGCTCGATCAGCGCCTCACGCACGAGGCGGAAGTCCAGTTGTTCCAGGTAGCGGATGCCGCCATGCACGAGTTTCGAAGACCGGCTCGAGGTTCCGGATGCCCAGTCACGCTGCTCGAGCAAGCCGACCGAGAGTCCGCGGGTCACGGCATCCAGCGCGCAGCCGGTGCCGACGATGCCGCCGCCGATGACGAGGATGTCCAGCTCGGTGTTCTTCAGCCCTGTGTTCTTCAGGGCCGCGATCGCGGCGTTACGCTCGGTCGGCCCGAGCTTTGACGAATACGTGACGAGACCGTTGCGCGGCATGCTCTCCGCCTCCCCGGGCGTGTGCCCGACCTGTGTGCACGAGCGGTGTGCCCGATCGTGAGATCCGGCGTGCTCGTGCTCCCGACTAATGCTCCTGATATGGCGAGACGACGACCTCGACGCGCTGGAATTCCTTCAGATCCGAATACCCGGTCGTGGCCATCGACCGGCGCAGGGCGCCGACGAGGTTCGATGTGCCATCCGCGACCGGCGACGGCCCGTAGAGCACACCCTCCAGCGTTGCGACCTGCCCGACGGCAACACGATTGCCGCGCGGCAGCTGCGGGTGGTGGGCCTCCGCGCCCCAGTGCCAGCCGCCACCAGGCGCATCCGTCGCTCGTGCGAGCGCCGTGCCGAGCATCACGGCATCCGCCCCGCAGGCGATCGCCTTGACGATGTCTCCCGAAGAACCAAGGCCACCGTCGGCGATCACGTGCACGTAGCGACCGCCCGACTCGTCCATGTAGTCACGGCGAGCGCCGGCCACGTCGGCGACGGCGGTCGCCATCGGCGCGTGGATGCCGAGCGTCTTGCGAGTGGTCGTCGCAGCACCGCCGCCGAAGCCGACGAGCACACCCGCGGCCCCCGTGCGCATCAGGTGCAGGGCAGCCGTGTAGGTGGCCGCACCGCCGACCACAACGGGCACGTCGAGTTCGTAGATGAATTTCTTGAGGTTGAGCGGCTCGCGATCCTTGGAGACGTGCTCCGCCGAAACCGTCGTGCCGCGGATGACGAACAGGTCGACCCCGGCAGCGACGACCGTCTCATAGAACTCTTGGGTGCGCTGCGGTGACAGTGCACCCGCGACCGTGACACCACCCTCGCGAATCTCTGCAAGGCGTTGACTGATGAGTTCGGCCTTGATTGGCTCGGCGTAGAGCTGCTGCATGCGCGCCGTTGCCTTGTCGGCGGGGAGCGAACGGATCTCCGCCAATACCGGCTCGGGATCGTCGTACCGTGTCCAAACACCTTCGAGGTCGAGCACGCCGACGCCGCCGAGCTTGCCGATCATGACCGCGGTGGTCGGCGAGACGACGGAGTCCATCGGCGCGGCAAGGAAGGGGATATCGAACTGATATGCGTCGATGCTCCAGCTGACCGAAACGTCCTCTGGATCGCGCGTTCGCCTGCTCGGCACGATCGCCACGTCATCGAACGCATACACGCGGCGCGCGCGCTTGGCTCGGCCGATCTCGATTTCCATGCTCACCGGTCCAGCCTAGCCGCCGCCTGCCGGCCAAGCCCTCGGCGCCGCGTCAGCTCACGGGATCGAGCGCTCTCAGGCGCGGTGCGAGGTCGCGCTCGAACAGGGTGAGAAAGCGCTCCTGGTCCGCGCCAGGTCCGTGGAAGACGAGGTGATTGAATCCGGCGCGAACGTACTGCGCGATCGCCTCGACGGTTTCTTCTGGGTCCGAACCGACGATCCAGCGCTTCGCGATCGTTTCGATCGGGAGCGCATCCGCCGCCTGTTCCATTTCGATGGGGTCCGTGATGTCGTGCTTCTGCTCTGTGCTGAGCGACAAGGGCGACCAGAATCGGGTGTTTTCCAACGCGGCCGTCGGATCGGTGTCATAGGAAAGCTTGATCTCGATCATCCGATCGATGCTCCCGCTGTCGCGGCCGGCCGCCTCAGCCCCGGCGTTCACCGCGGGGATCAGCTGCTCGGTGTACAGCTCCATGCCTTTTCCTGACGTGCAGATGAAGCCGTCACCGGCGCGTCCAGCGTATTTTGCGACAACGGGGCCACCGGCAGCGATGTAGATGGGGATGCCGCCCTCCGGCCGGTCGTAGATGCTCGCGTCGTGGGTCGAGTAGTACTCCCCTTCGAAGTTCACTCGGTCCTCAGTCCACAGCGCGCGCATCAGTGCGATCGCCTCACGAAGCCGAGCGAACCGCTCCTTGAACTCGGGCCAGTCCTGCTCGCCGGCCCCGCGGAATCCCGTGGCGATCTCGTTGAGTGACTCGCCAGTGCCCACGCCGAGCATGATGCGCCCGGGATACAGGCATCCGAGCGTCGCGAACGCTTGCGCGATCACAGCCGGGTTGTAGCGGAACGTCGGCGTCATCACCGACGTGCCGATCTGCACGGTCGACGTGCGCTCTCCGACGGCCGCCATCCACGCCAGCGAGAACGGAGCGTGACCGCCGGCGTGCCGCCACGGTTGAAAGTGATCGCTGACCGCCACACTCTGCATGCCGTGTCGTTCGGCCAAGACTGCGATCTCCACGAGCGTGCGCGGGTCGAACTGTTCGGCTGAGGCCTTGTAACCGAGCTTGAGTGGCAGCATTGCTCATCTACTTTCTGCACTGATCGAATATTCTCCACTGTGCCAGATACAACAGTGCCAGATGTTCGGGCATCCTTGAAGCATGGATGTCCACGCCGAACCCCTCGAAATTCTCCGCACGCGCACGAGTGAGAAGTGGGCCGAGTATCCCGACGACGTGCTCCCGCTGTTCGTGGCAGAGATGGATTATCCGCTCGCCGAGCCGATCGCGGAGGCGCTCAGCGACGCCATCCGCCGTTCTGACACCGGCTACGCTGGACCCGGCCGCGACCCGCTGCCGGCCGCGTTCACCGATTTCGCGCTGCGGCGCTGGGGCTGGTCTGTCGACCCGAAGCACCTGTCGACAACGACGGATGTCAGTGTCGTACTGGTCGAATCCCTGCGGCTCTCGATCACCCCCGGTGACCCTGTCATCATCACGCCGCCCATCTACCCGCCGTTCTTCGATCTGGTACCCGAGGCCGGCGGAAGCGTCGTCGAGGTGCCGTTGCTCGACGACGGCACGCAGTGGTCGCTCGACCTCGACGGTATCGAGGCCGCGTTCGCCGCCGGTGCCCGCGCGATGCTGCTCTGCAATCCGCACAACCCGGTCGGGCTCGTGCATAGCGCCGACCAACTCACGGCCTTGGCCGAGTTGGCGGCGAAGTACGACGCGACCATCATCAGCGACGAGATCCACGCCCCGCTGTGCCATCTCTCCTCCGATGATGCGGATGCCCCGTTCACGCCGTTCCTTTCGGTCTCGGATGCCGCGCGCGCGCACGGCATCGCTGCTCACTCGGCGAGCAAAGGCTGGAACCTCGCCGGACTCAAGTGCGCGTTATTTGTGACCGCAAGCGAACGGATGCGCACCCGCCTTTCCGCGCTGCCCGACGAGGTGCACTTTCGCACGAGCCTGTTCGGGCGCATCGCGAACGCCGCCGCGTTTGCGGAAGGCGAGGAATGGCTCGATGGGGTGCTGCGCAGCATCCGCTCGAACCGCGCGCTGCTGACGACGCTGCTCGCCGAGCGGATGCCCGAGGTCGGCTACCGCGAACCGGCCGCCAGCTACCTGGCGTGGCTGGATCTGCGCGCGCTCGGCGGGGGCGACGACCCGCGCAGACACATCCTCAAGAACGCCCGCGTCGCGCTCAACCCGGGCCGCGATTTCGGTACGCAAGGTGCAGGCTTCGCGCGGCTCAACTTCGCCTGCTCCCCCGAGGTTCTCACCGAGGCCATCGACCGGATCGCACGGCTGCACCCCTGACCCTCCGCTGAGTTGCCCCAAATGACCCTTCGCGGGGCAACTCAGCGGGCGGTAGGTCAACGCGCGCGTGCTACCCGGGCTTCCTCCCACTGCGGTTCATCGGTCTCGTAGACGCGCCCGTCCGCACCGAACACGAGGTAGCGGTCGAAGCCGCGCGCGAACCAGCGGTCGTGCGTGACGGCAAGCACCGTGCCCTCGAATCCGGCCAAGCCCTCTTCGAGTGCCTCGGCGGACACCAGATCGAGGTTGTCGGTCGGCTCGTCGAGCAGCAACAGCGTCGCACCAGACAGCTCGAGCAGCAGAATCTGCAGCCGCGCCTGCTGTCCGCCAGACAGCGTCTCGAACCGCTGTTCGCTCGCGCTCGACAAGCCATACCGATCAAGCGCCCGGCTAGCAGCTTCGCGCGCCATCCCGTCACGATAATCGTCGCCCCTGTGCAGGATCTCCAGCAGCGTGCGCCCCAGCAGTTCCGGATGCTCATGCGCCTGCGCAAAGAACCCGGGCACGACGCGCGCACCCAGCTTCGCGACACCGGAGTGCGCAACGGGCGCGCCGACCTGGTCAGCGGATGCGAGATGCCCGGCACTTGGGTCCGGGTCGCTTCCGCCCGCGGCGAGCAGCCGCAGAAAGTGCGACTTGCCCGACCCGTTGGAACCGAGCACCGCCACCCGTTCACCGAACCAGATCTCGGCGTCGAATGGCTGCATGAGCCCAGTGAGTTCGAGACGCACGCAGTCGACGACGTGCTTGCCCGTGCGAGAGCCGGCCAGGCGCATCCGCACGTTCTGTTCTTTCGGGCGCAACTGAGGCGGACCCGCCTCGACGAACTTCGCCAGCCGGGTCTGGGCGGCTCGATACCGTGAGGCCATGTCTGAGTTGTATGCGGCCTTCTCTTTCATGCGCAACACCAGCGCCTTGATCTTGGCGTGCTCCTCATCCCAGCGGCGGCGTAGCTCGTCGAGCCGATTCATCCGGTCGTCGCGTGCTTCGTGGTAGCCGCCGAAGCCGCCACCGTGCGTCCAAACCGTGTTGCCGGCCGCGCCGAGCTCGAGCGTGACGATCCGGTCGGCCGCGCGCGCGAGCAGTTCCCGGTCGTGCGAGATCAGCAGCACGGTCTTGCGTGAGGCACGCAGCTGCTCCTCCAGCCAACGTTTGGCGGGTACGTCCAGGTAGTTGTCCGGCTCGTCCAACACCAGAACCGCGGCGGGGCCACGCAGCAGCGCCTCGAGCACGAGCCGCTTCTGCTCACCGCCCGAGAGCGTGCGCAGTTCGCGGAACCGTGCCCGCTCGAACGGCACCCCCAGCGCTTGCATGGTGCACTGATCCCAGACGACTTCCGTTTCGTAGCCGCGGGCGTCGCCGTACTCGGCGAGCGCACCCGCATAAGCGAGTTGCGTGGTCATGTCGTCGTGCTCGATCACCGCGTTCTCCGCGCGCTCCAAGGCAGCGGATGCCGCGCGCACTGCGGCTGGTGCCACCGAAACGAGCAGGTCGTACACGGTGCGCTCATCGCGAATGTGACCGACGAACTGGTCCATGACTCCGAGTTCGCCGTCGATGCCGATGGTTCCGGCATCCGCGGTGATTTCGCCGCGGATCAGGCGCAACAGTGTCGTCTTGCCCGCCCCATTTGCGCCGATCAGCGCGGTCGTTGATCCTTCGCCGACGCGGAACGATACGTCGTCGAGCAGCGGCCGGCCGTCGCTGAGTGAATAGCTGACGCCGGAGACGTCGATGTAACCCACGAGATAATCCCTTGTTTTTCATGCAGCGTTGTTATGTAGCCCTGCAGCTCAAGCAACATCCTGATCGGAGCGGCGCCGCGCGCAGACGCTCGCGAGCAGCGAGCCTGCCAGGCTACCGCATCCGCAGTTGCATCGCTTCCGGAATTGCCGTCACAGAACCGCTGCAGCCGAATCGCAGACGGGCGCACCTCGATCGTCATGCGCCGTGCTTGGCGGCATTGCGCTGCGGGGAGACGCGGTGCCGCTCGCGGACCTAATTCAGGACAGACCGGGGGGCAAAGACGCGAAGGCCGCCGCCCAGAGCATCCAGCCTGAATTTGGGCACACGGATGCCGGCCCGTCCGACCACCGCATCCCCCGACCAGCGCGAACCGCGGGCCCCGAGTCGGCCACGGGAGACGCGGTGCCGCCCGCGGACCTAATTCAGGACAGACCGGGCGGCAAAGACGCGAAGGCCGCCGCCCAGAGCATCCAGCCTGAATTGGGTACACGGACGCCGGCTCACCCGACCACCGGCTCGCCCGATCTCCGCGAACTGGTCGGTCGAGGCCGGCGGACCGAGGGCCGCGGACACACATTTGCGGCAACTCACGGGAGGTTGGCCAGTCGACCGGCGGGCGAAGTCAACCGCGGTAGTTGGGCGCTTCGACGACCATTTGGATGTCGTGCGGGTGAGATTCTTTCAGCCCTGCGGCGGTGATGCGCACGAACTTGCCGCGCTCCTTCAGTTGCGGGATCGTGCGTGCACCGACGTAGAACATCGACTGGCGCAGGCCGCCGGCCAGTTGATATGCGACCGCCGACAGCGGGCCGCGATACGGCACCTGCCCCTCGATGCCTTCAGCGATCAGCTGTTCGTCGCTCGGCACATCCGCCTGGAAGTAGCGGTCGCGCGAGTAGGACGTTTTCTTGCCACGGGTCTGCAGCGCGCCGAGTGAACCCATGCCGCGGTACTTCTTGAACTGTTTGCCGTTGATGAACACCAGGTCGCCCGGGCTTTCGTCGCAACCGGCGAGCAACGAGCCGAGCATCACGGAGTCCGCTCCGGCGACGAGCGCCTTCGCGATGTCACCCGAATACTGCAGCCCGCCATCCGCGATCACCGGCACACCGGTGCCGCGCGCGGCCAACGACGCCTCATACACTGCGGTGACCTGCGGAACGCCGACGCCGGAGACGACGCGCGTCGTGCAAATCGAACCCGGACCGACACCGACCTTGATGGCGTCTGCACCGGCATCAATCAGCGCCTGGGCGCCGGTGCGGGTGGCGATATTGCCGCCGATGATGTCGACGTGCGCCGCGGCCGGCTCGGCCTTCAACCGACGGATGATGTCGAGCACGCCCTCGCTGTCGCCGTTCGCGGTGTCGACCACCAGCACGTCCACACCGGCGTCAACCAGGGTCATCGCACGGTCCCAGGCATCGCCGAAGAAGCCGATCGCCGCGCCGACGCGCAACCGGCCCTCGTCGTCCTTGGTCGCGTGCGGGTACTGCTCGCTCTTGTCGAAGTCCTTGACCGTGATCAGACCCTTGAGCTTGCCGTCGGAGTCCACGAGCGGAAGCTTCTCGATCTTGTGCTGCGCGAAAATCGCGATCGCGGCATCCGGATCGATTCCGACAGGTGCTGTGATCAGCGGCGTGCGGGTCATGACGTCGCGCACGCGCGTCGACGCCTTCTCGAATTCGGAGACGAAGCGCATGTCGCGGTTCGTGATGATGCCGACGAGGGTGCCGTCCGCATCGACGACGGGAAGCCCGCTCATCCGGAACTGCGCACACAACGCGTCGACCTCCGCAACGGTCGAATCGGGCGTCGTCGTGACCGGGTTGGTGATCATGCCGGATTCGCTGCGCTTGACCTTGTCGACATGCGCGGCCTGGTCTTCGATCGACAGATTGCGATGCAGAATGCCGATGCCGCCCTGGCGCGCCATCGCGATCGCCATGCGAGCCTCGGTGACCGTGTCCATCGCGGAGGAGAGCAACGGTGTCGCCATCGAGATGCGCTTGGTCAGCCGGGTCGAGGTGTCCGCCTCGCTCGGGATCACGTCGGTATGCCCGGGTAGGAGCATCACATCGTCGTAGGTCAATCCGATGAAACCGAAGGGATCGCTCTGTTCCATGTCATCCTTTGCGCATCAGGGTCCGCCGTGCTCGCCGATATTCGCAGCGCGTATCAGTTAAACAGGCAGCACTCAATGCTAACCGCAGAACGCCGTGACTATTCCGGGAGCGGATCCGCCGTCGGCGTACCGCCGGGCTCACACGTTTCGGATGCCGCTGCCCGGCCTCGCCGTTGCCGCCGCACCGCGACAACCATGTCCACGCTCAGCACGACAAGTGCGACCCAGACGAGGCCGAATCCGAACCAACGCTCCGGTGGCATCGCCTCATGCAACAAGAACACGCCGACCAGGAACTGGATGAACGGTGCGAAGTATTGGATGAACCCGAGATAGATCAGTGGAAGCCGGCGTGCGGCTGCTGCGAACAACAGCAATGGCACTGCCGTGATCACGCCGGCGGAGACCAGCAGCACCGTGTGCCAGGTGCTGACCGTTCCGAGCGTGATACCGGTCGTTGCGCCAACGACGATCAGCTGGATGACGGCGACCGGCGTCAGCCACGCGGTCTCCAGGGTGAGCCCGGAGACGGCATCCACGTCTTTGCCGACCTGCTTCTTGACCAGTCCGTAGAGTCCGAACGAGAACGCGAGCACGAGCGCGATCCACGGAAGCGATCCGTAGCCGACGGTCAGCACGCCGACGGCGACAATGCTGATAGCGACCGCGATCCACTGGGTGATCCGCAGTTTCTCGCGCAACACGATCACGCCGAGAAAGACGGTGACGATCGGATTGATGAAATAGCCCAGGGCCGCCTCGACGACACGGCCGGCTTCCACGCCGTATACGTAGGTCTGCCAGTTGATATAGATCAGTGCGCCCGCAGCCCCCATGATGAGCACGATTCGCGGGCGGCGCATAATCACGAGCAGCGGGCGCCACGCGCGGGTGACGACGATGATGATCGCGCAGAAGACGAGCGAGAACAGCACGCGCCAGGCGACGATCTCGAATGCCCCGGTCGGTTGCAGTGCGATGAAGTAGATCGGCAGCACGCCCCAGAGGCAGTACGCGGTGATCGCGTAGATCAGCCCGCTGCGGCTGCTGGGTTCACTCGGGCCCGTGCGCATGGCACGGGTCGGGGATGCGGATGGGGGCGAACTCACTGACCAATGCTATGGCCCGCCGCCGACATCCGTTCACTCACCCACCCCGTGCATCGGATTGGCAGGGCACAGAGAAAGGGCCCGGGCGGCTTTCGCCATCCGGGCCCTTCCACGCAACGCAGGTGCTTAGTGCACGATTAGTGCACGACCACCGCGAGAACGTCGCGAGCCGACAGCACAAGGTACTCGTCGACGCCGAACTTGACCTCGGTTCCGCCGTACTTGGAGTACAGGACCTTGTCGCCCACGGCGACATCGATCGGAACACGGTTGCCGTTGTCGTCAATGCGACCGGGGCCGACCGCGATGACTTCGCCCTCCTGGGGCTTTTCCTTAGCGGTGTCCGGGATCACCAGGCCGGAAGCTGTGGTCTGCTCAGCCTCAACCTGCTTGATAACAATGCGATCCTCGAGCGGCTTGATGGAGACCGACACGTTTGACCTCTTTCTCGTACTGAAGACTGGAGTTAGCACACTCACACCGAGAGTGCTAAGACCGAGTTTAGAGCCTGTGCTGGCACTCTCGCAACGTGAGTGCCAAAGATGCTCATCGAATCGACGGGATAAGTTGGTCGAATGGAACGCTCCGAACTGCTCGAACTGATGAGTCCGGCCGGGCTTCGGCTGCTCGACTCACTGCCTCCGTACACGTCATCGACGGATGCGCTTGCCAGCGTTTCCGCGCTCCGCAAGGCGGGGCATCCGCCCGCTCTGGTCGCTGCGGTACTCAGCCAGGCGAAGCTGCGCGGTAAGGCGCAGGCGAAATTCGGGGAGTTCTCCTCGCACATGCTGTTCACCGCCGCCGGGCTGGAGCAGGCCACGCGGCTGCGAGTGGCCGCGTTGCATGCTGGGCGGTTCCAGACGGCCGGTGCCGGCCACATCGCCGACCTCGGCTGCGGTATCGGCGGGGATGCCCTCGCGATGGCCGCACTCGGCCTGACCGTGACGGCGGTGGAGGCCGACGAGATCACCGCCGCGATCGCCGCGTACAACCTCGCACCGTTCGAGACGGCGAGCGTCGTGAACGCCCGCGCGGAAGACGCGGCGGGCACCGCTGCGGCGCTTGCGGATGTCGACGGCATCTACCTCGATCCGGCGCGACGCACGGCGGGCCACTCCAACACCAAGCGGCTGACCGACCCGAACGACTACTCGCCGAGCCTCGACTTCGCCTTCGGCCTCGGCGAACGGATGCCCACCGGCGTCAAACTCGGGCCGGGCCTGGACCGCAGGTTGATCCCCCACGACGCTGAGGCGCAGTGGATCTCCGTCGACGGCCAACTGGTGGAGCTGGGTGTCTGGTTCGGCGCGGTCGCGCGGGACGGCATCCGGCGGTCGGCACTCGTACTGTCAGCGGGCGAGCCGGCCGAGCTGACCGGCCCGGCCGACAGCGAGGACGAGCCGGTCGGCGAACTCGGCGAGTATCTCTACGAGCCGGACGGTGCCGTCATCCGCGCCCGTTTGATCGGCGACCTGGCCCGCCGAATGCATGCGCGAATGATCAGCGACGGCATCGCATACCTCACAACGGATATACCCGTCAGCACGCCGTTCGCAACCGGATTCCGCGTGCGCGAACGCCTGCCGTTCCAGGAACGTGAGCTGAAGCGCGCTCTGCGCGAGCGCGGCATCGGCACGCTCGAGATCAAGAAACGCGGGGCGAATGTCGACCCCGCTGCCCTGCGCACGCGACTGTCGCTGCGTGGGAATGCGTCCGCAACGCTGGTGCTGACGCGCATCGGCGGCAAGCACGAGGCGCTGCTCGTCGATCGCGTGTAACGTTCGTTGGTCGAGCAGTCCGCGAACAGGCCAGCAGTCCGCGAACAGGCCGCCCTCCCGACGGAGAGCGGCCCGTTGCGTTGCGAGTCAGGTCAGTAGTTGTACGTGCCGAGGTTTCCCACGGCCGCGACAAAGATGATCGTGACGATGATCGCGATGATCAGCACCAGGATGCCGACGAACCCGAGGATGATGCCGGTCAGCCACATGCCCTTCGCCTGCGGCTCCTTGCTCTTGCCGAGGAACCCGAGCACGATGGCCGCGATCGAGAACAGGCCACCGAAGAAGAACCACGACGTGAAGAGGCCGATAATTCCGGCGATCAGCGCGATGATGCTGAGCACGGGCGCCTTCTGAGCCGGGACCCCTGCATACGGCTGTGCGTATGGGTTGACCGGCGGAGCGCCGTACTGCGGTGCGGCAGGCGCTGCGCCATACTGCGGTGCCGCTGGCGAAGCGCCGTACTGCGGAGCTGCAGGCGGAGCCGCGTACTGCGGTGCTGCGGGCGGCGGCACGGGTGCACCGTATGCCGGGGGTGCCGGCGGTGGCGCGTCGTACACCGGCGCAGCGGGCGGTGCGTCATACACCGGCGGTGCGGGCGGCGCGTCGTAGACGGGCGCAACGGGCTCCGCGGGCGGCGCGTCATAGGTCGGCGCGGCAGGCGCAGCCGGCTCCGCAGGAACTTCGGGCTCCGCAGGAACCTCGGGCGCTGGCGGAACCTGCTCGGCCGGAACCTCAGGCTCGCCGTTAGGGATGTTCGGATCGGTCATGAGACCAATCTCCTTTCGTGGTGGTCGGTGTCGCCAGCGTGCCGGCGCGTTCTGGTTTTACTGCGAGACTCGTCTGCCCGGCGCCGCGGGCAGTGTGTCAGTGAGCACTGTGTGTGTGAGCACTGCGTCAGCGAGCACTGTATCGACAAGCGCTGCATCGACAAGCGCTCGGTTGGCACACGCCATTCATTTCCCCCGGTTCCTGAACAAAAGCTGTATCGCAGCCCATAGTGGCATCCCCCTCAGGGGGTGTCAATGTGTAGGACTCCCCATTTTCGGCAGGCGCGAGCGGTCGCGCCGATCAGCGCATCACTTGGATGTCGGTGACCGGCAGCGTCGAATCCGCCCCGAACTCCAGCGTGGACGGCCGATGCCCTGCCATGATCAACTGCGCCGCCAACGCGGCGATCATCGCGCCGTTGTCGGTGCAGAGCGAGAATGCTGGGATCCGTAATGCGATTCCGGCCGCAGCACAGCGTTCAGCGGCCAGTTGACGGATGCGCTCATTCGCAACCACCCCGCCGCCGAGCAGCAGCCGCGGCACCGCGCGGTCGACGCAGGCCGCGACGGCCTTGGTCAGCAGGATGTCTGCGACGGCCTCGCGAAAGCTGGCCGCAACGTCCGCAATCGGAACCGGCTCGCCGGCATCCTGCAGCTTTTCGACCCAGCGTGCAACGGCAGTCTTCAGGCCGGAGAAGGAGAAATCGTAACGGTGTCGTGCCATGTCCTTGGGCTGGCTGAGCCCGCGGGGGAAGCGTATCGCCTTCGGGTTTCCGGATGCCGCAACCCTGTCGATCTGCGGACCTCCCGGATACGGCAGCCCGAGCACGCGCGCGACCTTGTCGAAGGCCTCACCTGCGGCGTCGTCGATGGTTTCGCCGAGCAGTTCGACGTCGGAAACGAGATCCCGCACATGCAACAGGGACGTGTGCCCGCCAGAGACGAGCAGCGCGATGGTGGGCAATTCGAGGTTGCGGCCGGGGCCGCCGTTCACGTCCAAGACGTCGGCGCCGACGTGGCCGACGAGGTGGTTGACGGCGTAGATCGGCTTGCTCAGAGAGACGGCGAGCGCCTTTGCGGCCCCGACACCGACCATGAGGGCGCCCGCGAGGCCGGGGCCGCTCGTGACGGCAACGGCGTCGATGTCCGCGAGTTCGATGCGGGCCTCGGCGACGGCCGCACGGATCGCCGGTTCAAGTTCCTCCAGGTGTGCACGTGCCGCCACCTCGGGCACGACACCGCCGTAGCGGGCGTGCTGATCCATCGACGACGCGATGGTGTTCGACAGCAGACGCATGCCGCGCACGATACCGATGCCAGTTTCATCGCATGAAGTCTCGATGCCGAGTACAAGGGGATCCTGGCGGTTCACAGCTGCTCACCTCCCGTCACGCTCGGTCCGTGAGCGGAGTCGAAGGCTAGCTTCATCACGAGCGCGTCGACGCCGTCAGGCTGGTAATAGTGCGGTCGCACACCGATCTCCTCGAAGCCGAGCGACCGGTAAAGCGCTTGGGCGCCCGGGTTGTCCGCGCGAACCTCCAGGAACACGTCGCGCACCCCGCGTTCGACAGCCTCGGCGATCAGTGCAGCAACCAGTGCCCGTCCAATGCCGTGCCGCCGAGCGCGCGGTGCGACGGCGATGGTCTGGATGTCCGCCTCCGCGGCGCCACGCGGCGCAAGCAGCCCCGCGTAGCCGTCGACGGATGGCCGCGGCGCGCTGGAACGGGACGCTGCGGCATCCTGGATCGCGGCATCCGCTTCGCCGGAGCGCACCGCAACGAGGTAGTAACCGTGTTCGCTGGCTAGCTCGCCGCGCATGGTCGAGCGGGACCAGGCATCCGTCGCGAAGGTCGAGGTCTCGAGCGCCATGATCGCATCGAGGTCTGCGCTGGTGGCTCGACGCAATTGCCAGTCGTCGCTCACGCGGTCACGCGTTTCGGCCCGGCGGATGGGGTGACATCCGGCGAGCGTAGGTACAGCGGTTCGTTGGCTGCAAACGGTCGGCCGTGCTGGTAGGTCAGTTCGGCGAGCATGCCGAGTGCGGCTGCGGAGACGGATGCCGCGTCGAGTCGTGGCAGGTCTGCGTGCGGGAGCGCATCCGGTTTGCAGAGTCCTGGGCCGTCGCTGCGCAGCGGGATGCCGACCTCGTCGACTCCACGATATGCCGACCAGTAGACCTCGCGACGCCGAGCGTCTGTGACGACGAGCAGCGAGCCGGTGTGCCCGAGGCCGTACCGTTCGAAGGCGGCGGCGTCGTGGCTGACGAGCGGCACTACGGGGATGCCCGCGCCGAGCGCGAAGACGCGTGCCGCGGCGATGCCAACTCGCAGGCCGGTGAACGGGCCGGGGCCCATCCCGGCGGCGACGGCGGACAGTTCGCTGACCGCGACACCGGCCTCGGCAAGGCAGTCCGCGATCAGCGAGCCGATGACCTCGGCGTGGCGCATCGTGTCGTCGACGGACCGATCCGCGAGCACTCCCCTGTCGCGATCGACGACGGCGACGCTCGATCCAGCGGAGGTGTCGATCGCGAGCAGCATGCCTTCCAGTTTATGGGCGGCAGCGAAGGGCGGGCGCGGCCCGGTTGAGCGGCCCGGTTGAGCGGCCCGGTTGGGTGTGCCCGGTTGAGTGTGCCCGGTTGAGTGTGCCCGGTTGAGTGTGCGTGGGCTGGCTGAGCCGTGCCGTGCACCGTATTCAGGCTGCGTGACACAGAACAGTGGTCCCCACAGCTTCAACCACCGGTCTGACCTGAATGCGGTGCGGCATCGGTGGAGCTTTCGGCTACAGGCATCCGATCGGGCCGACGTAGCGCGACGCGCGCCGGAGGCATAGCGTTGAACACAGAGAGCTCAAGGGGATGCGCTGTGATGAATGCTGGTCGATTGATTGTCCGTGTTGTGGTCGGAGGACTGTTCTTCGGGCACGGAATGCAGAAACTCGCTGGATGGTTCGGCGGCTCGGGTCTCGAGGGCACCGACAAGATGATGCATGCGCTTGACATGGAACCCGCCCGGCGGAATGCGATCGCGTCTGGTCTGACCGAAGCGGCAGGCGGCGCCGCGCTGATTGCCGGAATGGCCACACCGGTCGCGGCGGCGGGGCTGATGGGCACGATGATCACGGCCATCCGCAAGGTGCACTTCAAGAACGGGGTCTGGAACTCAAATCGCGGCTGGGAGTACAACGCCGTGCTGCTCGCGAGCCTGTTCGCGCTGGTCGAGTCCGGGCCGGGCACATTCTCGCTGGATGCCGCGCGCGGGCGCGTGCGCTCAGGGACCGGATGGGCGCTGGCGACGCTGGCGGCGGGGGCTGCGGCATCCGTCGCGATCGTGGAGGTTGGGCGGCGCAATGCGCAGGCGGCGCGACTGATGGAAGCAAGCGATGCGGCGGCGTCCGAGACCACCCCTCCCGCTGAGCTCAGCGAACCACGGGCCGCCAGCGAGGGCCATGGGCCGTCAGCCTGATCCTGCGGGGCTCGGCCGCATCCAGCGCCACATCCACTGCCGCGGACGCGGCTGCCGCGTCCGCGGCTGCACCGTCACCGGCTGCACCGTCCGCGGCTGCATCGTCACCGTCAGAGTCTGCAACTGCACCCGCGCCGGCACCGCTCGGGCGATCGATCGCAACGTCGAGCCAGGATTCAGCGACACCATCGAGCATGCCCGCGCCCCACTCGACGATCACGACAGAGCGTGCAAAGTCGATGTCGAGATCGTCAAACTCGAGCGCGCTGCCCAGGCGATACGCATCCACATGCACGAGTGAGGCACCCCCGACCAGGCTCGGATGCGTGCGCGCCAGCACGAACGTCGGACTCGTCACCGGCCCGCGCACACCGAGCACGTCGCCGATTCCGCGAGTCAGCGTCGTCTTTCCCGCGCCGAGCGGGCCGTTCAGCACGACCAGATCCCCCGGCCGCAGCAGCGCGCCGAGTTCGCGGCCAAATGCTTCCATCTCGTCAGGGGTCGCAATAACGTAGGCGCGCGCAAGGTGCCCCGACTGCTTCGCAGGCACCGCGTCAACCACCGACGTAGGTCCGGGTCACGCGCCCGCCGATCCGGGCGATGATCTCGTAGTTGATGGTGTCCGCGGCGGCCGCCCACTGCTCTGCAGACGGCATCCCCTGAGCAGGATCACCGAACAAAACCGCCTCGTCTCCGACCGCCACCGGATGCTCGCCCACATCGACGACGAACTGGTCCATCGCGATCCGCCCGCTCACCTGGAAGATCCGCCCGCCGATCTGCACCGGACCGCCGTTGGACGCGCCGCGTGGAATGCCGTCCGCATACCCGAGCGGGATGAGGGCAAGTGTGGTGTCGGCATCCGTTCGATAGGTGTAGCCATACGACACGCCGGTGTCGACGGGCACGCGCCGCACGCCTGCGACGCGCGAACGCAGAGTCATCGCGGGCGTCAGGCCGAGGTCGGCAGAGGAGCGTCCTTCAAGCGGCGACAGCCCGTACATGCCGATGCCGATGCGTACCGCGTTGTACCGAGCAGACGGCACGGTGAGCGCGGCGGTCGTCGCGGCGATGTGCGTCAGCAACGGCGTCAACCCCGCCTGCGCTGCGAGCGCCAGACCCCGGTCGAGTTTGCGAACAGCAGCCTCGTCATACGCCACTGAGGCGTTGGACACATGACTGAAGATCCCGTCGATGCGCACCAGGCCGGCGCGTTCCACCTCCCGCGCTGCCTCGAAGACATGCTCCCACTGCGGTTCCGGAATGCCATTGCGGCTGAGCCCGGTGTCCAGCTTGAGCTGAACGGATGCCGCCCGCCCGCCCGCGCGCGCCGCAGCATCCGCCACTGCCTGCAGCTGCGTCGGAGATGAGATGCCGACGCTGACTCGCGCCGCGAGCGCGACCGTGAAGTCGTCGATCGGGTCGTGCAACCACGCCAGAATCGGTGCTTCGATCCCGGCGGCGCGCAACTCGAGGGCTTCGCCGACATCCGCAACGCCGAGCCAGTCCGCGCCGCCGGCCAGCGCGGCGCGTGCGGATTGAACGGCCCCGTGCCCATAGGCATCCGCTTTCACGACGGCGATGAAATGCTCCGTGCCGGTCAGTTCACGTAGGCGTCGCACGTTGCGGGTGATCGCGCCGAGATCGATGGATGCCTCGCGCCAGGCCCGCTCAGCCATTGCCGCCCTCTGCGATGACGAATGCGCACGCGACGCCTGCGTCGTGCGTCATGGTGAGGTGCACGCTGGCGATACCACGGGCCTCGATGAGCGCAGCGACGGAGCCGTGAAGGGTGAACCCGGGGTCACCCTCTCCGTTGGCGACCACCTCGATGTCGTGCCAGTGCACTCCGTCCGACGACCCGAGGGCCTTGATCAACGCCTCTTTCGCGGCAAACCGAGCGGCCAGCGAGTGTGTCGGCAGCGCGCGTTCGCTCTCAGCGAACAAGCGCTCGACGAGGCGCGGCGTGCGCGACACGGCGCGGTTGAACCGCTCCAGGTCGACAATGTCCACACCGATGCCGAGAATCATCTGCGGCTACTCGACGGTGACGGATTTTGCGAGATTGCGCGGTTGATCGACGTCCAGGCCCTTCGCCGCGGAGAGCTCCATCGCGAAGATCTGAAGAGGCACGACGGCCAGCAGGGGTTCGAAGAGGGGCGCGGCCAGGGGAATGCGCAGCACCTCGTCAGCGAACGGCAGCACGGCGACATCGCCCTCTTCGGCGATCGCGATCACGCGGGCACCACGCGCGCGGATCTCCTGGATGTTCGACACCACCTTCTTGTGCAGCTCGGCCGAACCGCGCGGGCTCGGCACGACGACGAACACCGGTTGGCCCGGCTCGATCAGCGCGATCGGCCCATGCTTGAGTTCACCCGCCGCAAAGCCCTCTGCATGGATGTACGCGAGCTCCTTGAGCTTGAGCGCGCCCTCAAGCGCGATCGGGTAGCCGACCTGGCGGCCGAGGAACAGCACTGCGCGGGTGTCCGCCATCCATTTCGCGAGTTGCTCGATCCGCTCAGCCGACTCCAGAACGGTCGCGATCTTTGCCGGCACGGCCGTCAGTTCACGCACCTGGGCCGCCTGGTCTGCGGCCGACATCGTTCCCTTGACCCGTGCCAGATGCAGCCCGAACAGGTACAGCGCGGTGATCTGTGCGACGAAGGCCTTCGTCGAGGCGACGGCGACCTCGGGGCCAGCGTGCGTGTAGATGACGCCATCCGACTCGCGTGGGATCGTCGCACCCTGCGTGTTGCAGATCGACACGGTGTGCGCGCCCGCATCGCGAGCGTATTTCACAGCCATGAGTGTGTCCATGGTCTCGCCCGACTGGCTGATGGAAACGACGAGGGTCCCCGGCGTGATCACCGGGTCGCGGTAGCGGAACTCGTGGCTGAGGTCGACATCGACCGGCACGCGCGCCCATTTTTCGATCGCGTAGCGGCCGACCATGCCGGCGTAAGCAGCGGTGCCGCAGGCGATGATGACGATGCGGTCGATGCGCGAAAGCACGTTGTCGTCGAGGTCGCTCAGCTCGGGGATGACCACGGCGCCGTCCTGCACACGGCCGCGCACCGTGTTCGCAACGGCATCCGGTTCCTCGCTGATTTCCTTGGCCATGAAGCTGGACCAGCCGCCCTTTTCCGAAGCGGATGCGTCCCACGCGATCTCGAACTCATCCACGTCGACCGCGTTGCCGGCGAAATCCGTGACGCTGACGGCATCCGGGGTGATCGTCACGATCTGGTCCTGGCCGATCGCCATCGCGCGGCGGGTGTGCTCGACGAACGCAGCAACGTCCGAACCGAGGAAGTTCTCGCCGTCGCCGAGTCCGATCACGAGCGGCGAGTTGCGGCGAGCGCCGACGACGACACCGGGCTCGTCCTGATGCACGGCAAGCAGGGTGAACGCACCGTCGAGACGGCCGACGATGCGACGGAACGCCTCACGCAGGTCGCCCGTTTCGCGGTATTCGCGGCCCAGGAGCGCGGCGGCGACCTCGGTGTCCGTCTCGCTTTCGAAGGTGAATCCGTCGGCGATCAGTTCGTCCTTCAGCGCGGCGAAATTCTCGATGATGCCGTTGTGGATCAACGCCAACTTGCCGTCGTCGCCGAGGTGCGGATGCGCGTTGCGGTCGGTCGGCCCGCCATGCGTTGCCCAGCGGGTGTGGCCGATTCCGGTCGAACCATTGCCGAGCGGATGCGCCGCCAAATCATCCACAAGCACCTGCAACTTACCGGCGCGCTTGCGCGTGCCCAGGTGCCCGTCACCGTCGATCACGGCAATGCCCGCAGAGTCGTATCCGCGGTATTCCAGGCGCTTGAGCCCACCGAGCAGCACATCGACACTCTTATCGGTACCGACGTACCCCACGATTCCACACATGCGCCTGATTTTAGCGGGGTGCGCTGAACACTCCCGACATCGCACGCGGTCGGGCGGCGGCCGCTGCGACGCCATGCCGAGCGGGGCACTAGGCTGAACCGTTATGACGGGGACTCGGCCACACACCGACACCGCGGCGACCTCTCCCTTCGTTGAACTCGACCGGGCCGACTGGGCAGAACTTGCCGCCACGACGCGTCTTCCGTTGAAAGAGACCGAGATCGTGCAGCTGCGTGGCCTCGGAGATCCGCTCGATATGCGCGAGGTCGCCGAAGTGTACCTGCCGCTCAGCCGCCTGCTCAGCCTGTATGCGGCCGGCACGAAGCAACTGCACCGTGTCACCAGCGACTTTCTCGGAGAACGGTCAGCGCGGACACCGTTCGCGATCGGAGTCGCGGGTTCCGTCGCCGTCGGCAAGTCCACGATCGCCCGTCTGCTGCGTGAGTTGCTCTCACGATGGGAGGATACCCCGCGCGTCGAGCTCGTCACCACCGACGGGTTCCTGTTTTCGAACGCCGAACTCGCTCGGCGCGGCCTGATGGAGCGCAAAGGCTTCCCGGAGTCGTACGACCGGCGGTCGCTGCTACGCTTCGTGACCGAGGTCAAGAGCGGGGCATCCGAAGTTCGCGCCCCGTTCTATTCGCACCTGAGCTACGACATTGTGCCGGGCGCCCAGATCGTCGTTCGACAGCCCGATGTGCTGATCGTCGAGGGGTTGAACGTGCTGCAACCGGCGGCGGGCGGCCACAACCGGCTCGCGGTCAGCGATCTGTTCGACTTCAGCGTGTATGTGGATGCGCGCACTCGCGACATCGCAACCTGGTACGAGGAACGGTTCCTCAAGTTGCAACGTGGTGCGTTCGCGAATCCGAAGTCGTACTTCCACCGCTTCGCGAGCCTGACCGAGGAGGAGGCCCGTGCGCGTGCCGGCCAGATCTGGACGGACATCAACGAGCCCAACCTGCTCGAGAACATCCGGCCGACGCGCTCACGAGCGAAACTGGTGCTGCGCAAGAGCAGCAATCACACCGTCAACTCGGTGCTGCTGCGCAAGCTGTAGGGCGTCGCCGACGCCGGTCGCTGAGCGAAGCCGAAGCGCCAGCCGGCACTGCACACACCGGTCGCTGAGCGAAGCCGAAGCGCCAGCCGGCACTGCCGCAGGAGCACGTGGTACACAGTGGCCCCTCGGCTGCGCTCAGGGAACGGATCCGGGTGGCCCTTCACTCAGGGAACGAACACTGCCGTGCGCTCCGGGAAATGTGCGTGCGTTTCTCCTATTTCAGATGTCCCTTTTATAAGGCGGACTTGAAATAGCGGAAAGTGCCACATCGAACCCGCGGCCAATGACCCCGACTTGTCTTCGACGGCGCCCGGCGCCGGTGTGCGCCCGCCGGCGTTAGGTAAGCAGGCCGCGCCCAGCGCGGCGCGCCCGTCAACGGCAACCGTGCCGCATTCAGGCTGGGCGACCAGTTTCAGCCGGTGTCGCGTCTTCAGTCGACGGTCCAGCCTGAATACGGCTCAATAGCCCGGTCGCTGAGCGAAGCCGAAGCGTCAGCCTGCAGTGCCGAGCGAACGCGCGGTACACAGTGGCCCTTCGGCTACGCTCAGGGAACGGGATGGGTCGCCCTTCGGTCGCTCAGGGAACGGATGCTCAGACGGCCAGGCGTTCACGCACCACGTCGGCGAGAGCGTGTGCGAAGCGATCGGCGGTGGCCTGGTCTGCGGCTTCGACCATGACCCGAACCATCGGCTCCGTGCCAGAGGGGCGAAGCAGAACACGACCGGAATCGCCCAGCGCCGCCTCCGTGTCGGCGACCGCCGCGGCGATCACTGCGTCGCCATTGAGGCCATCGCGGTCGACGCCACGCACGTTGACGAGGATCTGCGGGAAGACCGTCATGGCGGATGCCAGCTGCTCAAGTGACTTGCCGGTGCTGGCCATCTGGCTCACCAGGTGCAACCCGGTCAGGATGCCGTCGCCGGTCGTCGCGAATTCGCTCATGATCACGTGACCCGACTGCTCGCCACCGAGCGAGAAGTTATTCTCGTTCATCTGCTCGAGCACATACCGGTCGCCGACCTTGGTTTGAACAACCGAGATGTCATTCTCGCGCATCGCGATGCGCAGCCCGAGGTTGCTCATCACCGTTGTCACCAGAGTGCGATCACGGAGCACCCCGCGCTCCGCCATCCCGAGAGCCAAGATCGCCATGATCTGGTCACCGTTGACGATGTTTCCGGATGCGTCCACGGCCAGGCAGCGGTCGGCGTCGCCGTCGTGCGCGATGCCGACGTCCGCGCGGTAGGCGACGACAGCATCCGCCAACTGGGCAAGATGGGTCGAGCCGACGCCGTCGTTGATGTTGATGCCGTCAGGATCGTCACCGATCACGGTGACGCGAGCACCGGCATCCGTGAAAACCTCCGGAGATACGCCGGCCGCGGCACCGTTCGCGCAATCGAGAACGACGTGGATGCCATCCAGCCGATGCGGCAGGCTCGCCAGCAGATGCACGACATAGCGGTCTTCTGCGTCGGCGAACCGGCGGATGCGACCGACGTCACCGCCGGTCGGCGCCAGTTTCGGCTTGCTGAGAGCGGCTTCGATCCGATCCTCGACGACGTCCGGGAGTTTGGTGCCCCCACGCGCGAAGATCTTGATTCCGTTGTCCGGCGCAGGATTATGCGACGCGGAAATCATGACGCCGAAGTCGGCGTCGATATCGGCAATCAGGAAGGCTGTCGCGGGCGTCGGGATCACGCCGGCATCGAGGACGTCGACACCGGAACTCGCGAGGCCGGCCGCCACAGCGGCGATCAGGAACTCACCCGAGACGCGTGGGTCGCGGGCGACCACCGCGACGGGTCTGCGGCCTGCGGCCCGGCGGGCATCCGCGCTGCGACCCTGCGTCAGGACAACCGCGGTTGCCTGCGCAAGGCCGAGCGCGAGGTCGGCTGTGAGATCGCCGTTCGCAAGTCCGCGAACGCCATCCGTACCAAAGAGTCGTGGCATAGGGGCCGAAATCCGAGGCGCTGGTTAGCGCTTCGAGAACTGCGGAGCCTTACGGGCCTTCTTGAGTCCAGCCTTCTTACGCTCCTTGACGCGCGCGTCGCGGCTCAGGAAGCCGGCCTTCTTCAGTGCTGCGCGGTTGTTCTCTTCGTCGATCTGATTCAGCGAGCGGGCAATGCCCAACCGCAGCGCGCCGGCCTGGCCGGACGGGCCGCCACCGCTGATCTTCGCGATCACGTCGTAGCTGCCGAGAAGGTCGAGCACCTTGAACGGGTCGTTGATCAGCTGCTGGTGCAGCTTGTTCGGGAAGTAGTCAGCGAACTCACGTCCGTTGACGGTGATGGTGCCGGCCCCCGGCACGAGGCGCACACGGGCAATGGCCTGCTTGCGTCGGCCGACGGCTGCGCCGGGAACACTGAGCACGGGGCGCGGTGCCTTGACGGCCTCGGTTGCGGGGGTCTCGGTGCTGAAACTCTGGGCGGCTTCGGGAGCCTCGATCTGGTCTGCGATCTTCGCCATGGTCTTTTCGAATCCTTTTTCTGTGGTCTCTTACGCCGGCGTCTACTGCGCGACCTGGTCGAAGGCATATGCCTTGGGCTGCTGTGCAGCATGAGGGTGCTCGCTGCCGGTGTAGACCTTGAGCTTGCGAAGCTGGGCGCGACCGATGGAGTTCTTCGGGAGCATGCCGCGCACTGCCTTCTCGACGGCACGAATCGGGTTCTTTTCGAGCAACTCGGCGTAGGTGACGGCGGTAAGACCACCCGGGTAACCCGAGTGGCGGTAGGCCTTCTTCTGCTCGGCCTTTGCGCCGGTCAGGGCAACCTTGTCCGCGTTGATGATGATGACGAAGTCGCCGCCGTCGAGGTGCGGCGTGAACGTCGCCTTGTGCTTTCCGCGGAGCAGAACGGCGGTGTGGCTGGCCAGGCGGCCGAGCACGACATCCGTCGCGTCGATGACGATCCAGTCCCGCTTGAGCTCAGAGGCCTTCGGTGAGTAAGTGCGCGTCACAGTAGTGGCTGCTTTCTTTCGTAAGTTGGGTAGTTCGTGAATCCCGCTCCGTTGGGTGTTCCGTGTTCGGATGAACACTGTTCTGATGAACGCTGTTCTGATCAGCACGGTGGAACGCCGCAGGTGGAGGGCTCAACTTCGGATGTCACGCCATGGACGGCGTAGGCACCAAGAGCCAATAGTACGCGACAACAGGGAGGGCGCGCAAACGCGTCATGATCGAGACGTGCTCGGTGAGTAATTCAGAGTTCGCGACGCGCGCGGGTTTGCTCCGCCCGGTGCGCGAGTTGCGCGTCATCCGGGTACCCGACTTCCAGCAGTGTCAGGCCGCGCGCCGGCAGCACCGTGAACGCGCTCGTGCGCGTCCGGACCTCACGCAGCAGGGCGAGATCACGCACGGCGAGTTTGCCCTCACCGACGGCGACGCACCCTCCGACCAGGGAGCGCACCATACTGTGGCAGAAGGCATCCGCTTTCACCGTTGCGATAAGAACGCCGTCAGCGTCGCGCTGCCAACTGAATTCCTGCAGCGTGCGAATCGTCGTCGCCCCATCGCGCGGCCTGCAGAACGCGGCGAAGTCGTAGAGTCCGGGCAGGCTGCGGGCGGCGGCATCCATCGCCTGCGCGTCGAGTGCAACCGGCAGCCAGGTCGTGCGATGCCGCTGCAGCGGGTCGTGTATGGCGCCGCGGTCAGCGATCCGGTACTCGTAGCGCCGCCAGACCGCTGAGAAGCGGGCATCGAAGCCGACAGGTGCGACGATCCCCCGCCTCACGACGATCTCTGGGAGCGGACCGAGGATGCCGTTGACCCGGTGCGCGAGGGCGGCACCGGCATCCGTCTGCGGCACCGATCCGCCGCGCGGCTTGAGAACGGCTGCGCGCTGCCTGTCGCTGAGATCGACGTGTGCAACCTGCCCGGCAGCATGCACCCCGGCGTCTGTGCGCCCGGCGACCACCAGCGTCGGAACCGGCGGGTGTCGGCGGAACATCGTGGCCAACGCCCGTTCCAGCTCGCCTTGCACGGTGCGCAGCCCGGGCTGCTTGCTCCAGCCGCTGAATGCAGAACCGTCGTAAGCGATATCCAGACGGATGCGCGTGGCCGCGACCTCCACGTCGGTTGGCAATGCAGTCACGCGAGCCATTCTAGGATGCGCCGTGCTCCGCCCGGCGGCGAGCGCACGCTTCAGGTGCGCCGGCCACGAACCACTCAGCCGCAATTGTTAGGGTGAATCGCGATGCCCTCGCTGCGCCTATGACCAACGTCTCCCTGCCGCCCTCCGACTCTGACGCTCGGCCCGCCGTCGCGCGCCCTGCAGCGATCCGCCATTTCGCCGGGCTCGACGGGCTTCGTGCCATCGCGGTTATCGCGGTGATCGTGTATCACCTGTTCCCCGGCCTATTGCCAGGCGGGTTCATCGGCGTCGATGTGTTCTTCGTCATCAGCGGCTTCCTGATCACGAGCCTGTTGATCGGCGAGCGAGCGGCCGCCGGCCGGATCTCGCTCAAACGGTTCTGGCAGCGCAGAGTGGGCCGCCTTGTCCCGGCCCTCGTCGCACTCGTCCTGGCCTGTTGCACCGCGGCGCTGATCTTCGGCGGCGACGTGCTCGTCGGTGTCGGCCGCCAAGTGCTCGGCGCGGCGACGTTCAGTTACAACTGGTTGGACATCGCCGCCGGCAGCAGCTACTTCAACCGCGACGCGCCGGAACTGTTCCGCAACCTGTGGTCGCTTGCCGTCGAAGAGCAGTTTTATCTCGTCTGGCCGTTCCTGCTGATCGTGATTTTCTTGATCCGCAACAACCGCGTGCGGATTGTCGTCCTGCTGACGTTGGCCGCGGCATCCGCTGCGCTGATGTGGCTGCTGTACACGCCCGGTTCGGATGCGACGCGCGTGTATTTCGGTACGGATACCCACAGTTTCGGGCTGATGATCGGTGCGGCACTGGCACTGATCGTGCCGTCTGTGAAGCCGTTGAACCTCGACGCCGGCGAGAGCCCGATGCAGGTGTTCGTGCGCCGCTGGCTGCCGGGGCTCGGGCTGATCAGCTTTGCCGCGGTGTTGACCGCGACCTGGTGGTTGCACGACGATGCGACGATCACCTACCACGGTGGACTTGTGGCGATCAGCCTGCTGACGGCAGTCGTGATCTGGGCGGCCGTGGCGTTAGGCTCGACGCGCGGTTCATCGGGCGTACGGTCCACGCTCGGCGGCGCATTGGATGCCGCTCCGCTGCGCGCGATCGGGGCTCGCTCGTACGGGCTGTACCTGTGGCACTGGCCCATTCTGGTCCTTGTGGCCGCGTCGTGGCCGCTCGGTGCGGATACGCCGGAACGCACGCTCCTGATCGGCGCAGTCGCCCTCGCCATCACGGTGGCCGCCGCTGCCCTGTCGTATCGGTTCATCGAACAGCCCGTGAGTCGGCACGGATTCCGCGGAATCGCCCGCGGGGTGATGGTCCGCCTCCGTGCGTCGCGTCGCGGCAGAGGGCTGGCCATCGCCGGCTTGACGGTCGTGGCTGTGACGCTCGCGGGAACCGGCGCAGCGCTCGCCACAGCGCCCTCGGAGACGAGCGCTCAGGCGCTCATCCAGCGCGGCGAGAAGGCGGTGCAGCAGGAGGGCTCGCCACAGGCATCCGCAGGGGCGACGACGCCGGGGACGCCGGCGACCGCGGGCGCGACCCTGGGCATGGTTGGCCCGGGCGTCGCGGGCGTTCCTGCGACGGGCGCGACCGCGATCCCGGCGGCAGCGGACCCACGCCACAAGCCCATCCCTGATGGCGATCAGCTGACCGCCATCGGTGACTCCGTCATGCTGGCCAGTGCCCCGGAACTGCAGCGGACCTTCCCCGGGATCGCGATCGACGCTGTCGTCTCCCAGCAGCTGCGCGCAGCTCCTGACATCGTGCATTCGATGGCCGCCGCCGGAACGCTGCGGAAGGCGCTGATCATCGGGCTGGGCACGAATGGTTCGATCAGCGCGGACTCGCTCGAGAACATCCGTCAGACCATTGGGCCCGATCGCGAGCTCGTGCTGGTCACGGTGCAGGCGCCGCGCCCATGGACGCCCGGTGTCAACGACACTCTGCGAGCGTTCGCCGCGCAGCACTCTCGAACCGTTGCGCTCGCAGATTGGCAATCGGCGATCGCGCCACACCTTGATGTGCTGGCCGACGACCAGATCCACCCTGGTGCGACGGGAGGCCGAATCTACGCTGCGACGGTTGCGTCCGCGCTTCAGAGTCTGGCCGACCTGCCGCCGATCGACGTGGGCGTCGCACAGGTGTACGGCCCGACGCTGCGGCCGCCCCGCCTGTTGCGCGACCCCGCCGGCGCCCGCTGAGCGACCCGCCCCGCGCTGCGCCGCCATCGGCCGCGTCGCCCGCCACCCAGTCGCCCACCGCTGAGTTGCCTCAACAGTCTACTTTTGAGGCAAGTCACGGGAGGTGCGGCGCGGCTCGCGGCCCTAATTCAGGTTGAATCGAGGGGCAAAGCCGTGAAAGCCGCCACCAGCGGCATCCAGCCTGAATTCAGGCCACTTGTCAGGCAAGCCAGGCGGATGAGGCAAGCCGCGGGGATACGAAAGGGCCCCGACATCCAAACGGATGCGGGACCCTCGCGTTCTGCAGGAACTACTTGGCTTCGTCGTCCTCGCCGGCATCCGTCGCCTGAGCGTCGGCTTCGGTCGCCTCAGCGGCCTTTGCCGTCTCGGCGGCGTCGATCGCATCGACGTCAGCAGAGTCATCCGTCGTCTCGTCGGCGACCTCAGCAGGAGCCTCGTCGACAACCTCGGCTGCAGTCTCTTCAGCGGCCTCAGCAGCTGCCTCGTCGGAAACTTCTTCCACAGTCTCCTCGACGACTGGTGCTGCGGCCTTCGTCGCAGTCGACGTGCCCGACTTCGTGGACTTCACCTTCGGCGACACCGGCTCGAGCACGAGCTCGATCTGCGCCATGGGGGCGTTGTCGCCCTTGCGGTAGCCGAGCTTGGTGATGCGGGTGTAGCCGCCCTCACGCTCCGCGACGAGCGGCGCGATTTCCGTGAACAGCTCGTGCACGACGCTCTTGTCGTGGATGATCGTCAACACGCGACGGCGCGCGTGCAGGTCGCCACGCTTGGCAAACGTGATCAGCCGCTCGGCGAGGGGGCGTAGGCGCTTGGCCTTCGTCTCGGTCGTCTTGATCGACTTGTGCGTGAACAGCGCAGCAGCCAGGTTGGCAAGCATCAACCGCTCGTGTGCTGGGCCGCCTCCGAGGCGGGGGCCCTTGGTGGGCTTAGGCATTATTGTGTTTCTCCAGTGTCTTCAAGGTGTGTAAAGCGTGGACAGGCGAGACTAGACGGTCTCGTCGTCGTAGCCGCTGTAGAAGTGGGCGCCATCGAACCCGGGAACCGAGTCCTTGAGCGACAAGCCCATCTCCGTCAGCTTGTCCTTGACCTCATCCACCGACTTCTGGCCGAAGTTGCGGATGTTCATGAGCTGCGTCTCCGAGAGGGAAACCAGTTCGCTGACGTTGTTGATGCCTTCACGCTTGAGGCAGTTGTATGAGCGCACAGACAGATCGAGGTCCTCTATCGGCATGGACAGCTCGGGGCTGAGCACTGCGTCGACCGGCGCTGGGCCGATCTCGATGCCCTCAGCCTGGTTGTTCAGTTCGCGGGCCAGGCCGAACAGCTCGGTCAGGGTGCGACCGGCGGATGCGATCGCGTCGCGCGGGCTGATCGCCGGCTTCGTCTCGACATCCACGACCAGGCGGTCGAAGTCGGTGCGCTCACCGGCACGCGTCGCCTCGACGCGGTAGGTGACCTTGAGCACGGGCGAGTAGATCGAGTCGATCGGAATCTGACCGGCTTCGCTGTACTCGTTGCGGTTCTGCGTCGCGGAGACGTAGCCGCGACCGCGCTCGATCGTGAGCTCGACCTCGAACTTGGCCTTGTCGTTGAGCGTCGCGATGACGAGCTCGGGGTTGTGGATCTCCACACCGGCCGGGGCCGAGATGTCCGCAGCGGTGACCTCGCCTGCTCCCTGCTTGCGCAGGTAGGCGGTGATCGGCTCGTCATGTTCGCTGGAGACGACGAGACCCTTGATGTTCAGGATGATCTCGGTGACATCTTCCTTCACACCGGGGACGGTGCTGAACTCGTGGAGCACACCATCGATGCGGATGCTTGTGACAGCAGCTCCCGGAATCGAGGAGAGCAGAGTACGGCGCAGGGAGTTACCGAGGGTGTAGCCGAAGCCGGGCTCAAGCGGTTCGATGACGAACCGTGACCGGAACTCCGAAATGTTCTCTTCGGCGAGCGTGGGGCGCTGTGCAATAAGCACTATTTATTCCTTTCGGCCAAGTGTCCGCTATATGACACTTGCGTGAGTGAGGTTATTAAGTTGTGAAGGTACTGAATCGCTGATCGAGTAGCTGCTCGCGAAGCGAGCCGCGTATCGAGATACGGCGTTAGCTTCCGAAACGTCCCGCTGCAGTGCAGGGGTGTCTCGATGCGCTCGCTAGCGCTCGCTTACTCGACCCGTCGTCGGGTCTAGCGTCTTCGCCGGCTAGACCCGACGACGCTTCGGGGGGCGGCATCCGTTGTGCGCCTGCGGCGTCACGTCGTTGATCGAGCCGACTTCGAGCCCTGCAGCCTGAAGCGAACGGATCGCCGTCTCACGACCGGAACCCGGGCCCTTGACGAAGACATCGACCTTCTTCATGCCGTGCTCCTGCGCCTGGCGGGCGGCAGACTCTGCTGCCAGCTGCGCGGCGAACGGGGTCGACTTGCGCGAACCCTTGAAGCCGACTCCGCCGGAGGACGCCCAGCTGATGACGGCACCCTGAGTGTCCGTGATCGAGACGATGGTGTTGTTGAACGTCGACTTGATGTGGGCCTGGCCCACAGCGATGTTCTTCTTTTCTTTCTTACGCGGCTTGCGAACGGCCGACTTGGGTGTTGCCATGATTTCTCCTGAATCCTTAGGGCGCGTGTCCCGCTGGCCGGGGCCTAGCGGGCCTTCTTCTTGCCGGCGACGGTGCGCTTCGGACCCTTGCGGGTACGAGCGTTGGTCTTAGTGCGCTGCCCGCGGACCGGGAGACCCTTGCGATGGCGGATGCCTTCGTAGCTGCCGATCTCCACCTTGCGGCGGATGTCTGCGGCAACCTCGCGACGAAGGTCACCTTCTACCTTGTAGTTGCCTTCGATGTAGTCGCGAAGTGCAACGAGCTGGTCGTCGGTGAGGTCCTTAACGCGGACGTCTCCCGAGATTTCGGTTTCGGCGAGGGTCTTGAGGGCCCTCGTGCGGCCGACACCGTAGATGTACGTCAGTGCGACCTCCACGCGCTTCTCGCGCGGGATGTCGACGCCTGCTAGACGTGCCATTGTGGCTTCTCCTGTGAGTGAGTGGAGGTCTGTAACAGCTCCGGTGCCCCGGCCTCCAACCGAGGGTGTCCCCCGCGCATGCGGGATCTGGTGCTGCTATTTTCGATATTCAGTTATGTTCCGTAGCTCTAACCTTGGCGCTGCTTGTGGCGCGGGTTCTCACAAATGACCATGACCCGACCGTTACGGCGGATCACTTTGCACTTGTCGCAGATCTTTTTGACGGAGGGCTTAACCTTCATTTTTCTTACCTTTTCGCTGTCATCGTACCCACGCCCGGGTTTCGATACGCGGCTCGCTTCGCGAGCAGCTACTCGACCACCGGTCCTTGCAGGCCGTTACTTATCCAGCACGCGTTACTTGTAGCGGTAGACGATGCGGCCACGGGTCAAGTCGTAGGGGCTCAGTTCGACAATCACCCGGTCCTCGGGGAGGATGCGGATGTAGTGCTGACGCATCTTGCCCGAGATATGGGCAAGCACCTTGTGTCCGTTGGTCAACTCGACGCGAAACATCGCGTTGGGCAGAGCCTCGACAACAGAGCCTTCGATCTCAATGACGCCGTCTTTCGCCATATCCTCACTATTCGTTAATGAATACTGTCGCTAAAAGTATTGTGTGATGGTCGTGCGTTGGATTGTGGTGCCGTATCGCCGCACGGCGGGCACACCTCTGCAGGCAGTGCAAGACACCAAGGATCAATCTTATGGTATTCAGGGCGTTTGCGCCACTTGAGATTCGGCAGCCCACAGCGAACACACGGTCGCAGAACGCTCAGGCGTCGCGCGCAAGCAGTGCCGCGTTCATCCGGTCTGTCATGGGGTGGTCGACGGAGAGCTGAACCCCATCGAGGTGTGTGACCGGCGCGGCCAGTCGCACGCTCGAGACGAGCCAGATGCCGTCCGAATCCGCCAACTCACTCACCGGAATCAGCACGTGATCCGTGCCGAATCCGGCGCTGCGATAGAAGTCGAATAGTGCGAGCTGCGCGGTGCCCGGCAGGATTCCGATGTCCGTGCGCGGCGTCAGAAACGTATCGCCGTGTCGGATGATCACAGTCGAGGTGGGCGCCTCCATGACGAAGCCGTCCGAGCTGACGAAGATCGCGTCATCCGCCCCGCGTCGACGCGCCTCGCGCTGGGCGGCCATGTTCACCGCATAGGACAGCGTCTTTGCCCCGGCGAGCAGCCACGGGGCGCGTCGGGCAATCTCGCTCGGGTAGCCGCGATCCAGAGTGACGACCCGGATGCCCGCGATCCGTTCCGCGAACACGCTTCCGGCCTCGCTCGCCACGATCCACCCGGTCGGGCGGTCTGCCCCCTCGATCCCGCGGGTCAGAACGAGTTTCAGACCGCACTGCACGTCGGTCGGCAGAGTGGCGGCCGCGATCCGGATCGCCTCGCGCCATTGTTCTTCATTGGGCACGGGCAATTCGAGCAGGGTCGCAGAGTTTGCGAGCCTGGCGAGATGTGCGGCGACCGACTGAGGATGGCCGGCGATCACACCGAACGTTTCGAAGATGCCATCCCCGCGCGAGGCACCGAGGTCGGTCACCTGCAGGGTCGGGGCATCCGCTTCGACGCGGTGCACGGTTGACGCCCACCCTCCTTCGGGCGCGTTGCTGCCGTCTGGGTGGATGTCGATCGTGAAGATCACCGGGTCGCTCATGTATCGACTCTAATCTCACTGCGTGCTGGCCACCCGCACTCGCTGGTCGAGTAGCCGCCGGCTACTCGACCAGCGGGAGTCGCTCGCCGGTACCCGACCACGGGACTGGTGTCAGCTATGCGGGGCGCACGGGCGTGATGCCGAACGGAGCGAGTCCGGCCGCACCGCCGTCTTCCGCGGTCAGCACCCAGATGCCGTCCTGATGCACGGCAACGCTGTGCTCCCAGTGCGCGGCGGCGAGGCCGTCCTCCGTGGCAACAGTCCAGCCGTCGTCCCGCACGAAGGTCTCCGGGCTGCCGAGCACGACCATCGGTTCGATCGCCACAACCAGGCCCGGGCGCACCTCTGGACCCTTTTGCCGCACGCTGTAGTTGAACACGGGCGGCGCTTCGTGCATGCTCCGGCCGATGCCGTGGCCGACATAGTCGGTGAGGATGCCGTAGTGCGCCACCTGCCCTGAGCTTGTCGAAGGGTGAGAGCGGATGTAGCCCTCGATCGCGTCACCAACCTCGTTGAGGTAGCCGGCCTGCGCCAGCCGTGCGATCCCGTGCCACAGCGACTGCTCGGTCACATCGCTGAGCTCGCGGCGCTGGGCGACCACTGCCGGATGCGTCGGGTCGTCCAGAACGACGGAGATCGCCGCATCCCCGTTCCAACCTCCAAGAATCGCGCCGCTGTCGACGGAGAGAATGTCGCCGGGCTGCAGAACGCGCGACCCAGGGATTCCGTGCACGACATCCTCATTGACCGAGGCGCAGATGGTGTGGTGGTATCCGGCCTCGAGCTTGAAGTTCGGTTTGCCCCCACGCGCCACGATGGCGGCCTCTGCGAGGGCGTCCAATTCACCGGTGGTGATGCCGGGTCGCACCGCAGCACGGACCGCGGCCAGGCTGTCGGCGGTGGCGAGCCCTGGTTCGATCATCAGCCGCAATTGGGCGGGTGATTTGTAGATCGATCGGCGCAGACTCACGCCCATTTGACACGTCCGCTTGTGGGAACGGGTTCCGTCGCGTGATACTCGGCCCGATAGTGCTCAGGTGGTAGCAAGTTCGTCGACCTCACCGATGCCGCGCTCCGCCAACGCCGAGCGAATGCGATCCGCGATCTCGTCGGCATCCCCCAGCCCGTCGACTTCGACGAGCAGGCCGCGCTCACGATAGACCTCGATCAGCGGCGCCGTCTCGCGCAGGTAGACCTGCTGGCGGTGCCGGATGGCTTCTTCCGTGTCATCGGCACGCCCCTGCTCGTGAGCGCGCTTGGTCAGGCGCAAGACGATCTCATCTTGGTCGGCGACGAGACGCACAACCGCTTCGAGCGGCTGGCCGCGCTCTGCGAGCAATTCGTCGAGATAGCCGACCTGTTCCAGGGTGCGCGGGTAGCCGTCGAGCAGGAATCCGTTGTGGCAGTCCGGCTCGCCCAACCGCTCCGTGACGATCGCGTTGGTCAGCGAGTCCGGCACGTAGTCGCCGGCGGAGACGATCGCCTTCACCTGAAGTCCGAGCGGCGTCTCGTTGGTGATGTGGTAGCGGAAGATGTCCCCCGTCGAGATCTCCGCGATGCTGAAGTGCGTGCCGATGAAGCGGGCCTGAGTGCCTTTTCCTGCACCGGGCGGCCCAACGATGAGCAGACGTGCTCCACGAGCCGCGTTCCGATCTTCGTTTGCATCGCTCATCGCAGCAGCCCCTCGTAGTGCCGTTGCTGTAGTTGCGAGTCGATCTGCTTCACCGTCTCAAGGCCGACGCCGACGATGATCAGCACGGATGCGCCGCCGAACGGGAAGTTCTGCGCGGTTCCCAACATCGCGAAGGCGATCAGCGGAATCAATGACACGATCGCCAGATAGATCGACCCGGGCAGTGTCACACGGGTGAGTACGAAGTCGAGGTATTCGGCGGTCGGGCGCCCGGCACGGATGCCGGGGATGAAGCCGCCGTACTTCTTCATGTTGTCGGCGACCTCTTCGGGGTTGAACGTGATCGCCACGTAGAAGTAGGTGAAACCGATGATGAGTAGCGCGTACAACAGCATGTACAGCGGGTGATCGCCGTTGGTCAGGTTGTTGGTGACCCAGGTGACCCACGCTGCCGGCTGCTTGCCTGCGGCCGGCTGGTTGAACTGCGCGATCAACGCGGGCAGGTAGAGCAGCGATGACGCGAAGATGATCGGGATCACGCCGGCCATGTTCACCTTGATCGGAATGTAGGTGTTGTTGCCGCCGTATGTTCGTCGACCGACCATCCGTTTGGCATATTGCACCGGAATGCGCCGCTGCGATTGCTCGACGAAGACGATCGCGAAGACGATCGCTATTCCGACGACCAGCACGAGGAGGAACGTCTCGAAGTTCTTCGACTGCGCAACCGACCACAGCGAGGTGGGGAACTGTGCGGCGATCGAGATGAAGATCAGCAGCGACATTCCGTTGCCGACGCCGCGCTCGGTGACGAGCTCACCCATCCACATGATGAGGCCGGTGCCCGCGGTCATCGTGATGACCATGAGCAGAACCGCGTACCAGGAGTCGTCAGTGATCAGCTGGGTGCACGCGGTGTTGCTGTTGCTGCCGAACAGTGCGCCGCTGCGTGCGACGGTGATCAGCGTTGTGGACTGCAGAACGCCGAGCGCGATCGTCAGGTAACGCGTGTACTGCGTCAGCTGCGACTGGCCGGCCTGGCCCTCCTTGTGGAGGGTCTCGAAGTGTGGGATGACCACGCGCAGCAACTGCACGATGATCGATGCGGTGATGTACGGCATGATGCCGAGTGCGAACACCGACAGCTTCAGCAGCGCGCCACCGCTGAACAGGTTGACCAGCTCATACAGGCCGGTCGAGCCCTGGTTGGATGCCAGACATGTCTGCACGTTCGCAAAGTCGACGAACGGCGTCGGAATGAACGATCCGAGGCGGAAAATGGCGAGGATCGCCAGCGTGAAGCCGATCTTCTTGCGGAGATCCGGCGTGCGGAAGATCCGCACTATGGCGCTAATCAAGGGGCGTCCTGCTTTCCTGTAACGAGACAGTCGGGCGGTTGGGTATGCCAACCACCCGACTGCACTACTTTACGGGTTTGATCGGATTGAACAATCCAATCCAACCGGGTCTAGTTGACGGAACCGCCAGCGGCCACGATCTTCTGCTCAGCAGAGCCGGAGACCTTGTCGACTGCAACATTCAGCTTAACCGCAATGTCACCCGTGCCAAGAACCTTGACCTTCTCGTTCTTGCGAACGGCACCCTTCTGCACGAGGTCGGTGATGGTGACATCGCCACCCACCGGGTACAGTTCGGCCAGCTTCTCGAGGTTCACGACCTGGTACTCGACGCGGAACGGGTTCTTGAACCCGCGCAGCTTCGGCGCACGCATGTGGAAGGGCAACTGCCCTCCCTGGAAGCCGGGGCGCACCTGGTAGCGCGCTTTGGTCCCCTTGGTTCCACGACCGGCAGTCTTACCCTTCGAACCCTCACCGCGTCCAACGCGAGTGCGGTCTTTCTTGGCACCGGGAGCCGGGCGCAGGTGGTGAACCTTCAGTACGTGCTCACGGGTCTCCGCGGGCTCTACCTTTTTCGCAGGCGCCTTCTTGGCGGTCCCGGAGCTTGCCGCAGCAGCGGATGCCTTCTCGGAAGCAGGCTTCTTCTCGGAAGGTGCCTTCTTCTCAGACGCGGCCTTCTTCTCGGAAGGAGCCTTCTTCTCAGACGCGGCCTTCTTCTCGGACGCGGCCTTCTTCTCGGCAGGAGCCTTCTTGTCGGCAGCCGGCTTGTCCGAAGCAGCAGCCTTTTTCGGCGCGGTCGCCTTCTTCTCGGCCGGGCTCGTGGCCACAGTCTCTTTATCTTCGGGCATTAGTCAATCTCCTCGACCTTCACCAGGTGAGCTACGGTACGCACGTACCCGCGGTTCTGCGAGTTGTCCTCGCGCACAACCGAATCACCGATGCGATGCAGTCCCAGGCTTCGAAGGGTATCGCGCTGGTTCTGCTTCTCACTAATTTTGGACTTGATCTGCGTCACTTTCAGGCGAGCCATCAGACACCTTCCTTCACAGCACCCTGGCGAGCCGCCGCAGCAGCCTCTGCCGCCTGCGCCTCGATCCGCAGCAAACGTGCGGGGGCAACCTGGTCGTAGTCGAGCCCCCGCCGGGCAGCAACAGCGCGAGGTTCCTCAAGCTGCTTCAGCGCCGCCACGGTCGCGTGCACGATGTTGATTGTGTTAGAGGAACCCAGCGACTTGCTCAGCACGTCGTGGATGCCTGCACACTCGAGCACGGCGCGCACCGGGCCACCGGCGATAACACCGGTACCGGCGGCGGCGGGACGCAGCAGCACGACGCCGGCCGCGGCCTCACCCTGCACGGGGTGCGGGATCGTCTTGTCGACGCGGGGAACGCGGAAGAAGTTCTTCTTCGCCTCTTCAACGCCCTTGGAGATCGCGAGCGGAACTTCGCGGGCCTTGCCATAGCCGACACCGACGAGTCCGTTGCCGTCTCCGACGACGACCAGAGCGGTGAAGCTGAAGCGACGACCACCCTTGACGACCTTGGAGACGCGGTTGATGGTCACAACGCGCTCGAGGAACTGGCTCTTGTCCGAGTCCCGACCGCCACGGTCACGACCACCTTGGTTGCGGTCACGACCGCCGCCACCACCGCCGCCGCGACGGTTGTCACGCGCGTTGTCACGGCTCGTCGTGTCACTGCCCGCAGCGGTCTCAACCGGCTTCTCAGCCGCCTGGTCGGCGCTCGACTGGGCACTACCCGTCTGGGCACCCCCCGACTGGGCACTACCCGTCTGGGCAGCACTCGACTGGTCAGCACTCGACTGCGTAGCACTCGTTTGGGCAGCGGCCACGTCCTGCTCCTTCGTTTCGTCCTTTGCGGGCACGCCGTTAGCTGGCGCGGCGTTCTCTGGCACAGTGCTCACAGGTCCAATCCACCCTCTCGAGCTCCATCGGCGAGTGCAGCAACGCGTCCCGCGTACTTGTTTCCACCGCGGTCGAACACGACGGCGTCGATTCCGGCCTGCTTGGCGCGCTCGGCGACGATTTCGCCGACCTTATGCGCTTTGGCCTTCTTGTCTCCGTCGAAGCTGCGCAGGTCCGTTTCGAGCGTCGATGCTGAGACGAGGGTGTGACCCTTGCTGTCGTCGACGACCTGCACGAAGATGTGCCGTGCCGAACGGGTGACCACCAGGCGAGGACGAACCTCCGTGCCGACGATCTTCTTGCGAAGACGGGCGTGCCTGCGGTTACGCGCGGCTGATTTGGTTTTGATAGCCATGCTTACTTACCACTCTTTCCGGCCTTGCGGCGAACGACTTCACCGGCGTAGCGGATGCCCTTGCCCTTGTAAGGCTCAGGTTTGCGAATCTTGCGGATGTTCGCGGCAACCTCACCGACGGCCTGCTTGTCGATTCCGGTCACAGTGAGCTTGTTGTTGCCCTCAACCGTGAAGCTGATGCCTGCTGGCGGCTCGACGTTGACCGGATGCGAGAAGCCGACCGCGAACTCGACGCCGCTGCCCTTCTGCGCGACGCGATAACCGGTGCCGACGATTTCCAGACCCTTGGAGTACCCCTGGGTGACTCCGATGATCTGGTTATTGATGAGCGTGCGGGTGAGGCCGTGGAGCGAACGCGACTCGCGCTCGTCATCCGGGCGGGTTACGAGAACCTGGTTCTCCTGCAACGCGACCTCGATCGGGCTTGCGACGACGAGCGACAGTTCACCCTTCGGGCCCTTGACGGTGACGGCCTGGCCGTCGATCTTCACATTGACCCCAGCTGGGATGTCGATGGGCAGTCTTCCAATACGCGACATGACGTGATTACCACACGTAGGCGAGGACTTCCCCACCCACGCCCTTCTTATCGGCCTGGCGGTCGGTGAGCAGACCGGAGGAGGTGGACAGGATTGCGACGCCGAGGCCGCCCATCACCGTGGGGATTTCGGTCGACTTCGCGTAGACGCGGAGGCCCGGCTTCGAAACGCGCTTGATGCCCGAGATCGAGCGTTCGCGGTTCGGCCCGAACTTGAGGTCCAGCGTGAGCGTCTGTCCGACGCGCGCGTCTGCCACAGACCAGTCGGCGATGTAGCCCTCGCGCTTCAGGATCTCAGCGATGTGAGACTTCAGCTTCGAGTGCGGCATTGAAACGGTGTCGTGGTGCGCCGAGTTGGCGTTCCGCAGTCTGGTCAGCATGTCTGCGACCGGATCTGTCATTGTCATTTCGTGTGTTTCCTTTGTTCATCAGGTTTCGAGCGCCGTTACACGACGACCGACCTTCGATGGTGTCCCGGCGCTTCGACTTCGCTCAGCGACCGGAGTGGGGTATTCAGTTGTTTTCGGCCTGCCTGAACGGGAAGCCGAGCGCCTTCAACAATGCGCGGCCCTCGTCGTCATTCTTGGCGGTCGTGACGACAGTGATGTCGAAGCCGCGAACGCGATCGATCTTGTCCTGGTCGATCTCGTGGAACACTGCCTGCTCCTGGAGACCGAACGTGTAGTTGCCGTTGCCGTCGAACTGCTTGTCGCTCAGGCCGCGGAAGTCGCGGATGCGCGGAAGCGCGAGCGACAGCAACCGGTCGAGGAACTCCCAGGCTCGGTCACCGCGCAGCGTCACGTGGGCGCCGATCGGCTGGCCTTCGCGGAGCTTGAACTGGGCGATCGACTGCCGGGCCTTCGTGATCTGCGGCTTCTGGCCGGTGATCTTGGTGAGGTCCGCCACAGCGCCGTCCATGACCTTGCCGTCGCGGGCAGCGTCACCGACACCGGTGTTCACGACGACCTTGACAAGGCCTGGTACTTGGTGAACGTTGGTGAATCCGAAGTCCTTCTGCAGTTGCGGAAGGATCTCGCTCTTGTACTTCTGCTTCAGGCGCGGCTGGGCTGTCTTCGCAGACACCGAACCAGTCGTCGCAGCAGTTGCAGTCTCACTCATTACAGGTCCTTACCTGACTTCTTCGCGTAACGAACGCGGACCGTCTTCGTGACGCCGTCCTTCGTTACCGTCTCGTTGCGGTGACCGACACGCGTCGGCTTCTTGGTCTCGGGGTCGACCACTGCCACATTCGAGATGTGGATCGGTGCCTCGTGTGTCTCGATGCCGCCTGTCGTTGAGCCGCGCTGCGTCTGCCCGACCTTGACGTGCTTCTTGACATAGTTGACGCCTTCGACGATGACCCGGTTCTTCTCGACCTGGACCTCGATGACACGACCCTGCTTGCCGCGGTATCCACCGCGGGCCTCGGTCGCGCCCGTGATGACCTGAACGAGGTCACCCTTCTTGATGTTCGCCATGACTTAGATAACCTCCGGTGCCAGCGAGATGATCTTCATGAACTTCTTGTCGCGAAGCTCGCGACCGACCGGTCCGAAGATACGCGTGCCCCGGGGGTCACCGTCGTTCTTCAAGATCACTGCGGCGTTCTCATCGAACTTGATGTACGAGCCGTCTGCGCGACGCGTCTGCTTGACCGTGCGAACGATGACCGCCTTGACGATGTCACCCTTCTTCACGTTGCCGCCGGGGATTGCATCCTTGACGGTGGCGACGATGACGTCACCCAGGCCGGCGTATCGACGCCCGGAGCCGCCGAGCACGCGAATGGTCAGGAGCTCCTTGGCGCCGGTGTTGTCGGCGACCTTGACTCGTGATTCCTGCTGAAGCATTTCTGTGTCCTCTTCTCAAGCAAGCCGGGCGGGGCTTACTTGGCCTTCTCGAGAATCTCGACCAGGCGCCAGCGCTTCGTGGCGCTGAGGGGACGGGTCTCGTTGATGACGACCAGGTCGCCGATGCCGGCGCTGTTCTGCTCGTCGTGCACCTTCACCTTGGAGGTGCGGCGGATGACCTTGCCGTACAGGGGGTGCTTCACGCGGTCTTCGACCTCGACGACGATGGTCTTGTCCATCTTGTCGCTGACGACGTATCCGCGACGTGACTTGCGGTAGTTGCGTGCTGCGGCGTCTTTGACGTCGTGGGCGCTCGACCCGGTCGCGGGCTTGCCCTCTGCCTCAGCAGCGATATTCTGAGCGGCCATGTTCACGCCTCCTTCGTCTCTTCGGTGGTGGTTTCTTCAGTGCCGGCGGCGTCTGTGGCGGCTGCATCAGCAGCGGCCGAGCCAGCAGCATCCGTATCCTCGGCGGCATCCGCTTCTGCGGCAGCCTTCTTGGACTTCTTGGCCGCCTTGACGGGGATCTCGACGACCAACGGCGTTGCCCGGATGCCGAGCTCGCGTTCGCGAATCACGGTGTAGATCCGCGCGATGTCGCGCTTGACGGCGCGCAGACGGCCGTGGCTTTCGAGCTGGCCGGTTGCGGACTGGAAGCGCAGGTTGAACAGTTCTTCCTTGGCCTTCTTCAGTTCATCGCTGAGCTTGCCCTCGTCGAACGTGTCGAGGTCTTCCGGGGTGAGTTCCTTGGATCCGATCGCCATTATGCGTCGCCCTCCTCGCGCTTGATGATGCGTGCCTTGAGGGGCAGCTTGTGGATGGCACGGGTCAGCGCCTCGCGGGCCAGCGTCTCATCGACGCCGGCGACCTCGAACAGCACGCGACCCGGCTTGACGTTTGCGACCCACCACTCGGGTGAGCCTTTACCGGAACCCATGCGGGTTTCAGCCGGCTTCTTCGTGATCGGGCGGTCGGGGTAGATGTTGATCCACACCTTTCCACCGCGCTTGATGTGCCGCGTCATGGCGATACGAGCCGACTCGATCTGACGGTTGGTCACATATGCGGGCGTGAGCGCCTGGATGCCGAACTCACCGAACGACACCTTCGTGCCGCCGGTCGCCTGACCGCTGCGACCCGGGTGGTGCTGCTTTCGGTGCTTGACTCTACGTGGAATCAACATGATTAAGCGCTAGCCCCTTCTGCAACCGGGGCGCTGTCCTGCGCACGGGGCGCACGACGCGGGCGGTCGCTGCGCTCGGGGCGGGACGACTTGGCGCCGGCCTGCTCGCGAGCAAGTTCCTTGTTGGTGATGTCACCCTTGTAGATCCACACCTTCACGCCGATGCGGCCGAACGTGGTCTTGGCCTCGTAGAAGCCGTAGTCGATGTTCGCGCGCAGCGTGTGCAGCGGCACACGACCCTCGCGGTAGAACTCGGACCGGCTCATCTCGGCGCCGCCGAGGCGACCGGAGACCTGGATGCGAACACCCTTCGCACCGGCGCGCTGAGCACCCTGCAGACCCTTGCGCATCGCGCGGCGGAATGCAACGCGAGCGGAGAGCTGCTCGGCGATGCCCTGGGCGACGAGCTGGGCATCCGCTTCGGGGTTCTTGACCTCGAGGATGTTCAGCTGGATCTGCTTGCCGGTGAGCTTCTCGAGATCGGCGCGGATGCGCTCGGCCTCGGCGCCACGGCGTCCGATCACGATGCCCGGGCGGGCGGTGTGGATGTCGACGCGGACACGGTCACGGGTGCGCTCGATTTCGATGCGCGAAACGCCGGCGCGGTCGAGCTGCTTGGCGAGCAGACGACGGATCTTGACGTCCTCCGCCACGAAGTCGGCGTAACGCTGACCCGGCTTGGTGCTGTCGGAGAACCAGCGCGACACGTGGTCGGTGGTGATTCCCAGACGGAAGCCGTATGGATTGACTTTCTGACCCATTACTTGCTCGCCTTCTTCTGCGCGGCCGCGCGGCTTGTTGCAGCAACTTCTTCGGCCGCCTCCGGTGTTGAGACAACGACCGTGATGTGGCTGGTGCGCTTCAAAATCTGGAATGCGCGTCCCTGGGCGCGGGGCTGGAAACGCTTGAGGGTTGTTCCCTCATCGACGAATGCCTGGCTCACGTACAGGTCCTGCTCATCCAGGTAGGTGTTCGAATTGTCGGCCTTGACTCGCGCGTTTGCCATTGCGGATGCGACGAGCTTGTATACCGGCTCGCTCGCTCCCTGGGGCGCGAACTTCAGGATGGCCAGGGCCTCGACGGCCTGCTTGCCACGGATCAGGTTGACGACGCGACGGGCCTTCTGAGGCGTAACGCGGATGTGACGCACGCGTGCGATCGACTCCACCATTTCTTTCTCCTCCTTTTCGTCCCCGCGCTTAGCGGCGACGACCCTTCTTGTCGTCCTTCACGTGACCGCGGAAGGTGCGGGTCGGGGCAAACTCGCCGAGCTTGTGTCCGACCATGGACTCGGTGACGAACACCGGGATGTGCTTGCGACCGTCGTGCACTGCGATGGTGTGACCCAGCATGGCCGGGACGATCATCGAGCGACGTGACCAGGTCTTGATCACGTTCTTGCTGCTGGCTTCATTCGCCGAGATCACCTTGCGAAGCAAGTGTTCGTCGACGAAGGGGCCCTTCTTCAGACTGCGTGGCATCTTCTTGACTCCTACTTACGCTTCTTGGACGCGGTGCGGCGGCGGACGATGAGCTTGTCGCTCTCCTTGTTGGGATGGCGAGTGCGGCCTTCCTTCTGGCCCCACGGGCTGACCGGGTGGCGTCCACCGGAGGTCTTGCCCTCACCACCACCGTGCGGGTGGTCGACCGGGTTCATGGCGACACCGCGAACGGTCGGGCGGATGCCCTTCCAGCGATTGCGGCCGGCCTTGCCCCAGTTGATGTTGCCCTGCTCCGCGTTGCCGACCTCACCGATCGTTGCGCGGCAGCGGGCATCCACGTTGCGGATTTCGCCGGAGGGCAGACGCAGCTGCGCGTACGGGCCGTCCTTCGCCACGAGGCGAACGGATGAGCCGGCAGACCGTGCCAGCTTGGCACCGCCGCCCGGCTTCAACTCGATCGCGTGGATCACGGTACCGGTGGGGATGTTCTTCAGCGGCAGGGCGTTGCCCGGCTTGATGTCCGCGCCCGCGCCCGACTCGACGACGTCGCCCTGCGAGAGCTTGTTCGGTGCCAGGATGTAACGCTTGGTGCCGTCCACGAAGTGCAGCAGTGCGATGCGCGCCGTGCGGTTCGGGTCGTACTCGATGTGCGCGACCTTGGCGTCGACACCGTCTTTGTCATTGCGACGGAAGTCGATGACGCGGTACTGACGCTTGTGGCCGCCACCGATGTGACGCGTGGTGATGCGGCCCTGATTGTTGCGGCCACCGGTCTTGGAGAGGGGGCGAAGCAGCGACTTCTCCGGGGTCGAGCGGGTGATCTCCGCAAAATCTGCGACGGAAGATCCGCGACGACCCGGGGTCGTGGGCTTGTACTTACGAATAGCCATTGTTATTCCTTATGCTCCCTAGCCGACAGCCGTGAAGATGTCGATCGAGCCGGACTTGAGCGTGACGATGGCGCGCTTGGTGTCCTTGCGCTTGCCGATCCCGAACTTCGTGCGGGTTGCCTTGCCCTGACGGTTCAGCGTGTTCACCGATGCGACCTTGACCTTGAAGATCTTCTCGATCGCGAGCTTGATCTCTGTCTTGTTCGAGCGCGGGTCGACAACGAAGGTGTACTTGCCTTCGTCGATCAGGCTGTAGCTCTTCTCGGAAACCACCGGGGCGATGATGACATCGCGCGGGTCCTTGTTGATGGCGGGCATTATGCGACCACCTCTTCCTTATCGGTCGCGTCGGTCTCGTCGGTCGCTTCGGTCGTTGAGCTTGTCGAAACGCGCTTGCTCGAGATGAAACCGTCGATCGCTGCGTGGGTGAAGATGATGTCGTCACTCACCAGCACGTCGTAGGCGTTCAACTGGTCGTACGTCAGCGTGTGGACGGTTGGGATGTTGCGCACGCTCTTGACGCTGATCTCGTCGCCGCGCTCAAGCACGATGAGCACGTGACGGGATGTCGCGATCTGGTCGAGCAACGTGATGACGGCCTTCGTCGACGGGGTCTCACCGAGGGCGAGCGACTCGACGACGTGCAGGCGCGCGCCGCGGGCGCGATCGCTCAGCGCGCCGAGCAGTGCTGCGGCGATCATCTTCTTGGGGGTGCGCTGTGCGTAACTGCGCGGCGTTGGCCCGTGGACGATGCCACCACCGGTCATCTGGGGGGCGCGGATCGAACCCTGACGGGCACGACCGGTTCCCTTCTGCTTGAACGGCTTGCGGCCTGCACCGGAAACCTCGCCACGGTTCTTGACCTTGTGCGTGCCCTGGCGGGCAGCGGCAAGCTGAGCGACGACGACTTGGTGGATGAGCGGAACGTTGACCTGCACGTCGAACAGTGCGGCGGGCAACTCAACAGAGCCGGCCTTCGCGCCCGTGACGTCGATGACATCCAGCGTTGTGGCCGTGTCAGCGGCGGCGGTGTCTTTTACATCTGGCATGAGTGTTACGCCCCCTTCACTGCGTTGCGAACGAAAACGATGCGACCGCGGGCACCTGGGACGGCGCCCTTGACCAGCAGCAGGCCCTTCTCGGCGTCAATCGCCTGCACGGTCAAGTTGAGTACGGTTACGCGATCGCCACCCATCCGGCCCGCCATGCGCATGCCCTTGAAGACGCGGCTCGGGGTCGAAGACGCACCGATCGAGCCCGGCTTGCGGTGGTTACGGTGCGAACCGTGCGACGAGGAGACGCCCTTGAAGTTGTGTCGCTTCATCACACCAGCGAAGCCCTTGCCCTTTGAGGTGCCGACGACGTCGATGCGCTCGCCGGGCTCGAAGGTGCTCTCTGCGGTCAGTTCCTGACCGAGGCTGTAGCCAGCGGCATCCGCTGTGCGCAGCTCGGTGAGGTGACGGCGCGGCGTGACGCCGGCGGCCTCGAAGTGGCCGGTCGACGGCTTGTTCGCCTTGCGCGGGTCGATCTGCCCGTAGGCGATCTGCACGGCCTTGTAGCCGTCGCGCTCAGGAGTGCGGAGCTGGGTCACAACGTTCGTGCCGACCTCGATGACGGTGACGGGGATGAGCTTGTTGTTCTCGTCCCAGACCTGGGTCATGCCGAGCTTCGTGCCGAGGAGGCCTTTGACGGTCTTGTTCTCAGTGGCAGACAAGTTTGCGTTTAGCATCGGTACCCCTACAGCTTGATCTCGATGTTGACATCGGCAGGAAGGTCGAGGCGCATAAGCGAGTCGACGGCCTTCGGTGTCGGGTCGATGATGTCGATCAGACGCTTGTGGGTGCGCATTTCGAAGTGCTCCCGGCTGTCCTTGTACTTGTGAGGCGAACGGATAACGCAGATCACGTTCTTCTCGGTCGGAAGCGGCACGGGGCCAACGACGGTTGCACCCGCGCGGGTGACCGTGTCGACGATCTTGCGTGCCGAGGTGTCGATGACCTCATGGTCATACGACTTAAGTCGAATGCGGATCTTCTGTCCCGCCATGTCGGACTCTCTCTCTATCGGGCGTCGTACAACGCGGGTCTTTCGACCGTTGTCGCATTGGACGCATGCGTTGCGAAACGTATGGGCACTACAGGTGTCGCACCACTGTTCTTCTGTCAATGCCCGTGTCAACACGCTTTTCGGGCACAGAATCCGCAAGGACTTTGGGCCCGAACGAAGACGTGACAAAACCACGTCTTCTCGAGTGTTGATTAAGCTGAGTTCTGCTACCCGCGGCCTAGCCTGAACCCTGGTGACGATGAGCGCGATCACGCTGAACGTGATGATGCTGATCGTCTGGGGCGACTATGCACTGCCTGGCAGTGATCCGATTCGCGGGCACAGGTGCACCCGACAAATGAAATGTTGAACTAGAAGATTCTGTCAGAGATTTGCCCATGTTGCAACCCGGGCGTGTCGCGCCCTCCGGCCGGCCGGGCTCGCGCCCGTCGAGCGCGCGTAGGTTCGCCCCGTAATGCGCGAGAGCGTCCGTTTCGGACGAGCGCGCCCAGTCCCCCGGACCCTCTCATCCGAAACGGACACTCTCACTGAAAGTCCGGCAGCCGCAGCGGGCGACGCACGATCGGAATGCCGGCACCAAGCAACTTTGCCCGCAAGGTCGGGAGGTGACGCACTTCCTGCCACCCCCACCTCGTGACACCATTGCCTTCCTCGCGCAGGTCGTCTTCGCGAACTTTCTCGTCGTGTACGACCTGGCCGGGATCTTTACCCGGTGGCACGGATGCCTTCAAATACTTGCCGAGACCGTCGAACTCGCCGATCTGTCGATAGTCGATCCATTCGAAGTCTGTTTCGTAGTACCCGCCTCGCGGCGAAGCGTGCCTGACCTGCAACTCCGGAACAGCGAAACCCAACACGTGGATGCCGATGCGACTGACACTCTCTCCCGGAGAGCCGGCCTCCGCTCGCGCGAATTCAATGGCTTTCGTGGCAAGAGCCCGACCACGCGATGACGACATGGCGGCAAGGCAAGCACGAGCGTCGTCGCGGGTGACGAGCTGCATGGCAGACGCGAGTCGTGGATTGAGCGCATGATCGAGAGCTACGACAGCTCCCTCGAAGTCACCGTCGCGAGCCAGGTCGACGATGGTTCGCACCGGTGTTGTGACAAGAAATCCGTTGTGCTCGACCACGTCGTGACCGCCGTATTCGTCTCTATGTACACGCACGCGATTCTTGCTGCGGAGGTTCGACGATTGGCCTACGAGAATGTCAACGGTGTGCGGCCACTCGCGCGATGCCGGAAGGTCCCATACTGCGAGGGCTGACCGGTGCGAAAGTACAGGCATCCGCTTTCGTGTCACCATGACGGCGACGACGTCTTCAAGGAAGCGCTGCCGTTTCTTTTCGGCCCGCTCGCGTCCGCTCAGCGCATCGGCCTGCTTCTGCGTTGCTTTGTCGGGAGCCCGGAATACGCCTCGGCGCACACGTTCAAGTTCGGACGCGGAGACTCCGCGACTTAACGAGCGCGTCGTGCGCGGGCCAAGGTCGAGCTGTCGTCCAATCCACATGCGGGATGTCACGTCGTCTATACCTGTCACGCCGCCAGCGTGCACGATGGGGCACGCACATTCCGCGCAGGCTTCGCATTCTGTGGACAAGTAAGGTCAATTCGAATGCTTGGGGCAAGCCGCTGCACCGCTCTGCACCAACGACGACAGTGTCCGTTTCGGACGACCGCGTCAGGTCTAGATGGCGCGGTCGTCCGAAACGGACACTCTCACGAGGCGAGGGGTCCAAGGCACGCGGCCGGGGCGAACATATAGCCCGCGACGCGCGAGGGGCCGCGCACAGCGTGCGCGGCCCCTCTCAATGGCGACGTCAGCCGTCACGGAACGACTACTCGTTGCCGACGGCCTTGTCCGCTGCATCGCGGGCGCCAGCAATCTGATCCTTGAACTTGTCACCAGTGACCTTGTTCGCGGCATCCGCTGCGCCATCGAGGATCTTGTCACTGATCCCTTCGGCCTGCTCGCTTTTCAGCGCTTCACCGATCTTGTCCTGGTTCTGTTCGACGAAGCCTCCAACTGACTTCGCGATGTCATCGAATCCTGCCATTGTTGCCCCCTGTCCCTACCGACCGGATGCCGGCGCTCCCCTATTCTGTCGCTCCGGCGCACTCGGGCAAAGCAAGGCAACGACGGGTGCAAAGTCTCGGCTCGTTTCCCCGGTGCACCTCGATGTCGAGTAGGCGAGGAACGAACGTGTCGAGACCCAGTGCGCCACTGTACGGGTCTCGATACGCGTATTCGCTGCGCTCGTGCACTACTCGACCGACTGGGCGCGTTCGCCCGCCCGTGCACTACTCGACCGACCGGGCGGCCGCCACCCGACCACGGAGGAGTGCGCTACTTGCTCGCCACCGTCGAACAGTTCAGCTTCGCTGTCGTGATCGGCGTCGGAGAGATCAACGGGGTCACCTGGGCCGCGAGCGTTCTCGTTCCCGCGGTGCCTGCCACGACGTCGAACGTCACCGTCTGGCTGGCGCCGGGTGGGAACTGGGTCGTGATCATCGAAACCGGATACGTCGTGTCGTGGTACGGCGTCACCGGAACGGCCGCGCCACCAACGGTCGCTGCCGAAATGGTCGAACCCGGCGGCGCATACAGCATCAGGTGCAGCTTCAGCACCGCGGGCGGGATGCGCTCGCGCTCGTACGTGCCCAAAATCGCCGGGCCCAACGTGTCCGCGGCATTGGCAGGCGCCGTGTTCGTCATGGTGACGGTCACACGATAGTTCTCCTTGCCGTCACTGCGGCATTGGGCTTGCGCGAGCGTCACGGACTGCTTGAGGTAGAAGTCCATCTTGGAACCGATGGCATCCTGAAAGAACACGCCAACGCGATCGGTGTGGGCGTCGCTGATCGGCAGCGACCCACTCAGATCCGCGCCTTCCAGTTGCTTCTGTTCGGATGCGTCGGCGCTCCAGAAGAGCAGACGGTGCTCCTTCCAGCCTTGGGTTGCCGCTGCCAAGAGAACTTTCGGGTCGACCTGTCCGGCTGACAGTCGCGCGAAAACGGCGTCAACGGACTCCGCATAGATCGCATCCTGCGCCGCGCCATCCTTCGGGTAGCGCAGGTAGACCTGATTGAGCAGCAATGAGACGAGGTTCCCGCTCGTGAGTACGTCACCGCTGGCGATCGGAACCGGCCCGAGCGCGCGCATCACGTAGCTCAGCGCTGTCGGGTCGATGGAAATGACGCCATCGATGTTCACCCCGAACTGGTCCTTCCACATCACCTTGGTGATCTCAGCGGTCGATTCGAAGCTCGGCCGCACGGTGGCATTGGCGATGAACGTGCCGAACGTCGCGCCGTATATTTGCTCGACCCCGTCGGGCACCGGGATGACGGATTGACCGTAGTGGTTGTATTTGCCGGCCGGCACGGTTTGGCTCATCGAGATCTTGCCGTTGTCGACCGTGGCCAATGTGCTGGAGAGTACCGTGCCGCCCAGAGCGCGCATTTCCGCCGTGTTCTGGAACACGACGACGTAGTGCCGCGCCCCGTCAGCGCCGAGCGCGCGTGGCAGCAGCGGCACGACCGTGTTCAGCGTGCTCACGGTTGGCGCGATCTGGTCCAGTAGTCCGACGAACTTGGTTTTGGCGGCGGCGACCTGGCCGATGGTCGAACCGGTGTCGATGCTTTTCGCTTCGGTGACCGCGGTCTGGAGCGCAGCATCCGCTTGCTTGAACGCCGGAATCGCCTTGCTGAGCGGCGCGATGTTGATGGCGCCGTTGACCGGCTTGAAGGAAGTGGGGTTCAGGAGGTCCGCGACCGTCAGCAACGGTTTCACTGCTCCGTTGACGACGAGGTCCGTCGCATCCGCCAGCTTGCGCATCGCGGTCAGGTTGCTGCCGAGTACCGGAACCAGCTCGGCCGTGCGCCACACGAAGTCGCTGGTCAGCTTCTTGGCATCCTCCACCTTCGGTGTCAGCGTCTTGAGTGTGCGCTGTGCTCCTGCCACATCCTGAGCGAGCAATTGCGTCTTCACCGTCGACGCCAACGGAATGGATGCCTCGAGGTCCTTCTTGGCCTGAAGCCCGCGCACCCCGACCCATGCGACGGCCGCGATGATCGCAAGCAGGACAACGATGATGGCCCAGAACCACCAGCGTGCGACCAGGCGCTTGCGGGTCCGGCGATGATGGCGCGCGGATCGCCTGGTTTCTGCTGCTTGGGACATTCCGCTATTCAACCAGAACATAATGAGCGAACCGCACATTCATCACGCCGCCAAGCCCAGTAGGCTCTAACCCCGTGAATCCTCGCGCGCGCATCATCACTCGCTGGGTTCTCGCCGCGTGTTTGGTGATCATCTTGACGATCGCATTCTGGCCGACACCGGTCGATCGCCCGTTCGACGCGCAACTCGCCCGAACGCTGAGCGTCTTGCACGGTGCCGGAATGCCGGCATGGCTGGACTACGACTTCGTCGAGTCGGCTGCCAACGTGATCATGTTCGTGCCGTTCGGTGCACTGATCGCGCTCTACGCGACACCACGCCTGTGGTGGACATCGGTGGCCGCAGGGTTCGTGTTGTCCGTCGGCATCGAGCTGTTCCAGAAGTTCTTTCTGCCACAACGGTTCGCCTCGGTGGGCGATGTCATCGCCAATACTGCTGGGGCGCTGATCGGCGGCGGCATCGTCGCGCTCCTTCGAATGCGGGCGGATGCGCGCAAGCGCCGCGCGGCAGCTCAGTAGAGCGGCAACCGCCCCGCATTGCTACCCGACCGCCCTGTGATCTACCGGACGGGCCCGAAGCGCCCAAAGGGCAGCGCCACGAAAAACGCCCTGCCCACGAGTTGCTGTCGCGGAACGAAGCGCGCGCAGCTGGGCGC
>DATCDQ010000102.1:0-9645 GCA_036510655.1 Microbacteriaceae bacterium | reverse complement strand
GTGGGCGCTGAATTGCCCTCGCTACTGGTCTGGCTGGCCACGCCCAGCGGGACGCCGTCGGCGGATGCGGATGACGACCATTCGGTCCTCGTTCGATCCGTGAAGCCGGCGCAACTCACGGTCGACATCGTCGTCGCAATCGTGTTCCTGTTCGGATGCCTCGTCATCGTTTCGCAATCCGGTGTGCACATCGTCGCTGTCGTCGTGTTCGCGGCAGCGCTCGCCCTTCGTCGGCTGTCACCTTCCGTTGCTCTCGGCCTTGCCTGGGTCGCGGCGATCACGCAGATGCTGACGGGCGCTTCAACGCAGGTCAGTGATGTTGCCGTGCTCGCGGTCCTGTATGCGAGCGCAGCGTACGGCGATTCGATCACGCGTTGGGCCGGTTTGGCCTCGGTCGGGCTCGGCTCCCTTGTCGCAGCCGGTTACCTCACGCTGTATTCGACTCTCGAGGTCAGCTACAGGGCTGTGACACTGCGGCAGGCCGGGTCGCTCGCGCTGGAGTTCGGATTCCTCCTCATCACGTCGTTGTCGGTCTTGGGTGTCTCGTGGCTCTTGGGGCTGTTGGCACGCACCTGGCGTCGTGCGGGGGAGAGTCGTCGGGCACTGCGCCAGGCCGAGAATGAAGAGCAGCGCGCTCGCGCGGATGTCGCCGTTGAGCAGGAGCGCACGAAGATCGCTAGAGACATGCACGATGTCGTCGCGCATTCTCTCGCAGTCGTGATCGCGCAGGCGGACGGCGCACGTTATGCCAGGCGCACTGATCCGGACTCCGTCGATGAGGCGTTGAAGCAGATCGCGTCGACGGCGAGAGACGCGCTCGGGGACGTGCGTATGCTCCTTGCTGAGTTGAGACATGACGAGTTGGCAGGGCCGCAGCCCGGCCTCGACGACCTCGACCATCTGATCGAACAGTTGACGGCGGCCGGGCTTCACGTGACGCGCACGGACGCCGGGCAGCGGCGCACGGTTGGCGCGGCCGCACAGCTCGCGCTCTTTCGCATCGCGCAAGAGGGGTTGACCAACGCGCTGCGACACGGGCGGCCCGCAGGCCCGGTGAGCCTGCAGATGGACTGGCAGAGCGAACGCGTCGACCTGCGCATCGAGAACGAACTCGCCGAGCGCGACGGGCGCGCCGGTCAGGACGACCGTGGCCGGGCGGCAGGCACGCTCGGCCACGGTGTTCCGGGGATGCGCGAGCGCGCGGCGCTCGCCGGCGGAGCGTTGACGGCCGTCGTCAGCGGTGGGGCGTTCGTCGTTGATGCATCGGTACCTACAGCCACAGTGCACGGAGTGAAGGAGCCTGAATGACCACCTCACCGATCCGGGTGGGCCTGGTCGACGATCAGGCGCTGTTTCGCGCAGGCATACGAATGTTGGTGTCCTCACAGCCGGACTTGCAGTTCGTCGGCGAAGCCGGTGACGGCGTTGACGCCGTCGCGATGGTCGAGTCTGCGCAGCCCGATATCGTGTTGATGGACATACGGATGCCCGTGATGGATGGGATTGCATCGACCCAGGCGATCTTCGCCTCCGCAGCGCGGCGCTCGGTGAGTGCACCGCGGGTCATCGTTCTCACGACGTTCGATCTCGATGAGGCTGCGGCGCGTGCGATCCGAGCCGGGGCGAGCGGATTCGTCTTGAAAGATGCTGATCCCGAGTTCCTGCTCGCTGCGATCCGCACCGTGCATGCGGGCAGCGCCGTCATCGCCGCCGGCGCCACACGGGAGCTGTTCGAGCACTTCGCAGCGAACGTCACGGTGCCGGCTCCCGTTGCCTTCGACGGCCTGACTGCGCGTGAGCGCGAGATCTTCGCTCTGGCTGCCCGCGGGCTCAGCAACGCCGAGATCGCGGGCGGTGAGTTCCTCAGCGAGGCCACGGTCAAGACCCACATCAGCCGCATCCTGGCCAAGTTGGGCCTGCGGGATCGCGTGCAGCTGGTCGTCTACGCGTTCGAGCACGGGCTGGTTCGCTGACCCCCAATTTGCCCCTTGTGTGGGGGTCACGGCAGCAGTACTCTCAGTTTGATAGTTAGTAGGGCTAACAAACAATAGTGCTAAATAGACAATGGAGTTGTCGATGAAACGTGGTTCATTCTCGATCGGCCTCGGACTTGCTGCAGCGGCCCTGAGCGCCGTTGCACTCGCCGTCCCCGCCAATGCGTCAGTCCCCGCCAATGTGCCAGTGCCCGGTGGGGGCGTCGCCCATTCGTCAGCTCTCGCCGCGGCACCGGGCGGAATCGTGTCGCCGTCGCCGCTCCCTCCTCAATTTTCGGCTCCGTACGTCGACGTCACGGAGGTGGGCAACCTCGCCGCGCTGTCCAACCAATCGGGGTCGAAGTACCTGTCATTGGCATTCCTGCAGACGGATGCACCCGGCTCATGTATCGTCTACTGGGCCGGCAACACCGCAATGCCGATCTCGAGCGCCAGCTACGGCGACCAGATCAACGCGATCCGACGCGCAGGAGGTGACGTCATCCCGTCGTTCGGCGGGTACGCGGCAGACACGACCAACACCGAGATCGCGGACAGCTGCACCGACGTGCACAAGATCGCACTCGCATACGAGAACGTGATCACGACATACAAAGTGCAGCGACTGGACTTCGATATCGAGGTCGACTCGTTGTCGAACCTCGCCGGAATCGATCGCCGTAACAAGGCGATCGTCGAATTACAGAACTGGGCCACGCAACAGCACCGGAACGTGTCGATCGCGTACACACTGCCGTCGACGCCGAACGGGCTCGCGCCGACTGGGCTCGCCGTTCTGCAATCAGCAGCAGCTCATCACGCCCGCATCGACGCAGTCAACGTCATGACGTTCGACTACTGGGATGGACTCACCCACAACATGGTGACGGATGCGGAGCACGCCGCCGCGGGGCTCGTCAGCCAGTTGCACCAGACCATCGATCCGACAAGCCCGCAGCAGCAACTCTGGCGCAAGGTCGGCATCATCCAGATGAACGGCATCGACGACTTCGGACCTGAAGAGACACTGACGGTTCCCCAGGCCGCACAGTTCATCGCCTGGGCCTCGCACGCGCACGTGAACATGGTCAGTTTCTGGGCGTTGCAGCGGGACAACGGAAACTGCCCGGGCACGGTCGGTTCGAACACCTGCTCCGGTGTCGTACAGGGTCCGTGGGCCTTCAGCCACGCCTTCGCGAAGATCCAGCACGGGTCGCGCTGACGGAAACGTCATTGCACTCAACGAACTGTCGCTCGGAATCGAACGGGGGCGATTCACAGCCATCATGGGCCCGTCCGGGTCTGGGAAGTCGACGCTCATGCACATCATGGCAGGGCTCGACTCCGTGACCTCCGGCCGGGCGTGGCTTGGCGACACCGAGATCACCGCGCTCGGCGACTCCGAGTTGACGTTGTTGCGCCGGCGCCGGGTTGGATTCGTGTTCCAGGCGTTCAATCTGGTGCCGACACTCGACGTGCTCGCCAACATCACGCTTCCGTTCGAGCTCGACGGACGGCGACCGACGACCGCGGAGGCGGCGTGGATCGATCAGTTGATCGATTCACTTGGGCTGCGTGATCGCCTGCGGCATCGCCCGCATGCGCTCTCCGGCGGCCAGCAGCAACGCGTGGCGATCGCCCGCGCACTCGCGACGAGACCCGAGCTGATCTTCGCCGATGAGCCGACCGGCAATCTCGATTCCCGCAGCGGCCGCGAGGTGCTCGCTTTGCTGGCGGCCTCCTGCACTGAATACGGGCAGAGCATCGCACTGGTCACGCACGATCCGATAGCGGCAAGTTATGCCGATCGGATCGTGTTCCTCGCGGACGGTGCGGTGGCACACGAAACCGGCAGGTCGACACCGACCAGGATCTCAGAACTCATGCTGAGCTTGGAGTCAGTCGCGTGACCGTGCGGATGGTGCGTCGCGGACACGGTTCCAGCATCCTCGTCGCGGCGCTGAGTTCGGCGTTCGGCGTCATTCTCCTGCTCGGCACTGGTGTGCTGTCAACGTCCATCGATCGGTCGAGGCTATCGGAGCATGGTTCCGTTCAGCTCGATTTGATTCTCGTGGCCGCCGTTTTCATCGTGATCGCGGTCTATGTCGGCGCATTGGTCATCACCAACACGTTCGCCACCATCGTCGCCGGTCGCACGCGCACTCTGGCGCTCTATCGGCTGATCGGTTCGAGCTCCCGCACGCTGCGCCGCTCCGTCGCGCGTGAGGGGCTGTCGGTCGGCATTATCGGCGCTCTCACCGGCGCACTGTCGGGCATCGCCATCGTTGCCGTCGGCGTGCGGGTGCTGATCGGCATCGGGCTGCTGCCGGACCTGCCGTACGCGTATCTGAGCCCGGTCATCCTGGTGCCGGCCGTTGTGGTCGTGCTGACCACGTGGTGCGCCTCATGGATCGGCTCGCATCGCGTTCTTTCGGTCAGCCCACTGCAGGCGATTGCCGCCAGCGCTCCCGCCTCTCGTGAGGAGAGTGCCGGCTCGCACCTTCGTCTCGTGCTCTCCCTCGTCATGATCGGGGGAGGTTTGCTGTTGCTGATCGCCGGTGTCGTGATCGGGATGCTGTCACCGGCCGGGATGCTGGTCGCTCTGCTCGGCGGGCTGATCTCGTTCGGCGGACTCATTGCCGGGTCTAACCGCTTCATGCCACCCGTTCTCCATGCGGTCGGCCGAGCGCTCGGCTCAAGCGCGCCGGTGCGCCTTGCTGCCGCGAACACACACCGGTATCCGCAGCGGAGTGCGCGCACGAGTGTCGGACTTGTCATCGGTGTGACGCTCGTCACAATGTTCGCGGTAGCCGCGCAGGATTTTCAGAACGCGATTCTCGCGTCGCAGCGCGCGGAGCCCGGACTGTATGCGGGCAGCGGCGTGAACACCGTGCTCACGGTCACGGTGACGGTCTTCAGCATCCTGGTCGGTTTTTCCGCTCTGATCGCTGCCGTCGGCGTCGTGAACAACCTGTCACTGAGCGTTCTCCAGCGCACGCGAGAGCTGGGGCTGCTGCGTGCCCTCGGCTTCAGCGCACGGCAGGCACGGATCATGATCGTCGCAGAAAGCGCACAACTGACGGTTGCGTCGGTGATCACCGGCCTGGTGCTGGGCACGATTTACGGCTGGGCGGGCGCGCAGTCCTTGCTCGGATCGCTGCCCGGCGGAGGGCTGATCGCCCCGGCTATTCCGTGGCTGGTGTTCCTGATCGCCGCAGTCGCCGCCGCGGCGCTTGCGCTGACCGCTGCGATCGCGCCGGCGCGCCGCGCCGTATCGGTGTCGCCGGTGTCTGCACTCGCTGCAGATTGATCCGGACGCCGGTCGATCTGCTTTCTGTGGTGGTCATCGCGACTTCCTGGGAGTTCACCTGCATCGCCCTTACCGTCCGCTGTGATCCAGAAACGCCTTCGATAATGAGTCGTTGCATTGAATAAGGAGTGTTCGTCGTGCCATCCTGGCTGCTTTCGGTTCACATCGATCGGGCACCGTTCCTGGTCGTGCTGTACGCGATCGCCGCTGCGTTCGTTCTCGCACTGATCGTCAGAAGGCCGACTCGCCGCTGGATTCGGACGTCCCTGATCGGCGTCCTTGCAGGCGGGGGCATCGGATATCTTGCCGTTTGGTTGACGAGTGACGTATTCGACACGTTCGGGTTGCCGCTCACCGATGTCACCACAATGTGGGTGACGCTCGGCGGTGCCGGCATCGGCCTTGCCGTGGTCAACCTGTGGCGATCGCGCTTGTGGCGCAAGGTGGTCGCTGTCGTCGGTGTGGCAGTGTTCGTGACCACAATTGCAGCCGGCATCAATGTCGACTTCGGTGCGTATCCGAACCTGAGAGATGTGCTGTTCACGAATCCGTATCCGGCTGCGAGCGCGCACCAGCTTGATCAGCATGCCGAACCGCTGCAGGCGGATCTCGCCGCAGTCTGGCAAGCACCGACGGGGATGCCGCGCACGGGTCAAGTGCGTTCAGTCGACATCCCCGCGACGACCTCGCATTTCGCAGCACGCAACGGCGAGGTGTATCTGCCCCCCGCAGCGCTGACGAAGAATCCGCCCGCCCTGCCCGTCATCGAGATGATGTCGGGCCAGCCGGGCTTCCCTGCTGAAATGTTCACACTCGGACGCACAGAAGTGGTGCTGGACGCCTACGCGGCGCAGCATCACGGGCTGGCGCCGATCGTGGTCGTCCCCGATCAGCTGGGGAACGCCGGCCAGAATCCGATGTGCGTGAACTCGCCGCTGGGGAATTCGGCGACCTACCTGACCGTCGATGTCCCACGCTGGATCAACTCTCATCTGCACGTCGCTACCGGCCCATCCGAGTGGGCGGTTGCCGGATTTTCGCAGGGCGCGACCTGCGCCATGCAATTCGGGGCCGCAGACCCGACACTGTTCGGCTCTATTCTGAGCATCTCCGGCGAATTGGAGCCGACGATCGGCGCCGATACCGTGGCCAAGGCCTTCCATGGATCCGTCGCCGCCTACGATCAGGCGAAGCCGATCACGGTAATGAAAGAGAATGCTCCGTATTCCCATTCGTTTGCGATTTTCGGTGTCGGAAGCAAGGACGCGAAGTACACGGCCTTCCAGCGCACGACCATGGCCGCTGCGACTGCGGCAGGCATGACGACGCAGTGGATCTCTGTACCGGGTTCCTCACATGATTGGAACACGGTGCGTTACGTCATGAAGTCCGCATTGCCGACGCTGGCGGATCGAATGGGCCTGTGAGGCAGTGTTGTTCTCGCAGTGTCTGTGAAGATAGGGCTGTGAAGACGGGGGGACGCTGATGGCGGAAACGGCCGCTGCGGGCGCTCGAACGTCGCGGAAAGCGCGGTTCGGCCGGTTTCTGCTCCGCCGTGTTCGTGGTGAGCCATTCACTTTGCTGGTCGCCGTGCTGCTGCTTGTCACGGCACTCGCCGCCGGCTCGATCTTCGGCAGGGCACCGGGCTCCATCGGTGCGCTGGCGACCGGGTACCTTCCACTCGCACTCTGGGGTCACTGGTGGAGCCCGATCACCGCGGTCTTCCTCAGTCGCGGAATCGTCGACCTGATCGTTGTGATCGTTCTTGCGTATCTACTGATCGGGATGGCCGAACGTGCGATGGGCACGTGGCGCACGGTGCTCGCGTTCGCTGTCACTGCCTGCGTCGGCACCGTCCTCGGCGTGTTCGCCCAGGTGTTGACCTCGAGTGGCGACGCGTTCTGGCAACACGGCGTGCGCACGCTGCTGACCGTCGACCCGACCGTGGCAATCGCCGGAACCCTGATGGCGGCCAGCGCGTTCACGACCGCGCTGGTTCGTCGGCGCATCCGGGTTCTGACGGTTGTCGTGGCCCTGATGCTTGTGCTCTATTCCGGGCAACCGGCCGACCTCTATCGTGCCTTCGCGGTCGCGGCCGGTTGGGGACTCGGCCTGCTGCTTCGGCCGCCGGCACGGGTGCACGGTTGGGTGCGCAGTTCGCACCACGAGGTCCGGGTGCTGATGGCATCCGTTATTGCCGTGACAGCCATCGGGCCGGCGATCGCCCTGTTCACGCGCTCCCGGCTCGGATTGCTCGCGCCCGTCGCGCTCTTGATGAACAGCGGGGGATCCGGCACTGAGTCGCCGCTCGACGACTGCAGAGCGTTGGCCGTGAGCAGTGTGTGTGCTCACAACCTCACTCTGGAACGGATCACCGGTGCTGGCCCTGTCATCCTGTCGATCCTGCCCCTCTTGACGCTGTTGCTGGTCGCATTCGGGCTCTTGCTCGGGCGCCGCTTCGCCGTCTGGCTCGGCATCGTGATGAACGGTGGCGAGGCGCTGCTTGCCGCCTACTATTTCGGATTCCTCCCGCGCTCTGGGCTGCCATACGTCGTGCCCAGCCTGAACGTGCACTACTGGGGCCTGACGCTGTCGCTGACCGCAACTGTGGCGATTCCGGCCGCGATAGCGGTACTGCTGGCGGTATTCCGTCGCAATTTCACTGTGCTGCCGTCGCGTCGGAGTGTCGCGCGGTACTTGGTGATCGTCGCAGGTGGCGCCGTCGCGCTGGCTGCAATCTATGTCGGTGTCGGTTGGTCGTTGCGCAACATCGGTTTTAGCCGGCCGCTCACGATTTTCGACCTCTTGGCGGATGTCGTCGAGCGCTTTCTCCCTGTGGCCTTCCTGCACCGTGAGATTCCCAATTTTCTTCCCGCCACTCCGGCGGGCTGGGTTGTATATCACGGTGTCGGGCCGGCGCTGTGGCTGGTGATCTTCCTCGCGTCGATCGGTCCGTTGGTGGGGCGCGCACAGGGCGCACGCGGCGGCGATGCCGCGCGTGCTCGCCGCATGCTGATCGAGGGTGGAGGCGACCCGCTGTCGTTCATGACAACCTGGGCGGGTAACTCGTACTGGTTCGATCCGGCTGGCACCGGTGCTGTGGCGTACCGAGTGCGCGGCGGCGTTGCGGTGACGACGGGCGGTCCGTTCGGAACCAGCGAGCCGACAGCGGAGATCATCGGCCGGTTCGCACGCTTCTGTGACGACAACAGCTGGGTTCCCGTCTTCTACAGCGTCGATGCAGAACTGCAGCCGATTTTCCAATCGATGGGGTGGGGCACCCTCGTCGTGGCGGAAGAGGCAGTGGTGATCCCGGCGGACTGGAGCACGACAGGCAAGAGCATGCAAGACATCCGCACGTCGATCAACCGGGCGTCGCGTGCGGGTCTTCGGGCGGAATGGACGCGTCATGCGCAATTGCCGCTCAGCGTGTCTACGCAACTCGCTGAGATCTCCGAGGAATGGATCGCGGAGAAGCAGCTGCCGGAGATGGGCTTCACGCTCGGCGGAATCGACGAGTTGCGCGACCCGGATGTCGCCTTGATGCTGGCCATCGACGAGGCCGGAATGGTGCAGGGCATCACAAGCTGGCTGCCGTCGTTCCGGGATGGGGAGGTCGTCGGCTGGACCTTGGACTTCATGCGACGCCGGTCCGGTGGCATGAATGGGGTCATGGAGTTCCTGATCGCGCAAGCCGCTGAACGCATGCGGGAGCACGGCGCAACGTTCATGAGCCTGTCCGCCGCACCGCTGGCACACTCTGTTACGCCGGCAGACGGCGAAGGCAGCGCGACGGATCGGTTCCTCGGCACGCTCAGCGGCGCTCTGGAGCCGGTCTACGGATTCCGATCCCTGCTGCGCTTCAAGAGAAAGTTCCACCCGCAGCTGCGCCCCTTGCTGATGGCATACCCCGACCCGATTGCGCTCCCGCGAATCGGCCTCGCATTGGTTCGCTCCTACCTTCCGGGTCTGAGTGTGCGGCAGGCAGCGCGCTTGATGCGCTCGTAGGGTGTCGCCGCTGGTATGCAGACGCCGGAACATGGTGTTATTCTCAAACTGTGTTCCACGGTGTGCTCCTCCTTAGCTGCCGCGACGGGTCCTAACTTCCAGGCCTCCCTCGTCGCGGAGTTCGTCAGTGGCCTTTAATAGCGGCTTTTTGACAGCAGCTTTTTGATAGCAGCATTCGCGAGGAGATTCGAAAACCATGAAGAACACTCAGACGCCCAGCGCCATGCCGATCCACAAATATCGGCCGTACCACGAGCAGATCACCGTCAACCTGCCCGATCGCACCTGGCCGGACAACCGCATCACGGTGTCCCCGCGGTGGTGCGCCGTCGACCTGCGCGACGGCAATCAGGC
>DATCDQ010000101.1:0-2788 GCA_036510655.1 Microbacteriaceae bacterium | reverse complement strand
AGGAACAACATCATGACTTACCGTGAGCATCAGCGCGGCCTTTACGCGTTAGAACGGCCCAGCGTGATGCAGCAAACATCACACGCCGGGCCGTTCGTCTATCCGGACATCGTCAGCCTGACGCCGCCGACGCTCTCAAATAAAATCCGGTCCACCAAAACCTGGTCGTCACCGGACGCGCCGCGCTCATCGGCACCCCACGAGACGCGCAACACCCGGCTCGCCCGCACCGCGCCGCCAGCAGGTGATCGCTTCGCGCATTGCCAGGAGTTCATCCAGGCTGGCGACGCGAACGTCCGTGTGACTGCGACGCAGCCGGCCGACCTGACGGACCGGATTGACGGGGATCGCATCATGACGGACCGCCAAACTCAGGATATGCGAGAGCACGACCTTGCAATGTTTGGCCTGCGCCGGCCGATTCTGTGCGATCTTCTTCAAGAAACGATCCACCGTGCCGACCGTGAGCTCACCCAGCCGCAGTGAGCCCAGCGCGGGCAGGACGATGCCCCGCAGAACGTCCTCGTACTTGTCCATCGTCTGTGGAGCAATCCGTTCGCTGGCGCGTTCCTCCTCACGCCACAGCTCGGCGACCTCCTCCAGGAGTGCCCACCGGTCAAGGTCGCCGCTGCGCGAGCGCTCCCCCGACTCGGCAATCTTCGCCTTCAACGCGTTCTCGGCCGCCCGTGCACTCCGCCCCGTCTTCTTCACCCGGCGGTAGCCGCCGTCGAAGTCGCGATAACGCGTTGCGGCGAGAAAGCCGTTACCCACCCGTGTCACCGTGATCACACCGAACGTGCCCAGGGGCTGCACCGGCCGCGTCATCGCCGGCACCCCACGTACTCGCCGACACGGGCCTCCGCTGGCTGCTCAGTCATCGAGGTTCGCCTCGATCCACGCTCGCACTCGGCTCTCCGGGTACCGCAGCACCCGTCCGGCATGCAGCGCCTTGGGCCCGCGGCCATCCACTCGCCAGTCGTAGAGAGTGCGCACGGGCACACCGAGGTACTCGGACAGCTCCTCGATGGTCAGCAGCCGCTCCAACTGCGAAGACGGTTTCGACCCAACGGTATCGGCCATGCAGGTCAGGTACGGCACAGAACCGCGCCGCCACCGCACCACTCCGCGGTACTCCAGGACGACCATCGGCCGTACTGCACAAACCCGCTCGGAGTAGGGGTTTATGGCCCTTTAATGGCTCCTCAATCGAATTCTCGGACATTTCAGGCTCCTCGCCTGCCCCTGTCCAGAGATCACAAAACCCTCCCCACCAGGTCTTTCAACCTGACAGGAAGGATTCTCTCGGTGCGCCCGAAGGGATTCGAACCCCCAACCTTCTGATCCGTAGTCAGATGCTCTATCCGTTGAGCTACGGGCGCGATCGGCGCTGGCCATCAGTGTCGTGTTGAATCAGCCAACCTGAAGACTATATCAGGAACCAGCCGAGCCTTTCACCCGAGCAGGTGCGCTACGCAAGTACCTCGGCGAGGAAGTCGACGAGCGCGCGCCAGCTGCGCGCATCCGCCACGGGGCGATACCGGTCGCTGCCCGGAACCGTGAACGCGTGCGGCGCACCGCTGTAGCTGACGATCTGCCAGTCGATCGCGGGCACCGCGCGCAGTTCGTCTTTGAACGCCGCGAGCGCTGCGTCAGGCACGACCGGGTCCGCGGCGCCGGTCAGCACCAGCAACGACGCACGAATTGCGGATGCGTCGCTCGGCTCGTGCACCGTTAAACCACCATGAATCGAGACGGCCCCGCGCAGCGGCGCGCCCATGCGCGCGAGTTCCAGCGCTGCGCTCCCACCGAAGCAGTAGCCGATCACCGCAATGCGGTAAGGGTCGACGCGCGGATCGGCCGCCAGCCGCTGAAACCCGGCCTGCACCCGCTCGCGCAATAGCGGCAGATCGGCATAATACTTGCGAGCCTCGGCGGATGCCGCGTCCCCCGTCGGCCGCACCCCCTTGCCGTAGACGTCCGCCGCAAGCGCGACATAGCCGAGCCGTGCGAGCATCTGAGCGCGCAGCTGCACGTTTGGGCCGACGCCGGTCCAGTCGTGAATGATCAGAACTGCGGGGCGCGGATCGGTCAGCGAAGCGTCATACGCCAGATAGCCCTCGAGCTCGGTTCGTTCACCGGATGCGCCGACGTGCTCGTACACCGCGGCTTCGGTCTCGATCAGCGCCCCTGGCGGCACCGGTACTGTCTCGAGAATGGTGCGATGTTGATCGCTGAACTCCTCTGTCACGATTGCTCCTTCGGCTGGCAACGATTGCGTAGCCAGGCTATGCCTCGACACCGGGCGGCGGTACCGTCGGCGTCACGGCGCATCTGCACAACGAGTCACTACCAACTCGACCCTGCGCCGAACGACACGCTCCCCAGACTCACGACAGCCAAACTGAGGCCGATCAGCGCCGGCACAAGCCCGCGACCGTCAACCTTGCGTGCACGAACCATGCCGAGAACACCGAAGATCACGGCAAGCACATCCGGGATGCCGCCGAGCACCCAGCCGATGAACAACGGAATAACCATCAAGAGAAAACCGCTCACACCAAGCACCAGCGCAGCAACGGCAAATCCATTGCTCGTCGGCTGGGACTGTACGTTGAACGGTGTAACTCCGATCAAGGAGGTACGAGAGGAGCATGCAGGTTGAGGCGGTCGAGCAGGCCGTGTCGGAAGGAGCCGGGACGCGCGTGGCGATAGCAGTTGAGGAACGAGAGCAGAAGCCGCCGCTGTCGGCGCCGACGGTGGACCGGCAGCTGGTGGCGAGCCTGGTCGA
>DATCDQ010000100.1:0-21778 GCA_036510655.1 Microbacteriaceae bacterium | reverse complement strand
CTTGCCGGCCAGCGAGCCAGCCAGCGCGCTCCAGTCGGGTGGGCCGACGGGGGTCGCCGTGTGGGTCGGTGTGTGCGCCGGTTTCGTCGGAGCGCATCCAGCCAGCAGCAACCCCGCCGCGCCCGCCGCACCGTACGTGAGGACGTGCCGACGCGACAGCTCAGTCATACCGTGATGCTATCGCTGGCATGCCGTGATGCTATCGCTGGCATGCCGTGACGCTATCGCTGGCACGCCAGTGCCCAGGCTGCAACGCGGCGGTTACGCTCCTCGAAGCCGCTCGGCAAGGTAGGCGTGCAAGCCGTCGATCGGCACCCGATCCTGCTGCATGGTGTCGCGGTCGCGCACCGTGACCGCGTTGTCGTCCAGCGAGTCGAAGTCGACAGTGACGCAGAACGGGGTGCCGATTTCGTCTTGGCGGCGGTAGCGCCGTCCGATCGCTCCCGAGTCGTCGAAGTCGACATTCCAGGACTGACGCAGTTCGTGCGCGACCGTGCGGGCCAGCGGGGACAGTTTCTCGTTGCGCGACAGCGGCAGCACGGCCGCCTTGACGGGCGCCAGGCGCGGGTCGAGCTTCAACACGGTGCGCTTGTCGACACCGCCCTTCGCGTTCGGCACCTCTTCCTCGTGGTACGCGTCGACGAGGAACGCCATCAGCGCACGCGTCAGGCCGTACGCCGGCTCGATCACATAGGGGACCCAACGCTCGTTCTTGCCCTGATCGAAGAACGACAGGTCCTTGCCCGAGTGCTTGGAGTGCGTCGTCAGGTCGAAGTCGGTGCGGTTGGCAACGCCCATGAGTTCGCCCCACTCACCGCCGACGAAAGCGAACCGGTACTCGATGTCGATCGTGCGCTTCGAGTAGTGCGACAGCTTGTCCTTCGGATGCTCATAGCGGCGCAGGTTCTCCGGATCGATCCCGAGGTCCACGAACCACTCCCACGACCGGTCGATCCAGTAGTCGAACCACTCCTCATCCGTGCCCTGCTCGACGAAGAACTCGAGTTCCATCTGCTCGAATTCGCGGGTGCGAAAGATGAAGTTGCCCGGCGTGATTTCGTTGCGGAAGCTCTTACCGATCTGGCCGATGCCGAACGGCGGCTTCATCCGTGCCGTCTGAAGCACATTGGCGAAGTTGACGAAGATGCCCTGAGCGGTCTCGGGGCGAAGGTACACCAGGCTCGAGTCATCCTGAACGGGGCCAAGGTGTGTCTCGAGCATCATGTTGAATTCGCGCGGCGGCGTCCACTGGCCACGGGTACCGCAATTCGGGCAGACAATCTCGGCCATGCCGTCTTTCGGGGCGCGGCCCTTCTTCAGTTCGAACGCGTCGATCAGGTGGTCTTCGCGGAATCGTTTGTGGCAATGGAGACACTCAACGAGCGGGTCGGAGAACACCCCGACGTGCCCAGACGCGACCCAGACCTGCTTCGGCAGGATCACGCTGGAGTCCAGGCCGACTACGTCGTCACGGCTGGTGACCATCGAACGCCACCACTGGCGCTTGATGTTCTCCTTCAGTTCAACGCCGAGGGGTCCATAGTCCCATGCGGACCGCGAGCCACCGTAGATCTCGCCCGCCTGAAACACGAACCCGCGATGCTGCGCGAGGGTGATGACGGAATCGAGACGCGATTGCTCGGCCATACTGCTCCAATGATCCGGGTGAAAACAGGGGGATTCCCGCCGCAGACAATCTTACTGATCGGGGCGAATTTCGACGTTCGCGGGCGTGCTGTCGGGAGCGCGGACGGTCCGCACGCCATACTGGCCTTCACAAAGCGCTCCGGCGTTCACCGACAGAACGGAATGAGCAATGAGCGTCCAACCTCCGGCGGGTGCCGCGGCCAAGAGCCCGCGCCGCACCGGTCTGATCATCACGTTCGTGATCCTTGCGGTGATTCTGCTTGGGCTGATCGCGGCTGTCGTTGTGGTTGCACTGCAGAACAACGCGTTGCCGGTGCCGCCGAGCAGCTCACCGGTGACGAGCGCGCCGGCGACACCGAGCACGAGCCCGACGTCAACATCGACAGCCACGCCGGCCGTCGCGCGCTGCGCGGTCGGTCAGCTTTCAGTCACCCTCGGGCAGCCCAACGGCGCGGCCGGCAGCGAACTCGTTCCGATCCTGTTCACCAACACCGGGTCGACGCCCTGTGAGCTTCACGGCTTCCCAGGGGTATCGTTCGTCGGTCACGGCAACGGCACGCAGCTCGGTGCGGCAGCGACCGAAGACACTTCGAGCTCAATCGTCCAGAACACGCTTCAGCCGGGCGGGGTCGTGCAGGCCCCGTTGAAGATCGTCAACGCCCAGCTCGAGAGCAACTGCACGATCGTGCCCGCCGACGGCCTGCGCGTCTACCCGCCGCACTCGTTCCAGGCAGTGTTCGTCAAGGCAACCGGCCTTTCGGCCTGCAGCAACACGGATGTTTCGCTGCTGACCGTGAAGACAGTGCAGCCGCAGTAGGCGCTTCAGCCGGGCTACGCAACGCCCAGGTAGATCTCCTTGATCGCAGGGTTGGCCAGCAGTTCCTTGCCGGTGCCCGAATAGGTGATCTCGCCGGTCTCCAGAGCAAACGCGCGATGGGCTCGGTTCAGAGCCTGATTCGCGTTCTGCTCGACCAGAAGCACCGTTGTGCCCTGCTCGTTGATCTCCGTGATGATCCTGAAGATCTGACGGATGAACTGCGGCGCGAGCCCCATCGACGGCTCGTCGAGTAGAAGCAGTCGCGGCCGGGACATCAGTGCCCTCCCGATCGCCAACATCTGCTGCTCGCCACCGGACATCGTGCCGCCGACCTGCGTGCGTCGCTCCTGAAGGCGCGGAAAGAGTGTGAACACGCGCTCCAAGTCGTCGGTTACGCCGGTTCGATCTTTCCGGCCGAACGTGCCCATGTCGAGGTTCTCTGCCACCGTCATGCCCGGGAAGATCCCACGGCCCTCTGGCGCCTGCGAGATGCCGCGCACGACACGCAGGTGTGCCTTCAGTTTGGTGATGTCCTCGCCGTCGAACGTGATCGAACCCGTCGACAATGCCAGTAGTCCGGAGATCGCTTTCATCGTCGTCGTCTTGCCGGCGCCGTTCGCGCCGATCAGACTGACGATTTCACCCTGGTTGACCGCGAACGAGATGCCGTTGAGCGCGCGGATGCGCCCGTAGTGCACCGACACGTCTTTCAACTCAAGCAAGATCGTGTTAGGCAAATTCGTCATCGGGAACCCCCAGGTAGGCGGCGATCACGCGCGGATCTTCTCGCACGACTTCCGGCGTGCCGTCCGCGATCTTCTTGCCGAACTCGAGTACGACGATGCGGTCGGTCAGACCCATCACCAGGCGCATGTCGTGCTCGATCAAGAGCACCGTGTAGCCATCCGCCCGGATCGCACGGATGAGATCCATCAGGTCGTCCTTCTCGGCCGGGTTGAAGCCGGCCGCCGGCTCGTCTAGACAGAGCACCTTCGGGTCTGTCGCCAGGGCGCGCGCGATCTCGAGGCGCCGCTGGTGCCCGTACGGCAGGTGCCGTGAAAGCTGCTCTGCACTGTCGGCGATACCGACGAATTCCAGCAGAGCAAGCGCGCGGTCGATCGCCGTGCTCTCTTCGCGATAGTGCCGACGCGAGCGAATCAACGCGCCGGGGACGCTCGTCTTGTGCCGGGCATCCAGGCCCACCACCACATTCTCAAGTGCCGTCATCTCACCGAACAACCGGATGTTCTGGAACGTGCGCGCCAAGCCAGCCCGCGTGATGTTGTGCTGTTTCTTGCCCACCAGCGACTTGCCTTCGAGCAGGATGTCGCCCTTTGTCGGCTTGTAGACGCCGGTCATCGCGTTGAAACAGGTGGTCTTGCCGGCGCCGTTCGGCCCGATCAGACCGAGGATCTCGCCCCGGTTGATCTGGAACGAGATGTCGTCGATCGCCAGCAGACCGCCGAACTTCATCGTGAGGTTCTTCACCTCGATGAGCGCCTCGCCGACCTCGACTCTGATTTCTCGTTCGGGCGCCGCTGCTTCTGCGACCTCGAGATCGACGGGAATCGCGGTCATGTCCGGCTCGGCAGGCGGCACTGCCTCACGTTCTTCCGATTCTTCGGCTGGCTCAGTCATGCTTCACCTCTGTCATGCTTCACCTCTTGGGCTGAGATGGAACCGGTGCGCGGCGAAATCTTGCCGTCCGCGCCACGCGCCTGCCGGAGCGCGGCCAGCCGTTTGTGGGCCTCGCGCGCATAGGTGAGCAGGTGCGCCTTAGCCGCGATCAGGCCCTGCGGGCGGAAGATCATCAGAATCACCAGGGCAATGCCGAAGATCCAATACTTGTAGTCGGCTATCGCCGTGAAGCGCAGCGGAATGTATGCCACGATCGCGCCACCGAGCAGGGCCCCGACCTTGTTGCCCGAACCGCCAAGGATGACCGCTGCCACGAACAGGATCGAAGTCACCACATCGAACTTCTGATTGTTCACGAAACCGATCTGGCCGGCGAACAGGGCGCCGGAGAGGCCGCCGATGCTGGCACCGATCGCGAACGCCCACAGCTTGAACTTGAAGGTCGGCACGCCCATGATCTCGGCTGCGTCTTCATCCTCCCTGATGGCGATCCAAGAGCGGCCGACCCGCGAACGCTCCAGGTTGCCCACGAACAACAAAATGATGATGATGATGGTGACCGTCAGCCAATACCACGGCGTGCCGTTCGAGTTCGAGAACAGCGGATGCGCCGTGGTGCCGCCGGGCGGGCGCCCGATGTTCTGGAAGCCCACCTGACCCTTCGCAGCTGGGATGATCGTGGCCAGGATTCGAATGATCTCGCCGAAGCCGAGCGTGACGATGGCCAGATAGTCACCGCGCAGTCGGAGCACCGGTAGGCCGAGCACAACGCCGAACGTCATCGCGACGAGGATCGCCGCGGGCAGTGTCCACAGGTACGGAATGTGGAGGTACGACGAGTCGGGGCTGGTCAGGAACGCCGCGGTGTACGACCCGATCGCGAAGAACGCGATATAGCCCAAGTCGAGTAGGCCGGCGAACCCGATCACCACGTTCAGGCCGACAGCCACCAGCGCATAGATCGACATCTGGAAGCACGCGATCGAAAAGTCATTTCCCGGCTCGGTCGTGATTACCCACGGATTTGCGACGGGAAGCCAATAGGCTGCGGCCACGACGATCAGCAGAACGAGCCACTGCTGCCACCGCGGCATGCTGTCCCACTTGCGGCGCCAGCGCCCTTTCTTCAGGCGTCGCGGGGTGTTGACCGACTCACGCTCATCGATTTGCTGGGCGGCCCGAGCACTCGGCATCGCCGTTGTGTCGTCTCCGGAATTCATGCCCTGCTCCTTCCCAAAGACTGGCCGAGAAGCCCGCTCGGTCGCACGAGCAGAACCAGAACGAGAACGATGAAGGCGATGACGTCGGTCCACTGCGAATCGCCAAGCAGGAGCTGCCCGTAGTTGCCGATCAACCCGAGCAGCAGACCGCCGAGCAGGGCCCCTCGGACGTTGCCGATGCCACCGAGCACTGCCGCGGCGAACGCCTTGATGCCGAGCACGAATCCACCGTTATAGAGCACGCCGCTCGGCACCTTCATGACGTAGAACAGTGCAGCGGCTCCCGCCAGGATGCCGCCGATCACGAACGTGATGATAATGATGCGTTCCTTGTTGACGCCCATCAGCGTGGCCGTATCCGGATCCTGAGCGACTGCACGGATGCCGCGCCCCGTGCGGGTGCGCCGGATGAACTGGTCGGTGACGACCATCATCGCCACGGCCGCGATGATGATGATCAGCTGCTGGCTGTCGACGATCGTGCCGAAGATATCGAAGATCGGCGTCGGCACGAACATCGTGACGGCCGGCTCCGGGTTGGCTCCACGGACGATGAAAATCGTGTATTGGATGGCGAAGGATGCGCCGATCGCGGTGATCAGGAACGCCAGCCGTGGCGCGTTGCGCTTGCGCAGCGGCCGGTAGGCGACCCGTTCGACGATGACGGCGGTCGCAGCAGAGGCGATCATGCCGACGATCAGGGCTAACAGCAGATCTCCGAGAATCGCGCCGAACCCCAGGTTGGGTGTCGACGGCCCGAAGCCGAGTGCCGTGAGGGTGACGACAACGCCGTAACAACCCATGATGAACACTTCGGAGTGCGCAAAGTTGATGAGGCTCAGAACGCCGTAGACCAGCGTGTAACCGAGCGCAACGAGCGCGTAGATGGCTCCGAAGGTGAGGCCGTCGAATGTCGCGGGCCAGAAGTTTTGGATGAGGCTGGGGATGTTGAAGCTGATCCAGCTGTTGTCGTCCATGGGGACGTTCGCCAGGAGTGTAAGGAGCATATGTGGTTCCGATGCCGGTCCTAGGCCGACGACGTCGTCAGGCCTGCCAAAGGTTGGTCAATACCGAGGTTGGTCAATACCGAGGTTGGCTATTACAGAGGGTGGTCCAAACAGATGTTGGGGGTGGCTAGGCCACCCCCAACGCCCGTGTTACTTGATCGGGCCAATCGGCACGATTGCGCCGTTGGCTACCTTGTAACCGAACACGGCGGGTGCTGCGAGCTCACCCTTCGAGTTCCACTTGTAGTGCTTGCTCAGCCCGTTCGCGTCATAGTTCTTGACGAAGTCGAGCAGCTTGGCCCGGTCGGTGTTGCCCTTGCCGATGCCGGTGAGCAGGATCGTCGCGGCGTCGTAGCCCTCAATGGAGTACGTTCCGGGGGCAGCGCCACCGGAGACACCGGCGTAGGCATCCGCGAAGGACTTGATCAGTTCGCCGGGGATGCAGGGGCACGTGAAGTACGCGTTGTTGGACGCGCTACCCGCCTGCTTGATGAACTGGTCGTCCTTCACACCGTCGGGGCCGACGAAGGTGCCGGTGAATCCCTTGGCGACGAGCTGCTGGTCGAACGGAGCACCCTCTGCGTAGTAGCCCGCATAGAACACTGCGTCAGGCTTGGCGTTGATGATCTTCGAGACGACAGCCGAGAAGTCCTTCTGGCCGGTGGTCACCTTGTCCTGGCCGACGAGCTTCGAGCCGAGAGCCGCGGTGGTTGTGCCGCCGAGGCCGATGCCGTAGTCCGAGTCATCCTGAACGACGTAGACCTTCTTGGCCTTCAGCATGCTGGTCATCAGCGTTGCGGCTGCCGGGCCTTGCACCGAGTCGTTGCCCAGGCCGCGGAAGAAGGTCTTCCAGCCGTTGTCGGCCAGCGTCGGGTTCGTGGCGGACGGCGTGATGTGCACGAGGTCGCCCTGATCGAAGATGTTCCCTGTGGCCTTCGACTCGCCCGAGAACGGCAGACCGACGACGCCGATGATGTCCGCCTCGTTGACCGCCTGGGTCACTGGGCCGGTCGCCTTGGTCGGGTCGCCTTCTGTGTCGAACTTCTTGAACGCAACCTGGCAGCCCGGGTTCGCCTTGTTCGCCTGGTTGATCGCCAGCTGAACACCGTTGTAGATGTTGATGCCGAGCTGGGCGTTCGGGCCGGTCTCAGCGCCAATGTAGGCGATGGTGAGCCCGGAGGGGCATTTCGCGCTGCCGTCGCCGGCCGGAAGAACCGCGTCCGTCGGCACGGAAACGGAGGTCATGACCGGCAGGTCGACCTTGCTTGCGGCGGATGTCGAAGCCGTCGTCGTTGACGGCTGATTTGCGCACCCCGCCACCATGAAGGCGATGGTCGCCGCCATGGCGACGACTCCAATCACACGTTTACGTACCATCCTGTACCCCTTTGATTCCATAGCGCTGCCGACTGGTGCGCCGGCAGCCTCGCTCTTGCGCTAGCGAGACAGTAGCCGACAAATGCACCATCTGGAAACCCCTTTAGGTCACGACTCTGCATTTGTTTCTCAATTTGACGATTATGTGCGCGAGGCGGGCACGACGCGACGGAAACCGTCGCCTAATGCGCCCTAATGCACATATTCGAGCAAGTCGAGCCCGACTGTGCGCATTCCGTCGAGCACGGAAAGCCGGGTTTGCAACTCGGAATCGTCGAAGTACATCGAGACGGCGTAGGTGACACCGGCACGGGGGCCGCGCAGCACTCCGACCTCGCTGCGCACACTGGCATCCGTGCCGGTTTTGTTCACCAGCATGATGTTATGGTCGGCCGTTCTGTGCGCGAGCGGATCCAGCCCGAACGCGCTCGCGACCATAGACAAATCCGAGTTGAGGGAGAGCCAGGCGATGACCCGCCGGCTCGTTCCGGCATCCACGATCTCGCCTCGGGCGAGGGCGGACAGCAGCCAGGTCAGTTCGTTCGCACTGCCGACGGAGAGCTGCGGGGCGTCGTCCGGGCCGCGATGGTCACGCACCAGGTCGAGCAGTGCGGTGCGGGTGAGGCCGAGCTGCTCTGTGCGCCGGCTGACAGCATCCAGCCCGACCTGCCGCAGCAGCACATTGGTGGCGAGGTTGTCGCTGCTCGCCCCGATCAGCGCGGCGAGATCTGCGAGCGGAAGGGAGGGCGCTGCCAGGTGTTGCCAAATTCCGGAATTGCCGACGGCATCCTGCACGGTGCGCTCGATGATGGTGAGACTGCTGGTCTGCTGCGCCTCGATGCGGGCGGCGACTTCCACAAGCAGCAGGATCTTGCCGATCGACGCGGTCGGCATGATGACGTGGTCGTCAACCGAGAACAGTACGGCACCCGTCGCCAAGTCTGTTGCGCGGGCGGACACTTGTACGCCGCCCAGGGCGAGGTCGCCGAGTGCCGAGAACCCTCGCTCAAAGCTCTGCCCGCGCGCCGCCCCACGATGCTTGCCCCGGCGCGCCGAACCGTGCCGTGCATGGCGCTGCGAATCCTGGGTTGGGATCGTCACGACTGGGGTCATTCCTTACGATTCTGTGAGCGTCGCCGCTTCCCCATCCGCGGCCCCGCTGCTGACCATCAAAGCACGTGAATGCCCAAGTCGGCGCACCAACTCACAGGTTCGCCACGTCAGCCCTCGCCAGCTGTCACCAAATGGTGACCCTCTCTGCCGGGTCCAGCCACAACGCGTCAGATTCGGTCACGCCGAACGCGGTGTAGAACTCATCGATGTTGCGCACGATCTGGTTGCAGCGGAACTCATTCGGTGCATGCGGATCGATCGCGAGCAGGCGGATGACCTCCTCATCGCGTCCCGTCTGCTGCCACGCCTGCGCCCACGACAGGAAGAATCGCTCGGCGCCGGTGAGACCGTCGATCACGGGGGGCTCCTTGCCTGCCAACGACAGCAGGTATGCCTTCCACGCAATCGCCAGGCCGCCGAGGTCCCCGATGTTCTCACCGATGGTGAGCGCACCGTTGACGTGGTGATGCGGCACCTGAAGCGGAGCGAGCGCGTTGTATTGGGCGATCAGGGCAGCGGTGCGGTCTTCGAAGGCGGCACGGTCCGCGAACGTCCACCAGTCGGAGAGGCGGCCATCGCCGTCATACTTCGAGCCCTGATCATCGAACCCGTGCCCGATCTCGTGACCGATGACGGCGCCGATCGCCCCATAGTTTGACGCATCATCCCGCTCCGCGACGAAGAACGGGAACTGCAGGATCGCCGCTGGGAAGACGATCTCATTGAAGCCGGGGTTGTAGTAGGCGTTGATCGTCTGCGGCGTCATGAACCATTCCGCCCGATCGATCGGCTTGCCGATCTTGCCGAGCTCACGATTGAACTCGAAACGCGCCGTCGCTCGCACGTTCACGAGCAAATCGATCGGGTCGATCTCCAGCGCGGAATAGTCGCGCCACTTCTGTGGATAGCCGACCTTCGGCGTGAATTTGTCGAGTTTCTTCTCGGCGCGCTCACGCGTGCCCTGTCCCATCCAGTCAAGCCGGCGGATGCTCTGCCGATACGCCTCGACCAGGTTGCAGACGAGCGCATCCATGCGCTCCTTCGCGACCGGAGGGAAGTGGGTCTCAACGTAGACCCGGCCGACAGCCTCGCCCATGGCGCCCTCGACCAGGGAAACGCCGCGTTTCCAGCGCTCGCGGATCTGCGGGGTACCGGTGAGTGTGCGGCCGTAGAAGTCGAAGTTGGCCTCGACGAACTCGCCGGAAAGGTACGGCGCGGCGCCATGCACGATCTGCCATGCGAGCCAGTCCTTCCAGGCCGTGAGGCGATCCTTCGTGAGCAGCGCGGAGAGTCCCGCCGTGAAGCTCGGCTGTCGCAGCACGAGTTCGTCCAGCGCGTGTTCAGGGGCGCCGAGCGCCTTGCGCCAGAGGTTCAAATCAGGTCCTGGTGCGCTGCCGCCCGGCGCGGCCGCGTGGCGCGCCGTGGCCGGAACTCCCGACAACGACCCCCTGCCCTGGAGCAAGGGGAATCCCGGGATCGACCTTCCCGCGAACAGCCCGACCACCTCGTCCCACCCGAAAAGGTTGTAGGTCTTCTGGCTGTCCCTGCTCTTCACGTTGTCCCAGTGCCGTGCCGCAATCTCGGTCTCGAGATCGAAAACGTTCTGGGCGCGGCGCGCGGCATCCGAGATGCCGGCGAGTTCGAACATCCGCTGCACGTGGTTCAAATAGGCATCGCGCACGCGCGCGAACTTCTCCTCGCGGTAGTAGCTCTCGTCCGGCAGGGAGATTCCGCCCTGCTCTGCGAAGACGAGATAACGCTCCGGATTCCCCGGATCGTTGTCGACGAACAGCTGGTAGAAACCGCTGACTCCGTGCCGCTCGAGCTTGCCGATCACCTCGAGCAGGCGCGGGATCGAGTCGACGTTGTCCACGAACGCGAGCGACCCCGCTATCGGTGCGCATCCGAGTTTTTCGATGCGCTCCGTGTCCATGAAGGTCGAGTAGAGGTCACCGATCTTGCGCTGCTCCGTTCCGACGGGAGCGTCCTGGGCCCCGTCGATAATGGTTCGCACGGCCAACTCCGCCTCATCCGCGAGCACGTGGAATGCGCCGTAGCGTGCCTTGTCCCGAGGGATCTGCGTTCGAGCCAGCCAGCTCCCGTTGACATGTCGGAAGAGATCGTCCTGCGGTCGGATCGCGGGGTCGAGTTCCGACGTATCGATCCCGGATTCTCCGATGCCGAAGTGGTCGATGCCGAAGTGGTCGCTGCCGGAGTGGTCGCTGCCGGACGCAGTAGCGCCGGTTCCGGGTACAGAGTCAGTCATACTGCCAGCCTATTCGACGGCATCATGATAATCCTGTGGCCACCGGCGTCTCTGTGGGAGGCGATTGCGGCGTCAAGACCCCCAAACAAGGCCTGTCGTATACCAACATATTGTTGTACCCTCGAACTCAACGTCCCGAGCGAGGATGTCTCATCTTTTCACGACGATCGCCCAAGGAGCATGATGACCATCTCTGAAATCCAATCGACGGCGCCGCTCGGCTTGCTTGCGAGCACGATCGACGGCGAGATCGTGACAGCGGAAGACCCGACCTGGGATATCGCCCGTCTTGCCTGGAATCTGGCTGTCGACCAACGTCCCGCGGCTGTGGCCGTGCCGATGAGCGCGGCGGATGTCGCAGAGGTCATCCGCTTCGCATCCGAGCACGGCCTGCGAGTTGCCGCTCAGGGAACGGGGCATCACGCATACAGACTCGGCGACCTCGGCGACACGATTCTCGTTCACACCAGCGCTCTGGCCACGGTGGACGTCGACGCCGACGCACGCAGCGTGCGCGTCGGCTCCGGCGCGATCTGGGATCAGATCTCGTCGGCCTTGATCACCCACGGGTTGGCCGGGCTGGCCGGCTCGGCGCACGATGTCGGCATCACCGGCTACACCCTCGGCGGCGGCTACAGTTGGCTCGGCCGTGAGCACGGACTCTGCGCATCGTCGGTGACGGCCATCGAACTCGTCACAGCCGACGGCGAGTTCCACCGAACGGATGCGACGAGCGAGCCGGACCTGTTCTGGGCGTTGCGTGGAGGCGGCGGCGGCTTCGGCGTCGTCACGGCGATCGAACTCGAGGCGTTCGCGGTGCCGGATGTCCACGCCGGCATGATGCTCTTCCCACTCGAGCGGGCTGCGGAGGTTCTCGCCGTGTTCTCGCGCGAAGCCGAGACACTCGACGAGCGCGCCACACTGTGCGCCCGCCTGCTGCATCTGCCGCCGATGCCCGATCTACCCGAGTTCCTCCGCGGCAAGAGCCTCGCCGCGATCGACGGCGCGGTCAACGCACCGGACGACGAGGCCGCAGCGATTCTGGCGCCGTTCGCCGAACTCGGCCCGTTCATGAACACGTTCGCGCGCATCCCCGCGGCTGCTCTGTCGCAGATTCACCTCGACCCGCCCGGACCGGTGCCCGGAATGGCCGACGGCGTCAACCTTGACTCCCTGCCTGCGGGTGCCATCGAGGCCATGCTCGACTCCGCGGGCCCCGGCGTGCAGACGCCGTTGCTGGTTCTGGACATCCGGATGCTCGGCGGCGCGTTCGGCCGGCCCGATCCGCGAGGCGGGGCCGTCAACAAATTGCACGGGCGATTCCTGGTCAGCGCGATCGGTATCGCGCCGACACCGCAAGCCGTAATCGCATGCGAAGAAGCTGCGCGCTCCCTGCTCGAGGCGATCGAGCCGTGGAGGGCGGCCCACGACTACTCCAACTTCCGTGAGACCAGTGCCGCCCCAGAACAGTTCTACCCGGGAGATGTGCTGGACTGCCTGCGAGCGGTGAAGGCGACGTACGACCCGGCCGACATCATCCGGAGCTGCCATCCGCTGAACTGAGGCATATCTCACACTTCGTCACACGTTTGTGTAACTGGTGCGCCACGGGAGAACATTGCTCGTGGCGATCCGACCGATCGCACCGAACGGCATGGCGAAAGAAGCCATCGAATGAGACACCTCAAGGCAGCCGGGGCACTGGCCGTCGCCACAGTACTGCTCGTCACCGGATGCACAGCCGCCGGCTCGAGCAGCACGGCAACCACCAGCGGAACCGCCAAAGGCGGTACGCTGACCATCCTGACGCCGCAGACTCAGATCGACCTCGACCCGGCGAAAAGCCAGAACCTGGCGATCACCACACTCGGCCTGATCATGCGCCGGCTGACAACGTGGGACATCACCGCTGACAAGCCGGGCAAGGTCGTTCCGGACCTTGCGACGAACACGGGTACGCCGAGTGACAACGGCAAGACGTGGACCTACACGCTCAAGGACGGCCTGAAGTTCGCCGACGGATCTCCGATCACAACACAGGACATCAAGTACGGCGTCGAGCGCTCCTTCGCCGATCAGCTCTCCGGCGGTTTGAGCTATCACAAGTCGCTCCTCGTCGGCGGCTCCGACTATCACGGACCGTACTCGGGTGCCGAGCTGGCCTCGATCGACACCCCGAATGCCAAGACGATCGTGTTCCACCTGAACGCGTCGTACGGCGACTGGCTGTGGATTGTCTCCATGCCGGCTTTTGCGCCGGTTCCGAAGGCCAAGGACAACCCCGCGACGTATGGGCAGAACCCCGAGGCATCCGGACCATACGAGGTCGCATCAAACCAGCAGGGCACAGCGCTGACCCTCAAGCGCAACCCGAACTGGAGCAGCGCGACAGACAGCGTGCGTACGGCCGGACCGGACACGATCGTGTTCAAGGAGAGCCAGGACCTGAGCACGACGACACAAACCCTGATCACCGACGTCGGCGATGCGAAGAACTCGTTCAGTTCGCAGTATCTCGGTGCGGCTCAACTCGCTCAGGTACTCAAGAACTCGGATGCGAAGGCGCGGCTTGCGACCTCGCAAGCCGGACCGATCTCGTTCCTCGCGATGAACACGCAGAAGGGCGCCCTGAAGGACCTCAAGGTTCGGCAAGCCATTGAATACGCCGTCGACAAGAAGGCTTTCCTGATTGCCTCCGGCGGCAGCGCTGCCGGCTCTGCTGCGACGACACTGATCACGCCGGGCATCGCGGGTCGTCAGGACTACAACCTGTATCCGGCCGGCGCTGACGGAGACGTGAGCAAGGCGAAATCGCTGTTGAGCGACGCAGGCCAGTCCAGTGAGCTCAGCCTGACGCTCCTCACCGCCAACGACTCATCGTCGCTCGCGCAAGCGCAGGCCCTGCAGCAGGGCATCGAGCGTGCCGGAATCAAGGTCGTCCTCAAGCCGGAGGACACGAACTCCTATTACTCCGACGCAACGGCGACGGATGCGAACTACGATCTGGTGCTGTACGGGTGGCAGCCCGACTTCCCGAGCGCGAACAGCAACATCCAACCGCTGTTCGCCTCCAGCCAGATCGGGGGCGGCGGAAACAATGTGGCGCGATACTCGAGCCCTGCTGTCGACGCGTTGATCGATCAGGCCACTGCCGAGGTCGACCCGGCCAAGGCGCAAGCACTGTGGGCGCAGACGGACAAGCGCATCATGCAAGACGCACCCGTCGTTCCGCTCAGCTACGCCAAGCAGTCGTTCCTGCGCGGATCAAACGTGCAGAACTTCTTCATCGCGCCGTTCCCGGCCTATCCGAACTACCTCAAGGTCTCCCTCGGCAAGTGACAAAAGTTAGCGCAGCCACCGTTCTAGCGCTGAACGACGTCTCGATCTCGTTCGTCGATCAGGACGGTGGCGCGCCGGATGCTCAACGGCAGGTCGTCTCCGGCGTCAGTTTCGAACTGCGCCGGGGGCGCGTGCTCGCCCTTGTCGGCGAATCCGGCTCCGGCAAGAGCGTGACCGCCATGTCAACGCTCGGCCTCCTTCCCGCGAATGCCCGGATCACCGGCAGCATCCGCCTCGAGGGACGGGAATTGCTGGGCATGGACGCCGCCGGGATGCGCGAGATCCGCGGCGGCGGCGTCGGCACGATATTCCAGGAGCCGATGAGCGCGTTCAATCCGGTGTATACGATCGGCCGGCAGATTGCAGAAACCATCACCGTACATACGACCGGCCTTCGACGCCATGCCGTCGGCGCCCGGGTCACCGAGTTGCTCGACTCTGTCGGGATCGCGGATCCGCACCGAATCGCGACCGCCTTTCCGCACGAGCTTTCCGGCGGACAGCTGCAACGCGCGATGATCGCGATGGCGATCTCGAGCGACCCGATCGCGCTGATCGCGGATGAGCCCACCACCGCGCTGGATGTGACCGTGCAGGCCGGAATCCTCGACCTGCTCAGGGAACTGCGTGACCGGCTCGGCACGGCGGTGCTGCTGATCACGCACGACATGGGCGTGGTCGCCGACCTGGCAGACGACGTGGTGGTGATGCATGCGGGCGCGGTGGTCGAACATGCGGATGCCGGGGCCCTGTTCTCGCACCCGCAGCAGCAGTACACGCGGGAACTTCTCGCAGCGGTGCCCGCCCTTGGCGAACTCGTGCTGCCTGACGACGCCGTGTCCGTCGCGGAGTCCGCGCCGGCCGCACCTGCGCCCGGCACACCTGGACAGCCCGCAGCTCCTAGACCGCCCGGCGCAGAGGAGATCGCCGCCGAACTGACGAACGCCGATGTCGTGTACGGCGGCCGGGGTTGGCGACGCAATGCCGTCAAAGCCGTGGACGATGTCTCGTTCCGCATCCGGCCTGGGCAGGTTTTCGGGCTCGTCGGAGAATCGGGTTCCGGCAAGTCCACGATCGGCCGCGCGTTCGCCGGCGGATCGGGTACGTGTTTCAGGACCCGGCGTCGTCGCTCAATCCACGGTTCACCATCGCGCAGAGCATCGCGGAACCGTTGAAGCTGCACTCCCAGCTGACCGGTCGCCAGCAGCAGGAGCGCGTCAGGGAATTGCTCGAAGCCGTGCAGTTGAGCCCTGCTCTGGCGGGCCGGTATCAACATGAATTGTCCGGCGGACAACGTCAGCGCGTCGCAATTGCGCGCGCGATCGCACTCGATCCGGCACTGCTGATCGCTGATGAGCCGACGAGCGCGTTGGATGTCTCCGTGCAGGCACACGTGCTCGAACTGCTGAAGAGTCTGCAACACGACCTGGGCTTCGCCTGCCTCTTCGTCAGTCACGATCTCGCCGTCGTGCAGCAGCTCGCGGACGAGGTCGCCGTGATGCACCGGGGACGCATCGTCGAGCACGGCCCGACGACGCAGGTGTTGACCTCGCCCGTCGACCCGTACACACAACGGCTGCTGGCCGCAGCACCGGTCGCGGACCCGGATCGACAACGCGCCAGGCGCGACGCCTGGCGCAGACTCGCAGCGTAATCATGAGCACAGCCATTGAGCAGGGTGAGGTCACCGGTCGCAAGACCGGCTTCCGTCATATCGTGGCGCAGCTCCGTTCGGACCGCTGGGCTGCCGGCGGCGCCATCGTGATCATCGTGTTCGTGCTCGCCGCCATCTTCGCACCGCTGGTCACCGCCATCAACGGGCAGGATCCGTACACCTATCACTTGAGTACGCTGGACGACTCCGGCGCTCCGCGCGGGTTCGGCGGCGGGATCAGTGCGGCGCACTGGTTCGGGGTCGAGCCACTGACCGGTCGCGACCTGTTCTCCATCGTGGTCTTCGGCGCCAGGATCTCCCTCCTCGTCGGCGTCAGCGCGACGCTGCTGGCGGTGTTCCTCGGCGTCCTGGTTGGCGTAACGACCGGGTATTTCGGCAGCTGGTATGACCGCTCCATGAGCCGCGTCATCGACGTCATCTTCGGATTCCCATCGCTGGTGTTCATGATCTCACTGACCGCGATCGTGCCGACAACCTTCCCTCGGCCCCTGCTGATGATCCTCGTCATCGGATTCTTCAGTTGGCCGGCGATCGCCCGTGTCGTGCGCGGGCAGACGCTCTCGCTGCGAGAGCGCAACTTCGTTGTCGCGTCCCGTGCGATGGGCGCACGGCCATGGCACATCATCGGGGCGCAGGTGCTGCCGAACGTCAGCGCGACCATCATCGTGTTCGCCACGATTTCCATCCCGAGCACGATCGGGGTCGAGGCGGCGCTGTCGTTCCTGGGCGTCGGTGTTCCGCCGCCCACACCGTCATGGGGTCGCACGATCGGCGATGCCGTGACGTGGGTCCAAACGGATCCGATGTATCTGGTCTTCCCCGGTATCGCGCTGTTTCTGATCACGCTGGCCTTCAACATTTTCGGCGACGGATTGCGCGACGCGCTCGACCCGCGTCGAGGGGCGGCGAAACGATGAGACTGCTCGGATTCATCGCATACCGCTTGGTGGCGATGGTGCTTGTGCTGCTGGTCATCGCGGCGATCACCTACTCGATCTTCTATCTGCTGCCCACGAACCCGGCACAGCTGAGTTGCGGCAAACCGTGCACGCCGGAAAACCTCGCGCGGGTCAAAGAGTTCATGGGCTACAACCTGCCGTGGTACGAACAGTTCTGGGACTTCCTGCGTGGCATCGTCGTCGGCCGCACCTACGGCACCGGGGCTGCGGCAATCGTCTGCCCCGGCCCGTGCTTCGGCTATTCGTTCCGACTGAACGCGACGGTGACGGAATTGATCGCGACACGCTTCCCTGTGACGGCGTCCATCGCCGTCGGCGCCGCGATCGTGTGGCTGCTGTTCGGTGTTGCAGGCGGCGTTATCTCGGCGCTCAAGCGCGGAACCGCGTTGGACCGCAGCATCATGACGGTCGCGATTGCCGGTGTCTCCGCCCCCAGCTATCTGGTCGGCCTGCTCGCCATCCTGTTCTTCGGTTTCACGCTGGGTCTTCTGCCCACTGGCGGCTACGTGCCATTCACCCAAGATCCCGTGCAGTGGTTCACGCATCTGATCCTGCCGTGGTTCACGCTGGCATTCATCAGTGGTGCCATCTACGCGCGACTCACGCGGGGCGAGATGCTCGAAGTGATGGGGCAGGACTACATCCGCACCGCACGTGCGAAGGGTCTTCGAGAGTCTACGGTCGTCGTACGACACGGGCTTCGCAACGCGCTCATCCCCGTCGTCACCATCTTCGGCCTCGACCTCGGGGCGCTCCTCGGCGGTGCTGTGATCGCGGAGAAGATCTTCTCGATGCAGGGTCTCGGCGCGCTCCTGATCGACGCCGTGCAATCCCTGGACCTTCAGGTGGTCGTCGGCTTCACCCTGTTCGCCGCATTCCTGATCGTGTTTGCGAACTTTCTGGTCGACCTGATCTACGGAGTCATCGACCCGCGCGTGAAGGTTCGAGTGTGACGCATCGAGCGTGAGCCGGGCGCGTCGATGAGCACGGTGACGAACTCCAGCGCACGAGCCACGGGCGCCGGGTTTGGCATTGTCCGCGGGCGTGTCACGATTCGCACGAATTCGGACAGAACGACGTCAAGAAGAGCGAACTCTTCCCTGCTGCTCCGCCGCCTGCTCCACCTCCCACTCGACCATGAGCTCAGGCAAACGGCGTTGCAGGAACTGGTAGAAGGCATCCATCTCTTTCAGGCGCAACGCGGTCGGCTCATCCGGTGCCCCGGCCGCCTCGATTCCGATCGGGACGATCGCCCGGAACGCGTCGTAGTAGCGGCTCTGGCTGAGGGTGCTGGTGTACCAGGAGTGCTGCGGCAATTCATACCGATCGCGGCGACTGCCCGGCTGCGAGACCCGCCGCACCATCGTGAGCGTGTGCAGATAGCGCACGGCACCCGAGATCGCCGCAGCACTCGCGTCGAGCCGATCGGCAAGCTCGCGGGCGGTGAAGCCGCCATTCTCGGAAATCATCAGCATCATGAGCACGCGTGCGGGCATCCGTGGAAAGCCGGCGCCGGCCAGCAACGACGCTGAACGCTCGGCGAACTCGTTCAGCGCCGGCTCGTCCCGTGCCATGCTGCCTCCCTGTGTGTCTATTCTCCCTGCAATTGCACGTAACCGACCGCTACTGCTAGCCGACCGCCACGTCTCGCTGGCGCACCAGGGCAGCCGCGACGATCGCGACCACGATCACGATCGCGGCCATCCACCAGAATCCGCTGAAGTCCGCGTTGCCCATCGGAACAGCCGGCGTGTGCTGCGACGGCGAGATGCTGCGCAGCCAATCCGGCAGCTTGAGGAGCCCACCGAACTGACCGAGGAACGCCCCGACTGCCAGCATGGCCCAGCCGACACCGATCGTCAGCCGTGGCAGCACGGCGAAGACGAGTCCGAGCACACTGAGATAGACGAGCACAGCAGGCAGTTGCACGAGTGCGGCGCCAACGCTCTGACCGAAGATCGCCGGGTCTACGCCCGGGTTCGCCGCGAGCACGCCGCCCGTGACCACACCACTGACAGCCAGGATGACAACTGCAGACACCACGCCGATGCTTAAGAACCCGAGGAACCAGCGGATGCGACCGACCCGCGTCGCCAGGACGACTTCGGTCGTACCCGCCGCTTCATCCTGCCGCATGCGCATGACGATCTGAAGCACGCACCCGGCAACAAGGACTGCGATGAAGGCCATCATGGCGGCCACGAACTCCTGCAGCAACCCGCCGGAGCCGCCCGGTGAGATCGAGCTGATCGCCGTGGTGACAGTTGAATTGCTCTTCAGCAGTTTGATTACGGCGCCACCCAGCCCACCGGCCACGAGCGCGAGCACGAGCTCCCCGATCCCCCAACCGATGATCGACCCGCGGGACAGGCGCCAGGCCAGGCCGAGTGGGCCGCGCAGAATCGGGGATGCACTCGCCCGGCCGCTCCGCGCCGCGATGAGGCCTGCGCCCGTGTCGCGCACCGCCTGCAGCACCAGCGTGACCACGACCAACACGGCGCACAGCGCCAGGCAGAGCAGCCCTGTCCACCACGCATTGTCGACGTACGGATTGGACTTCTGCGCCCAACCGATCGGCGAGAGCCAACTCAGCCAGGTGCTCGTCGTGTGCAATCGGTCCGCCGATACGGTCCCCGACGCGTCGGCGATGCCGCGCACAAGGTAGGCGATGCCAACAAGCGCGGCCGCTGCTCCGTTCGCCGCCCGCGACGTGGAGAACATCTGAGCGCAGAGCAGCCCGATTCCGAGAAACGCGATACCGACAGCACCAAGCACCCAGCCGAACGTGGCCGACCCGGCAGCGTCGAAACCGCTCGCAATCAACCCGAGGAACACCAGAACCATGACAGCAACGTTGGCGATGACGCCCTCGATCACCGTGGCGATGGTCGGCGCGAAGCGGCCCGCAGATGTCGCGGCGATGAGCTCTGCACGACCGGATTCCTCATCGGCGCGTGAGTGCCGCACCGCGAGGAACGTGCTCATGAGCCCGGCCAGGACTGCCAGATACGTCAACCCGTCGAAGACGAAAAAGGCGCCAGTGCTCGGCCCGTTTGCGGACCCGCGGAAGACGAGCAGGGCGGGCGTAGCCGTCGCGAGTTTTGTAACGGAGATGCGCTCGTCGAGCGTTCCGAATTCGCTCGCAACCGCAGCCGCCGTGAACACGGTCATGAGCGCAATCGCCAACACCCAGACGATCAACTGAACCCGGTCGCGGCGCAATCTCAGCCGCAACAGGGCGCCGATTGCGCTCACCGGGTCGACACCCCCTCGAGCGAATTCTCGGAGGCCGCCAGCTCGTCTCCGTAGTGCCGTAGGAAGAGCTCCTCAAGAGAGGGCGGTGCGACGGTGAGTCCCTGCACGTTCAGCCGCGCCAGTTGCGGCAGCACGGCGTTGATCTTGTCGCTGTCGACCGTGAAGGCCACACGGCCGGCACTCGTCGACAGATCGTTGGCCTCCGAAATCGTCGCAAGCCCCGCATCCGTCATGCCCTCGCTCGAGAACGTGAACTCCGTGCGGGTGAGGTGTCGCAGCTCCGCGAGCGAGCCGGACTCGACGATTTTGCCGTTGCGGATGATGCTGACCCGGTCGCACAGTGCCTCGACTTCGGAAAGGATGTGACTGGACAGGAAAACAGTGGCACCGGATGCCTTCAGCTGGTCGATCTCGCGGGTGAACACGCTCTCCATCACCGGGTCGAGTCCGCTGGTCGGTTCGTCGAGGATGTAGAGTTCGGCGGGCGTTGCGAACGCCGCGATCAGAGCGACCTTCTGGCGGTTGCCCTTGGAGTAGCTGCGCGCCTTCTTCTTCGGGTCGAACTGGAACGCGGCCATCAATTCGGCGCGGCGATCGCGATATGCGGTCGTACGGGTGTCGGCGCCGCGAAGGCGACTGATCACGTCGACCGACTCTCCACCGGTGAGATTGGGCCATAGGCTGACGTCGCCGGGGACGTAGGCCATCCGCTGGTGCAACGACACGGCATCCCGCCACGGGTCCTTGCCGTACACAGTGGCGGTGCCGCCACTGGCGCGGGCCAAGCCCAACAGAACGCGGATCGTCGTGGACTTTCCCGCGCCGTTCGGGCCCAGGAAGCCGTGCACTTCGCCGGCGGTTACACTCAGGTTCAGGCCGTCGAGCGCACGCACCCGGCCGAATCGCTTATCGAGACCCACGGTCTCAATCACCTTTGTCATGGGCACTGTTGTTACAGGCACTGTTGTCATGATCGTGACAATACGCTTGTTTCACAAATTTGTGAATATTCCTAATGGAATTTTTATGTCTGATCTTGCCGCCGTCCACCGCTGCGCTGCGCCACTTCAGTTGGCGCATGCCGCGCGACGTGGCGCATGGAATCGCAGACGATCGCGAGCAAACGCTACTGTTGCAGCCACTTCGACGCTGCTGTTTTCAGGCGGCCCACGCTACCGTTTTGGGGCACTGTCGCTGATCTAGTTCGGCAACTCGTTCATAGCGGTGCAACAACTGGCCACGGCGCTGCTGCCCGTCCAGCCACGTGACGGTAGCCCGGACTTTGCACGCTGGCCCGGACCGATTTTGCGAATTAGTCCGGGTTGCCCTCTTTGTCAGGCTGTGTGTGAGTCGCCGGTTGGGTGGCGTGAAGGAGACACACGATGACAGTCGCGAGGGGTTTCACGACGGGGGAGATCCGTGAGTATGTGCATCAACATGAGTTGCAGCCGCATGGGACGAGGGC
>DATCDQ010000099.1:0-16354 GCA_036510655.1 Microbacteriaceae bacterium | reverse complement strand
TGCGTATACGTGCGCTTCTCGGACAGAAACAACGCAACAGCCTCAGCTTTGAACTGATCAGAATAACGCGGAACAACTTTCGACATGAGAACAGAATTCCTTACCGGGATGAGTGTCTCAAACCATTAGTACACGTCACTGAACCTATCGCAGGCGGTCATGATCGAGAAACCCAAGTGGAACCTGACGATCTTCAAGATCAACTTCGGGAAGATCACCCTGAAGGGTTACACCAAGGGCGAGCATGTCCTGCGATTCGAAGCGATCGTGCACAACGCCAAAGCGTTACGCGTCGGCCGGGTGCTGGAGAAGTTTCCTCAGATCACCGCACGGCTGGCCGGGATGGTCGACCGGTTCACCAGCATGCTGGACTGCGTGGACACCAGTTACCTGCCCGACGGAATCCTGGAGGAACTGCCGACACCGTCGATGCTCGGCGCCACCCGCATCGGCGGCATCGATACCAACAAACCCCGCATCCGCGCAGCCCTGTCCGCGGTGACCGCCCTCGCCCCGGCACCGGACGGGTTCACCGTGGGCGAGTTCGCTCAGAAAGCCCGCGATCTCACCGGGCGGTCCGAAAACGAATACACCATCCGGCAAGCAGCTTACGATCTGCGGAAACTCCGCGGCAAGCATCTCATCCAAAAGCCCGCCCGCACCCGCCGCTACCACGTCACCGCCGAAGCGGCGCGCACGATCGCGGGCATCGCCGCCCTCCGCGACCACGTCATCGCACCGATCCTCGCCGGCATCCGCGGCGCAAGGCCGGGCCGGCCACTGAAGACCAAGACCCGAATCGACCGTGACTACGACACCCTCCGCACCGGAATGCTCACCCTCTTCACCGACCTCGGAATCACGGCAGCATAGACAACAAATTGTCGATAGCTTCATGCAAGTTTCTAGTGGCGAAACCGAAAAGGGGGTAGTTCATGCTCAAGGGATTCAAAGAATTCATCATGCGTGGCAACGTGATGGATCTGGCAGTCGCGTTTGTCATCGGCGCCGCGTTCACTGTCGTAGTCGGTGCGCTCGTCACCGGCATCATCAATCCGCTGATAGGGGCGGTGTTCAATGCCAAGGACCTCAATTCGGTCCTGATTCTCAGTATCCCAACCGTATCCGGCGGGCATGCGCAGATTCTGTTCGGTGCGTTCTTGGCTGCTCTGATTCAGTTCATCATCGTCGCCGCCGTCGTTTACTTCGCTGTCGTCGTGCCGGTGAATCACCTGCTCCAGCGCGCCGCGGACCGTCGCAAGGCCGGCGTAGTCGAGGCCGAGGACACACCGCCGACCGAACTGGACATGCTCACCGAGATCCGCGATCTCCTCGCAGCCGACCGCGAAGCCGCAGCGGGCAAGCACACGCCGTAACAGCTATCCCCAGTTATCCCCAGTGGGGCGGCACGTCGCGTTTGAGTTGCGCATCGTTGGACGTGTTCGTGTCGCCCCAGGTCTGGTCCGTGTCACCGGCCGCGCGCACGGCATCGACCTCGGGCCGTCCTGCCCGTGGCGTGGGGTCAGCGCCGGGCGCGCCGGGGCGATGTACACGCCGCTGCTCGTGCCGCGGACGGCGCCCTGAACCTTGTGCCATACCTCCAGACTAACTCGCGGTCTGGATCCCGCCCGCCAGGATGTCGATCGGCCCGGTAACCTCGATCGTCTCGTCGGCGGCACCGATCAGTTTCGCAACCCGCGCAGCGACCGCCTCCGGGTTGCCGAACAACTCGAAACTGTGCACGCGCATGTAGTGCCAGCCGAGCCTCCTTAGCACTTCAGGCCGCAGTCGAAGCGACTCGCGCAGACTGGCCCGATTGACGATCGTGTCCGTTTCGACGACAACGGCACGCCCATCGTGTGATGCGACGAGGGCGAGCGCCCCTCTGTGCCCGAGTTGCACGGTCAGGCCACGTCGCTGCAACCGAGTGGCCAGGTCGATAAGCAACGGTTCGCTGTTGCCCGGCGCGTCGTCGACACCGGAGGAGATGGCCGCTGCTTCGCCCAGAACCTGCGCGAGAGCGACGATACCGTGGCGCATCCGAGAGGTGTCGATGTCTTCCGGGTGGAAGCAGGAGACGATGTCCATCGAACGACGCGCTCGGGTCAGGCCCACGGCGAGCAGGCGTTCACCGCCGGGCTCTGCCAGGGTGCCGAAGTTCGAGAGCAGCCTGCCATGCGGCGTGCGCCCATACCCGATCGAGAAGATCACGCGGTCTCGGCTTTGCGCGACTGACTGTTCCAGCGTGACGACGGTGAACGGTTCGGCCCGGTCGCCCAGGATGAAGTCACTCAAATCCTTGCGCTTCGCGAACGCGGCCACTACTGCCTGGTGCACCCGCACCGCGTGCCGGGCGCTCGCGGTCACGACCATCAGCGACTCTCGTGGACGGTTGGTGGCGTGCTCGAGCACGAGTTCGACGACCTTGCCCACCTCGGCATCGACACTTTCGACCGCACCGGACTCCTCGTCGGGCATGCCGTGGCCGCCTGACACGAAGTTGAGCGTCAGACTGCCGTGGCCGAGGAAGGTGCCGGCCCACGGAAGCGATTCGATCTTGCCGCCGTAGAAGCGCCGATTGATCAGTTCGGCCAGATCGTCGCCGCCTGCGCGATAGCTGCGGCTCAGCGTGAACACCGGCAGCAACTCGCTCAATTGCGCAAGTGCAGAGTCGGCGTGAACGGCATCGACGTCGAGTTCGGGCGGATCCTCCGGAGTCTCCGAGATGGCGATCGTGAACGGCGACGGCGTCTGCGTCACCGGATCGCCGAACGCGATGATCTGCGATGCCCGCCGGATGACGCCGATGGTCTCCGCAAACGTGACGGCGCCGGCGTCGATGAGCATGACTGCGTCGAACGACAGTTCGGCCGGCAAGCTCGGCACGTCATAGGGTGAGGCGAGCCAGACGGGCGCGAGCACCCTGGCCAGGTGCGGTGCCGCCGTGGCGAGCGCGGGCGCCGTGGTGCGGTCGCTGCGCAGAAGCCGGCGCAACGCATCCGCTTCTTCCGGATAGTCGACGACGCCGATCTTCCACGTGTCGGCCAGCTGCCAGGCCAACTGCTGACCAGTGGCGGATGCGTGCGCCTCATCGACGAGGCGGAAGTCGGCTTCCAGCCGCGAGAGCACGCCCGTGTTCGCGCCCAGAAGCGCGCGATCGCCGGCAAGCATCGACTCGAGCACCGACTGCCACCATGCGAGCTCCAACTCGCTTGCCACGTCTTGCTGCGGCACGTGCCGACGCGACAGGTCGGCGAGCAGTGGATCGAGGCCCAACTCGCGCAACGTTGCCAACAGCGCGGTGCGCTCCTGCAGATTCGCCAACACTTCCGACTCCGCGGCGAGGCCGGACAGTGTGTACACCAGTTGCGAGATCGTCAGGCCGAGGAGCGAATTGGCAGTGCCCGTGCGTCGCAACGGCGCGTCCAGGCTGGCCAGATCGGCGGAAACACGCTGATGGGCGACCTGCAGGTCGGCAACGCCCACCGGAACCTCAGGCGGAACACCCGCGGCGGCGAAACGCTGCCACAGTGTGCGCTGATTCTGGATGCGGCGCAACGCTTCGTTGAGTTCCGTCACATGCACGCCGGGTCGCACGTACTCGAGCGCGAGTTTGCGCAGCCGTCGACGGTTCGCGCCGTTCATCTGCGGGGCATCCCGACGGTTGGCGGTCGCCGCAATGAGCTCGGTAAGCGATCGGTCGAAAACAGCAGGCAAGAATTTGTCGAGCGTCTCGCGCAGGTCGGCGAGCAGGCGCAGGTAGATGCCCAGTTCCGCGACTGTCTCGAACGACCGCATCCTGGTCTGCCCGATCACGGCGTTCGCGCGCTCCAGCAGCCGAGGCAGGTCGGTGCTGTTCAGCCGTTTCGCCAGCGTGTGGGCGGCGGATGCGTCTGCCGTGGTCGCGAATGATGCCCCGTACCAGGGCGAGTCGGCCGGCCCGTAGCGGAACTCACCGAGTGTTGCCGCCTTGATCAACGCCTCGGCGGCCGAGTCCCGGTTGCGGGCCAGTGCCTCAACCGAGTGCCGTTCGAGGCGGGCGGTCGTCGCGGGCGGAGTTGCCAGCAACGCGAGGCGCGCGAGTTCCTCGAGAGCGTCCAGAACGCTGACGCCGAGTGCGTGGTCGGGCTGCGTGAGTGCAGCCCGATAGTCGAGCAGCACCTTGCGAAGGCGCACGAGGGCATCGTCGACCTCGGTGACGCGCGGCTGGCTGGTCTTCTCGTTGCGGGTTATCGATGCGATGATGTCGCGCCGTAGCGTGCGCGGGGTCACGGCCAGGCCGCTGAGACCCACCTGGGTCAGCCGGCGCGTGATGCCCTCGAGGCTCGAGCGGCGCGGACTGACGACCAGGATGCGTTTGTGCGCGGCCACCAGCGCACCGATCGCGTTCACGACCGTCTGCGTGCCGCCCGTGCCCGGCAGCACCTTGACGACGAGGGAGTTGCCCGCGCCGATCTGGGCGACGACGTTCTCCTGCTCATCATCGGCGTCGAGCAGGAGCGTGTCGGTGGCCGGCGGGCGGGCATCCTGTCCGACCGTGTCCACCGGACGGAATGCCTCCTCAACCCGCTTGCGCGCCGACGGGTTGCCTGCGATCGCGTCGAGAACCGGGTAGTCGAGGTCCGCGGCATCCGTGGCCATCGCGCCCGCGACATCCGCGAAGGAAGAGACGACCAGCCGCGGCTGAACGTTGAACCAGGGCAAGTGACTGGTCAGGCCGCGCAGACGGTCGATCACCGGCTGCGGCTTGAAGACGCCGTTCGTGACCGCCAGGGCGACGAACGCGTCGGCGTCGAGGGTGATCTGGAACTGTTCGTGCAGGGCGCGCGCAAGCTCGGGGTTGAGGAACGACTTGCCTCGCAGCTTGAGCTCGAAGTCCCGGCCATAGCGCCTGATCGCGACAGGACGCAGCAAGACGGGAGCGGTGTACGAGTCGCCGCCGCTCCGCCATTGCGCGAGCCCGATGGCCAGGTGCACCGCGTCGATTCCGCGCACCGAGCGCAGCTCGATACCCTTTGCGGTGATCGCGCTTGCCGCAACGCGGGCGTTGCGCAGAGCCAGCTCGTCGCGGATCAGACTGGAGAGCAGGGTCGACTTGCCGGTGATGAACTGGGGCAGGCCGCCTGGATGCGTTGAACTCAGTTCGATGCGCGTGCGCGGCGTGTCACCGAAGTGCAACAACGGCGAACGACCACCGAGTTCGGCCAGTTCTGCACGCCAGCGCTGCCAGATCGGCTCCGCGATATTGCCTGCCATGACGGTCGGGTCTCCCAGGCTCACGGTCTGCGGAGAGGTCGTGTTCCGCGGATTGAGAGCGTCGCTTGCCCCGTCATCAGGGGACAGGTCGTCATCCGCCTGTTTTCGATCGACTCGCCACACATCGCCACCCTACGTGCGATGCAGGAAAAATCATGGCAATCCGCGCGGGTTTCGCGCTACTAGGCCGGTTTCGGGGGTGTTTGGCACTGCGACGGCATCCGCGACCGCCATCACGCTTCGCTCCAGGAACAACACGATCGCCTCTGATCTCATGTCGGTTCCGAGCGCGCTCTCGACCAACACCTCCTCGGCGAATGCCACCCAGGAGCGAAGTGCGATTCGCAACAGTTCCGAGTCGGCGATGCCGAGCTCCAGGCAGACGGCGATCACGCGCTCGGCCTGCAGCAGGCGAGCCTGTTCCACCACCTCGCGCACTTCAGCGTCGCCGCTGGCCACACCGCGCACCAGCGAGTAGAACGTGCCGCTGTGATCGCGCACGAATCGCACAATCCGCACCAGGGTGTCGTGGAGCCGATCGAGGGGAGCCAGCTCCGTCAGGGGTTCTGTGGCGCGCAGCATGCTGTCGCGTGCGGTGCGCACGACCTCTCGATGAAGACCCTGCTTCGAGCCGAAGTAGTGGAACAGCAACCCACGGGAGACGCCGGCACGCGCCGACAGTTGTTCGATGGTCAGCGCGTCCAAGGGATTTTCGACCAGAAATGCCACACCGATCGCCACCAGCTGTGCATAACGCTCGTCCGGTGCCAAGCGTGTGCGCCGATCCACGTCCATGCTGAGAGCCTATCTGCCACGGAGTCGACCGTATTGACTTTCGGTCAACGCTATTGACATTACGTCAATAAATAATATGCTCCTAATCGTGGCTTGCGCGGTGTCACCCACATGGGGGCTGTGACACGCGGCGTTTGCAGGACATGTTGCCCGACAGATCGAGGAGGATCTATGCAATTCCGGAAGCTCACGAGCACCCACACCGGCCGAATCGTGCTCGCTGCCGTTCCCGTCGCGCTCGTCTCCACACTGCTGATGGGCGGGGTCGCCAACGGCGCTGTACCCGTCTCCTTCGCAGTCTCGGGCAGTCAATTCCAGATCTCGGCCTCTCAACTCACCGGCACGAGCTTCTCCCAGTACGCGGGCGTCGCGAACGACACGGCCGGGCACCCGCATCCTGTCGCGATCGCGAACATCGGCTCAGCGAGTCTCGCCGACCTCTGTCAATCCGTCGTGACGGACACCCCGCTCGGCAAAGTCGGCCTGCTGATCACCGCGGGCGGCGGCGGAACGCCCGCGACCGCGACCGACTTGCAGATCGGGATGACCGACCTCAAGGGAGACGCCACGTTCAATAAGATCCGGATCGGAGTCGACGCCTCGACGGTGAATACCGCGAGCAAAGGCTCAGCCGGTGACTTCGCGCAAGACGCCGACACGGTCAACATCAAGAACCTGCAGCAGACCGCCTGGAGCACCCAGGCCGCGGTGTTCACGCTCAACGGCATGCACCTGCAACTCACCGACGGGTCAAAAGGATGCTTCTGAGCACCCCGGCCGGCGCTGAACCGGCAGCGCACCGAGGTGCGGCAGGTACGAATTCTGGATGGTGGCACGCCTTCCGCGCTTGGGCGCGGCAGCGCCCATTCGTCGGCGGTGTCTTGACAGTGCTGGCCGGTGTGGAGATCTTCTTCTCCGGGCAGCTCGACATCGGCAAGCTGCACGTGCAACTCGGAATCGAGGGGCTGCAATCGACCATCATTCCCGTGCTGCTCGTGTTGCTCGGAGTGCTCGTGATCGCTATGCCAACGCACCGGATCTTCTACGGCATCCTGTCACTTGCTATCGCTGTGTACTCGCTGATCGGCGTCAATCTGGGCGGATTCATCATCGGGATGCTGCTGGGGGCCGTCGGCGGCATCCTGATCGTCGCGTGGATGCCGGCGAGGAAGGGCGCATGACGAGGACCCGTCGAAAGAACCCGCGCGGAACCGGGGCCGGCGCGGTCGCTGTCTGTCTGGTCGTCGCACTCAGCGGAATCGGCGCAGCGCCAGCGCCTGCATCGGCACCGACGTCACTGTGCATCCCGATCTTAATGCCGTGTCCGGCTCCAGCGCCGACCGCGACACCGTCTCCGAGCACACCGGCGTCGCCCAGCGCACCCGGTCTACCCAATCTGCCCGGGTTGCCCGGCCCGAGCATCGTGGCACCAACGCCCACCCTGCCCGGCGCAACGCCTGGTGCGCCCGTGGGCGCACCGACCAGTACTGCGCCGGCCGTGCCTGACACGAGTGCGCCCACATTCACGCTCCCTGCTGCACAATTGACCGGGTCGTCGATCTCGTTCTCTGGGTTGCACTCGGTGAGCTACGTCACGGTGCCGCTCGCGAACGGCAGCCGAACGCCGGTGCTCAAGCTCACCGCCGATGACATTGTGATCAAGGACTTCCATCTGAATGTCCGCAAGGCAACCGGGCCAGCGCTCATCTCCGACGCCGGCACAATGGAACTTCGCGGGAACGTGCAGGTCTACGTCGACTCCGTCACGGCAACACTTCTGAACGGCACACCATTCACGCTTGGGGCCGCAACGCCGCCGCCGGACACTGCGGTGCCACCTTCACTGCTGCGCGTCAATCTAGGACTCGTCGGTGTGACGGCCGGCTCGATCTCGCTGATCCCATCGAATCAGGTACTGACTGTCGGAGGCTGACCGTCGGGGACTGACCAACGGGGCGTCAGTCACGCCTTGACGGCCATCCCGACGATGCACGGCGTTGCCGGGATCCACGACCCGGTGGCGACGTCGGCGTCGTCGAGTTGGGTCATGGTCAGACCTGCACGCTCAATCGCTTGAGCAGTCGACCTGTCCCAGTGGCACCCGTGGTCGAGGCAGACTGTGATCGGAGTGATCACGCGTTGCAGCCAGCGCTTCCCTGTGCCGGCCGGCGCAGCCACGTGTTCGCAGAAGACGAAGCTTCCTCCCGGCCTGAGCACGCGAACGATCTCCGCGAGCGAGCGATCGACCTCGCGAACCGAACACAGCACAAACGTGCCCAGAACGGCGTCGACGCTGGCATCCTCGAGGGGGATCTCCTCGCATCCGGCTGCCAGCGGCGCCCCACCGTGCCCTGCCGCCTGCGCGTTGCGCCGCAGGTCACGACGGTTCCGCTCATTGGGCTCCAGGCCGACCCAGCGCACACTCGAATCGAGTGCGTCGAAGTTTGCGCCGCGGCCGGCGCCCACCTCCAAAACGGTGCCGCGCAGCGTTTCGATCAACCGCGAACAGCGATCGTCAAATGCTTTGTACGTCATTCGTGCCATCGTTCACCTCGTGAGTTCATTGGCGCGGACAGCGAGTTAGTCGACGAGCGCAACATCCGAGTCGGCTGCGGCAGCGCCCTCGCCCTGCGGATCCCCATCCTGCGAGCCCTCGCCCTGTCGACCCTCATGCACGACGTCCTCCGCATCCAGGTCGGCTGCGGCCTGCTCGAACTGAGAATTATACAGCCGCCAGTACGCGCCCGACTTCGCGATCAGTTCGGCGTGCGTGCCCTGTTCGACGATGTCGCCCTGCTCCATCACCAGGATGAGGTCTGCGTCACGGATGGTCGACAGCCGGTGGGCGATCACGAACGACGTGCGACCCTGTCGCAGCGCAGCCATGGCGTGCTGCAGTAGCAGCTCGGTGCGTGTGTCTACCGAGCTCGTCGCCTCATCCAGGATCAGGATGCTCGGCCGTGCCACGAACGCACGCGCGATCGTGATCAGCTGCTTCTCCCCCGCGGACACATTCGACGCTTCTTCGTCGAGCACGGTGTCATAGCCGTCCGGCAGCGAGTGCACGAACCGGTCCACGTACGTGGCCTTCGACGCTTCGAGCACCTCGTCGTCCGTCGCGTCCTGTCGGCCGTAGCGGATGTTCTCCCGGATCGTCCCCGCAAACAGCCACGGGTCCTGCAACACCATGCCGGTGCGTGACCGCACATCGTTGCGTCGCAGGTCAGCGATGTTCTGCCCGTCGAGCAAGATGCGCCCGCCATTCAGCTCGTAGAACCGCATGATCAGATTGACGAGTGTGGTCTTGCCGGCACCGGTGGGTCCGACGATCGCGACCGTCTGGCCCGGCTCCACGCTGAACGAGAGGTCCCGGATCAGCGGGCGCTCCGGCGAGTATGCGAACTGCACACCCTCGAACGCGATGGTGCCGTCGCCGTCGATCGGGGCCGGGGCATCCGCGGCATCCGGTCCTTGTTCGTCGGCGTCGAGCATCTCGAAGACACGCTCGGCGGATGCGGTGCCGGACTGCACGACGGCAGCCATGCCGCCCAACTCGGACAGCGGCTGCGTGAACTGCTGCGAGTACTGGATGAACGCCTGCACGTCACCGAGTCGCAACTGTCCGCTCGCGACCATCAGCCCGCCGAGCACCGCGATGCCGACATAGGTGAGGTTGCCGATGAACATCATCGCGGGCATCATGATGCCCGACAGGAACTGCGCTTTGAACGACGCCTGGTACAGCTCTTGGTTCTCCGCCTTGAAATTGGACAGGGCGTCTTGCTCGCGACCGAACACCTTGACCAGCGCGTGACCCGAGAACGACTCCTCGACGCGCGCGTTCAGCCGACCGACCTTGCGCCATTGGATTCCGAACGCCTTCTGCGACTTCGGTCCGATCACGCCGAAGATCACCGCCATCAGCGGCAGGCTGACCAATACGACAAGTGCCAGCTGCCAGGAGATCGACAACATCATGATCAGCACGCCGACAATGGTCAACACGCTCGTGACGGCCGTTGACAGCGACTGCTGCATGGTCTGTGTGATGTTGTCGATGTCGTTCGTCACCCGCGAGATCAGTTCGCCGCGCTGGACCTTGTCGAAGTAGCTCAGCGGCATCCGGTTGATCTTGGCTTCGACGTCTTCGCGCAACTGGTACATGGTCGTCATCATGATGATGTTGATCACGTAGCCCTGCAGCCAACTCAGGATCGCCGCGACGAAATAGAGACCGAGCACGATGAACAGCACCTGTGACAGATGTACGAAATCGACGCCCTGACCGGGGGTCAACTTCATGGCGGAGAGCATGTTCGCCAGGTCGGTTTGGCCGGATGCCCGCAGCCCGGCTTCGACCTGCGCCTGCGTCGTGCCCGCGGGCAGGTTCTTCGCGATGACGCCTTCGAAGATGATGTTGGTCGCCTCGCCGAGCACTTTCGGTGCAATGACGGACAGGACGACGCCGATCGCGCCGAGGAACGACACGAACGTGAACGCGACCGCATGAGGCTTCAGCAGGCCGATCAGGCGACCGAAACTCTTGCCGAAGTTCGCGGCCTTGCCGGGCTTGACGCTCATCCAGTCATCGGCACCTTGCCGAGCCTGTTCTGCGAGGTCGAGTTCGAGCTGCTCTTCTTCAGAGAGCGGAGTCGGAGTGCTCGTGCTCATGCCTGGGCCTCCACTCCGAGTTGCGATTGGACGATCTGTTGATAGGTTTCGCACGATTCGAGAAGCTCATCGTGCGTTCCGAGGCCGACCATTCCGCCATCGTCGAGAACGGCGATCCGGTCGGCGTCGGCAATCGTCGACACACGTTGGGCGACGACGATCTTGGTCACACCGGGGAGCTCACGCCAAAGCGCTTGCCGCAAGCGGGCATCCGTCGTGAGGTCCAACGCCGAGAACGAATCGTCGAACACAAGCACATCGGGGTGTGCACGATCGCGCGCGCGATCGCGAGCCGTTGCCGCTGCCCACCGGACACATTGGTGCCGCCCTGCGAGATGCGGGCGTTGAGCCCGCCCTGCATTTCGGCGACGAAATCGCGACCCTGCGCGATCTCCAGCGCGTGCCACAATTCTTCGTCGGTCGCATCGTCCCGTCCGAACCGGAGGTTGGATGCCACGGTGCCGGTGAACAGGAACGGCCGCTGCGGAATCAGACCGATGCCGTTCCAGAGCACGTCGAGGTCTGCCCGACGCACGTCCACGCCACCGACGAGCACGCTGCCTCCTGTCACATCGAACAGGCGTGGAATCAGCGAGACGAGCGTCGTCTTGCCTGCACCGGTCGAACCGACGATGGCAACGGTCTCGCCGGGTGACGCGGTGAAGCTCACCCCGGCCAGCACGGGATGCGCGGCGCCTGGGTAGCTGAAAGCGGCGTCGCGGAATTCGACGGTTCCAGGAGCCGGGAAGGCGGTGACGGCATCCTTCGGTCGGGTCAGTGTCGAGGTGCTTGCGAGCACCTCGCTGATGCGTTCTGCGCTGACGGCGGCGCGCGGGATCATGATGGTCATGAAGCTCGCCATGAGCACACCCATCAGGATCTGCATGATGTATGCCATGAACGCGAACAGGGTGCCGACCTGGATGTTGCCGTTGTCAATGCGGATACCGCCGAACCAGATGACGCCGACGACCGTCACGTTCAGCACGAGCATGGCCAGCGGGAACAGCAGCACGAACAGCTCGCCGACCTTGCGGCCGATCACCATGATGTCGTAATTCGCGCCGCGGAACCGCTTGGACTCGATGTCCTCCCGTACGAATGCGCGCACAACGCGAATGCCAGTGAGCTGCTCGCGCATGATGCGGTTCACCGCGTCGAGCTTCTTCTGGTAGCGGCGGAACAGCGGCACCATGCGGCTGATGATCAGGCCGGCCAAGATCAGCAGCGCCGGCACCGCGACGGCGATGAGCCAGCTGAGGCCGACATCCTGACGCAGCGCCATGATGATGCCGCCGATTGCGAGCATCGGTGCACTGACCAGCATTGTGGCGCCCATCATGGCCAGCATCTGCACCTGCTGCACGTCGTTCGTGTTGCGGGTGATCAACGAACCGGGCCCGAATTGCGACACTTCACGTTCGGAGAAGGCGCTGACCCGCTCGAACACCCCGTCGCGGATGTCGCGCCCCATCAGCATTGCTGCCTTGGCCGCGAAGTAGGTCGCCACGATCGCACACGCGATCTGCCCGAACGAGATGATGAGCATGATGAGACCGGTCGACCAGATGTAGTGCACATCGCCCTTCGCAACACCCTTGTTGATGATGTCGGCGTTGAGGCTCGGCAAATAGAGGGAGGCCATCGCAGACGCGAACTGGAACAGCAGCACGCCGCCGAGGAGCCAACGGTATGGCTTCAAATAGCGGATGAGGAGTTTTCCGAGCATGGTCTCTTTCGTGGCGTCTGGGCTTACCCGTCGCCCGAGAGAGCCGCTTGGCGAACAAATAGGCAACTCTAAAGCCTTGCACGCGTGGGCCGCCTCGTCAACACGAGATGCTGCCGTTTCGACGGTGCAAATCCGGTGGTCGAGTAGCGAGGAACGAGCGTATCGAGACCTTGGCGCGCGGGTCTCGATACGCGTATTCGCTGCGCTCATGCGCTACTCGACCACCGGTGTAACCACCGAGGGGTCAGAGCAGCGTTTCTTTCGCAACTGTGGTCGACGGCACGGCCGAGATCACAGTGCCCGTCAGACCGGTCGTGGCAGGGGCCGTTGCACCGTTCGAACTGAGCGGTGCGGGCGGCGTCTGCACGAGCGGCGCTGTCAGTGCGGCCGCGACGGCTGCAGCAGCAGCGGCAGTCAGTGCTGCGTTGATCGTGGCGACAACTTGGTTCGCAGCGATGACGACGGCGCTCTGCGGCGCGCTCGAGACAGAGGCGGGCACGGTCGGTGGCGTCAGATTCGCCTCGTAGTTATTCCACCCGTTGAGGGTGTTCTCCAAGTTCGAGATCTGGGTGGCGCTGCCGGCGGCCAGCACCGCATTGACCTGGGCAATCAGCCAGGTCGAACTCTGCGGGTACGAGATGAACTGACTGGTCGTGGAGAGAAGACCCGCGACGGCGGCACGGAACAGTGCGATCACACCGCCGCCGCCTGCGCTCAGTGCGTCGAGCAGTGTCCACCCCGCCTGCGCCGCCGGCACATTACTGAAGACCGAGGTCAACAACTGGTTCGGCGAGAAGATGAGCGCACCGTTGGACTGCGCGGGCCAGAGGGTGGTGTGGTTCTTCCAGTAGCCGGGTGTGAGGCCTTCGCCGCCCGCGTTGCCGTAGTAACCGGCGACGTCGCTGCCCGTCGCTGCTTGCCGGATGACCGGCTCGAGCACGACGGCTGCCGCCGTGTTGCGGTAGGCACCGGCCGTGACGGTGGTGGTGGCGCTGAACAGCCAGGTCTCGCCAACGTCGATCAGACCGTTGTGGTTGGCGTCGCCTGCGTTGTATTGCGCTCCGTTCCAGGTGACGAGCACCGGCGCCGGGGCGAAGTCGTCTGCGGTGTTGGTCGGCGTGCCGTTGTCGTCCCACAGACTCGTGAATGTCACGGCCGTGTTGCCGGTGTTGGTGATCAAGTAGGTCCAGACCGCGCTGGTCCCGACCAGGAGTTCTTTGCCCGGCAGGGTGTTCGCATCTTCGATAGTGGTCGGATGCCAGGGGTCGAGCGCGTTGACCGCCTTGTCGACCACGATGGCGGTCACCACTCCGAATGAGTAGTTGATGTCAGAACTCCAGACCGTCACCGTCGGCGTCGTAGCGGTGAGGGTGCCGCTGGCGCGGACCACGTTGTTGTATGCGCCGGCCCGCACCAGGTGAGTCGCCTTGAACAGCCAGACCTCACCGGGATCGAGCAGACCGTTGCCGTTCGTGTCGCCGGAGACGTAAACCGGGGTGAGGTCATCCGCCAGGTTGTCCGGAGTACCGTTGTCGTCTGTCAACGTGACGTTGGCGAGCGACACGGTCGTCGTCGATGTGACCAGGTAGGTGAAGAGCGCGCTGCTGCCGGCAGCCAGCCACACGGCGGCACTCGCGGTCCGGGCGGCCACACCGTTGACGAACTTCTGAACGGAGATCCCGGCCACGGTTCCCACCAGGTTTGCGACGTCACTCGCGCTCACCTGCGGTGTGGGTTGCCCGGGCTCGCTGGCCGTGACGGTAGCCGTGTTCCGGTACGGACCGGCTTTGACGATGCCCGTCGCCATGAAGCACCAGGTTTCACCGGGATCCAGCATGCCGTTGTTGTTGACGTCTCCGCCGCCCGGGATTGTGGTCGAGCACGCTTGGTCGATCTCGAACGACTGGCTTCCGTCGGCGGAGCCGCCGTCATCCGTCAAGCTTGTGATGTCCAGCGAAGTCGTGCCGGTGTTGGTCACCAAGTAGGTCCAGGTCGCGGTCGACCCGACGAGCAGTACCGGCCCGAGGGTGTTCGCATCCTCTCGAACCGTCGGGTGCCACGGGTCGACCGCGTTGACCGCCTTGCGAATCGTGATCGAGCTGGTCGCCCCGAAATGGTCGCTGATGTCACTGACATGTGCCTGCGCCCCTGTGCGCGGTTCGCTGACGACAACGGTGCCCGTGTTCGAGTACTGCCCGGCCACGACCTTGTAGGTCACGACGCCGGCCGAGGTGTAAAGCCAGATCTCACCGGGGTCCAGCAGTCCGTTGTTGTTTGTGTCGCCAGAGACGTACACGGGGTGGAAGTCATCCGCCGTGCTGAGCGTGCCGCGATCGTCGGTGATCGAGACCACCCGAACGGAAACCGTGCCGCGGTTCGTGACGAGGTAGGTCCAGACGACGGGTGTTCCGATCGGCAACGTCAGTTGGTGAGCGGTATCGTTGCCGTCTTCCAGCACCGTGGGATGCAGCGGGTCGGCCGCGTTCGTGGCCTTCTGGATGTGCACGACCGGCACGACGCCGAGGTACCACGCCGGGTCGGTCGATGCGTACGTAACGCTGCCGACGCTGGCAAGCACCGTGCCGATGTTGCCATGCAATCCGGCCAATGCCTTACCCGAGATTACGCCCGCCGATGTGAATTGCCACACCTCGGTGCCGTCCAGAATGCCGTTGTGGTTCGTGTCGCCGACGTTGTAGGTGACCTTCTTGTACACCACCGTGACTGCAACGGGGTGGAAGTCATCCGCCGTGTAACCGGGCGTTCCATTGTCATCGGTGATGACCAATGCGCTGCCGGGGATGGATACCCCGTTGGGGCTGCTGACCAGGTAGGTGAAGACCACGGCGGCGCCGACCGCGACGTAGTAGGGGCTGGCCGGCGAGTTCGCATCCTCCGCCGCCGTCGGAGCCTGCGGGTTCGCCGCGTTGACGGCCTTCTTGATCAGAATGCCCCCGGCTGGGACGCCCAGGTAGTAGGTCGGGTCGGTGGAGGTCACTGCAGGCCCGGCGCTCGGTGTCGCCGTTACCGAGGAGCCATCGAGGTACTGGCCGACGATCGCGGTCAGCGCGGGGCTCACGGCACCGATTGAGGTGAAGAGCCAGGTCTCGCCGACGTCGAGCACACCGTTGCTGTTGAGGTCGCCGACATTGAATCCGCTGGCGTTCAGCACCGGCTTGGCTGCGAAGTCATCCGCCGTGCTCGCCGTGCCGTGGTTGTCCATCACGACGACGTTGGTGAGCGCCAGCGCGCCGTCATTCGTGACGAGATAGGTGAACACCACGCTCGACCCGGACTGCAGATACGGCCCTGTTGCCGTGTTGGCGTCTTCAGCGCTGGTGGGATGCAGCGGATCGACTGCGTTCACGGCCGTGTGCAGGGTGATGTGGGCGCCGAGGCCGGTGTACTGCGCGATATCCGATGCCGTGACGGTCTGCCCGACGCCGTTGGTGGCGGCGACCTTCGCGGTGTTGACGATCGGCCCGCCGAGCTTCGCCACAGTTGCCCACTGGAAGATCCAGGTCTCACCGGCGTCGAAGACCCCGTTGTTATTGACGTCGCCGATGTTGTGGAGGTGGTCTGCGCCGAGCAGAGGCGTCATCGCCGACAGTGCGATGTCATCGGTTGTGATCGACGGGGTGCCGTTGTCGTCGACGAGCCCCGTGATCGTCATCGGGCCGCCGCTCGAGTTGGTGATCAGGTAGCTGAAGACGACGCGGGAACCGACCGGCAGCGTCGGTCCTGATGTGTTCGCGTCCTCCGCTGTGGTCGGATGTTGCGGGTCGGCCGCGTTGACCGCCTTCACGATACTCAACCCCGAATCACCGAAGTACCACGCGGGGTTGCTAAACGTCGACACGTTGCCCGCGCTATCGGTTGCCGAGACCGTGCCGACGTTGCCGT
>DATCDQ010000098.1:0-79536 GCA_036510655.1 Microbacteriaceae bacterium | reverse complement strand
CCTGCTCGACGCCGGCGGGAACGGCACCAACGGCCTCATCGACGTGTTCGCCGCTAACGACAGCCCGGCCGCGACTCGGATCAACATCATCGGGCTCGTGCAGATCGAGCAACCCGCGTCGGGCGTCACCGCACCGACGTACGGCAACGTCAACGCCGACACGAACGGGTTCATCACCCTCACCGAGAAGACCGGCGACCTGCGGGTCGGCGTGGTGAAGTCGACCGATGACGATGTCACGCTCACGTCGCCGGGCTCGATCTTCGACGCACCGCTCGCGTCACCCAACCCTCCGCCGACCGGCGAGACACCGCCGTCGACACAGCCGGACGTGCTCGGCGTGAACATCACGCTCACCGCGCAGAACGGCACGATCGGGCAGAACAGCAACTTCCTGGAGATTCAGTCGTCGATCGACCGGTTCGGAGTGCTCAATGCACACGCCCCCGGCGTCATCCGCGTCTCGCAGACCACCGGCGATCTGCACGTCGACACCGTCACCACGTGCTTCAACTCCAGTGCCACCAGCTGCGCCGACATCTCGCTGACGAACTTCCACGGGTCGATCACCGACGGCCACAACGCGGGCGCCGGCGGAACGAGCGCGAACATCATCGGCAACACGATCGATCTGCTCGCGCGGTTCGGCAGCCTCGGCGACCCGGGCGGTGGCAACGATCTGAAGCTCGACTCGGCCAAGGGCAGCGGATGCTTCAGCACCTACACGCTGCTCTACCAGGGCGCGAACTACCAGAATGCGACCGACGCCCAGCGCGCCGTCACCGCAACCTGCGACGTGGCTGCGCAGGCCGACGGCAGCATCTTCCTCACCCAGGTGGAGGGGCCGTTCAACGTGCTACTCGCCCATGCGGGCGAGAACGCGGGAGCCGTCACCGCACCGACTAACGTCCGGCTCACCAGCACGGAGACCGGGGCCGAGGGCAACGACATCCTGCTCCTGCACTCCGGCTCGACGCTCGTCGTCGAGAACGCCCCGCAGACCGTGGCGCAGGGACTCATCGAGGCTGACAACGGCAACGTGATGCTGCGCTCTGCCGACGACATCGTCACCGACCCATCGAGCATGATCATCGCCACCACCTCGGCGTCCGACACGCACCCGGGCAACGGCGGCGACCCGAACCGCCCGGCGAACCTGACCGGCAACATCGACATCTACGGCGACTGCCACGGGGCCGCAACCGGCAACTGCGCCGTTGCCACGCTGGACACCAGCAAGCCCGACCCGACCATCGGCGACGGCACCGTCATCGTTCTGCGTAGCGGTCAGTCCGCAGCGGGCGGACTCCCGGGCGGCATCGCCAACGGGGTCGGCGGCCTCACCCGGGTGTTCGGCGCGAACGAGGCGGACACGATCATCTTCGACCGAACGATCCTCGTCGGCCAGACCCGCGCCTACGGCGACGGCGCGCCGACCCAGGCGGGCGTGTACGCCCCCGCGTGTAACGGCCCCGCGAACATGTGCGTCGACTCGTTCGTGGTGAACCGGTTGCAGTCGATGATCCCGCTCGGGCAGGATGTCGCGCGCGGCGCCACGCTCACCCTTGACGGCCAGTCGGGCAGCAACGTCTACTCGATCTTCACGAGCGGCAGCCAGTTCACGAGCAACAACTACGAGATCAACGTGCTCGGATCGCACGCCCCGGCCGATGGCACCGACACGCTCAACATTTACGGCTACGACACCTACACAGCGGGCGCACCAAACTCGACCGGCATCAACCCGTCGAGCAACCACAAGTACGCCACCAACGACATCTTCCTGCTGCGCGGCACACCGGCCGGCATCATCGGCGAGACCGCGGCGCGGCCGCCCCTGTACCAAGGCACCGGCGCCGCCCCCGTCTCCGCGGATCCCTACTCGGCAGGCTCCGGCTTCGTTGCGCTGCTCCACTCGACCCTCGCGAACACGCAGGCCAACCTCGGCGGCACAACGACCACCGGCACAACAGGGGTCTACGGCGTCGAGCGCATCAACTACGACTCGGCGATCAATGGCGGGCTGCACGTTTACTCGCTCGGCGGCAACAACTACTTCGCCGTCGACGACAACGCAGCCCCCACCTACCTCGACGGCGGGTCGGGCGACAACAGCTTCCAAATCGGGCAACTCTACGGCGAGCGTCGCACCGCCGGGGCGGTCGCCTCGCCCGCGCCGTCATATGGGGCGTCCGGCAACCTCGCATCCGAAAACGTCTTCGACGTCGCGACCGTCGCCACGACACGCGGCTGGCTGTCGCGCGGAACGAGCGCCCCACTGGTGGCGCAGGGCGGCACCGGCAACAACACGTTCACCGTCTACTCGAACCACGCAGTCCTGCACCTCGAAGGCAACGGCGGTAACAACCTGTTCATCGTGCGCGGATTCGCGCTTGCGAAGACGGATGCTGCGGGCAACATCATCCTCCCAGGTGGCTGCACCACCATCGAGGCGCCCGCATGCATCCCGATCCCCATCACGACCAACGGCTACTCCACCGCGGCGCAGACGGACGTGCGGACCGGGGCAGGCAATAACCAAGTCGAGTACAACATGAACGCGCCGGTATCAGTTGACGGCGGCACCGGGTTCAACAAGCTGATCATCCTGGGCACCGAGTTCGCCGACCACATCGTCGTGACCGACCACGGCATCTTCGGCGCAGGCATGTCTGTGACGTTCCGCAACATCCAGGTGATCGAGGTCGACGCCCTCGAAGGCGACGACACGATCGATGTGCTGTCCACCGCCCCTGGCGTGGCGGTGCGGGTGATCGGCGGCCTCGGCAGCAACCAGGTGAACGTCGCCGGCGACGTCAGCGGCAACGTGTACTCCCGCGACATCAACGGCACGAGCGGAACCGTCAACCTCGACGTCATCACGAACGATCAGTTGTACCAGGACCTCGTGATCCCGGGCGTCTCGGTGAGCGTTGCGCAAGGGTCGCAGGGCGCCGTCATCGTGACGGAGCATGCCGGTGGGACCATCGTGAAGGAGACCCAGAACGGGTCGCCGGTCAGGCCGCCGATCGGCACGATCGACTCGTACACCGTTCGTCTCGCACAGGAACCGACCTCGACCGTGTACATCGCCGTCACCGCGGAGCCCGACATCCGCCTGAACCGCGAGGGCACGCCGCAGGGCGACTCGATCCTGCTCGCAACCGGGCCGCTCGGCTCGGCGCCGAACCCGGGAACGACCACGGCGAACTCCGACTTCTACCAGCACGTCATCTTGGATGCGGCGGCCACCGACCTGCCGCAGCGCTCGCTGGTGCTCGTCTTCACGGCCGGCAACTGGCAGGTGCCGCAGATCGTGTGGGCGGGTGCCATGAATGACGCCCTGAACGACGGCGTGCGCACCTACGAGATCAGCCACACCGTGCTGAGCGCCGATCCGTTCTACGCCAACGCGACCGTGCGCAACGTCGAGGTGACGAAGATCGACCCGGGCAGCCCCGCCATCCTGGTGACCAACCTCGGCAACACCAACACCACAGGAACGGTTCCCGCTTCCCGGTTCACCGACGGCGTCGGCAACGGCACTGCGACGTTCTCATCCGCGAGCGCCGTCTTCACCCTGGGCGACATCGGCCAGCAGATCGTCGAGACAGACGGAGGCGTCGCGATTCCGGCGAACACAGTGATCCTGTCGCTCATCGACGCAACCCACGTTCTGCTGTCGGCACCGATCGCAAACGCGTCCGGCATCGGCTTCGCACTGCCGAGCCGCCTGGTCGCGGTTCTCCAGTACCGCGACGGCGGCACGACGGCGGGCTCCCCCACGCTGACCTCTGCCAGCGCAGGCTTCAACCAGGGCGACATCGGTCGATCCGTCGTCGAGGCGGACACGGGCAGTGCCATCCCGACGGGTGCGACCATCGTTGCTGTCGCGGCCGACGGCTCCAGCGCGACGCTGTCGGCGGCCGCCACCGCGACCGTCTCCGGGCTCGTCTTCGCTCTGCCTGCCCGCAACGCGAGCAACCTGATCCTCGGCGGCAGCGGCAGCACGATCACGGGGATCTCCGGCTACTCGTCGGTCGTACTGGCCGCCGCGCCGACGGCCACTGTGTACGTCACCATCACAGCGGCGAACGACCCGCGCATCATGCTGGCGAGCACCGACCCGCGTTTCAGCGTCATCTCGAACCCTGACGGCGTGCACGCCGGCGTCTACCGCCTGACCTTCACGACGGGGGACTGGTCGACGCCGGTGGTAATCCGCGAGGAAGCAACTCTCTGGTACAGCCCAGCCGACCCGCACAACTCGTACCTGACCGCCACCGTCGCGGTCGGATCCGCAGCCGATTACATCGGCGTTGACAACAGCCTGACGCCCTGGGATGTGCTCGTCATGAACGACCTCACCCCGGCCGGCATCGTGCAGGCGCCCGACAACATGGTCGTCACCAAGTGCGGCGACGCCCTTTGCACGCGCCCCGGTGCCGGCTCGAGCTTCAGCCTGCGGCTCGCCTCCGCACCCACCTCCTCGGTGACGGTGGCGATGATCACCGACGGGCAAACGGATGTCGTCGTCGGCGGACGCGTCACGCTGGGCGCCATTGGCGCGCCGAAGGCGGTCGGCCTGTTCACCGGCAACGTCACCGTCGCGGGGGCGGTCATCACGTTGGCGGCGGGTTCGGAGCTTGGCAGCCTCATTTCAGACGGATTCAAGGTCGGCCAGCTGGTGCGCCTCTCCGGCGGCACATACGCCGGCGCCGTGACAGCGACGATCCTCGCCGTGACGGCAACGACCATGACACTGAACGTTGGGCTCGCCGGCGGCTCGTACACCGGGGTCACTATCGCGCGCATCGTCAATGCGGGGGCGTTCACCGGCCCCGTGATCTTCAACGCGTTGGCGGGCACCCTCACCCGCGCCGACGGTTCGAGCTGGCTCGACGACGGGTTCCTCGAGGGCCAGATCTTCAAGATCGGTGCATCCGGTGTGATGCTGAAGATCCACGCGCTGACGGGCACGACATCGACGCGTGTTGACGTGCTCACCGTCACCGATCCGGCGGCGCTCGCCGCCGTGCTGGGCGCCTCGGGCCCGATGACGCTCACACTGACCCAGTGGGCGGCGCAGATCACATTCACGCCGGGCAACTGGTGGATGCCTGTGGCCATTCCGCTTCTGGCGGACCCGAAGTACAACGTGCCCGCCGGCAACACGTCACTGCTGAGCTTCCCGAAGACGCCGCATCTGCTCTCCAACATCCGCGGACCGCTGTCAGTGGAAGGCGGCCCAACCGTCGACAACCACGCCGCGCTGCAATTGCCGGTGATGCTGCCCGGCGAGGGCAACTCGGTGCCCTTCGGCATCGGCGTGCAGCCGCCCGAGGCGCAGCAGGTCAACGTGCTGAACATCTTCGACGACGGCTCGCAGCAGAACCAGACCGGCACACTCAGCTCGACCACACTGAGCGGATTCGGCATCGGTCCGGGCTTGGACTTCACCCACCACAAGGGGTACGTGCCTTCAGACCCGACGCACCCGACCTTCGGCGAACCGCCGGTGTTCCCGAGCGGAATCAGCTTCGGCTCGATCACGGTCGACCCGGTGACCGGGCAGATCCAGACGAACGCGAGCCTGTCGACCATTCAGGTGCTGAACCTCATGCAGGGCCAGGGCAACGACAACCTGACCGTCACCGGCACCCTCGTCGGCGGTCCGTTCACGAACGAAGACGGCACGCCCGGGACGACGTTCGTGCACGGCGGCCTGACGGTGCTGAACGGTGGCGGGGCCAGCGCGCTGAGCATCACCGGAACGTTTGCGATCACCGCGACGACCATCACCCGCGCCGACGGTACGGCCTGGGCGACTGATCAGTTCACCGTGGGGCAAGCGCTGATGTGGAACGGGGTACCGTTCGGCGTCATCACCGGTGTGTCAGGCTCGACTCTGACGTTCGTCGGCATCGCACCGACCACCGGCAGCGCAGTCCCCGGCACGGTCGCGATCTTCGACCCGGCGATTCACGTCACCACCCGCGTCGCGTTCGGAGCCCACCAGCTCGTACGCACCGACATGCGGTCGTGGCGCGAGGCCGGATTCGCCGTGGGCCAGACGATCACCATCGACGGTGTCCTCGCCGGGATCATTACGGCCATCACCGGCCCCACCAATGACATTCTGACGGTGTCCGGCACGCCGGCTCCGCTGGCCTGCAGCGTGCCCGGCGCGTGCACGGCGACCGTGGCAGTGGCATCGGCTTCGGTCAACCCGGTGCGCTACGGCGGCAATGTCTTCACTGTCACCGGCGGCGCGGGCCCCGGCCCTGGGGCGACGCCGCCGACGGTCAGCGGCTCGTTCACCACCGGCACCTCAGGGGCGAGCGCGACGCTGACGCGGGCGACCGGCTCGTGGCTCAGTGATGGCTTCGTCTACGGCATGGTGCTGCAGGTCGGCGGCCTTGCTGCCTGGACGATCACCGGGGTCACCGCATCCGTCCTCACGGTCTCCGGACCCGCGTTCACCAACGGCACCGTCACCGTGAGTGTCGTCGGGTACGCGCCCTCACCGCTCGTGGTCTACGGCAGCACGTCGCAGGACGGCATCTGGTACAGCGGCGACCCGCACACCCAGACGAGCCGAGTCTTCGGATCCAAGCCTTTCCCGAATCAGGTGGGCAACGGCACGCCGCAGTTCGTGTTCCCCGTGGCGAATCCGTTCCGGCACGCCGGAAACAACGTGATCGACGCCCGCGCCCTGTTCGCGGCCGTGCCGGCGGGTCAGGTCCCGTCGATCGGGCTCACGATCTACGGCGGCAGCGGTGACGACACAATTTACGGCAGCCAGGCCGGGGATGTCATCGCCGGCGGGTCGGGCGACAACACGATCTATGGCGGGCGCGGTGACAACATCATCCTGGGCGCCAACGGCCTGAACACGAACATCATCACCCGCACGGTGACCTTCCCGACCGCGAACGCGAGCGTCTACACGAACGCCGACCCGCTGGCCGCCGGCGACAACCTGATCTACGGCGATGTTCCCGGTGCCACCACGACTGACCGGTACGGCGACTACAACAACCTCATCTTCGGAGCCATGGGTGTCGTCACGCAAGACACGAGCGAGGCGACAGTCGGGGTGTTGGGTGCAACCCGTACCGTTACAGGCTCGATCACTTCGCACTCGCCGAGCGGCACCGCGCTCAACGGGGTAGCGACTGTCACCTGCGCGACGGCCTGCTTCGTGCAATCCGACGTCGGCTTGGCGATCGGCGACGCGGGCGGCATCTTCCTCTCGCCGGGGACGATCATCACGGCGGTCAGCGCCGACGGCACGACGGCGACGCTCTCGCGGAACGCGATCGGCAGCGTCTCGGTCGGCAGCGCCACGCTGACGGTCGGCCCGCCGCAAGGGTACTGCCGTCCAACCGGTGGAACCTCGACGAACCAGTACTGCGCACCGAGCGGCACGACCCCGTGGGGCGACGCCCGGGTCGAGAAGCTGCAGACCACGCGTGACATCCTGGAGGCCGCGTCTGACCAGCCGCAGAACCACGGTGACAACCGCATCTACGCCAGCGGCGGCGACAACGTCATCATCGGCGGCGACGGCAACAACGACATCCAGGGCGGACCCGGCCGCAACCTCATCATCGCCGGCAGTGCCGCGCTGAACCGCACGACCCACCTGTTCAACTACACAAACGCGCGGTTCCAAGACCTCGCCGGAACACAGCTCTACAGCACGACCGCCGGTTCGCTCACCCAGAGCCTCACCGACGGCACGGCGCAGAACGATCCGACCGGTCGTTCGTGGTGGGGCGACTTCCTCTCCGGAACGGGCGGCATCCTGCTCTCCGTGCCGCTCGGCGACGCGAGCCGTCCGGCGACCCTGCAGGACTCCGCTTACAAGGGCGCTGACTATATCGCCGGCGGCTCCGGCTCGGCCATGATCTTCGGTGAGTCGAACAACAACATCATCCAGGCACACGGCTCCATCGATATCACTGCGCCGGACTCGCTGACCGGATACCCGACCGTCTCCAACGGGTCGCCGTCGATCGGCAGCGTCTTCGGTGGGGCTGCGACCTGCTCGTTCCGCGGCTACTACCTCGGCAACCGCGTCGGTGGATGCCGGGACGCGACGAATGCGCTGTTGATCAACCCGTCCGTCGATGACTACGCGGCGCTCCAGTACGCGCTAGCCGGAAGCCTCACCTTCGGCGCCCACACGATCACCCGCACCGACGGCCTGTGGTGGGCGGACGGCGGCTTCGCCGTCGGCCAGACACTCAACGTGAACGGCGTTGCGGTCGGCGTAGTCACCGCCGTGAGCGGCGGAACGCTCACCGTCACCGGCGCGCCGGCCCCGGCATCCTGCACCACGCTGCCCTGCACGGTCACAGCGACCGTCAACGCCACAGACGGGCAGAGCTACATTGAGGGCGGTCGAGGGAACAACACGATCTTTGCGAACCGGGGACAGAATGACATCATCGGCGGCAACTCCGACTTCTTCAGCCTGACACTGCCGAGCGAGCGCGCCAGCGGATCGAACCTCATCTTCGGCGGGTCGGGACTGAACGCGGGTCGCGAAGACTGCGGTGACGGCACGCTGGATGCGACGAACCACTGCGTCACCAACCCGAACGGGCACGCCCACGACGCCAACGTCATCGTCGCGAACAACGGCGAGATCATCCGGCTGGTCGGCACGAAGGGGCAGTACGGCGTCGGCAACGGCGTGGCAATGTCGGTCGGCTACCTGAATTTCAACTACGACGTCAACGGCTACCTGACCGCCACCGAGCGGATCATCACCCGCGCGGTGAACCTGCTCGATTCGACGCCGGGTGGGCCGGACCTTGCGAACCAGCCCGGTCCGCAGGTGACTGGAGCAGCGGCATCCAACGGGATCGGCGACATCGGCGGCACGCCGATCACGGTCGACGGCGTCGCACTCATGCGCGGCAGTGAGATCCACGCGGAGAGCGGCGATGCCTTCATCTATGGGGGTCCCGCAAACGACGTCATCTACGGCGGAGGCCAGAACGACACCATCATCACCGGATACGCGGATAACTGGGTCTCGGGCGGTCGCGGTGATACGTGCATCATCGGTGGCGGCGGGCGGTGCCTGACGAGCCGCGTCTCATCAAGCTACGGTGAGCCGCTGTATGCCATCGCGCCGATCCCCGCGGCGAACATCAGCCAGCTGATCACCACTCCAGGCAACGTGCAGCAGGCGGTCATCAACGTCAACGGTGCGCTGAACTACACGGTGGTGCTGTGGCCGTATAACTGGGATCCCACCGCGAACGGCAGCCCGAGCTTCGCCACCGGGTGCAAGCAGAACGCGATCTGTGCGCACTACCAGCCACGGTTCGGCCACAACATCATCTACGGCGGCTGGGGCGGCGGCGTCATCCACGCCGGGCCCGGCCAGTCCGCGGTGTCCGGCGCCGAAGCCCCCGAGCTCGGGTACGCAGACAACTTCGACATGAGCGGCAATGCCATCAACGCGACGCCGTACGAGACCGACTGGTACCACCCGTTCAACCCCGGCAACCCGATGGGATGGCATCCGCTCGCCGACAATGGCAACGGAAATGCGGCGCGCGCGCTGATGGCGGGCAAGGCGAGCTATTTCGACCCAGAAGATCCGCGCCGTGAGATCTTCCTCAATGCCGTTGTGAGCAACACTGCTCTAGCCAGCGGCTTCAACCCGCTCGACTGCAAGTGGGCGCCCGGGCAGACACCGGCCGCAGCAGGATGCCTGCCATGGTTCCTCACGTTCGACCCGACGGACGCCGGGATGCCTCTCGACACCACCTGGTACCCGGGCACCGGCGACCCGCAGATGCCGACCACCGGCGACAAGGCGATCTTCGGTGATCTTGGCAACGACTGGATCGTAGCGGGCATGGGTCGGGTGCGCGTCTACGGCGGCTGGGGTAACGACGTCATCGACGTGCGTGCGAGCACCCAGGAGGACGGCGGCTTGAACGACGGCCCCGTGCCGAACCTCGTGCGCAACGCCGACGGATCGTTCAGCCTGGCGACGGCGAACTTCGTCTACGGCACCCCGGCTTGGGAGACGCTCGCATACGGCGGCGGCGGTCAGGACATCTTCTTCGCCGGCACCGGCGGCGACCGGCTGATCGACTGGGTCGGCAACCACAACAGCTATTACGTGCCGTTCTCGCAATTCGGGATGCCTGCGGTCAGTCGCACACTGCAGCCCTTCCTGCCCGAGTTCTTGTATGCACTGTCCAAGAGCGACGGCGCGGATCAGACTCTGATGACGCGATACGCCGCGTTCGACACGCGGTACAGCGGGCTTGTCGCCCGCAACGGTGAACCCTACGGCGAACTGGGCTTGGTGCTGCAGCACGACGACGCCTGGCACCAGCAGGTGGGTCCGCCGTTCAACGAGATGCCGGAGAATCTCGGTGGAACTGGCATCGATGTGCAGAAGACTGCCAACATCCGGCCGTTCAACTCGCCGGGCACCGACCCGCCGGCATCCGCTCTCGTCGCCCGCGTGTCGCTGCCCTCCGGGACCGGAGTGAACCTTCCGTCCGGTACCAACCCGGCCGGCGCATCCGCTGTGCCGCTCCTGGTCACCGGGGCGCCCGGAGCTACCGTTGTGTACTCGTTCGTGCAGGGCCGCCTGAGTGTCACGGGCGGCGGCATCATCTCGGCCGCCGGCACGTTCGGAGCGGTACTCGACTTGTCCGCATTCTCCGACGGGGTGATCAGCGTCACAGTGACGATCACAGGCCCGGGCGGCACGGTCACGCCGCTCCAGTCGGCGATGGGCAAGAACAGCGTGGCGCCACCCGCGCCGAGCGTGAGCGTCGCCGCGTACGCGAACCTCGCCACGCGCACGACCTTTCTCGTGACCGTGCGCGGACAGAGCGGATCGATCGCGAACGTCGTGATCACCGACGGATCCGTCCCGATCGCCCGCGACGCGAACGGCATGGACATGGTCGATTCCACCGGCGTTGTCGTCATCCCGGTGGACGTGTCGAACCTGATCGACGGAACACTCACGATCACCGTGACCCTGACCAACGGCGCAGGCGTGAGCGCGTCGACGACCGTCACGACTATCCTCGATTCCGTTCCGCCCCCGCTGACGGTGACGGGTGTCGCACCATACATCACGGTCACGAATGCCGGCGGATACTCCTTCTACACGACCGGGCAGCCGGGCGCAGTGATCACCTACGTGTTCTCCGACGGCTCAACCACCGTGACGGGGACCAAGGCGGTCAACGGCAGCGGCCAGTGGAACATCAACAATGTCTACCTGTCTCCGCTCAGAGACGGACCGGTCGTCCTGACCGTCACCGAGACTGAACCGTCGGGCAACCAGACCGTGTTCACGCAGACCCTCATCAAGAAAGTCACGACGACGACGACGATGATGGCGCTTGCCGTCAACACCACCCCGCCGACGATCGGTGACACGATCACCGCGCCATCGAACGGCACCAGTTACGACATCACGCAGAACATTACGCTCACCTTCAGCGCAGTCGGTTCGGGCTCGGACGTCGCGTCCGTGCGCGCAAGCATCGACGGCGTGACCTGGGGAGCGGAACGACGATCTCGGGCGAGAGTCTCGCCGCAGGAGCGCACACCGTCGTCATCACCGCCGTTGATACGGCCGGGAACACGTCGACGAGCACCTTCACGATCGTCGTGCGTGCGACGGTTTCCGGTCTGCAGAGCGCACTCGGCTACGGTGTGAACAGCGGATACATCTCAGCCTCGTCACTGGCTTCGAAGCTGTCCTCCGACCTCGGGAGCGTGCAGAACGCCCTGAACGCCGGCAACACGGCGGTGGCGAAGACCGCGTTGGCGACCTTCGTCAATGACCTGCAGACCGCCAACCGTCATTCGGTGACGGCCGCCTACGCCGCACTGCTGCAGAGCTGGGCTGTGGATCTGTCTGGGTCACTCTGACGAGCACGCCCACTCTGGAGCGCGCTCGCAAGCCCGCAGCCGCTAGTCAGCGCCGACGACTGTGAAGTCCTGATTGACGAAGATGTGGTGCGGCCAGTTGACGCCGATGTAGTGCACCTCGTATTCGCCGTTGCTCAGTTGGACAACGCGGTCGACGATGCCGCCCGGATACGCTGCGAGAGCCGCCTCCGTCGCCTTGTTCGCGGTCGTTCCGCTGACGATCGTTCCGGAGCCTTCCGTATAGTTGGCCGGGATCGAACTGTCTTGCTTCGCTGTGCTGGGCGCGCCCTGTTTGAATGGCGCGACGGCTGACGCCGCGTAGGCAGTTGGCGCGCTGCCGCTGGCCGGTTGCACGATGACCTGGGAGGCCGCGATGGTGGTGCCGTTGGTTGTACCGAGCACCAGCACGGATGCGTTTATGGCGACCGCACTGGCGGTAGTCGAGTTCGCGCCCTTCTCATACGTCGTGGCGGATGACGTCGTGATCGTCACCTTCTGACCGGCCGAGGTCGACAACGTGAAGCCGGACGTCGATGTGCTGGTGATGGTGCCGGACGATCCGCCGGCCGCTGGTCCGGAGCGTGCGTTGGAGCCGCCGCCACTGGCCTTCCCGGGTGCGGCGACGCTCGCCGTTGCCGACGAAGTCGTGGACGGCGTCGTCGTGGCGGACACGGCGGCACAGCCGGACAGACCAACCACCAGCGCCAAGGCCGCTGCCGCGATCCACCCTGTCCTCTTCTTGTTCCTCTGTGCTTGACGGATCAGGCCCCGGCTCCACAGAAGATGCCTCGAGTCGTTCATGGTGACGCTCCTCCCACTCGTATTTCATACGAGCGTCTCGCACCAACCTAGGAGCTTGCTATGGGCATCCGTTTGATGTGCCGAGCGTCTCCTGTCAGTATTCAGAGCGGTCGTCACACGGTGTCGGCTTCACCCCAACCAGGACCGCCGAGACCCATCTCCTCAGGAGCCACGTCGCGAGTCGTCTGCGTGAACTGCCAGTGGTGGCCCGCCAAATCCTCCACCGTGCACTCGCGTTCGCCGTATGCGTATTCGGTCGGTTCCTGGAGTACTCGCGCACCCCGCGAGCGGACACGCTCGAACTGGGCGTCGACGTCGTCCACACGCACCTTCACGAGATGGGTCTCCGTGTGCGCTTGTGGCTGCTGCCGCTCGCCACTGACGTCGGCGACGATCATCGCCCCGTCAGCTCCGATCTGCAGCTGCGACCGGTGTGCATCGCCGACACGGACGCGCTCGACGAACCCGAAAACATCCGTGAGCCAGGCCACAGCGGCACGCACGTCCGGGTACACAAGCACCGGAACGACCGTCACGGGCGGGGCCGACCTGTTGTTGATCACAGGGTGATCATAGGCTCCCGCGGCAGGCACTGCCAGTGCCACCAGGGCCTTTGCAAAGTCAGCAAATTGCGTCACGCCGTTGGCCCAGTAGTGCGCTGGAGCTTGGAGAAACGCGCGAGCGCAGCGAGCAGGCGTATCGAGAGCAAGGAGCCCACACCGAATCCGCCGTGAGTGGTGCCGGATGCCGGGTGCCGGGTCGACGGTGCCGAGAGTCGATTTGGTGACGCCGCGAGCATCCGTTTCGAGTTCAGGCCCAGATTCGGGCGGATGCGCGACAGACTCGGGAGGCCGGCCGGGCGCACCGGTACCGAATTCAGGTTGGATCGGCCGATATGGCGCCTCAGCGTCTTCGGGTGCCGCTCCAGCCTGAATTCTGGCCCGCAACCCTGAGGGAGTAGCACCACCGACTGGTCCACTCGTGTATCAGCGCTGACCTTGAATACGCCCTGCAGTGCCACGTTCAGCCCTGCTGTGCGGCCCATTCGGCCACTCGCTGCGCGCTCTCTTCGTCGGAGAGGTCCTCGACGCGCGTCATGATCGACCACCTCACGCCGAACGGGTCGCGGATGCTTGCGAAACGGTCTCCTGAAACGAACGTTGAGAGCGGCTCTCGAATGGTCGCGCCTGCTTGCACGGCGCGCTCGAGCAGAGCGTCAGCATCCGAACAGTAGAGGCCGAGCGAGTAGCTGTCAGCATCGCCGGCCGGCCCTGCCACCAGCTGGTAGTCGGGATTGGGTTCGCCAAGCTGCAAGCGCCCGTGGCCGAAGTCGAGTTCGGCATGCGCGACGACTCCGCCGAATTCGGTAACGCCGATCGGGCGGGCGCCGAACACGTCCTGGTAGAACGCGATCGCATCCTTCGCCGATGGGATGGCCAGGAACGGGGTCAGACTCGTGTAGCCGTGCGGAATGCCGTGGCTCGTGTGTTCGCCGTCGGCTGCGATGGTCGGTTCGGATTTCGTAGTCTCAGTCATGGGGACGACGGTACGCGGCGGCGTACTGTGAGGGCTTGGAAATTCGCGACAAGCCGCGAGGCGTGACAACCTGACGATCGAGAGGTGTGCGGTGGAGCGTTCATTCAAGGGCATCCTCTATCCGACGCGGCTGCCCGAATTTCACCGGATACCTGCTCCGGAAGCTGTCGCACAACTGGTGCAATGGTTTTGGATTCCCGAATGGGACATTGAGCCCGGTCGCACATCACGCCAGCAGTTGATCGCGTATCCGACTTCGAATCTCGTCGTTCTGTCGAATGTGGTGGAGTTCGCAGGCCCGGCGACGCGGCGATCGCATCGTGATCTGACCGGCCGTGGCTGGGCCGTCGGGGCGCTCGTGCGCCCTGCGTTGGTGCCGTATCTCACAGAGGACCCTGGCCGCATGCGCGACAGGCTGACGACGCTGTCGCTTCCCGAGCTCCACGCAGCAGTTTCTTCGGCGATGGGGGCTTCGGAGATGGGGGCTTCGGAGATGGCCACGGCAGAGACCGAGGAGCGGCGGCGGTCCGCGGTGGGCGCGTTCGTGGACTGGCTGGTCGGGCAACATCCGGCGGTGTCAGCGGAAGGAGAGCTCGCCAACAGGATGATGGACATCATCGCACTTGATGCGGACGTTGTCCGGATCGACGATGTCGCCCGTCGACTCTCGGTTTCGCCGAGGACTCTGCAGCGCCTTGCGAATAAATACGTCGGACTCAGCCCGTCCGCGCTGATCAGGCGCCGCCGGCTGCAAGACGCCGCCGAGCGGTTGCGGACCGACCCGGCCGCGGAGCTTGCCGCCATTGCCGCCGAGCTCGGATACGCCGACCACGCTCACCTCACGAACGACTTCCGCAAGGTGCTCGGGTTCACGCCCAGCGCCTATCGACGCAGTACGCGATCGTGAAATTGAGCCCTTGCCATGGGGTGTATCCACACGCATGATGTCCCTAATCCTCGATCGGCTACGACCTCTGGGGGAAAGCGCCAATCCGGCGCTATGAAACGTGAGGTGACCATGAAATACATGCTGTTGATCTACGGAAACGAAGCCGCCTGGTCGGCGATGACGAAGCCTGCCTTCGAGGCGTTGATGGCAAAGCACGCCGCACTGATACAGGAGCTCCGCGCCTCAGGCGAGTTCATCGACACGAGCGAGCTGGTGACCGACAACGCCAAGGTGGTGCGCACCACCGGCGGAACCGTGCAGGTCACCGACGGTCCGTTCGTCGAGGTCAAAGAGGTGCTCGCAGGCTACTACCTGGTCGAATGCGAGAACATCGAACGCGCAACGGCGATCGCCGCGAAATTGGGCGAGGCCGAGTTCGGCTTGGTCGAGGTGCGCGCGACCACTCGCGAGCCGAACCACTGAGATGACCGCTGACCAGCGCGTCGAGGAGGCTATGCGGGCTGCGACTCCGCGGGCTCTCGGTGCGCTGGTTCGGCGGTTCGGCGACTTCGAGGCGTGCGAGGATGCCGTGCAGGAGGCGTTGCTCGCGGCATCCGCTGCATGGACCGCCACGGGCGTGCCGGACGACCCGACCGCGTGGCTGATCACCGTCGCGTCCCGTCGCCGGATCGACCAGCTCCGTGCGGATGTCGCGAGGATGCGCAGAGAGACGACGGATGCCGCGCTGTCGCTGCGTGAATTCGAGCGTGAATTCGAGCGCGAGATCGGGCCGGAGCCGGCGGGCGATGACGCCCTCACGCTGTTCGTGCTGTGCTGCCACCCGTCGCTCACGCCAACCTCGCAGATCGCTCTCACTCTTCGGGCGGTCGCGGGCCTGACGACCGCACAGATCGCCGCCGCGTTTCTGGTACCGCCGGCCGCAATGGCCAAGCGGATCACCCGGGCGAAGAAAACGATCAAGACCTCCGGTGCCCAATTCCAGCTGCCGGCCGGCGCCGAGCTGGCCGAGCGCCTGCGCACCGTCATGCACGTCATTTACCTGATCTTCAACGAGGGCTACGCCGAGACGCACGGCAGGCAACTCGAAAGCGCCGAGCTCACCGGCGAGGCAATCCGCCTCGCGCAGCTGCTGCGCCACCAACTACCGGGGGATGGCGAAGTCGTCGGCTTGCTCGCGCTCATGCTCCTCATCGATGCGCGACGCGCGGCACGCACGACACCCGATGGCGCCCTGGTGCCGCTCGCTGACCAGGACCACTCGCTCTGGGACGCCGCTGCGATCAGCGAGGGCGTCGCACTCATCACAGACAGTCTGTCCCGGCTGCTACTTGGTCCCTATCAAGTGCAGGCGGCAATCGCGGCGCTGCACGCCGAGGCTGCGAGCTCGGAAGACACCGACTGGGAGCAGATCCTCGCACTGTACGAAGTGCTTGAGCGGCTCGCGCCGAGCCCCATGGCTGCGCTCAGTGAGGCAGTTGCCTCCGCCATGGTGCACGGTACGGATGCCGGACTCGCGCAACTCGCGCTCCTCGACACGGTCGAACCGCTCTCATCGCACCACCGCCTGCACGCCGTGCGCGCGCACCTTCTCGAACTGACCGGCGAGCGTCGCGCAGCACGCGCCGAATACCTGGCCGCCGCGGAAGCAACCTCGAACGACGCCGAACGCCGTTATCTCGCCGATCGTGCGCATCGGCTCGACGCGGCCGACGAGCATGCGTGAGGGGACTCGGAGGGCCGCGTGCGTTTCGTGTCCTGAGCGAAGGGCGAGCGAGGATAGGAGCGCCAGCGAGAGTACTTTAGGTGGTCGAGTAGTGAGCGCCAGCGAGCGTATCGAGATCTCGTACGGGGTCTTGATACGGGTCTCGATACGGGTCTCGATACGCTCGTACCTCGCTACTCGACCACCGGGGGGCATACTACGACTGTGAAAAGGACCAGTCAGCTGGCGACGGGAGCGAGAGCTGCCACGATCGCCTGCGCACCGGCCCAATACGGCGCGTAATGGTTCGGGTCGTCGTTCACCTGCACGGCGTGCGCTGCCTCGGTCGGCGCCATGGTCTGCCAGCCGTCAAGGCTGGTTAACTTGTTGAAGAAGTTGGTTGCGGAGATGGAGGGGTCCATCCGATCGGCCAGCGTGCCCCATGCGCCGTTGTCGCGCTGCTGGAAGAGGCCCCGGCTATCCGGACCGGCGGCATCCCCGTAGTCGAGCACCCGAAGTCCGGACTCGCCCATGGCCGTCATCACCCCGACGGCTTGGGTGTGCGTGCCGATGCCTTGAGCACGAGCCGCATTCATGATGTACGCGGCGTTGATCAGCCGATCTTGGCAGTAGCCTGCAATCGGACCGGCCGGCACGGTAATGCCGCCGACGTTGACCGACGCCGCTGCAGGGCAGCTGACCGACCGGCTCGCAGAGGACGCGCCAAATGCACCGAATGGCGACGAATTGATGGCGACGACGGCGCCGCCGATGGCAAGACAGACGAAAAGCGCCGTGATGGCAAATGCTTTGCGCATGGCACAGCTCCTCGGGTCGGTCGTGGCAGCCGCGGGTCGGCCTGCGCGCAGTCGACACTACGGACCGACCCTCCACGGTCGATATGAGCGGCCTGGGAGTCACCCGTTGCGCAGCGCCGCGTTGCGAGTCGCCCCGCTAGGCGTGCTTGCGCGCCCGCGGGCCGCCGATGACCCGCTCGACCGGGCCGACGAGCCACTGGTTCCAAATGGCGAGGAACGCGGTCATCGCTGCTCCGGTGTACAGGATCGAGCCGATGACATCCGTCGGGTAATGCACTCCGATGTACAGGCGTGACCAGGCAACGAACAGCACACAGACCGCACCGATGATGATTGCCCATTTCTGTCCGCGGCGCTGCCGATACAAGAAGACGAAGCCGAGTGCGAGGGCCATCGCCAAGCAGGTGTGCCCGCTCGGAAAGCTGTCCAGTGTGACCTCGGTTGACAACGGGTGCGCGAGCAGGTGGAAGTCGGGGCGCGGGCGGTGCACGATCATCTTCACGAGCTCAGAGCTGAGCCATCCGCCGGCCACGACCAGCAGGAATGTCAGGCCGACCATCCGATCGCGCGTTCGCCAGAACACGCCGAGCGACACGAGAACGACGATCACGAGCCCCATTGCGGGCGAGAGCACCCATTGGACCGCCAGCGTCACCGCGTCCCAGAACGGAACGTGAGCACGACTGAGCCACTGGTCGACCCCGATTTCGGTGTGCGCCCACGACGCCGACCCGGCCAAGACCTTCGCCACGGCGACCACGACCAACGCAACCAGCACCGAGACGATCAGGGTCGCCCAGAATCGCCGGAATGGTGCGAGCATTCCGCGGAAGCGCGTGCGCTGCCCTGAACGGGTGAGAATCTCTGACGACATCAAGGCCCTTGTCTGTGTGTGGCTGTTGCGGGTGTGGCTGGTGTTTGTGACGGATGCTCCCAGCGTCTGCGGCGGGCTCTAAGATCTCTCGAAGGCTCCCCGTGGCTCAACGCGCGTTTCAGCGAAGCGGATCGAATCTACGGTACACGTCGGGCACGGCTTCGCCGGTCATCGAATCGGCCAAGAATTTGCCGGTGAGCGGGCCGAGGGTGATGCCCCACATGCCGTGGCCGCCGGCCACATGCACGCGTGGGGACTTCGTTGCGCCGATCAGCGGCAGCCCGTCCGGGGTGCATGGCCGTGAACCGACCCATTCTTCCTGCCGCTCATTCCAGTCGATGCCGGTGAGCATCGGCTTCGCCGCGTTCATGACCGCGTTGATTCTGCGCGGGTCCAACGGCGCCTCGGCCGACCGGAACTCCATCATGCCACTGACCCGAAAACGATTCCCCAACGGTGTGCACGCAACGCGTGCCGCTGGGAAGTAGATCGGCCGAGTCGGTATCGCCTCCGGCACGACGGTGAAGCTGTACCCGCGGCCGGCCTGTACCAGCTCGCGCACCCCGAATTCTCGAGCGAGTGCGCCCAACCAGGTGCCGGATGCGAGCACCACGGCATCCGCCGACAGCGTCTCGCCGGAAACGGGCACGAGCTGAACTCCGGATGCGCCGAGGTCGCGGACGTCGCGCACGTCGCAGCCGGTGACGATCTCTGCGCCCCGCGCGCGGACCGCGTCCGCCAACGCGGCCAGGAACTTCGGCGGATTGATGAAGTGCTGCCCGTGCAGTTTCACGCCGAACTTCACGCCATCGCCGAGCGTCGGCTCGAGCGCTCGCAGTTCGTCGCCGTCGGCCAACTCATAGTCGACCTCACCGCCTGCCGCGACGATGCCTCGGAACTCGTCGAGCAGGCCGTCGCGCTCCTTCTCGGTTCCGAACCCGGCGAGGAACGGCGCGGCCAGCTTCGTCGGCTCGGCGACGGCGCCGTCCGTCAGCTCATCGAAGGCACCCATCGCCATGCCGGCGACCTCGGCGTACACAGCCATCGAGGAACGCCAGAACGCCGGAGTGCAGTGTCGCGCGAATCCCAGCAGAAAACGCAGCAACTTCGGGTTCAGGCTGAACGGGACGTACAGCGGCGCAGACGGTCGCATCATGGCGCCGAGACCGTAGGCCAGCACTGCGGGCTCCGGCAATGGGATGGTGAGCGCGGGCGCGATCCAGCCCGCGTTGCCCCATGATGAGCCCGCGTTGACCGCGGTGCGCTCCGCGATCGTAACGCGGACCCCCCGCTCTTGCAGGAAATACGCCGTCGACAAGCCGACCATCCCTGCTCCGACGATGATGACGTGATCCGGGCCAGCCACTATGTTCCCTCCGTTGAGTACTTCCCATCCTGGCATTGCGGATGCCGCGCACAGCGCGCGCTGCGTGGCGGAGAATGGGACGGGAACAGCGCCGGAAGCAAGGAGGGTTCAATCGTGAGGGCCATCGAATACCGCAACACTGGCGGGCCGGAGGTTCTGCGGCTCGTCGAGAGGGAGTTTTCGGCCGTCGCCGCGGGCCAGGTCAGGGTGAGGATCTCGGTGGCGGGCGTGAACCCGACGGACTGGAAGTCACGGACCGGCGCGGGAGACGGTGCGCTGCTGCCGCAGCCGAAGGTGCCGGGCCAAGATGGTGCCGGCGTCGTCGATGCCGTCGGCACCGGGGTGACCCGACTCGCGCCCGGCGATCGCGTCTGGGTGTGGGACGCCGCACAGTACGCCGGCGGCGGCACCGCGCAGGAGTACGTGACATTGCCGGCCCGGCAGGTCGTCGCACTGCCGGGAACGGCGTCATTCGAGCTGGGTGCGACGCTCGGTATCCCCGCGCTGACCGCCCATCGTGCCCTCACTGCGTTCGAGCACGCCTCAGCGCAGTTGGCCGGCGGCAGCTTTCACGGTCGGAGTGTTCTCGTCGCGGGCGGAGCCGGCGCCGTCGGTCACGCCGCCATCGAGCTGGCCCGCTGGGCCGGCGCGACCGTGATCACGACGGTGAGCAGTGCAGAGAAGGCGGAGCTCGCCGCGCGCGCCGGTGCGCAGCACGTCATCAACTATCGTGAGGCGGATGTCGAAGCCGCGATCCGCGGCATCCACCCCGATGGTGTTGACATCATCGTCGAAGTGGACCCGCTCGCGAACCTCGAGCTGGATCAGAACGTGATTGCCGCGAATGGCACGATCGCGCTGTATGCCGCGGACGTCGGCACCGTGCTTCCACTGCCGGTGCGCGCGAACATGACGAAAAACGTGCGATACCAGTTCATCCTCACCTATACGACGACCCTCGCCGAGAAGGACGCAGCCGTGGCAGCGGTGAGCGACGCTGTGGCGGATGGTGCGCTGCGCGTTGGTGAGGCGGCCGGGCTGCCGATCATCCGTTTTCCTCTCGAACGCACCGCCGATGCGCATCGTGCGGTCGAGGCGGGCGCCATCGGCAAGGTGCTGATCGACGTGGACGCCTGACTCCCGCTTATTGACGCTCGCCGGCGTTGCTTTTCGGTGCGCAGGGAGTCAGGCTGAAGTCGGGCCGGTTTGCGCCAGGCACGCCTGCCCAGGTGAGTGGAAAGGAATGGCCACCGTGACTTCATCCTTTATTCCGGCGCAGGCACCGCCCGATCTGAAACCCGGCTTCTCGCTGCAGCTTCATCGCGGCGAGACGCTCGTCGTCGCCATTGTAGGGATCATCGTCGGCATCATGGCGTTGATTTGGCAGGACGCCACGCTCGCACTGATCGGGGTGCTCTTCGGCGCGTACCTGATTGTTTCCGGGGTAGTTCGGGTTGCTGCGGCGTTCGTGTCGAGGCATGTCGGTGCAGGTCACCGTTTTCTGATCGGCCTTTTGGGCGTGATCATTCTTGCCGCAGGCATCCTGTGTATCGCTGATCCGCAGCAGTCGATCGTCTTGCTGGCCTTCGTGATCGGCGTGGGGTGGATCGCCGGCGGCCTGGTTGATCTGATCGGAGCGGCGGCGAGCACGATCTTCCCACGTTGGTTCGGCGTGATCAGCGGGCTGTTCGCCCTGCTCGCCGGTCTTCTCGCGCTGACCTTGCCCGTGCTGACGTTGCAGGCTTTCATCATCGCAGGCGCGATCCTGCTGATCGCGGTGAGCGTGATGTCCTTGCTGACCCTGCCGAGACGAGTAACTTCAGCAGCCTGGTGAGCGCCGTGACTCATAGTGCCGTGGAGCCGGTGGTGGTGGCACCACCTTCGCGGCCGTCACGTCCTGTAGTGCGAGAGTGACCCTTCCGCGCCGAGTCTCGACGACGCACTCGCCAGCGGTGCGCTCGCGCAGATAGCCGAGCGCATCCGTGAAGCCGCCCTCGATGCGAGTGCGTACCGTCATCCGCGTGCCGAGGGCAACCGTCTGGATGAGTTGCACCGGGTCCGCCATATCGTCAGCTTAGAGCGCCGAAGTGCAACCGGCGTCGACTCGTAGCCGGCCCCGCCGCCCCACGCGCGCGGCGGCGGGGCGGCATAATGGCCAGATGCGACAGACATTGACCGTACCGGGTTCTCGGATCGCCGGCCTCGGCCATTACCAGCCTGAGCGCGTGCTGACGAATGACGAGCTCGCCGCCATGGTCGACACGACGGACGCGTGGATTCAGACGCGCACCGGCATCCGTACCCGTCATATCGCACGCGACGACGAATCGGTGCCGGAGCTCGCGACGAATGCCGCCCGGCACGCACTGGCGGACGCTGCACTCGAGATCGCCGACATCGACATGATCATCGTCGCCAGCACCTCGATGCTCGATCACAGCCCCAATGCGGCTGGACGGGTGGCTGCCGCGCTCGGTGCGCGCTCGCCGGTGATCATCGACGTGAACGTCGCGTGCTCCGGATTCGAGCACGCGATGGCGCTCGCCGACAACGCGATTCGGGCGGGCTCGGTGCGCACGGTGTTGGTGATTGGAGCGGAGAAGCTGTCCGCCATCACCGATTGGACCGACCGCGCGACCTGCGTGCTGACCGCTGACGGTGCCGGTGCCTTCGTGCTCACGGCGACGGACGACCCGCGAGTGGGGCCGGTGGTGTGGGGTTCAGAGCCGACACTGTCGCACGCCATCGAGGTCGAGATGCCGGACAACCACTTCACGCAGGACGGCCGAGCGATCTTCCGGTGGGCGATCACGGAGGCTGCGGCGCACGCCCGATCGGCGGTGGAGCAAGCGGGTCTGACGCTCGAGGAGATCGAGGTGTTCGTTCCGCACCAGGCCAACCTGCGCATCATCGAACCTCTCGCCAAGCAACTCGGGCTCGAGTCGAAAATCGTGGTGACGGATGTGATCGAATCGGGCAACACGTCGGCGGCGAGCATACCGCTCGGGTTGTCGAAGTGGTGGCACGCGGGAAGGATTCCGGCCGATGTTCCCGCACTTTTGTTCGGATTCGGTGGTGGCTTCGCATACGCCGGACAGGTCATCATGACCCCGCAGAGGTAGTGAAGATGTCATTTCCGCTGACAATCGGCTATGCCGCGATGTTGGAACAGTTCGCGCCGACGGAGGCACTTGAACTGAGTGCGTACGCCGAAGCGCATGGATTCTCAGGCGTCATGGCGTCGGACCATTTTCAGCCATGGGTGCCCGCTCAGGGGCAGGCCTCGTTCGTGTGGAGCGTGCTCGCGGCGGTCGGTGAGCGCACGAGCGGTGACTTCGGCTCTGGGGTCACCACGCCGAGCTTCCGGTGGCATCCGGCGATGGTGGCACAGGCATCCGCCACACTCGGGGCGATGTATCCGGGCCGGCATTGGCTCGGCGTCGGATCGGGGGAGGCCCTGAACGAGCACATCGCCGGCGGTTACTGGCCGGAGGCACCCGAACGCATCAACCGCATGTTCGAAGCGATCGAGGTCATCTCCAAACTGTTTTCCGGCTCGCTTTCCGGCAACGACGTGAAGCACTCCGGCCCGTATTTCAAGCTCGAGTCGACCCGGTTGTGGACCATGCCGGAGAAGGCCCCGGACATCCTGGTGGCCACGGCCGGCCCGGTGACGGCGAAGCGGGCGGGGCGGCACGCAGACGGGCTGATCACGGTCGGTGCGCCCCTGGAGAAGGTCGGCGGGTTGATGGCGCGCTTCGACGCCGGTGCGCGCGAGGCCGGCAAGGACCCGTCGAAAGCACCGAAAGTGTTGCAGCTGCATCTGAGTTGGGCCGAAACCGACGAGCTCGCGCTCGCGAACGCACTCCGCGAATGGCCGAACGGCGGCATGAGGTTTCCGAAAGCGGACATTCGCTCCCCGTTCGAGTTCGAGCAGCTGGCCAAACACGTGCGGCCGGAGGACTTCGAGGGTCGCATGGTGATCTCCTCGGACCCCGACGTACACCGGGCAGCAATCCAGCGCTTCGTCGACGTCGGCTTCGACCGCATCTACCTGCACAACGTCGGCCGCAATCAGCGCGAGTGGATCGACGTGTTCGGTCGAGACGTGCTGCCGAAACTCGCACGATGACGGGCGCATCGGTGGAGTCGTGGGCGCTGGAGGGCATCCCTGAGGTGCAGCCCGGCGACGACCTCGCGCGGCTGATCGGTGACGCCGTCGATGCGTTGGCCGCGCGTGAGCCGGCACGCGCTCTCGTCGACGGCGACATCCTCAGCGTCACAAGCAAAATCGTGTCGAAGGCCGAAGGGCGCATCGTCGCCGCGATGGATCGTGAGGATGCAATCACGGCTGAGACGGTGCGCGTCGTAGCGACCCGTGAGCATCCGAACGGGGTGACCCGAATCGTCGAGAACAGGCTCGGCATCGTCGCGGCGGCGGCGGGCGTCGACGCGAGCAACACCGCACCCGGCACCGTGCTGCTGCTGCCCGTGGATCCGGATGCGTCCGCACGCGCTCTCCGCGCAGCACTCGTCTCGCGCTTCGGTGTGCAACTCGGGGTCGTGATCACCGACACGCTGGGGCGCCCGTGGCGCGTCGGGCAGACGGATGTCGCCATCGGCGCAGCGGGGATCGTCGTCGTCGAGGATCTCCGAGGGGTTCTGGATGGCGCGGGACGCGTGTTGGCCGTCACTGCCCCGGCGGTCGCCGACGAACTCGCAGGGATGACGGATCTGGTCAAGGGAAAGGCGGGCGGGCATCCGGTCGCGGTCGTGCGCGGCATGGCCCGGCTCGTCAGTGTTGACGATGGGCTGGGCGCGCGCTCGATCGTGCGCACCGGCGAGTCCGACATGTTCCGGCTCGGCAGTGCGGAGGCGTATGCCGAGGGCCACGCGGCCGGTTACGCGGCGGGTTATGCGGCCGGGCTGGCAGCGACCAGAGCCCCCGGTTCAGTTGCCGCCGGTTCAATTGAGGCCGGTTCCGAGGACGCCGCGCCTTCCATGGCGTAGACGACGAGCGGCCCGCCGTGACGCGGATGCCTGATGACGTCGCACTGTGCGCCGTAGACACGCTCGATCAGCTCCGCCGTGATGACCTCGCGCGGGCTGCCGGCCGCAACGAGTGCTCCGTTCTGCAACAGGAGCAGCCGGTCGCAGTAGGCGGCAGCCAGGTTCAGATCGTGAATAGCGACCACGCTGGTGAGACCGAGTCGGCGAACCTGCGCGAGGAGCGACAGCTGGGCGGTGACATCGAGGTGGTTGGTCGGTTCGTCCAGCAGCAGAAGTGACGGCTCCTGCGTCAGCGCCCGGGCGATCTGCACCCGTTGCCGCTCGCCACCGCTGAGGCCGCGCCAGGTGCGTTCCGCGAGGTCGGTTGCGCCAACCGAGCGAAGCGCGGCAATGGCGATGGCGCGATCATCCGCGCCGTCGAAACCACCGAACACGCCGGTTCGATGTGGGATTCGGCCGAGCAGCACGACGTCGAGCACGCGCAGGTCGGTCTCCAGTTCTGCACTCTGTTCGAGCAGAGCGATGCGCTTGGCGGCGTCGCGTCGCCGCAATTCGTGCACGATCGCGCCGTCCAGAATCACGCGACCGGTCGTCGGTGCGTCGATTCCTGCGATCAGCCGCAGCAGTGTGGATTTGCCTGCACCGTTCGGCCCGAGCAGACCGGTGACGGTGCCGGCTGGCAACTCGGCGGAGACTCCGTCGAGGATGCGTCTACCATCGACCTCGCGAGTCACTCCGTCCAAGATGATGCTCATGTTGCAACCCTCCTGCTGCGGATCAGCACGATGAAGACTGGAACGCCGATGATCGCCGTGACGATGCCGACCGGCAACTCGCGCGGGTCGAACACGGTGCGGGCAAGCGTATCCGCAACGATGAGGAAGGCAGCGCCGGCCAAGGCCGCGGCCGGGATCAGCTCGCGGTGCCCGGGGCCCGCCAGCCCGCGCACCATATGCGGCAGGATGAGCCCGATGAAGCCGATCGCACCGCTGACGGCGACCATCGCCCCGGTCAGCAGTGCGACACCGCCGAGGAACATCCAGCGCGTCGGGCTGACGTTGACGCCGAGTGAGGCGGCCGACGTGTCGCCGAACGCGAAGGCGTCCAGTCGTGGCGCGGCCGCTACGATCAGCACGCCGATCACGACGAGCGCGGACCATGAGATCAGCGTCGACACCCACGTGGCGCCGGCCAGCGAGCCGAGAAGCCAGTTGAGGATGTCGCGGTAGGAATCTCCCTTCGCGGACCAGAAGATGACGAACGCGGTGCCTGCCGCGCACAGTTGAGCGATCGCGAGACCGGCCAGCACCAGTCGCCCCGTGGACAGCGATCCGCCCGACTTGGCAATGGCGAGGGTCGCGATCAGCGCGGCGAATGCCCCGACGAATGCAGCGGCCGGCAGGGCGAACGTCACACCGAGAATGAGCACGGCGACGGCGCCGAGACTGGCGCCTGATGAGACCCCGAGCAGGTATGGGTCCGCCAACGGGTTGCGCGTGATGCTTTGCATGACCGCACCGCTGATGGCCAGGCCGGCGCCGACCGCCGCCGCCGTCAGCACGCGAGGCAGGCGCAACTGCCAGACGATCGAATCCGTCAGGAGCGGTGGGGCTGCGACACCCGGGATGCCGATGTGGTGGCCGATGCTTCTGGCCACATCATCGAGGCTGATGCCGGCCGGCCCGATCGTGACGGCGATGCAGCCGACCGCCACGAGGGTGACAGCGAGGGCCAGTGTCCATGCTGCCGCGCGGCTGGAGCGCCGGACGCGGGGATGTGCGGCGGCCGCGAGCGTCATCTGTCCGTCTTCTTCAATTGTTCAGCTTCTTCAATTGGGCGATCACGCCCGCAGCCGCTTGCACGTTGCGCACCCCTGCTTCAGTCGACGCGAACGGCAGCACGATGAAGCGGTGATGGACGACCGCATCGAGATTCTTGGTGACCGGATTGGTTTCCAGCGTGCTGATCTTCGATTTCGCGGTGTTCCAGTCCGCATCGACGACCACGATGACGTGCGGGTTCGCCGCGGCGATCGCTTCCCAACTGACCGAACTCCAGGTGTCGTGCACATTCGAGAAGATGTTGTCGAGCCCGGACGCCCGCATGATCATCTCCGGCGCACCGATGCCCGCCCCGACATATGGGGTGGTGCCGCCGCTTGAGTACCACAGTGCACTGACCGACTTCTTCGGCGGCGTGAGCGCACGCAGTTGCGCCTTCTGTTGTGTCACGAGCTTTTGCGCCGCAGCGCTCGCCCCGAAAATGCGGCCGGCCTGATCGATCTCGGTGAACACGGTGTTGAACGTGAGCGGGTCGGGCATGAGGGAACTCTCCTTGCACGCCGACGGCGACACGTAGGTGCCGATTCCGAGGCCGGCGAGCGAGGCGCGCTCACCGACACCGTCTGCGGAGAAGTTCGACTCCCAGCCGCCGTAAATGAAGTCCGGTTGCAGTGCGAGCACAGCCTCTTGCCCGGGCAGGAACTCACTGATCACCTTCGGCGTTCCGTGGCTGGCGAGCGAGGCAGGGATCGGTCCATCGAGGAATGCTGAGCCGACGATGCGCTTGCCCAGTCCGAGGGCGAGCAAGAGTTCGGTCGCGGAGGATTTGATCGTCACGATGCGCTTCGGCGGGGCTCCGACCGTCACAGTGGTGCCGCAGTTGTCGATCGGCCCGGACGCGGCAGCCGACGCTGTCACCGAGGCGGATGCCGCGGACTGGCCGCTCGCGGCAGCGGAGCATCCGCTGAGCATGAGTGCGAGCGCCGTGGCGCCGACGAGAAGAACCGTATGGATTGGTGCGCGCATGACAACTTTCGAGGCGGGGTAAACAAGCACAGGGCAGAAAACACAGGAGGAGAAAACACTCGTTGACACAACACTGCGAGACCTGCCGCCCCAATCCGGAGTCGGCGCACCGTGCCAAATACAGCCGGGGGTCGTTGGCAAAAGTCTACGACAGTGACGTTGTCGCTGCACCCGAACGAGAACTCGGGCGATGCGCGACAATGGACGGATGCCGTCTCTCACGCATGAAGTGCGTCGCGCGGTTGCGCGCATGTCACGCACGCGTGCGTTCCGCCGGGTCGGCCCGGTCGTGATGCCACCGCTGGAACGCGGCATGCGGCTGCTCACGGGAGGGCGCGTGCAGTTGAGCGGGCTACTCGTGCCGTCACTCGTGTTGCATACTGTGGGGGCGAAGTCGGGCGTGCCGCGTGACACCACGCTCATGTACTGCCGAGATGGTGCCGGCAATCTGTTGGTGACGGGCAGCAACTTCGCACGCTCGGAGCATCCAGCGTGGACATGGAACCTCCTCGCACATCCGGATGCCGCGGTCAGCGTCCGCGGGCGACGCATCCGTGTGCATGCACGTCTGGTCAACGACGACGAGCGGGAGGCCGTGTGGGCAATCCTCGAAGCCCAGTGGCCTGACTATCGCCAATACGAGCGCACCGCTGGTCGGGTCATGCGGATCTTTCGTTTGGCGCGAGCCTGACCTCGGCGTCATGAATCGCTCCGGCGCGATAGCGTTTAATCATGCCCCTTGTCGGTGAATACGAACCCAGTCCGGTGAAGCGCTCTCGCGAGCAGGTGGAGCTCTACGAAAGTTCCGGTGGCACCGAAGGCCTGACACTGGGCGGGCGGGCTGTGATCATTCTGACCACGGTCGGCGCCAAGAGCGGCAGACTGCGCAAGACGCCGCTGATGCGGGTCGAGCACGACGGCGCCTACGCGGTGGTCGCGTCGATGGGCGGTGCACCGAAGCATCCGGTCTGGTACTTCAATATTCGGAAGATCTCCCAGGTCGAGCTGCAAGATGGCACGGCCAAGCGCGATTATCTCTCGCACGAGGCCACGGGCGATGAGAAAACGCTCTGGTGGGCGCGCGCCGTGGCGGCGTACCCTCCGTACGCGGACTACCAGCTGAGGACGACGCGGCAGATCCCGCTGTTCGTTCTGGAGCCCGCCCACGAGTAGTCGCCAAGCGGCCGAGTTCTGCCTTACGGCAGTTTTGACGCCGTGCCCGGGGTGAGGAAGCGGAATCGCGCCGTCAATTCCAGTCCGCAAGCACACCACAACGCGTTCCGTGCGACGTGATCGAGCGGCGTCGCTTAGATGTCGAGCGTGTTGCCGGGCTCGAGCGGGAAGAATTCGCCTCCGCTCTGTTCGGTCGCCCAGGCGATTCGTGCATTGGCCATTTTCTTGCCTGCGACCGAGTTGACCATCTCGTGCGTCGGGAAACTGCGCTTCGGCTTCACGGCGAGCACATAGTCGATGAACTCGGCCGCCTTGAGCCACGGCGCGCTGGACGGCACGGCGAGCACGTCGACCTCGACGCCCTCCGGGATGGTGAACGAGTCCCCCGGGTAGAACAGCTGGCCGTTGATCAGCACGCCCAGGTTGTCGACGATGGGGATCGATGAGTGGATCAAGGCGTGCTTGCCGCCGAAGAAACGCAGCGTGAACGGACCTGCTTCGACGGTGTCTCCTGCCGCGACCGTGATGATGTCGAAGTCGCTCGCTGCCGCTGCGACGCCGGCGGGCCCGTAGATCGGCACGTCGGGATTCATCTCAATCACGCGGTTGAGCTGCTCGGGCGTCCAGTGGTCGGCGTGCTCGTGCGTGATGACGACGGCGCTCGTGTTCACCGTGTCGGTCAGCGCGGTCGTGAACGACCCGGGGTCGACGAAGAGCTTCTTGCCGGATTCTTCCAGCAGCAACGCAGCATGTTCGAACTTGGTCAGTCTCATGAGGCACCAGCTAATACCCATTTCGACGACTTGGCAAACTGTGGAATATACCCCTATAGGGTATGGTTGGCAGCAGCATGAACGGGAGCACACAGGACATGCAGGACCACGACATGCACGAGCACACTGCGACCGAGGGCACGGAGACCGTCGCGGCCGGCGGACATCATGAGCACGCGGGGCATGAGGAGCACGCCGGGCATGATTCGGATGCTGGCCACTCGGGCCATGCCGGCCATGCCGGCCATGCCGGCCACGATCCGGCCATCTTTCGCCGCAAGTTCTGGGTGAGCCTGATCCTGACGGTGCCGACCATGGTGTTCTCGCCTGGGTTGCAGGAGATCCTCGGCCTGAACGGCCCGCGTTTTGCCGGGAGTCAATACATTCCGGCGGTGTTCGGAGTCGCGATCTTCCTGTACGGCGGCCTGGTGTTCCTGCGGGGTGCTGTGACGGAATTGCGGGCGCGGAAGCCCGGCATGATGACGTTGATCGCGCTCGCGATCCTTGTGGCGTTCGGCTACAGCGCCGCCGTCACCCTGGGCCTGCATGGGATGGATTTCTGGTGGGAACTCGCATCACTGATCACGATCATGTTGCTTGGCCACTGGATTGAGATGTCAGCCGTGATGGGCGCACAGAATGCGCTCGGTGAACTGGCTAAGCTGCTTCCGGATCAGGCTGAGCTCGTGACGCGCGGGGCGGACGGCACAGATAGCATCCAGACCGTCCCGGTGTCGGAGCTCGCGGTGGACTCACTCGTCCTGATCCGGCCGGGCGCGAGTATTCCCGCAGACGGTGTTGTCGTCGATGGACGCTCTGACGTCGACGAATCCCTGCTGACGGGGGAGTCCGTCCCGGTCGAGAAGACCGAGCGGGATGCTGTCGTCGCAGGCAGCATCAGCGGCACAGGCACCCTCACGGTGCGTGTCACGAAAGTCGGCTCAGACACGGCGATCGCGGGCATCATGCGATTGGTCGCAGACGCGCAGAATGCGAAGTCTGGGTCACAGTTGCTGGCCGACAAGGCGGCCGGATGGCTGTTCTACGTCGCGCTTGCCGCTGCGGCGATCACACTGGTCAGCTGGGCACTGATCGAACCGGGCGACCCGTCGTTCGTGCTGGAACGCGTCGTCACGGTGCTGATCATCGCGTGCCCGCACGCGCTCGGGCTCGCGATCCCACTCGTCGCCCAGATCGCTACAACGCTGGGTGCGCGCAACGGACTGCTGATTCGCAGCCGCGCCGCGTTGGAGGACGCGCGTCGGATCGACGTCGTGTTGTTCGACAAGACCGGCACGCTCACGGAGGGCAAGCAGGGGGTCGTCGCGGTGCACACCCGACAGGGGGTTGCAGAAGCGGAGTTGCTGGCGCTTGCCGCATCCGTCGAGGCTCCCGCGGAGCATCCGATCGGGCGGGCGATCGTTGATGCGGCGCTCGCGCGCGGCATCCGGGTGCCCAAGGTGGAAAACTTCCAAGCCATGCCCGGGCGAGGCGTCACCGGAGAAGTGGATGCGCGAACTGTTGCGGTCGGCGCCGCGCGTTTGCTTGACGAGCGCGGATTGGAACTCAGCCCGGAGTTGGTACAGGCCACCGTCGACGCAGGCCGTGACGCCCGGTCGGTCGTGTACGTCGTCGAGGGGGGGAGTGTTCTGGGTGCGATCGAACTTGCCGATGTCGTGCGTCCGCAATCTGCTGAGGCGGTGCGCTCGCTGGTGGATGCCGGAGTGCGCGTCGCCATGCTGACCGGAGACTCGCAGGCGGTCGCGTCAGCCGTGGCCGGCCAGTTGGGCATCACGGAGGTGCTCGCCGAGGTGTTGCCCGAGCGCAAGGCGGCCGCTGTCGCACAGCTGCAGGCGGACGGTTCCAAAGTCGCGATGGTCGGAGACGGCGTGAACGACGCGCCGGCACTCGCCCAGGCTGATGTCGGCATTGCGATCGGCGCGGGCACGGACGTCGCGATCGAGGCCGCTGGAATCGTGCTGGTGTCGAGTGATCCGCGTGGGGTTGCCCGCACCATCGCACTGTCGCACGCCACGTACCGCAAGATGCAGCAGAACCTGTTCTGGGCCACCGGCTACAACGTGTTCGCGATTCCCTTGGCTGCCGGAGCGCTGGTCTGGGCAGGGATCACCGTGTCGCCGGCGCTCGGAGCCGTTTTGATGAGCCTCTCAACCATCGTCGTCGCCCTGAACGCACAATTGCTGCGGCGGTTGCGGTTGCATTGACCCGCAGCAGCGCCGCGTTCCGCCATAATCAAGAACTATGTCGCCCGCCGCTCCCCGCATCGTCGTTGCGATCAATCCGCAAGCCTCGTTCGGGGCTCGACAGGAGGTTGGTCCGGCCGTGGTGACCGCGCTGAGCGCGGCCGGCTTCGATGTCGTCGCGATCACGCAACCGAACGGCGAGCTCCTGCGGCGTGAGACGATGGCGGCCGTCGACGCCGGCGCGGACGCACTCGTGATGGTCGGCGGCGACGGCATGGCCGGGATGGGGACGAACATCGTTGCAGGCACGGCAGTGCCCTTGGGCATCGTTCCGAGTGGCACCGGCAACGACGTGGCGCGCGGACTAGGTATACCGATCGACGATCCGGATGCCGCCATCCGCGCGCTGCTGGGCGCCTTGGAGCGCGGTCCGCGCGTGATCGACGCTGGGCGTATTCGGCAGGGCGGGCTCACCACGTGGTTCATCGGGGTGCTCTCCGCCGGATTCGACGCCGTGGTGAACGAGCGCGCCAACCGCATGTCGCATCCGCGCGGCAAAAGCCGGTACACGTTGGCCATGCTGCTTGAGCTCGTCAGCTTCCGGCCGATCGAGTATGTCGTGACCACAGACAGCGAGTCGTTCGCGACTCGCGCGATGCTGATCTCGGTCGCGAACAATCGCTCGATCGGTGGCGGAATGATGGTCGCTCCCGCCGCCGAACTCGACGATGGGCTGCTGGACCTGTTCATCGTCACTCCGATGTCCAAGATCCGTTTCATCAGCGTTTTCTCAAAAGTATTCTCCGGAACGCATACGTCGCTTCCTGAGGTGCAACTCTCCCGTGTTCGCAGTGTCAGGCTCGAGTCGCCGAGCACGATCGCCTATGCGGACGGCGAGCGGATCGGCACCCTGCCGATCGACGTGGAAGTCGTGCCGGGAGCGCTGCGCGTTTTGGCGTGAACGACGCCGGCGGTCAGTTTGTTCCGCGGGGCGGCGTGTGGCATACTCGATGAGTTGCAAGCGGCCCCATCGTTTAGCGGCCTAGGACGTCGCCCTCTCACGGCGGTAACGCGGGTTCAAATCCCGCTGGGGTCACAATCGCCCGGATACCAGTCATTCGCTGGTGTCCGGGCTTTTTGTCTGCGTGGCAGCGGGCGCGCCCACTGGGCACGTTCACGACCATCCGCCTGGTGATGAGCCAGCGGCGGCCTGGTCAGTTGTGCGCTTTCGGGCTCCCCTGATCGGTTGAAGGCGGCGCGAAGAGGCCGGTGAAGTCAGTGCCGCCCGGAACTCCCTCTTGCGCTACCCCGGAGTCTTGACGATAGCCCGGACCGGAATGCGCTTGCCCGTCCGGTTTGTCGTGCAGGACCCGGTCTCGCGTTACTCCGGCGTTCGGTTTGCTCAGCCGCGGTTGCGTGACAGTAGCAGAAAGTAGCAGAAAGACGTCCCGGCTGACGAAACCGGATGAGCGTGCCATCAGATCGTCTGTTTCGATGCGTCCCTCTCGTGCTGCCAAGGCCTGAGGGGTAGCCTTTTCGCATGTGCCGGAACATCCACACCCTCCACAATTTCGAGCCCGCTGCAACGAGTGATGAAGTGCACGCGGCCGCACTGCAGTATGTGCGCAAGATCAGCGGGACGACGAAGCCGTCGAAGGCGAACGTCGAGGCGTTCGACCGCGCCGTCGCCGAGATCGCGCATCTCACCCAACATCTGCTCGACGACCTTGTAACGACCGCCCCGCCGAAAGACCGCGAGGTCGAGGCAGTGAAGGCGAAGGAGCGCTCGGCCCGCCGCTTCGCCGCGGCCTGAGACACACGCAGTCGCGTTCCGCGTCAGAAATTCCTTACAAGATTTTGGGCGACTATGTCGGATTGGGACACGGCGGTTCGTTGTAAGGGTGAGTGGCAGCCCATGAGGGGCGCCCGAACCGCTGGAGATGATGAGCGATGCAGTACTTAGTTTCCGTGATCGAGCAGTTCCTCCCGGGTGGCGTCCGAGAGAAGGAGACAGGGTCCGCCACCGCGTCTGAGGCGGCAGCAATCGATAAGTTCAACGATCAGCTCATAGCTGAGGGCTATTGGGTCTTCGCCGGCGGCCTCGACTCGCCCAGCACGGCCACCGTCATCGACAACCGAGGCGACGAGTTGGCTTTCACCGACGGGCCGTTCCTCGAGTCGAAGGAGCACTTGGGCGGCTTCTGGATCATCGAGGCGCCCGACCTCGACGTGGTGCTGGGGCTCGCTGCGCAGGGCTCGAAGGCCTGCAACCGCAGGATCGAGGTACGGCCGTTCCTGAGCATGTGAGCATGCCCGATGCTCAGCAGGCGGTCACTCGCGCCCACCGCGATGAGTGGGCGCGGGTCGTCGCCTCCCTGACCAAGCGTTTCGGAGACCTCGACGTCGCCGAGGAGGCGGCCGCGGAAGCGTTCGCGACTGCCGTCGCGCGATGGCCTGTTGCTGGCGTACCTCCTAACCGCGGCGCGTGGCTGACCACCACCGCCTATCGCAAGGCGATCGACAGGATCCGGCGCGATCAGAAGCGGTACGACAAGCAGAAGGAGGCTCAGCTGTTGTACGACGACGAACCGCCCAAGCCTCTCGGCGCCATCCATGACGACAGGCTCCGACTGATCTTCACTTGCTGTCATCCGGCCCTCGCGATGGATGCCCGGGTGGCGTTGACGCTGCGCATGGTCGGCGGGCTGACCGTGCCGGAGATCGCACGCGCGTTCGTGGTGCAGGAATCGACCATCGGTCAGCGAATCACACGCGCGAAGGCCAAGATCAAGGCGGCTCGCATCCCGTATCGGATGCCGTCCACGACGGATCTTCCGGCGCGTGTCTCCGGCGTTCTCGCCGTGCTCTTCCTCGTCTTCAACGAGGGCTATCTGGCCACCGGCTCCGACACTGATCCCGTTCGGAACGACCTGACCGCCGAAGCGATCCGGCTTACTCGGCTGCTCCGCGAACTCATGCCGCAGGACGGTGAGGCGGCCGGCCTGCTTGCATTGATGCTCCTCATCGAGGCTCGCCGTGCTGCACGGGTGTCGGCGAGTGGCGAGCTTGTGCCGCTCGGCGAGCAGGATCGCGGCGCGTGGGACGCGGGGCTGATCACCGAGGGGCACCAACTCGTGCGTGAGCGCCTGGCCGCCGGCGTGGCTCCGGGTCGCTACCAGCTGCTCGCGGCGATCAATGCCGTGCACACCTCAGGCCGCGACATCCGCGACACCGATTGGTCGCAGGTCGTCGCCCTGTACGACCAACTCGTCCGCCTTGACCGCTCGCCCATCATCGCCCTCAACCGGGCCATCGCGGTTGCCGAGATCGACGGTCCGGAGGTAGCTCTGGGTACCGTCGACCATCTGGCGGGCACCCTGGCGGGCTATCACGCCTACCACGCCGCCCGCGCCGACCTGCTGCGCCGGCTGGGCCGCGGTCAGGAGTCGCGCGCGGCGTATGACGAAGCGATCGAGTTGGCAGGCAACACCGCCGAGAGCGCCTACCTCACCCGCCGCCGGGATCAGCTATTTCGCCCGGGCAACGCCGCGGCAGGAGCGCTTGACGCAGACTGAGTTATACATAATATAATAGTTGTTATGCCTATAACTAATGCCAACTCTGCATCGAGTTCACCGACGCTGGCAGCACGACGAGTGCTGCTGATCGGAGCATCGCGCGGTCTGGGCCTCGCGCTTGCCGACGAGTGGGTGCGGCGCGGTTGGCAGGTCGTCGCCACCGTTCGCGGCACGGACCGCACACCATTGCACGATCTTGCGGATGCCAGGCTCGCGGATGCCAGCACAGGGCAGATCGAGATCGAAACCGTCGATGTGACAGAGTCCGATCAGATCCGGGCGCTGCGTGATCGGCTCACCGGCCGGATGTTCGACGTGCTGTTCGTGAACGCCGGCGTCACGAATCAGCCGGAGGGCACGGTGGCCCAGACCCCGACCGACGACTTCATCCCGGTGATGGTCACCAACGCGCTCAGCCCGCTACGCGTCATCGAGGCGTTGCACGACCTCGTCGAACCGGTGGGCACGATCGCGGTGATGTCCTCGGGCCAAGGCAGCGTGGCCAACAACGAGCGAGGCGGTCACGAGGTGTATCGCGGAAGCAAAGCTGCGCTGAACACCTTCATGCGCAGTTACGCGGCACGGCACAGCGGCGAGCGCCGGTCCCTTGTGCTGATGGCTCCAGGCTGGGTGAGCACCGGACTCGGCGGTCCTGGGGCACGACTGCGCATCGAGCAGAGCATCCCGAACGTCGTCAAGACACTCGACGCGCTTGCGGGCACACCCGGATTGCACTATGTCGACTACCTCGGCCGGACGGTGCCGTGGTGACCGCGACACCGCCCTTCCAGACACCGCCCGTTCAGCACGCCTGGACACTCATGCAACAGTTCGTCGAGGGTCAAAACCGCCGAGCCGAGCTCGCAGAGGCGCTCGGATTCCGTCTGGGCGGCGGCAGAGGTAAAGTGCTCTTCCAACTCCACGACGGGCCGGCGACCCTGAGCGAACTCGCGGAGGCCAACGGAGTCGACGCGCCGTACGCGACCCTGATCGTCGACAAATTGGAGGCTCAGGGCCTTGTCGAACGCCGCCCGCACCCCGATGACAGGAGGCGCAAGCTCGTCACGCTCACGTCGGCAGGACTCGACGCCGTCGCGACAGCGGATGCCATCCTGCGGCGCCCGCCCGCGGCGATCAATCGCCTGCGACCCGACGATGTCGAGCGCCTCGTCGGGCTCCTCACTCGTCTCAGCGACGCAGCTGCGACCGCGCCCGACTACGACGATCCGTCGGCAGAGCCCGATTCAGGCGTCGTTGCTCACCGTCAGTAGGAACGCCGCATCGGATGTCGCGCTGACGCTATGCGGGTCGGCTGGCAGATCCAGGAAGTCCCCGGCCTGCAACTGCCAGCTGGCAGTTGCCGTCGCCAGCAGCACCTTGCCGACGATCACCTGAATGCTCGCCTCACCCGGGCTCCTGTGTTCGGCCAGAGTTGAACCGGCGGTGAGCGCGATGACGGTCTGCCGCAGCCGCTGATCGTGGCCCCCGTAAATGGTGCGTGCGGCGCGACCGCTCGTCGAATCCGCGGCGGCCCGCAATTGTTCACGGGCGGCGGCGGCCAGGGCGGTCTTCTTCATCGAGACTCCTTGCGTTGTTCCCAGACCCAGTTGTTCCCAGACCCAGTTGTCACCAGACCTTACTCGCTGTGTGCGGGCGGAAGACAGATCGGTGGCGTCAACATACCGATTTCCTCACGCACCCACCACACGTGATCTGCGCGCCGCTGGGCGCGACTCGAGAAACGGTAGCGGAACATCCGCGCCCGCACCCAGCGGGGACGTTCGGCGCCGAACGGGGCAGAGCGCAGCATCCGCAGTGTCGCAGGGTCCGCCTCGAGCAGGCGCAGCAGGAACACCTGGAACCAGGCTTCGTTGCGCATCCCGAGCGCGAGAAACCACATGAGCCAATCGAGGCGCAAATGGTACGGCGCGTATTGGCGCGGGCGTCGCGCCGGATCGCCCGGCTTACCCCGGAATTCGTAGGGGAGCCACACTGCGTCATCCGTCGGCTGCGGCGCATCGGTCGCCTCGACGATCACCTCGAACCGCTCCTTGGTGACACTGCCGAAAGCGCCGTAAGCGTTGACCAGGTGCCACCGGTTGAAACTCGCATTCATGAGTTGCCGGCGTGAGAACAGATTGCGCAACGGCGGCCAACTCAACGCGACCAGTAACAACGTGATGGCCAGGATGACGATGATGAACCACACCTCGGGCGGATGCGTGTCGGTGTGCGCGGGCATCGCGGGAATCACCAGATGCGCGGCGGGGTCCCAGACCGCAGAGAACGCCAGAATCATCGTCAGCAGGTTCAGCCAGGCGAAATTGCCGGAGAGCAGAAGCCACGCCTGGGTCAGGATGACGATCGCGGCGGCGATGCTCGCGACCGGCTGTGGGGCGAAGAGGAAGAACGGCACGATGAGTTGTGCGAAATGATTTCCGAGCACCTCGCCGCGGTGCATCCATTTCGGCAGATGGTGGAAATACCAGCTGAGCGGGTTCGGCATCGGCTGAGTTTCGTGATGATAGTACAGCGCCGTCAAGTCTCGCCAACTGCGGTCGCCGCGCAGCTTGATCATGCCAGCCCCGAATTCGACGCGGAAGACGAGCCAGCGGATGAAGAAGATCATGGTGATCGGCGGGATCGTCTCGTTCGAGCCGAGGAATGCGGCGAGGAAGCCCGATTCCAGTAGCAGAGACTCCCAACCGAAGGCGTAGAACGTCTGGCCGATATCGACGATCGAGAGGTAGCCGCCCCAGATCAGCAGGAAAGCCGCCATCGGCAGCCACGCGGGCCCGAGTTGCGGCAGCCCGGCCACAAGGCATGCGGCGATGACAGCGCCCGCGGCGGCGGTCGCGCGCAGCATCCGATCGGAATAGCGTCTGCGGAAGATCGTGGGGCCGCCCGCGTCGCCGACGCGGCGCAGGAATGCCGGAACCGGTCGCAGCCCGTGCTCGCCGAGAAGCACCGGGAACTGTGCGTATGTAGACAAGAAGGCGATCAGGAATACCCCGGCGATGCCGCGCTGCAACACCTGCCGGGCGAGTTCGTAGCCTTCTGCACCGAACCACTGCATGGTGATCCAACGCTACGGCCGCTGCGCACCTCGCTCAAGGCGAACTCGAAACCTCCGGGCTGCCGCAGATTGTCAGGATGCCGCGCGCGGCATCCGATAAACTGGCCGGACGAAGGGGAGTATCCCACCGGCTCGCTCGCGAGCCATCGCTGCGATCGTCATCACGGGCTGTGTTTCGACCCCGGGCGCGGCGGCACGACACGGTGTTGTGCGGGAGAGACTTTCGCAGCCGCGGCGAACCCGTTGCGGTTGCCGTCAGCGGGTGGCCGACCAGCCGCTCGCTCCCGACTTCGGAAGGCTTCGTATGGGCCTCGTCCTCCCGCTCTGGTTTGAAATAGGTTCGCTCGTCGTGCTGAGCCTGATTCTGCTGGCCGATCTTCTGATCGTGCTCAAGCGGCCGCATATTCCTTCGGCGTTGGAATGCGGAATCTGGATCTCGTTCTATGTGGCGCTCGCTCTGCTGTTCGCGCTGTGCATTCTGCTGCTCGGAGACGCCGAACACGCAGGGCAATTCATTGCAGGCTGGCTCACCGAGTACAGCCTGAGCGTCGACAACCTGTTCGTGTTCGTGCTGATCATGGCGCGCTTCGCCGTGCCGCGGAAACTTCAGCAGGAAACGCTGATGGTGGGCATCATCATCGCGCTGGTCCTGCGTGCGATCTTCATCCTGCTCGGGGCTCAGTTGATTGAGAACTTCAGTTGGATCTTCTACATCTTCGGCCTGTTCCTGCTCTACACGGCAGTGCGTCAGGCCCTGAGTTCGGAGTCCGGAGGCAAGCAGGACGGTCGGTTCATCCGGTTCTTGCGGCGGCGTCTGCGCATCTCTCACGACTTCGATGGCACGAAGTTGCGCACGACTGTGGCCGGACGACGGCTGTTTACACCGATGGTGATCGTGTTCGTGGCCATCGGCACGACCGATCTGTTGTTCGCGGTTGACTCGATCCCCGCGATTTTCGGGATCACGACCAGCCCGTTCCTCGTTTTCGCAGCGAACGTCTTCGCACTGATGGGGTTGCGACAGCTCTACTTCCTGCTCGGGCACCTGCTGCAACGACTGCATTATCTGAAGTACGGCATTGCAGTGATCTTGGCCTTCATCGGTGCGAAACTGGTGTTTCATGCCCTCCATGAAAATCAGTTGTCCTTCATCAACGGTGGAAATCCGGTTGAATGGGCTCCGGAGATCGGCACCCTGCTTTCCCTTGGAGTGATCGTCGGGGCAATGGTGATCGCTACGATTGCAAGTCTGGTGAAGATGCGGTTTTGGCCGACGACGGCGGAAACGCACGATGACCCTGACCTCCACAACCGCGCACGAAAGGAATCGACGTAAGTGAGCGGAACCCTCGCGGCCAGTGCACGTTCTGACACTGGCGCCATCAGGGCTGTCAATGAAGACAGCTTCATTGCGCGTGCACCGGTGTTCCTCGTCGCGGACGGCATGGGCGGGCACGCCCGCGGCGACAAGGCCAGTCAGGAGGCCGTGCGTGTCTTCGATGAACGCATCCCGGCCGGTTCTAGTCCGACACCGGACGACGTGCTCGATGCCGTTGCCGCGTCCAACAGCGCGGTGCGCGCGCTGTCCGCCGTCGACGACAGCGGAGCGGCCGTGGCCGGAACCACGCTCACCGGCGTCATACTCGTGGGCGGCGGCGAGACGGACGTGCAGCACTGGATGATCGTCAACGTCGGCGATTCACGCGTGTATGACTGGGACGGGCGCACGTTGACTCAACTCAGCGTCGACCATTCAGCAGTGCAGGAAATGCTTGATGCCGGCGTGATCAGCGAGGAGGAGGCCGCCACGCATCCCGAGCGCAACGTGATCACGCGCGCCATTGGCGCCGACGCCTCTGTCGACGTCGATGTCTGGCTGCTGCCCGCTTCAGGCAATCAGACGTTTCTGATTTGCTCGGACGGACTGTGCAAGGAGCTGACCGACGAGCAGATCGCGGAGCTCCTCGCGGGCGGCGGCGCGGGCGGCGGCGGCACGGGTGACGGCAGCACAGATGACGGCGGCGATTCGAAACAATCGATGGCCGATGTTCTCGTGGAGGCGGCAGTGGCTGCAGGCGGTCGCGACAATGTGACAGTGATCGTGGTTGAATCCCAACTGGGGGATAGCGGGAACAATCCCGACGCGACAGTCGACCGCGCCACGGGCCGTTCGGTGCTGCTGGAGGACACGCGACCGAGAAGGGACCGACCTGCAGCCGTTGCCCCAGCAGCCAGCGCCCCGGAACGAGGAGATTGAACGTGGTCGAGATCCAACAGGGAGACACCGGCGGGTGGCTTGCCGCCACAGCGCCGGGGCGGCTGATCGTCGTGCAGTGCCTCGCGCCGACTGAGCAGTGGATCGCGGCCATTTGGGCCGCGGTATCGGAGGGCCCAGACGCGCAGCCGGTGCTCGAGCGGCTCACGGCCAACGGACTGCTGGCAACACCTGCATTTGCGCTGCTCGAATGGGCACCCACTCCGTCAGGGAGGCTCGGCCGATTGCGGTGCATCGTGCGCGGCTCCGTGAGTGTGACCGTCGACACGCCCGCGGGCAACCGATCGTTGACCGCGACAGGCGTGTCAACCTGGCTCGAGCAACTCGTGGATGACGTCAGCGCGTTCTCTGTCGACCTCGGGAGCCCCGCGGATGCTGCGCCCCTGCTTCCCCTGCAGGCCGGCGCCGCGTGGGTCAGCGCGGTTCGCGCCTCGAGCCCTGCACTCCAGCCTGGTCCGGCGGCGACGATTTCGGCAGAGACCGTCACCAATTTGCCGGATGCAGATGAGTCCGATTCCGCTGAATCGGGCTCAGCTGGTTCGGGCTCAGCTGTTTCGGGCGCAGGCGATTCGGCGTATGACCACCTGTTCGGCGCCACAATGATGCGCAGTGTGGAAGAAGCAGCGGTGAGGGCTGAGGACAAACCAGACGATGCGCCATCAGACCGGGCCGCCGAGCGACCTGCTGTCGACGTTCCGGCATTCGTGACCGGAGTCGGCGTGCCGGTCACGCCGAGCATCCAGGACGACGGCGACCACGACGGGATGACCGTTTTCAGCGGCGACATCAGCGGGTTTCGGGAATCGCGCAGCACCACGCCACCCGCCACGGAACCGGATGCGACACCGCAGCCGACAACCCAGCGGCCCCGTTTCGTGCTGCAGATCACGGGCGGCGCAACAGAACCGCTGAACGACCTCGTACTGGTGGGGCGCGCCCCGAGCGTGAGCAAGGTTTCAGGCGGTCGAGTGCCGCGACTGGTCACGGTGGGCGGCGCAGACCAGGACATCTCACGCAATCATGTGCAGTTCGAGGTGGAGGGCGACACCGTTGTGGTCACCGATTTGCACTCGCGCAACGGCACCATGATCGTGTTGCCGGGCAAGGCGCCGCAGAAGCTGCGACAGGGCGAACCGACGTCCGTGATCGTCGGCACCCTCGTCGACTTTGGCGGTGGTGTCACGATGACCGTGGGGCAACAGTGAGCAGGCGTCTTCCGTCGACGCCACCTGAGCTGCCGGGCTACAGCTATGTGCGATTGCTCGGATCGGGCGGCTTCTCGGATGTCTTCCAATACGACCAGCGGCTGCCGCGTCGCAAGGTCGCCGTCAAAGTTCTGCTCACCGAGCAGCTGAACCCGCAGACTCAGGCCCGCTTCGTCGACGAGGCGAACGTGATGGCGCAACTGTCTGCGCATCCATACATCGTCACGATCTACCACGCCGATGTTGCCGCAGACCTGCGTCCCTACTTCGTGATGGAGTACTGCTCCGGCCCGTCGCTCGCCGAACGGTACAAGCAGCAGAGATTCGAGGTCGCGGATGCACTGCGTACCGGAGTGCGACTCTCCAGTGCGATCGCGACGGCACATGCCGCGGGCATCCTGCACCGTGATATCAAACCGGCGAACGTGCTGACGAACGACTTCGGCTGGCCGGCCCTGACCGACTTCGGAATCTCCTCGACACTCGAAGATGAGCTTCCGGTGCACACCACGACCGCGGCCGTATTACGCGACGCGGCGCGCGCTCCCTCCGGCGAGCATGCAACCGGCGACCAGCAATCCATCGGGATGTCGGTGCCATGGTCGCCGCCCGAGATGTTCGCCGACGATCCCAGCCCGGATGTCCGCAGTGACGTCTTCTCGTTGGCCGCGACGATCCACACGCTGTTGGCCGGCCGCACGCCGTTCGAGATCCCGGGGCGCCCGAACGGCACGTTGGATCTGATCGGACGGATCGAGCGCGGCGCGATCACGCCACTGGACCGGCCGGACGTTCCGCGCTCGCTGGTCGCCGTGCTGCAGAAGGGCATGGCTAAGAATCGAACCGACCGTTTCGCCACGGCAGTCGAGTTCGCACGCGCATTGCAGCGGGTCGAGCTCGAACTCGGTTACGCACCGACGAGTATCGAGGTGCCGAACCTCGGTGTTGCCCGAGTCAGTCGCGACGCATCCGCTCCCGCGGAAGACGAGACGAGGATCCGCGCTGTCGCCACCGTGGTGGCGCAACCCGTGCAGTCACAGCCGCCACCCGCGCTGCCGCCCACTGCACCTCCGGCCGCCGAGCCGACCAGACTGCGCGGCGCGCTCCCGGTCGCGGGCCCGGGCGAGGCGACGGTTCTGCGTCCGGATCGCAGCATTCGCCCGGTGCCGCAGCATCCGCCGATCGCGCCAACCGGGCCGCCAGGAGACGCGGATGAGGTGCGACCGTCCAGCCGCCGACGCGGCATTCTGGTGGGTGTGATCGTGGTGTGTGTGCTGGTAGTCGGCGGCGGAGTCGCTGCGGCCATTCTCTTGCCGCAGGTCGCGCAGGCTCCGCCGAGCAACACCGGGGTGTCGAACGGCGGCGGCGATGGCGGAATCGTCGTCTCGACTGTCCCAGACGCCGTTGCCGGATCCGTCACCCGTAGTGCGGACGGCACGAGCGTGACCTTCGTCTGGAAGAATCCGAGGCCGAAGAAGGCGGACACGTATCAGTGGACTCAGGAGGGCACATCCAAGCCGCCGGTCGCAACCAGTCAGCCCACCGCCGTCGTCGATTCGCTTGCCCCAGGCACGCCGGTGTGCATCGACGTGCTGATCATCCGCGACGGGCGCACGTCGGCGAATGCCCTGAAGGAGTGCACACCGTGAAGCCGTTGACCATCGACTACTGCGGTGAGCTGTATATCGTCACCGGACCGGGCGAATTCGGGATCGGCAGAGAATCCGACCTGACGATCGATGACAACCCATATCTGCATCGCCGGTTTCTCAGCCTGTACGAGGATTTCGGCATGTGGTGGATCGCGAACGTCGGCAATCTGCTCACCGCCACCGTAACGGATGCGACGGGCACCGTGCAGGCCTGGTTGGCCCCCGGCGCGAAACTGCCCATCGTGTTCCAGACCATGCATGTGATGTTCAGTGCGGGCGCGACGACCTACGACTTCAGTATCCGCAGCGAGGAGGATTTCTTCAACACCTCGCAGCTCGAACAAGGAAGCGGCGGCTCGACGACGATCCTGCCGGTGACGCTGACCACGAGCCAACGTCTGCTGATCGTCGCCCTGGCTGAGGGAGTGCTCACGCAGCAGGTTCCCGGCCGTGGCACCATCCCGACATCCGCGGAGGCAGCGGCGCGGCTCGGCTGGAACATGACCACGTTCAATCGCAAACTCGACAACGTCTGCGAGAAACTCGACAAGTTGGGCGTTGCCGGGCTGCGCGGGGGTCGCGGCAAGCTGGCGGTCAATCGTCGCGCGCGACTGGTCGAGTACGCGGTTGCCACCAGACTGGTCGGGCCGGACGATGTGCCGATGCTCGACGCAGTTCGAACCATGCCCGGAACTGGGGCCGATACTCCGACCTCGTCTTAGCGGAGCCCGATTGAGAGCGCCGCCCGACCGGCCGTTCGACCCACGAACGCGGGCGTGTTAGCGTTGGTTCGGTTTTCTGACGGGTTGCGACGCGGCCCCGGTCGATGGGGGTCCGTTCAGTGGGGATGATGCCGACGTGGTTGCGCGGTCGCAAGGCCGTCGCATCGATTGTCGCGCTCGCCGTGCTCGTCGGCGTGCCCCTGACCGCTGCCGTGCTGCACAAGGGCTTTCCCGTCAAAGACGTGAACCTCGATACGCGGGACGTCTGGGTCACGAACGGTGAGAAGCTCCTTGCCGGGCGTCTGAATCATCAGATCGGCGAGTTGGACGCGTCGGTCGCAGGCGAATCGAACAAACTGGACGTCCTGCAGGATAGCTCGGCATACTTCTTGACGGATGCGGCGCACGGTGTCGTCGAACGCATCGACCCCGCCTACGTGACACTCGTCGATCGTTTCGCCGTGCCGCCGAATTCACACGTTTCGTACGGCGGCAACACCCTCGCTGTGCTCTCCCCGGCGGGCTCGTTGTGGGTTCTCGATGCCAGCGCTCGGATCAACTTCGACCAATCCAAGACGAAGCCCGATGCGAAGCTGGGACAGGGCGCGCAGGTCGTCGTCAGCAAGTCGGGCATCACGTTTGCGGATTCCCCCGCACAGAAGCAACTGGTCACCGTCGATCACCCGGGGGCGCAGGCGCAGCGCGCGAGTTTCGCACCGGTGAAGCACTATCAGCTGTCCGCGGTGGGGGATCATCCCGTCGTGCTGGACACCGATGGCAATCGCCTCGTAAAACAGGACGGTTCTGCGATCGCTTTGCCTCGGAAGGGCCTGCGCGTTCAGCAGCCCGGCGAGGACAACACGTACGCCCTCGTGGCATCCGGTTCCGGTCTGTTGAAGGTGCCCCTGGGCGGTGGTTCCGTCACGCAGGTATCTGCCGGCATCTCTACGGCCGTGACGGACGCCCAGGGTCTCTCTGCGCCGGTCTGGCTGAACGGATGCGCGTACGGCGCCTGGGCGGGCGCGAGCCGGTACCTGTACTCCTGCGACAACGCGCCATCGAAATCGATGAGTATCGACCAACCGGTCACCGGCGATGATCTTGAATTCCGGGTCAACCACAGTGTCATCGCTCTGAACAATCTGCGGGACGGCAACGCCTGGGTGGTGTCGTCGAACATGCAACTGGTGCAGAACTGGGCGATGCTGAAACCGAGCGAGACGACGGTGCAGGGCAACAACGGGCAGGAGAAGCCCGTCTTGCAATCCTTCGAAGACACGCTGGCGCATCGGACGGCTATCAATCATCCGCCCGTGGCCGTCGACGATAATTTCGGCGCGCGGCCGAACCGCACGACCGTGCTGCCCGTGTTGGCGAACGACACCGACCCGGATGGAGACGTGCTCACCATCACCGAGGTCACTGCGATCCCCACAACGCAGGGCAGACTCGACGTCATCGAGGGAGGACGCGCGATCCAATTCACCCCCGCGCATGCCGTTGCGGGCACGGTGTCGTTCCGGTACACCATCGACGACGGACGCGGTGGAACCGCGTCCGCACAGGTCAACGTCACCATCCACCCGCTCGACCAGAACGCCGCGCCGGTGGCCACCCGCACGAGCACCGCCGACGCCGAGGTCGGCCAGTCGGTCAGCTACAACGTGCTGAACGACTGGATCGACCCGGACGGCGATGGAATCTACCTGCTCAACGCGTCATCGACAACGGATGACGGAGTGCAGTTCACCCCGGACGGCTACGTGACGTTCACGAGCAAAACGGGGCAGACGGGGTCGAAAGAAGTGAAATTCACGGTATCGGACGGCACTCTCAGCGCAACCGGCAGCCTGCTGATCACCGTGCATCCCGCTGGAACACTCGACCCCGTGGCCGTGCCGGACTTCGGCAGCGGATTTGCAGGCGCGCCGATCGTGATCCACCCTCTCGCGAATGACGCATCGCCGTCCGGAGAACCGCTGGGCCTCGTCGGAGCGGCCGTCGACGGCGGCGGGAATGCGAGCGTCGTCACCGACACAGACAAGCAGACCGTCACAGTGCTCTCGAACCAGCCCGGGGAATATTACGTCAAATACACGCTCGGAGCAGGCTCGAAGACGACGGTCGGCTTGATCAGGGTGAATGTGCTGGGCAACGCCGCGCTGACTGCGCCCCCGATTGCGGTGCAAGACACGGCGTATCTGCGCCCGGGCGAGTCGACGACCGTCAACGTGCTCGACAATGACTCGTCGCCGTCCGGCCGCGTGCTGGTGGTTCGCTCGGTGACCAAGAGCGCAGACGCGAGCGATCTGAACGTCGAAGTTCTCGACAACGCCGTCGTGAAGATCACGGCGCCCACCGTGTTGTCGAAGCAGGTGCAGCTGGAGTACACCGTTTCGGACGGCCCGGGCTCGGCGACGGCCGGGATCACCGTCGTGCCGATTGCGCCACTCGTCACGCATCAGCCGCCGGTCGCCGTCGACGACACCGCCACGGTGCGAGCAGGCGACATTGCGAGCGTTTCCGTGATGGACAACGACTATTCGCCGGACAACGAACCGTTCACGCTCGACCCTAAACTTCACGATACGAGTAAAGCGGGCCAGGGATCCACGGTATTCGTCAGTGGCAAGCTCGTGCGCTATCAGGCGCCGAAACAGCCGGGGCAATATTCGGTGGTGTACGGCATCACCGACAAATACGGTCAGCAGGCACAAGCGACCCTCACGTTCGTGGTGACGGCCCTCGACAACGGAAGCGATCGGGCGCCGAACCCCGGGCCGCTGACGGTGCGCGCGTTCGCCGGGTCGACGATCCCCGTGACCGTGCCGTTGAACGGCATCGACCCGGACGGTGACTCTGTGACCCTCGACGGGATTTCGTCACAGCCGACGCTGGGCCGGATCACAGCGTCGGACAGCACCTCGTTCAGCTACCAGGCGTATCCGGATTCAGCCGGCACAGACACGTTCAGCTACAGGGTCAAGGACACCTACGGCAAAGAGGGGACCGGCATCGTCTCCGTCGGCGTGATCAAACGGCCGGACACCAGTCAGCCACCGATCGCCGTGAACGACACGATCGAGGTCAAGCCGGGCAAGACGGCATCTGTTCCAGTGCTCGACAACGACTCGGATCCAAACGGCTACACGATCTCGCTGCAGAAGAAGCTGCTCAACATCGATCCAGGCCTCAAGGCTCGCACGTACGGCAAGTTCGTGCTGGTGACGGTCCCCGCCACTGAGGGCGTGTACCTGGTGCGCTATCAGATCACGAACGGTCAGGGCGGCCAGGCCAGTGCGTTCGTTCAGGTGATCGTCGACAAGAATGCGAAGCCGCAGTATCCCACGGCGATCGACCAGGTGCTCGAGCCAGAGCAGGTCGCCGATAAGACCTCGGTGAAGGTCACTGTGCGCGACGGGGCAACGAACCCGTCGGGCATCATTGACGACCTGCAGGTATCGCTCACGGGAGCAAACGCCTCGGCCGGCTCCGTCGGAAGTGACGGAACCGTGACCGTTCGCCCCGGCAATTCGCGGATGGCGATCACCTACACGCTCACCGACCCGCAGACCGGACTCGGCGCCGACGCGTTCATCGTCGTGCCTGCGAGAGGCAACGCCACGGCGCCGCCGAGGATCAAGCCGGGACTGCCGGAGCAGATCGTTCAAAGCGGCGGCACGAAATCGTGGAAGCTCTCCGACATCATCGACGTCCCGTCGGGCCGCAGCAGCAAGCTGACGGCTGCCAGCGCGACGAACAGCGACGGCAGGTCCGCATTCGCAAGCGACCAGACAATTACGTTCACGGGGGCGAAGGGCTACCGCGGGCCGGCGGCGGTGACCTTCAAGGTCGATGACGGTCGCGATCCGGGCCAGAGCCGGGATCGCATCACCTCGCTCGTTCTCCCGCTGACCATCGGCAATCCCGACCAGTCGGATGTGCCGCCGACCTTCACCCCGCCGACGGTGGAGGTGCAGCCGGGCGAAGCTGCGACCACCGTCGACCTGCGCGCGTCGAGCTATCATCCGAACCCGGCCATTCTCAGCAAGCTGACCTACACCGGGTTCGCGAATCCGAACCCCGCCGTGTCGGCGAGCCTGAGCGGGTCAACGGTCACGGTGTCCGCACCGCTCGGCACCCAACCCGGTGCGACCGATACCCTGACCTTCACCGTGAACTCCGGCACGTTCCAGATCCCGGGGTCCGTCAACGTCAAGGTGGTCAGTTCGCAGCGGCCGATCGCATCGCAGAAGAATCCACCGCAGCAGAACGAGATCCAGCGCGGCACATCGAAGACGCTCGCAAACGCGGTCGGCAGTAGCTATTGGGTGAACCCGTTCCCCAGCACACCGCTGACGATCACGAAGGCGACACAGGTGAACGGGCCAAGCGGCGCCACCGTCACCTACACCGGGTCATCGATCACCGTTGCGGCGGATTCCGGTGCCTCCATCGGCGTCGTGACCGTCGATTACACGGTTCAGGATGCCACCAAGGATCCGAAGCGCGTCGCCACCGGTGAATATCAGGTGACGATCCACGACGTTCCGGCCACGCCCGATGCGCCGGTTGCGGCCGCGAACGGCGACTCGAAGATCAACGTCACCATCCCCCGTGCGCCGGCGAACAACGGCAAGGCGATCGACGGCTATCGCATCTACTCCGGCGGCAGCGTTGTCGCATCTCCTTCCGGCATTGGCACCTCGACGATCAGCGTGACCGACGGCAAGGCGTACACGTTCACCGTCGCGGCACACAATGCAGACGGATGGAGTGCGCAATCGAGCGCGAGCAACTCGGTCACCACCTGGGGAAAGCCCTCCACCTTGGCGGCGCCGTCCCTGCGCGAGAGCGGAAACTCCCCGAACGGAACGCTGAGCTGGACGTGGAGTCCGCCGAGCAATTCGGGTGGCCCGATCCAGACCTACGAATGGCAGCTCAGCAACGGCGTCACCGGTCAGACCACCGGCACCAGTGCATCCCGCAGCGGAATGACCGCCGGCAACTACTCCGTGCAGGTCCGGGTCAAGAACCAGGGCGGACTCTGGAGCGATTGGTCGGCCGCCTCGAACACGCAGTCCGTGCCGAACCCGCCCCCACCGACACCGTCCGTCACCATCTCGAAGGGTGCTGGGCCGGTCTACTCCGGAACGTGCCAGAGCGGATGCTTCTACTACAACGTCTCGATCCAGCACTTCACGCCGGGCAGCCACACGGTCAAGTACTACTGCAACGGGTGGGCAGGCTACATCGACTCGGTTACGGCGAACTCAAGCGGCAGCGGGTCGATGACTTCGCAGAATCAGTCGCAGTTCAACTGCGGGTACGCGGGCACTTATGTGTCGGTTGACGGCGTCTACAGCAACGTCGCGGATTTCCGGCAATAGCCATGCCGATCGCGTGCCTGAATCCGCAGTTTCCGCCACCGCAGCAAGCCAGAGAAAGAGGAATCCCATGCCCGTAACACAAGAGCAGGCAGACTGGTTCGCCGGTGCGTTCACGCAGCTTGTCGGCAATGTCGACAAGGCGATCCTAGGCAAGGAGCACAGCATCCGCCTGGTCGTCACGGCGATGCTCTCCAACGGGCACGTGCTGTTGGAAGACGTGCCGGGCACCGGCAAGACGGTGCTGGCCAAGGCGTTGGCGAACACGGTGGACGGAACGCAATCGCGCATCCAGTTCACGCCGGACCTCCTGCCGTCCGACGTGACCGGCGTGACGATCTACGACCAGTCCAACGGCCGATTCGAGTTCCACCCCGGCCCGATCTTCGCTTCTGTCGTGCTTGCGGACGAGATCAACCGAGCCAGCCCGAAGACGCAGTCCGCCCTGCTCGAGGTGATGGAGGAGGGCGCGGTCACAGTGGACGGCGTCGGCCATTCGGTCGGCGCTCCGTTCATCGTCATAGCCACGCAGAACCCGATCGAACAGGCGGGCACCTATTCCCTGCCGGAGGCGCAGTTGGACCGCTTCTTGATCAAGACCTCTCTCGGCTATCCGGATCACGCCACGACCGTCGACCTGCTGATGGATGCGTCCAACCGCGCCCGCGCATCCTCGATCCAGCCGATCATCGCCGCTGAGTCCGTCGTGAGCATGTCCCAACTGGCTTCGGAGGTCCACGTCGACGCGTCCGTCATGGGCTACCTGAGCGAACTCGTCTCAGCGACGCGTGCCGACAAGGATGCCGCGCTGGGCGTCAGCATCCGCGGCGCGCTCGCGCTCGCGCGCGCTATCAAGACCTGGGCGATCGCATCCGGGCGCACGTATGCGACGCCCGACGACATCCGCGAGTTGGCCATCCCGGTGCTCGCCCACCGCATCATCGTCGACCCGGAATCCGAGTTCTCCGGAGTCACCGCGCAGGACATCGTCGCGCGGGCGATCGCCGAGGTGAATCCTCCCGCATACCGGGCCGCGTAACCGATGTCGGCAGCCGAATCCAAAAGCAACTCGCAGACCCTGTTCGGGCTGCGGGAGCTCCGGCGTGCCATGGTGAGCGCTCTCGCGGTGCTCGGGCGCGTGCTGATGCCGCTGTGGCGCGTGATCGACCGGCTCGCCGGCTCCGCGCTCCGGGCCGTCAGCCCGTTCGGTTGGCTTCTGTTGAGCGTTGCTGCCGCAGCGTTCTTGGTCAGCTGGCTGCTCGGCTGGGCGGAATTCAGCTTTCTCGGAAGCACGCTGCTTGCCGGTTTCGTGGTCGCCCTGTGCTTCGCGGCCGGTCGCTCGACCTACGCGGTGTCGATCGATCTCAACCCGCGGCGCGTGGTCGCCGGTGATCGGGCGATGGGACAACTGACCGCCACCAACATCGGCAAGAAGACTCTGCTGCCGACCAGGATGGAGCTGCCCGTCGGGCGGGGCACGGCCGAATTCATCGTGCCGAGGCTGACGCCGGGCGCCGAGAACGAGGATCTGTTCGCCGTGCCGACACAGCGCAGGGCGCTGATCCTCGCCGGCCCCGCTGTCTCGGTGCGCGGCGATCAGCTCGGCATCATCCGCCGCGTCATGCGCTGGAGTGATCAGATCGAACTGTTCGTGCATCCGCAGACCACCAGACTCATCGCAACGGCACGCGGTCTGGTGCGTGACCTCGAAGGTCAGACCACCAAGGTCATCACCAACAGCGATCTTGCCTTTCATGCGTTGCGCACCTATGAGCCCGGCGACGACATCCGCAACGTGCATTGGCGCACGTCGGCCCGTACCGGCCAGCTGATGGTGCGCCAGTACCAGGAGACCCGGCGCTCCCAGCTGTTGCTGCTGCACAGTGCTGAGGCCGGGCACTACGCGTCTGACGACGAGTTCGAGCTCGGAGTGTCTGTGATGGCATCGATCGCCTGCCAGGTGATCCGCGAGGAAACCGAACTGAACGTGGCATGGGAGTACGGCCGCCTGCGTCACCGCACCGTCACCGCGTTTCTGGATGACTCCTGCCGCATCGAGCCGGTCGAGCGTGCGCATCCGACGTTGCGCGACTTCGCGCGGGCGAGTGGGGCGAAGCTTCCCGCCCCGAGTGTGGTCATTCTTGTGGTCGGTTCGAGGGCGCACGCACACGAGGTACGCAGCGTCTCAACCTTGTACGGACCGGACACCGAACTGATCGCCGTGCAGGTGGCGCTCGGCACGGATTCCCGGTTGAGCAAAGTCGGGACCGTCATGATCGCGACCGTCGGAAAGCTGGCCGACCTGCCCGCACTGCTGGGGCGAGTGGGCCGATGAGCGCGGGTTCGACAGGGACAGGTTCGGTGGGCACGGGCACGGTGGGCACGGGCGCGCCGCGCATTGTGTCATCATCGCCGTCGCGTGTGGCGATCACCGCCAGCAGCGTTGTCGACATCGTGGTCGTGGTGGTGCTCAGCGTGCTGGCCGTGATCGGCTTCGAGCCAGCATTCGGGCACTACGGCTTTCTGATCGCCGGCATCGGCGGACTTGTCATCGGTGCGGCGGTTGCGTTGTTGTGCACGCTGCTGCGGCTATCGGTGTTGACGACCGTCGCTGTCGGCTTGGCATCGTATTTTCTGTTCGGAACGCCGCTGACCATGCCGGCGCAAGCGCTCTACGGCGTTCTGCCGTCAGTCGATTCGCTGTCCGGCCTGGTATTCGGCGCCGTCTTCGGCTGGTCGGATGCCGTCACCCTGCAGGCGCCCGTGCAAGCGCCACCCTACATCGCAGTGATCCCGTTCTTCGCTTCATGGCTGGTCGCGCTGGTCACCGTGTTGCTGGCTCTGCGCTGGCTCCCACGAAAGCCGCGCACCGCGTTGCGCTCGAGCGTGCTGCTGATCGGCCCTGCCGCGTTGTTCCTCGCCGCGATTCTGCTCGGCACGGGGGAGGCGTACTATGCGGGCGTTCGCGGGGTTGTGTTCGCAGCGGGCGCCATCGTCTGGCTGGGGTGGCGACGTGCGCGTACCGGTGGTCTCGCCGTGTCGAAGGACGGCGGTCTGAAACGGCGCAAGATCGTCGGAACGGCAGTCGTGGTACTCGGCGCTGTCGTCGTCGGAACACTGCTGGGAACCCTGGTCTCGCCGCCGGCAGCATCGCGTTACGTGCTTCGGCAAGAGGTGACGCCACCGTTCGACCCGCTGAATTATCCGAGCCCCCTCGCCGGGTTCCGCGAATACACGAAAGACCTGCAGAAGACGGACTTGTTCACGGTCGACGGCGTCAAAAGCGGAGAGCTGATTCGACTGGCAACCATGGACAGCTACAACGGCATCGTGTGGAGTGTCGCCGGGCCGGACACCCGGACGGACGGCTCTGGCACGTTCCAACTGCTCGGACGAGATATTCCGCGGCCGCCGCTGTTCACGCCGGGAGCGCAGTCGACGGCGACGATCACGATACAGAAATACGATGATGTCTGGCTGCCCGCTCTCGGCTATGTGACCACCCTGGACTTCGACAGCTATACAGGCACGGACCCCACCACCACCGTGCGGGTGAACACCACGACGGGCACGACGGCGGTCACCAGCGGAGTCGGTCCCGGCATGAAGTACACGATCGGGGTGACCGCGCAGAAGGCACTCAGTGACAAGGCGCTTGCCAACGTACCGCCGGCGCGCATCACCATGCCGCCGGTCACGAACGTGCCAGATGTCGTGTCAGCGAAAGCCGAGGAGTACGCCGGGTCGGCGACCAGCGCCATCCAGAAACTGCGCAACATCGAGCGTTCGCTCAAGACCATCGGCTACCTCAGCCATGGGCGAGCGTCTGATCCGGTTCCGTCGCGTGCCGGTGAGGGAGCAGACCGAATGACCGACCTGTTCACGAAGCAGCCGATGGTCGGCGATCAGGAGCAGTATGCGTCCGCATTCGCGCTCATGGCACGCCACCTCGGCTATCCGGCTCGCGTCGTGATGGGGTTCAAGCCGACGCAGGCAAAGGGAACATCGCGGGCGAGCGTGACCGGAGACGACGTGACGGCCTGGGTGGAGGTTGCATTCGACAAGGTGGGCTGGGTGCCGTTCTTCCCGACGCCGGACAAGACCGACGCGCCGAAGGATCAGACCACCAAGCCGAAGCTGCAACCGCAGCCGCAGGTGCGTCAACCTCCCCGGACCAATCCGAAGACCGACGAACTGCTGACCCCGGTGAAGACCAAAGACTCGAACCCTCCGGCCAAGAAGCCGGCATTCGAGATTCCCGCTTGGGCATACGCGCTCGCCGGTGTGATCGGCCTTCCATTGCTGCTGTACTTTGTGCCGCTGCTGATCATCGCTTCCTTCAAACGGCGTCGGCGCCGGCGTCGACGAAGGGCCGGCCCGGGCGACCGCCAGGCCGCCGGGTCGTGGGACGAGCTGACGGATGCGTATGCGGAGCTCGGCTTCAGCCTTCCTGTGCCGGCCACCCGGCTGCAGACTGCTGACGCGCTAGAGAAACAGTCAGAGGGTCAAGGGCTTGCACTGCCGGAGCAGGGCTTGCGGCCATTGGCCGGTCGGGTCGACGAGGCGGTGTTCGCCGCGGCCGACGTGGAGCACTCGCGAGTTGAGGCACTGTGGTCGGAGACGGCCGAGATTGTGGCGCTCGCGACATCCAGGGCGGGCTGGTTGCGTCGCAGAATCGCGTCGTTCCGCTATCACCGGCGGCAGAACAGCGCAGCGAAATCTACTCGACGCAACGCCCGCCGCGATGCGGCTCTGGCCACGACCGAACCGTAGGGCCGGAACTATAGTGGGGGACGTGCAAGAGGATGGTGCGGACAAACCGGGTTTCATCACGCCGCCGCCGAACCTGATCCCGCCGCGGCAAGATACGCAGACCCACACTCAGAGAGCACCCGCGCGCAAGCGCGAGTTGCCGGTATTCTTGCCCCCGACGAGCCTGCCTGCGCCGGGCGCTCCGGCGCCGAAACCGGTCACGGCTGCACCCGCTACTCCGGCTGCACCCGCCGCGCCGGAGCACCAGTCGGAGTGGTTCCTCGAACTGCCGGGGCCCGTGCGGATTCCAGTGAACGGTGCTCTGCTGCTCGGGCGGAATCCGGTGCGTTTCGCGGAGTGGAGCAACGCGACTCTGGTGCCGATCGATGACCCGACCCGCTCGGTGTCGAAGACGCATGCGCTGATAGAACTCGCACCACGCGGGCTGCGGATCATCGATCTGCACTCGACCAACGGCGTGGCGGTCGGCGGCGGATCCGGCGGGGATGGCGAGCTCGAACCGGGAACTGCGGCGGTGATCACGGACGATGCCGTCGTGTGGCTTGGTCGCTTCGAGTTGCGCGTCGTGCACGCATGATTCTTGGTATACCAACTTGGTCTACCAAAGTCAGGATCCGATGCTAACCTGAGCACATGAACACGGCATCGGACACCGGGCGCAGCCCGCGCACACTCGCGCAGAAGATTTGGGACGACCATCTCGTCGTCAAAGGTGAAGACGGGTCGCCGGACCTCATCTACATCGATCTGCACCTCATCCACGAGGTGACCAGCCCGCAGGCATTCGACGGTCTGCGGATGGCGGGGCGTCCGTTGCGACGGCCGGAGCTGACCATTGCGACGGAAGACCACAACACCCCGACGCTCGCCATCAATCGGCCGATCGCCGATGTAACAAGCCGCACGCAGATCGAGGCGTTGCGCGCCAACTGCGCCGAGTTCGGCGTACGCCTGCACTCCCTCGGCGACATCGAGCAGGGCATCGTGCACGTTGTCGGACCGCAACTCGGATTGACCATGCCGGGCATCACCGTGGTGTGCGGCGACAGCCACACGTCGACGCACGGCGCGTTCGGTGCGATGGCGTTCGGAATCGGCACGAGCGAGGTCGAGCACGTGATGGCGACGCAAACGCTGCCCCTCAAACCGTTCAAGACGATGGCGATCACGGTGGAGGGCACGTTGCGGCCCGGGGTGAGCGCGAAGGACATCATCCTGGCCGTCATCGCGAAGATCGGCACCGGGGGCGGCCAAGGGTACGTGCTCGAGTACCGCGGCAGCGCCATCCGCGCCCTGTCGATGGAAGGCAGGATGACGGTCTGCAACATGTCGATCGAGGCGGGCGCACGCGCCGGCATGGTTGCTCCGGACGAGACCACTTTCGCGTACCTGAAGGGCCGCCCGCACGCGCCGGCGGGCCAAGACTGGGACGACGCCGTCGCGTATTGGAAGACGCTTGTGACCGACGACGATGCTGTCTTCGACGCCGAGGTCTTCATCGACGCAGACAACCTCGAACAGTTCGTCACCTGGGGGACCAACCCCGGCCAGGGCGTGCCCCTCAGTGAATCCATTCCCGATCCTGCCGAGATCGCCGATCCGAATTCTCGTGCCGCTGCTGAGCGCGCGCTCGCCTACATGGATTTGGCGCCTGGGACCAAGATGAAGGACATTCGAGTAGACACCGTGTTCATGGGGTCGTGCACGAACAGCCGGATCGAGGACCTGCGTGCGTTCGCCTCGATCATCCAAGGCAAAAAGAAGGCAGAGGGCCTGCGAGTGATGGTCGTGCCCGGTTCTGCGCGGGTGCGACTCGAGGCGGAGGCGGAAGGGCTCGACAAGATCATCGAAGCGTTCGGCGCCGAATGGCGTTTCGCGGGCTGCTCGATGTGCCTCGGCATGAATCCGGACCAGTTGGCGCCGGGGGAGCGCTGCGCATCCACATCGAACCGCAATTTCGAAGGCCGCCAGGGCAAGGGCGGCCGCACGCACCTCGTGTCGCCGGTCGTTGCGGCCGCCACGGCCATCCGGGGCACACTGTCCAGTCCGTGGGATGTTGAGCATGATCGCGAGCATGAGGGAGCACACGCATAATGGAGAAGATTTCGACCGTAACCGGTGTGGCCGTTCCGTTCCGTCGCTCGAACGTTGACACCGACCAGATCATCCCGGCTGTCTTCCTTAAGAGGATCACGAAGACCGGATTCGAAGACGGCCTCTTCCACGAGTGGCGCAGGGACCCGGAGTTCGTTCTCAATCAGGAGCCGTACAGAGCAGGCAGGATTTTGGTTGCCGGCGCCGACTTCGGTACAGGATCGTCTCGTGAACACGCCGTCTGGGCATTGCGCGACTATGGCTTCGCGGCTGTCCTGAGCCCGCGATTCGGCGACATCTTCCGTGGCAATTCCGGCAAGCAGGGCCTGCTGACAGGCCTGATCAGCGAGGAAGACGTAGAGAAGCTCTGGTCAGCGATCGAGGCGAGCCCGGGAATAGAAGCAACGGTCGATCTGGTTGGCCGTACAGCAACGATCGCTGACCTGACCGTTTCTTTCGAGATTGACGATTACACTAGGTGGCGGTTGCTCGAGGGCCTGGACGACATAGGCCTGACATTGCGTAACGAAGCGCAGATCACAGAATTCGAAGCCCGCCGCGAAAGTTGGCGGCCTAAAACAATACCGGTGAAAACTACGTGAACTCACTCCTTCAGGATGCTCAAGCCGCAGGTGCCCATGTAGGGCTGACCGCCGAAAAGATCACTATTCACGGTGGTCGCCCGCTCAGGGGGAGCATCAGGTTGAAGGGGGCGAAGAACCTCGTCACCAAGGCGATGGTCGCCGCTTTGCTCGGCGACACGCCGAGTGAATTGCGGGACGTGCCCGACATCAGTGATGTGCTCGTCGTGCGCGGGCTGTTGGAGATCCACGGCGTCAAGGTGACCACGCTTGCAGGTGGGAGCACGCTGGTGCTCGACCCGAGCGGCATTGAGACCGCGCACATGGCCGACATCGATGCGCACGCCGGTTCCAGCCGCATCCCGATCTTGTTCTGCGGCCCGCTGCTGCACCGACTCGGCGAGGCGTTCATCCCCGATCTCGGCGGATGCCGCATCGGCGACCGCCCGATCGACTATCACCTGCAGGTATTGCGCAATTTCGGTGCGATCGTCGAGAAGCTGCCCAGCGGCATCCGGATGACCGCGCCGAACGGTCTGCGGGGCGCGAAGGTGCACTTGGAGTACCCGAGCGTCGGAGCCACGGAGCAGGTGCTGCTGACGGCCGTGCGCGCAGAGGGCATCACAGAGCTCAAGGGCGCGGCGATCGAGCCCGAGATCATGGACCTGATCAACATCCTGCAGAAAATGGGCGCGATCATCACGGTCGACACCGACCGTGTTATCCGCATCGAAGGGGTCGATCGGCTGACCGGCTTCAGTCACACCGCATTGTTCGACCGCAATGAGGCAGCCAGTTGGGCCGCCGCAGCGCTCGCCACCGGCGGCGACATCTTCGTCGGCGGGGCACGCCAGGCCGAGATGCTCACTTTCCTCAACGTTTTCCGCAAGGTCGGCGGCGCCTTTGACATCAGCGACGACGGCATCCGCTTCTATCACCCCGGCGGCGAACTGAAGCCGGTCGTCATCGAGACGGACGTTCACCCGGGCTTCATGACGGACTGGCAGCAGCCGCTCGTGATCGCGCTGACAAAGGCGCAGGGCATCTCCATCGTGCACGAGACGGTGTACGAGCAGCGGTTCGGCTTCGTCGACGCGCTTGTGGAGATGGGGGCGACCATCCAGATCCACAAAGAGTGCCTCGGCGGGCACCCGTGCCGGTTCGGCCAGCGCAACTTCAATCATTCCGCCGTGATCGCCGGTCCGACGACGTTGCACGGCGCCGACATCGAGATCCCCGACCTACGCGGCGGCTTCAGCCACCTGATCGCGGCTCTGACGGCGGAGGGAACCTCCACGGTCAGCAACGTTGGAATGATCTCGCGAGGGTACGAGAACTTCATCGAGAAGCTCGAACTATTGGGAGCCGACTTCGTTCTCGAAGGATAATAGGCGGGTGCCTACTACCTCCGTACGGCGTGCGCGCTCCGAAAAATGGCGCCCGTCAGCGTTCTGGATCCTGGCAGCTCTCGTGCTGCCGCCGCTGTGGTTCGTGGTCCGTTACCGCATCATCGACCGCGAGAAATTGCCGATGCACGGCGCGTTCGTGATCGCGCCCAACCATTACACGGAGATCGACCCGGTGATCGTGGCAGCGGCCGTGTGGAAACTCGGGCGTGCACCGCGGTTTCTTACCAAAGCCAGTCTGTTCAGCGTTCCCGTCGTGGGCTGGCTTCTGGCGAAGTCTGGTCAGATCCCCGTCGAGCGGGCCAGCCGCAGCCGCACGGGGGCGCCATTGCAGGCCGCCGAGAGGCTCGTGGAGCATGGGCAGTGCGTGGTCATCTATCCCGAGGGCTCCCTCACCCGCGACCCCGAGTTGTGGCCGATGCGCGGCAAGACGGGTGCAGCCCGTATGGCGTTGGAACACGATATCCCGGTGATCCCCGTCGCCCACTGGGGCTCCCAGCAGGTCATGGCGCGTTACTCGAAGAAGATCAGCTTCTTTCCGCGCAAGACCGTCACGATCGTCTTCGGGGATCCGGTCGACCTGTCTGAGTTCCGGGGCAAGCCGTTGAATGCCGGTACGTTCGCGGCTGCGACCAATGCGATCATGCAGGATGTCACGGGGTTGCTCGAAGGCGTGCGCGGTGAGAAAGCGCCGGCCGAGCGCTGGAACCCGACGGAGCACGACCAAAAGGAGACGGGCCGCTTTGAGGGCTAAGTCACGCCCAGCGCACCGCGTCGCCGTGCTCGGGGCCGGCAGTTGGGGAACGACCTTCGCGAAGGTTCTCGCCGACGGCGGGTCAGAGGTCGTCATTTGGGCTCGCCGCCCTGAAGTCGCACACGAGATCACAGAGGCACGCCGCAACAGCCAGTACCTGCCTGGCATCAATCTGCCGCCGACGGTGCGAGCAACCACGCTGCTGGCTGAAGCGCTGGGCGGTGCTGAACAGGTGTTCGTGTCGATCCCGAGCCAGTCGTTGCGCGAGAACCTGTCGGCGATAGAACCGCTGCTGCCTCCCGGCGCGCCGATCGTCAGCCTGATGAAGGGTGTCGAGAAGGGCAGCGGCCTGAGGATGAGCGAGGTGATCGCGCAGGAGCTACCGATCGACCCTGCGCGCATCGCTGTGATCTCGGGCCCGAACCTGGCCCTGGAGATCGCACGCGAACAACCGACGGCGGCCGTGGTCTCCTCGGCGAGCCTGGACACTGCGCAGGCGGTCGCGCTGCTCGCGACCAATCGATATTTCCGCTCGTTCGTGAACACCGACGTCATCGGCACCGAGTTCGGCGGTGTGCTCAAGAATCTGATCGCCGTTGCGATCGGCATCGTCGACGGGGTCGGCTACGGAGAGAACACGAAGGCTTCGATCATCACACGCGGTCTCGTCGAGATGACCGACTTCGCGGTGGCGCACGGTGCGCACTCTGATACGCTCGCCGGGCTCGCCGGCCTCGGTGACCTGATCGCCACCTGTCAGTCTCCGCTGTCGCGCAACAACACGGCCGGCCGGCTGCTCGGCCAGGGCTACGCTTTCGCCGAGGTCGTCAAGCAGATGAACCAGACGGCGGAGGGACTCGCATCCGTCACGCCGATTCTCGAACTCGCCCGTGCGCGTGGCGTGGCGATGCCGATCGTCGAGCAGGTCAGCAGGGTGCTTGCCGGTACGCTCGATCCGAAAGATATTGCGCCGCATCTGACCACGGATTCGGACGAACCCCAGGGCGAAAGGACCACGGATGGCGGACAAGATCGCGCTCGTACTTCTCTTCGGGGGTCGCTCCAGCGAGCATTCGATCAGTTGCGCCACGGCGGGCGGAGTGCTGGCGGCCATTGACCGCGAACGGTATGACATCATTCCGGTCGGGATCACCCGCGACGGCGCGTACGTGCTCGAACGCGACGATGCGGCGGCTTTCGCGCTGAACGCGGACGCCATGCCCACCGTTGTCGACAACGGCACGCGCGTGCGCTGGCCGGACAGCGCGGCGTCTCGCACGCTGACCGTTCGCGAGGCCGATGGGTCAGAACGCGTGCTCGGTGAAGCAGACATCGTGTTCCCGATCCTGCACGGCCCGTGGGGCGAGGACGGCACGCTGCAGGGGATGCTCGAACTGGTCGGGCTTCCCTATGTCGGCAGTGGAGTGTTGGCCAGCGCGCTCGGGATGGACAAGCACTTCACCAAGACGGTGCTGCAGCACGCCGGGCTGCCCGTCGCCCCGTGGCAGACCGTTTCCGCGCTTCAGTGGCGCACCGATCCGGATGCCGTACAGCAGTCCTCGACGGCGCTCGGACTGCCTTTGTTCGTCAAACCAGCACGCGCAGGCTCCAGCGTGGGTGTGAGCAAGGTGTCGTCGGCCGATCAGCTGGGTGCGGCGATCGAACTCGCACTCGCCGAAGACGACAAGGTGCTGATCGAAGCCGGCCTCGCCGGGCGCGAGGTCGAGATCGCGGTGCTCGGCGGGCGCGCGGGAGAGCCGACGCGCGCATCCGTCGCTGGGGAGATCGTCGTGTCCGGCCGAGAGTTCTACGACTTTGCGGCCAAGTACCTCGACGCGCCCGGTATCGAACTGGTTTGCCCGGCACCCCTCAGCGACAAGGAACTGTCGACGATGCAGTCGTTGGCCATCCGCGCGTTCGACGCGATCGGTGGTGAGGGCCTGGCCCGCGTGGACTTCTTCTTGACCGCAGATGGCTTCGTCATCAATGAGATCAACACCATGCCCGGGTTCACCCCGATCTCGATGTTCCCGAAGTGCTGGCAGGCCAGCGGGCTGACCTATCCTCAGCTGATCGACGAGCTGATCGACGTCGCGCTCGCCCGAGCCTGACAGCGCCAGCAACTCACGGGGTTGCGTCGGGCGTCGGCGACAGAGTCGCGATGTCCGACGGCGTGGCAGTCGGTGTAGCGGTCGGAGCGGGCACGTCTGAGGCGGCGATGCACTTCTGCGTCTGCGTGACGCTGCCGATCGCGCTGGCCAGGTCGGCCATCACGCTCGCATCGGAGACGCCGTTTTTGCCGTGCTGAATGACGACTTCGGTCGCGGGCACGCGTCCAAACGTGATGTAGCGCAGCGCGGGGGAGAGTGGGTCGTTCTCCAGCACCCAGTCGATGCCGTTGGCCGTCAGGCACGGCTTGGTCGTCGGACCGATCGGCGGCACGCCGCAGCGCAACAGCACGACGGCGGGATTGCCCCAAGCACCGGTCGCTTGCGCGTCCGTCTCGCGCTTCGCCTGACCGGCAACGGCGTCAGGCAGGCGCACCGAAATGTCCGCGCAGCCGACGCTGTTCGAATCGGGCGCGGCCGTCATGGCAACGATTGGGGCACATCCGCTCAACACACCGGCCGCCAGCAGCAGAGGAAGTGCAGCCAAGAGGCGTGCGGGCCGAAGAGTCATCGGGATCCAGGCTACCGTTTGATGCATGACGATGCCTGAACCCGAGGGTCCTGAACCAGAGGATGCTGAACCCGAGGATCCTGAACCAGAGGATCCTGAACGCGAGGATGCTGCAGACACGCTGCAGACGGTCAGCGAGATCGATGCCTTGCGGCGAATCTTTCCGCTGTTGCCCGCCGCGGATTCCGCGCTGGTCGGGCCTGGTGATGACGCCGCCGTCCTCTCGGCACCGGACGGGCGCTATGTTGTCACGACGGATCTGATGGTGCACGGTCCGGACTTTCGATTCGCGTGGTCCTCTCCCGCCGATCTCGGGTGGAAGGCCGCCGCATCCAACCTCGCGGACGTCGCGGCGATGGGCGCCCGCCCGACCGCGCTGCTCGTGGCGATCGCTGCGCCGCGGACCACACCGGTCGTCGTGCTCGAGGGAATTGCAGACGGGCTGCGGGAGGCCTGCGCGGCACTCGCACCCGGCTGTGGTGTTGTCGGTGGCGACCTGTCGGCGTCCGACACGTTTACGATCGCCGTCACGGCGTTCGGCGACCTCGAGGGCCGGCCGCCCGTTCTACGATCCGGCGCACGGATCGGCGACACGGTGGCGGTCGCCGGTGAACTCGGGGCGGCCGCGGCCGGGCTCGCCCTGCTCTTCCAGCGTGCAACGGATGCCGACGGCTCACCGAACGCACGCCTCGCGGCCGGACTTCGCGGCGAACATCGTGTCACTGTCGAGGCACAATTGCGGCCCGTCCCGCCGATCGCGGCCGGGCCGCGCGCTGCGCTGGCGGGCGCGAACGCAATGCTCGACCTCAGCGACGGGCTCGCGTTGGACGCGCGACGGATCGCACAGGCATCCGGGGTCGGCATCGATATCGAGCGCTCCGAGCTCGGTGCCGAACCCGAGCGGGCCCTGGCCGGAGGCGAGGACCACAGTCTTCTGGCCTGTTTCCCGCCCGAACTGCCGCTTCCTGCCGGCTTTCGCAGAATCGGTCGGGTCGTCGCGGGTGCCGGCTTGCTCGTCGACGGTGAGCTTTACAACGGCCTCGGCGGGTGGGATCCGTATGCCGGTTGGGACGGCGAACGCGGCTGATTCGTGGCGCGCACAGCGGTCCACACAGCAGTGTCGCCGTAGTCCTTGTGCCGATCGAGCGCAAGCAGCTGCGGCCAGGTCGGTTCGGGCGAGCGAGCACTGCGCTCGACGATGATAACGGCGTCGTGCGTCAGCAGCGGTTCGAGTGCAGTCAAGTCTGCGGTCAGTTCCGTTTCGGTGAGATCGTATGGCGGATCGAGGAAGACCAGGTCGAACCCGCCGGCCGAGGCCAGTGATCCGGCAAGGAATCCGCGCACGGATGACACAACGGTATTCAGCCTCGGAGCGGTGCGACCCTGCGCCGCGGAACCGTGTGCCGCCCGCAGGATCGCTGCCGCGTTGGTGCGGCAGATTGCCGCTGCGGCGCGGTTGCGCTCGACCAGCACGACGGATGCCGCCCCTCGGCTAGCCGCTTCCAGGCCCAACGCCCCCGAGCCCGCGTACAAGTCCAGCACGTTCGCTCCATGCACAGCGTTTCGCGCCGACAGCGCGGAGAACATCGCCTCGCGCACGCGGTCGCTCGTTGGACGGGTGCCCGAGCGCGGGACCGCGAGGGTGAGCGAGCCGGCGAAACCGGAAACGATTCGAGTCATCGCGTTCAACGCTACCGCCCGAGTGCTCGCGCCTCGCAGTCGGACCGGCTGTCGGTGGCGGGCTTTAGACTCGGAACATGTCCGCACCGTCACCCGCCCGAGGTGCGTCTGCTGCGGTCGATCGCGCCGAAACGATTGGCTTGGACAACAAGCTTGCCGTGCTGCTCGGCGGCAGAAGCGCAGCTGCACTGAAGAAGGCCTTCAGCATGGTGACCGTCGCCGACTTGCTCAGTCACTATCCACGCCGATATGCGCGCCGCGGCGAACTGACGGCGCTGAACTCACTGCCCGTCGGCGAAGCGGTGACCATCGTCGGCGAAGTGCTCTCGGTCAGCTCGCGGGAGATGAAGGTCAAGAAGGGCAACATCGTCGAGGCGAAAATCTCCGACGGCACCGGCGTGCTGAGTCTGACGTTCTTCAACCAGGTGTGGCGTGCCAAACAGCTTCTCCCTGGGATGCGTGGCGTGTTCGCCGGCACGGTCACCGACTATCACGGCACGCTGCAGTTGACCCACCCGAATTACGAGCTGTTCACCGAGCAATCCGACGCCTTCGACGGTGACTCAGCGGCCGGCCTGCGCTGGGCGATGACGCCGGTCCCGATCTACCCGGCGACGTCGACCGTGACCAGTTGGGACGTGCACAAGTGTGTCGTGCAGGCGTTCGCGTCGCTCGACGCAGTCGTCGACCCGATTCCAGACGCTGTGCGCGCCGAGGCCTCGCTACTGCCATACCGGCAGGCACTCGAACTCATCCACAATCCGCAAACGGATGTCGACTGGCGGCGCGCCAGGGACACGTTGCGGTTCCACGAAGCATTCGTGCTGCAGGCCGCCCTGCTACAACAGCGCGCCGTGGCTCGCAGCACGCGCGCGGTCCCCAGGGTGCCGCGAGTCGGCGGCTATCTGGAACGCTTCGATGCGGCCCTTCCGTTCACTCTGACAGACGACCAGCGCGTCGTCGGCGGGGAGATCGCGCGCGACCTCGCTGCAGAAGCACCGATGAATCGTCTGGTGCAAGGAGAGGTCGGCAGCGGCAAGACCCTCGTTGCCCTGCGTGCCATGCTTGCGGTCGCCGACGCCGGCGGCCAGTCCGCGCTGCTGGCACCGACAGAGGTGCTTGCCGCGCAGCACCTGCGCTCGATCACCGCGATCCTCGGTCCTGATCTGGCGGCAGAGCTCATGCCGACGCTGATCACTGGGCAGCTCCCCATTGCAACGCGCAAGAAGGCGTTGCTGCGTACGATCTCCGGGCAGGGTCGCATCGTCGTCGGCACCCATGCCCTGCTACATGACGCAGTCACGTTCTACGATCTCGGCCTCATCGTGGTCGATGAGCAGCACCGCTTCGGTGTGGATCAGCGTGAGGCGCTGCGGCTGAAAGGAGCGACGCCGCCGCACGTGCTCGTGCTCACCGCCACGCCGATTCCGCGCACGGTGGCAATGACGGTGTTCGGGGATCTGGACGTGTCGACGATCACACAGTTGCCGGCCGGTCGCCAGCCGATCGAGAACTTCGTCGTGCCGCTCGCCGAACACCCGGGGTGGGAGCGTCGGGTGTGGACACGCGCAGCCGAGGAGATTGCGGCCGGCCGCCAGGTGTTCGTCGTCTGCCCCGCGATCAGCCCGAAGGTCATCGAGGCCGGCGACGACGACGTCGGCGAGGAGCAGGTCGGCGACAGTGGGTTAGGTGAGTCCGCCCGGCTGGCGGCATCCGTCGAGTCCGTCTTCGCCGCGGTCACCCGCAACCCGGCATTTGCCTCGGCGCGGATCAGCGCCCTTCACGGTCGGATGTCCGGTGACGAGAAAGATTCGATCATGCGTGGCTTCGCTGCCGGCGAGATCGACCTGCTCGTGGCGACGACGGTGATCGAAGTCGGGGTTGACGTGCCGAACGCGTCCGCGATGATCGTTCTCGACGCCGACCGGTTCGGGGTGTCGCAGCTGCACCAGTTGCGCGGGCGTGTCGGCCGAGGCGAGCATGCCGGGCTCTGCCTGTTCGTGACCTGGGCGCAAGCGGAGACGTTGGCCCGCGAGCGGGTCGAGGCTGTGGCGTCGACCCTCGACGGGTTCGCGCTGGCCGAGGTCGATCTGGAGTTGCGTCGTGAAGGCGACGTTCTCGGCAGCGAGCAATCCGGCGGGCGCTCGTCCCTGCGGCTTCTGCGCGTCGCGCACGACGGCGCTGTCATCACGTTCGCGCGCGAACTGGCCGAAGGTGTACTCGCCCGAGACCCACAACTGCGCGCGCACCCGGCGCTCGCTGCCGCACTGGCCCGCAGACTCGACGAGTCCGAGCGCGACTTCCTCGCCAAGAACTGATCAGGTGCGTTCAAGCGCGACGGCGTACGGTCAGCATACGGCCAACAATTGGTAACGAAAGGATAACCGTGAACGACTATCCTGGAGACCTATGAACAGGATCGCCGTTGTCCCTGGATCGTTCGACCCCGTCACACTGGGTCACCTCGATGTGATCGAGCGTGCCGCCCGGCTGTTCGACGAGGTGCACGTACTCGTCGTGCACAACCCGGACAAGGCTGCGCTGTTGCCGATCGCCCAGCGCGTGGCGCTGCTCGACCAATCCATCAAGGATGCCCGCATCATGGGCAACATCCTCGTCGCCTCGTGGAGCGTCGGCCTGCTTGTCGACTACTGCACGGATGTCGGCGCTCAGGTGCTCGTGAAGGGCATCCGGTCGCAAATCGACGTCGCGTACGAGACGCCGATGGCGATCGTGAACCGTAATCTCGCACAGGTGGAGACGATCTTCCTCCTGCCGAATCCAGCGAACGCGCACGTTTCGAGTTCCCTGGTGCGGCAGGTTTCCGCACTCGGCGGCGACGTCAGCCCGTACGTGCCGCGAGCGGTCTACGACTATCTCCACGAACTATGAACAGCTTTCCGACTCGTCAACCGACCGACTCGTCCGTGGCCCCCGAGGCCGAGACCGATGAGATGGACCTGGGCGAGTTGCAGCATGCGGCCGCGCAGATCGCGGCGAATGTCGAGTCCGTCATCGACGGCAAGCACGACGCCGTGCAAACCGCGTTGACCGTGCTGCTGGCTGAGGGACACCTGTTGATCGAGGACGTCCCCGGCGTCGGCAAGACCATGCTCGCGAAGTCCCTTGCGAAGTCGGTCGATTGCTCGGTCAGCCGCATCCAATTCACCCCGGATCTGCTGCCCAGCGACGTCACCGGCGTGTCCGTCTACAACCAGGCGGAGCGGCGGTTCGAGTTCAAACCGGGCGCGGTGTTCGCGAACATCGTGATCGGCGACGAAATCAATCGGGCCAGCCCAAAAACGCAGTCTGCACTGCTCGAGTGCATGGAGGAGCGGCAGGTCACAGTGGACGGGTCGACCTACCCGCTCTCGAGCCCGTTCATCGTAGTCGCCACCCAGAACCCGATCGAAATGGAGGGCACCTACGCGCTGCCCGAGGCGCAACGCGACCGGTTCATGGCGCGCATCGCCATGGGCTATCCGGATGAGGAAGCCGAGATGGACATGTTGCACGGGCGCGACACGTCCAGTCCGCTGTCGCGCATCGGTGCCGTCGTCACGGTCGACCGGCTGCGCGCGATGATGGCCACCGCTCGTCGCGTGTTCGCCTCCGTCGCCGTCAAGCGGTACGCGGTTGAGATTGCCAGGGCGACCCGGGAGGATCGCGAGTTGCGCCTCGGCGCCAGCCCGCGGGCGACCCTGCAACTGGTGCGTGCAGCGAAGGCGCGCGCCGCCCTTGATGGCCGCGACTTCGTGCTGCCGGACGACGTGGATATCCTCGCAGTGCCAGTGCTCGGCCATCGGCTCCTGCCGACGAGCCGGGCGATGGGTCAGCACCACGAAAGTGCGCCGCTGATCGCTGAAATCATCGGGCGGATTGTTGCAGCGACCCCGGTGCCGAGTTCGACGAGCTAACTCATGTCCAGAACGCGCGAGCGGATGCCGCGGGTGACGCGCCCGAGGCCGACTCTGCGCGGTTGGGCGGTTGCGTCTGTCGGAATCATCGCTTTCATCGGAGCCGCCCTGCTGGGGCGCGTCGATCTACTCTTCGTCGCACTCGTGCTGACAGTGCTTCCGCCTGCGGCGATGCTGGCGCTCGTGCTCGATCGCCCGTGGCTGAGTGTCTCGCGTTCTTTCTCGCCCGAGATCGTGGCGACGGGGGAGGAAGCCCAGGCGACCTTGACGGTGCGCAACCAGGGTTCCCGTCCACCGTCGCCGATGCGGTGGCGCGACACGGTCGGCACCGGTCTGAACGCTCCGGGGTCTGCACCACTGCCGTGGCTCGCCGAGCACGGGCCGCCGACGAGAAACCGTCCGGACAGTGCGACGTTGCGCTATCGCATCCGCACCGAGAGCCGTGGCGTCTATGACGTGGGTCCCGTTCTTCTCGAACGTCTCGATCCGTTCGGGCTCGCCCACGCCGAATATGCGGTCGGAGGGGTGAGGCCGCTTTTGGTGACTCCGCGCGTCGTGCCGTTGCTTCGTGGCGAACTGGACACCGCCACGACGGAGGGCGTCGAGTACGAGTTGCTGCGACACAGCATCCCGAGCGCAGACGAGTTGATCGCGCGCGAATATCGCACGGGCGACCCGCTGCGCCGGGTGCACTGGCGCGCGACCGCTCGGCACGACAAACTCATGGTTCGGCAGGAAGAGCAGCGCAGCGATCCGAACGCGTGGATTCTCTTCGACACGCGTCGCGCCCCCCACGCCGATCGGCGGGTCACTCGTCACCACACGCGCAATGCCGCATTCGAACAGGCCGTCACTCTCGTGGCCGCGCTCGGCTCACACCTGCTGAATGAAGGGTTCGTGGTCAATGTCGTCGAGACCGGCCGCGTGCAATTCTCCGGGCGCACCGGGGCGGGCAGACTCGGCGTGCTCGGCTCAGCGGCCGCGTCGTTCGAGCTGCCAGGCGGGGAGCAGCAGCTGCTGGCAAATCTCGCATCCGTGCGCCAGGTTGGTCAGTCGGCGAGGCGGCACGATTCAGACGCGTCGACCGCAATAGACATTCTCGCCGACGGGCTTCGCCGGGGCGGCAAGGCAGTTCCGGTGTTCGCCGTTCTCGTCGACGGAGAACTGACGGATGCTGCGGCGCTCGCCGCAGTACATCACCAGTGTGAGCCTGCGGTCGCATTCCTCTTCGGCGGAGCTCGCCGGTCTGGTGAGAATGCGCTCGGGCGCGCCGGATTCACCTGCGTGTCAGTCGGCCCCGGCGACAACCCACCGGCGGCATGGCAGACGGCGACCCGTCTTCACGCTGAGGCAACCCATCATGGTTAGCGTCACGCTGCAGCGGAGAGTTGCGCGCGTGCGCGTCCGAGACAGCCAGTGGAGGATGACCGGAGCGCTCATCGTGCTCGCGACTGCCGCGAGCACCGGCCTGATCGGGTTGATCGACGGCCCCAGCTGGTGGTTCGCGTTCACCGGGACATCCGTTCTGCTGCTGGTCAGCGCCGCGGCGCTGCGAGCGCTCGGCGTGCCGCGCCTGCTCGTACCGATCATCGGCGCTGCCGAGCTGCTCATCGTGCTGACGGCCACGTTCGGCGGCGGGCATTCCATCGCAGGACTCCTGCCGACGGCCGCCACCTTCCAACAGTTCGGTGAGTTGTCAGCACTTGCTCGCGTCTCGCTCGATCAGCAGGCGGTGCCGGCCGACTCCCTGCCGGAGTTCCTGTATCTGATCACGCTGTTCGCGGGAATCGCCGCCCTGCTGATCGACCTCATCGCGTGTGGGGCGCGGAGGCCGGCGCTGACGGCGCTGATCGTGGCGATCATGTTGATCGTGCCGTCTTTGCTGCTGCCGACCGGCATATCGCCGTTGGCGTTGGTCGCCTGTGTCGCCGCATACCTGTTCGTACTCCGCGTGGACACGCGGCGGCGCAGCAACGGCTGGGGTGAGCTCGGCATGTCGCTGTCCGTCGCCGCCGCCGCGACGGTGGTTGCACTGACGTTGTCGACCACCGCTCCCGGCTTCCAGCAGATCGGGCGCCAGGGCATCTCCGGCAGCGGCATTCTGATCGGAGGCGGGGTCAATCCGCTGATCGATCTGGGAGCAGACCTGCGCAGACCGGTGCCCGTGCCGGTATTCACGTACACGACGACGGCCAAGAACACTCCGTATCTGCGGCTGACCTCGTTGGACCAATTCACCGGCACGATCTGGCGCCACAGGGATGGTTCGACCCAGGTGTTGCCGGACAACGGCGTATTCGGCCCGGTGCCGGGATTGTCGAAGGCGGTCGCGTCGACGAAGATCGAAACGGATGTCCAGATCCAGAGCATGGAGAGCGCCTGGATCCCGGCACCGTATCCCGCAACCGGTGTGCAAGGACTGCAAGGTTCTTGGCTATGGAACACCGCAGACCTGACGGTATCCGGTGTGACGTCGACGTCGCAAGGTCAGTCATATCAGGTTGACGGACTCGACCTGGAGCCGACGGCTCAACAACTGACGGATTCCACCGGACCGATCCCGAGGACCGTCTCCGCGCACGATCTCTTCGTTCCATTCGACGCTCCGACGATCATCGCCAGCACCGCCGCATCGGTCACCCGGGGTGCCGCGACCGAGTATCAGAAGGCGGTGGACCTGCAGAACTACTTCCAAAACGACGGTTTCGTTTACTCGACCACCGCCCCTGTGCACAATTCGTATGACGGCGACAGCATGCAGTCCATCGCCGCGTTTCTGAAGGTGAAGAGCGGCTACTGCGTGCACTTCGCGTCCGCGATGGCGATCATGGCGCGTACGCTGGGCATTCCGTCGCGCATCGGCATCGGCTATCTGCCGGGCACCGTCGTGGGATCCCGCAACGGCCAGACGCTTTTCGGGGTCACGTCGGACGAATTGCACGCTTGGCCTGAGCTGTACTTCGCCGGGGTCGGCTGGGTGCAGTTCGAGCCGACGGTCAGTCGCGGATCGCTGCCGGCATATACGATCCCCGGTGGCGCAAGCGCACCGCAGCCCAACGCGGCGAATCCGTCGCATTCGCCAGGTGCGCTCGCGCCGGGGCCGGACCGGGCGAACCTGGGGAGCGGGCCGACGCAGACCACCGCGGCGCAAGAACTCGGCAACATCGTCTCAAGCATCATGGTCGGCCTGTTCGTGCTGGCGCTGCTGCTGGTGCCGGCCGGTGCTCGTCGCTGGCAACGGCAATCCCGATTACGGATGCTGCGCGACGAGTGGGGAAGTCCGCGCCTGGCCTGGAGAGAGCTGAGACAGAGCGCCCGTGATCTGCGCATCGCCGTGCCAGACACCGAAACGCCGCGCGCATTCGCTGCGCGGATCGCAGAGATCATCGAGTCTGATACGAAGGCGCATATCGCTCTGGATTCGCTGCTTGAGGCCACGGAACGGGAAGAATACGGCCGCCCGGGGCACGGCATGATCGACCCCGATCGAGGCGACGAGCTCCATGCTGTGCTCGCCGCACTGGCCGCACATGCGCCACTGGGTGCGCGAGTACGCGCCGTGCTCCTGCCGGTCTCGCTCCTGCCGCAGAGCGACCAACTGATGCGTGGGCGGGCCAGGCTTACCGCGTAGGGACGGCGCTTCAGGTAGGCGTCGCGCACTCCAGGTAGAATTGTGCAGTGACAAGCAACAAAGTCGGCAGTCAGACTGCCAACAAGCGCAGCCCGTTCGTCATTGGCGTTCACGATCTCATGCATCGGCCCGGTGAAATGCGGGAACAGGAGTTGACGATCGTCGTCGGGGAGCGGCTCGGCGAAGGGCTCGTGGCTGTTGCGGAGGGCGACACGCTCGAGCTGCGGCTCAGGATGGAGTCGGTCCATGAGGGAATCTTGGTCAGCGCAGAGGCTTCTGCAACGGCTGTCGGAGAGTGCGGACGTTGCCTGAGAGACATCGCTCTGCCCCTCGAAGTCGATTTCCAAGAACTTTTCGCGTATTCTTCTGGAGAAGCTTTTGACTCTGAGGTTCACGACGACCACGTGGATCTTGAACCTCTGGTCAGAGACGCGGTGGTCCTCGCACTACCGTTTCAGCCGGTATGTCGACCCGATTGCCCTGGTCTCGACCCCGAGACGGGCGAACGCCTGGCCGACGCACCCGACTATTCACCACGAGAAGACACAGATCCACGCTGGTCTGCGCTCGCGGGGTTTGCAGCTTCCGAAGGTGCGGTCGGTACTGCCGGCACTTACGACCCAGGCTTTGACAACACCGATTTTGACAACACCGATTTTGACAACAGAGAAGAGAAATAGACATGGCTGTACCGAAGCGGAAGAAGTCCCGCTCGAACACGCATTCGCGCCGTTCGCAGTGGAAGGCTGAGGTCCCCACCCTCGTCAAGACCGTCGAAAACGGCAAGGTAACCTACAGTCTTCCGCACCGCGCCAAGGTTGTCGAAGACTCCGCGGGCACCCCGCTGTTCATGGAATACAAGGGCCGCAAGGTCGCCGACGTCTGATCGGCAGGGCAGGATGCCGGGGGAGGATGACGCGCGCGAGCGCCCGCACGAACTGGACGCCCTTCAGCGCACCCTCGGTGTCGCTATCAACACCGAACTGCTGACGCTTGCGCTGACGCACCGCTCGTACGCGTACGAGCACGGTGGCATCCCGAACAACGAACGACTCGAGTTCCTCGGCGATTCGATTCTCGGGCAGGCCGTGACGGTGATGCTGTACCGCGCGCATCCATCGTTGGACGAGGGCGACCTCGCCAAGCGACGGGCCGGTCTGGTCAGCAGTGTGGCTCTGGCCGAGGTGGCTCGCGGTATCGGACTCGGTGCGTATCTGCGCCTGGGTCGGGGCGAGGCACAGAGCGGCGGTGCTGAGAAGTCGTCGATCCTCGCAGACACGGTCGAGGCGATCATCGGCGCGGCCTACATCAGTGAGGGCGGCGACGTCGCGACGTCGCTCGTGCTACGCCTGATTGAGCCGCTGCTCGACGACCCGAGTCGGTTCGGGGCCGCGATGGACCCGAAGACCAGCCTGCAGGAGGCGGCATCGCATCTCGGTGCCTCCGCACCGAGCTACGAGGTCACTAATTCCGGACCCGACCACAACAAGCTGTTCCGCGCCACGGTCACCGTACCCGGCGTGATCACGGCGACCGGTGAAGGCAGTAGCAAGAAACACGCCGAAATGGCGGCCGCGCTCGATGCGTGGACGCAGTTGAATGCCCGAACTTCCTGAGGTCGAAGTCGTGCGGGCGGGCCTTGCGCCCGCAGTGACCGGTGCAACGGTCTCCTCTGTCGAAGTGTTCGATGCGCGGTCTCTGCGCCGACACGATCCGACTGCAGGCGACTTTGCCGCGCGGGTGACCGGGCAGCGGTTCAGTGCGGCGGTGAGGCGGGGAAAGTTCCTGTGGTTGCCGTTGGCCGACCCTCCCGAAGAAAGTCCGTCGTTTTCTGCACTGCTGGTGCACCTGGGGATGAGCGGGCAGGTCCTGCTGCGCGAGGCCGGCGCGCCGCTTGCGGATGACGGGCCCGTGCGCATCCGCTTGATGCTGCAGCATCCGGAGCACGGAGAACTTGCGCTGCACTTCGTCGATCAGCGCATCTTCGGCTCGATGGCCGTGGATCGTCTCGTCGACACGTCGGACGGAGCGCCTGGCGGGTTGGGCGACTCGCGCGCACTCGTGCCGAGCCAAGTCGCGCACATCGCGCGCGATCCGCTCGATCCAGCGTTTTCGGATGCAGCGTTCCTCGCGTCGCTTCATGGCAAGAACACCGGGATCAAAAGGGCGCTGCTCGATCAGACACTGATCAGCGGGATCGGCAACATTTACGCGGATGAGGCGCTCTGGGCGGCGCGCGTCCACTTCGCGCAGCCGGCAGCAACGCTGAGCCGGCGAAAGGCTCGCGCACTGCTGACCGAGGCGCGGCTCGTGCTGGCCAAGGCACTGGCTGAAGGCGGCACCAGCTTCGACGCGCAATACGTGAACGTCAATGGGGCATCCGGTTACTTCTCGCACAGCCTGAACGCCTACGGTCAACAGGGCAAACCGTGCCCGCGCTGCGGGCGGGCGCTGGTGCGCGAGGCCTTCATGAATCGGTCATCGCATTTCTGCCCGCACTGCCAGCGGCTGCGAGTGCCCCGCTTGCTACAGTCGTGATCATGTCCGAGGCTGGCGCGAACGCGGCGTACCCATTGCTGGGGCGCTCCGCACTCGTCGCCGGTGTGTCCGGCCGGCGGGGGATCGGCTACGCGATCGCCGTGCGTTTGGCCGAACTCGGTGCGAACGTGTTCATTCACCACTATTCGACGCACGATGCGGCGCAGCCGTGGGGCGCGGATGATCTCGATGCGGTGCGCGACGGCATACGCGCGGCGCAGCATCCGGACGCACTATTCGGCGACGTCAGCGCGGACCTGGCGGATCCGAGCACGCCTCAGCGCGTGATCGACGCTGCTGCGGCCGCTGTCGGTCGCGTGCGGATCCTCATCTGCAATCATGCGCGCAGCGGTGGAGACGGCTCGATCTTCGATATGACTGCCGCGCGACTGGACGGCCACTGGCAGGTCAACGCGCGTTCGACCCTGTTGCTGACGAGAGCATTCGCAGAACAGTTCTCGGATGCGGCGAAGAGCGCTCCCGACGGTGTGAACGCGCCAACCGCGCCAGGCGTGAGGCCGACCTCCGGCGGCCCGTTCGACGAGTTCGAGACTGGACGGGTGATCTGGATGACCTCCGGGCAGTTGGACGGGCCGATGCCGGGTGAGGTCGCCTACGCCGCGAGTAAAGCCGCGCTCGCCGGTGTCACGCCGACTGTCGCGAGCGAACTGCTCGCGCGCGGGATCATCCTCAACACTGTTAACCCCGGCCCGGTGAATACCGGCTATCTGGATGTCGAGACGACCGATCGCCCGCTTGACGACCTCAACGAGCACCTGCAGACGACGCCGTTCGGGCGTTTCGGGGAACCGACCGATCCTGCCAGACTCATCGGTTGGCTGGCGACCGACGAGGGGCGCTGGGTTGTCGGGCAGGTGCTGACGAGTGACGGCGGTTTCCGCCTGTAGGCAACGGATCGTCGGTTGACGCGTCGCGCTGCGCGGCTGCGCGGCCGCGTGAGCAGAGTCCGGTACCGTATAACCAGGTGTCGCGGGGAGCGAGCGGGGAGGGCGCCGAGTGTTTTTGAAGAGCCTGACCCTGAAGGGGTTCAAGTCCTTCGCTCAGTCGACCACGTTCGCGTTCGAGCCCGGTGTCACGTGTGTGGTCGGGCCAAACGGGTCGGGCAAGTCGAACGTCGTCGACGCGCTCGCCTGGGTGATGGGTGAGCAGGGCGTCAAGACGTTGCGTGGCGGCAAGATGGAGGACGTCATCTTCGCCGGCACGTCCAGCCGCGGGCCGCTCGGCCGTGCGGAAGTCACACTCACGATCGACAACGCCGACGGTGCCCTGCCGATCGAATACTCTGAAGTCACGATCAGCCGCACGCTGTTCCGCAACGGCGGCAGCGAATACGCCATCAACGGGCAGTCCTGCCGGCTGCTGGATGTGCAGGAACTGCTCAGCGACTCCGGCCTCGGCCGCGAGATGCACGTCATCGTCGGGCAGGGACAACTGGATGCCGTGCTGCGGGCGTCGCCCGAGGAACGGCGCGGCTTCATCGAAGAGGCCGCAGGCATCCTGAAGCATCGTCGGCGCAAGGAGAAGACCTTGCGCAAACTGGATGCGATGCAGACCAATCTCACTCGGCTCAGCGATCTGGCCGGTGAGATCCGCAGGCAGCTCAAGCCGCTCGGGCACCAGGCTGAGATCGCACGCGAAGCCCAGTCGATCGCAGCGATCGTGCGGGATGCCCGCGCCAGACTGCTTGCGGACGAGGTCGTGTCGCTGCGACGGTCGCTCGATGCGCATAATCGTTCCGAGAGCGAGCGTCACAGCGAGCGGATCGTACTGCAGGAGCAGTTGGAGCAGAAGCAGTTGCGCATCGCTCGCCTGGAGCAGGCGCAGGTGTCCGATGCCGTTGACGGCGCGCGCCGCACTACGTTCGGCCTCGAGTCGGTGCAGGAGCGCCTGCGCGGTCTGTACACCCTCGCCAATCAGCGGCTCGCGCTGCTCGGCTCTCAGGCGGAATCCGGTGACGCTGCTGTGACAGTGAGCCAGCAGATGGTGGATGCCGCCCGAGAGGAAGCAGCACGGCTGCTCGAGACGGTCACAGAAGCGGATGCGGCATGGAACGCCGGGCGCGCCGCAACCGGCACGGCACGCACCCGACTCGACGCGCTCGATGAGGAGATTGCCGCCCAGAGCGCTCTTGTCTCCAAACATGACCTCGAGGTCACGAAACTCGCCGGACAAGCGGATGCCGCCGCATCGCGTCTTGCCGCCGTGCGCGGCGGAGTGTTGCGGCAGAGCAACGCGCTCGATGCAGCGACAGAGCGACTCGACGCGGCGCGCGCGCAGTTCGCGTCGGCTGAGGCCGAGGCCGCGCTCTCGGATGCCGGCGAAAACGATCTCGACGAGGCGTACGAACTCGCGCAGGCGCAGGTGTTCGAGGCCGAGGGCGAGATCGAACGGCTGCGTGAGGAACTGCACACGCTGGAGAGGGAGCGAGACGCGCTCGCGGCGCGAACGAGCGCATTGTCCTCCGCGCTGGATCAAAAGGACGGGTCGAGCGCGCTCGTTGGAGCACGGCTGCCCGGCATCCGCGGTCTCGTCGCAGAGCACGTGCAGGTGAAGCCGGGCTTCGAGGCCGCGATCGCCGCCGCGTTGGGCACGCTCGCCGACGCCGTGCTTGCGGAGAATCGTGCCGCCGGAATCGACGCACTGGAGCGAGCCCGAGCGGATGAGTTGGGTCGCGTCGAACTGCTGTTGGCCGAGGATGCGGGCGGAAACGCAGCCGCGGCGGGCACATTCGCTGCTGAGGGCGTCTCGGCCGAGCAGTTGCCTCGCGGGGCTATCGCGGCGAACAGTGTCGTGACGGCGCCATCCGGGGTGCTCGGACTGCTCTCGCAGGTGGTGATCGCTGATGACCTCGAGGTCGCTCGCTCGGTGTGGGCGACGCTCGAGACGCCGGATGCCGATGCGGGTATGAATGCGAACGCGGTCGCGAACGCGGTCACCGTGATCACCAAGGCGGGCGACGTGCTCAGCCGTTACGTGCTGCGCGGCGGATCCGGCGCCAAGCGCAGCCGGTTGGAACTGGTCGCCGACAGGGATGCGGCAGCGGAGCGACACGGTGAGGTGCTCTCGCTGATCGACCGGGCGAAGTTCGCGCTGGCCGAGCAGCGCGGCATCCATCAGGTCGCGAAGGAGCAGTCGACCCGTGCACTGGCATCGTTGCGAGAGTTCGACGCTTCTTTGGCGGCGCAGACGGAGCTGCTGAACCGGCTCAAGGTTCAAGTGGAGGCATCGGCCGCCGAGTCGGAGCGGCTGCGCGTCGCGCTTGCCGTGGCCGGCGAAAGCGTCGCGGATGCTGAGGGTGCAGCCGAGCGGGCCAAGGCCGCTCTCGAGACGGTCCAGGCCAGACCCCGGCCAATCCTCGACGTCGGTGCGCGGGACGCGCTGTTTGCGGAACTGGAGGCCGTGCGGGAGCGCGAGGTCGAGGCGCGATTGGCGTTGGAGACGGCAAAGGAACGGGTGCGAGCCGAACAGGCGCGCGGCGATGCGCTCGTGCGCCAACTGGAGGCCGAGCGGGCTGCAGCCGAGGCGGCGGCGCGGCGCGCCGTCATCCGCAATAGGCAAGTCGAGGCAGCGAGCGCTGTGATTGCGTTGCTGCCCGCTGTGCTGGACTCCGTCGACCGATCGGTCGCGCAGGCGAGAGTCGAACTGGCTGTCGCGGAAGCGCAGCGGGCCGGGCAGAACCAGGAGCTGACGGCGTTGCGCCGTGAGGAGGCCGGCCAACGGGAGCGCCTGCAGGCGATCAGCGAGAGCGTGCACGGGTTGGAGTTGCAGATCTACGAGAAGAAGCTGCATCTTTCGGGGCTGCTGGAGCGCGCCGGTGGCGACCTTGGGCTGGTCGAGGACGTGCTCGTCGCGGAGTACGGTCCCGATGTGTTGATTCCGGCGGATGATGCGACGATTCCCGTGCCTTCGACTTCCTCAGATCCGGTCGCTGAGCTCGTCGAAGTGTCCGAGCCCGTAGGTATCCCGTTCAATCGCGAGCAGCAGCAGAAACGGTTGGAGAAGGCGGAGCGCAAGTTCGCGCAGCTTGGACGGGTCAATCCGCTCGCACTTGAGGAGTTTGCTGCGCTCGAGCAGAGGCACAAGTTTTTGACGGAGCAACTCACTGACCTGACGAACACGCGCAAGGATCTGTTGACGATCATCGATGAGATCGACGGCAAGATGGAGTCGATCTTTTCCGACGCCTTCGAAGACACCAGGGCGGCATTCGCCGAGGTGTTTCCGGTGTTGTTCCCGGGTGGGGCGGGCAGTATCTTCTTGACCGACCCGGAGAACATGCTGACCACGGGTATCGAGGTGTCGGTGAAGCCGGCGGGCAAGAAGATCGAGCGATTGTCTCTGCTGTCCGGTGGTGAGCGTTCGTTGGCTGCGGTGGCACTGTTGATTGCGATCTTCAAGGCGCGGCCGAGTCCGTTCTACATCATGGACGAGGTCGAAGCCGCGTTGGATGATGCGAACCTCGGTCGGTTGCTGTCGATCTTCGAGTCGCTGCGCGAGACCAGCCAGCTGATCGTCGTTACGCACCAGAAGCGGACGATGGAGATCGCGGATGCCCTCTATGGGGTGTCGATGCGCCAGGACGGTGTTTCGGCCGTCATCGGGCAGCGGGTGGCGTCTGAGGAGCGGATGCAGAACTCGTAACAGTCGCTGTCCTTCGACAAGCTCAGGAGCCGCGCTGGAGTCGAAGCGCCATCTTGCCCGGCCACACACGGCTTGGCAGCGTGCCGGGCGGCGTCGTTGGTTTATCCGGTGGCGTCGAGGTCGGGGAGCCCGTAGCGTGCTTTGCCGCCGAGGCGGGGTTTCTGGTCGGGGTCGACGTGGGGTGGTGGGGTGAACCAGACGTGTCCGTGTTTATCGACTCGGATGATCCAGCCGTCGTTATGCGTGCGGACGTGGCAGGGCGGGCATAACATCACCCCGTTTGACAGGTTGGTGGGTCCGGTGTCGCGTTTCCACCAGGCAATGTGGTGAGCTTGGGTATAGGCGATGTCTAACCCGCAACACGCGCAGCCGCCATCCCGTTCACCGAGGGCGATGCGTTGCGCGGGGCTGAACAGGCGGGCCGCCCGGCCTTGATCTAACGGGATGCTGCCGGTGCCCATCACCATCGGGATGATTCCTGCGGTGGCGGCGAGCCGGCGGATCGTGCCGGCACTGACGGGTTGGTCGATGCCGTCGATCTGACCGAACCCGACACCCTCCATCAGGGTTTCCAGGTTGGCGCGCACCACCAACGTGGTCGACGGGGCGGCCGGGACCTGGTCGCAACCAAGAACATGGGAGGCGATCATTGTCAACGCGTCGGCCTGCAACTGCGGAATCGTCCGCAGATCCTCAAACAACGGCCCATCCGTGTCAGCGTCGGCGATCTGCGCGTCATCGGCACCGTCGCGGCGCTGCTGGTTGCGGCGTTCTTGGTCGCGACGGGCGCGGAGGGTGTGGGTGACGACGGCTTCGATCGCGGCTTTCACCGGTGCGGCACTCTCGGGGTCCAATTCCGCGATCATCCGGGTCATCCCGTTGCGGCGTTGAACAATGTGCACGCTGCGATCCGACCGGAGTTCTTCCTCCCGCGGGGCCACACCGTCTTGATCCAGGCGAGCTTCGGCCTCTCGGATCAACCGGAACAACAAGTCCAGGGGAATCTCCGCCGCCT
>DATCDQ010000097.1:0-9652 GCA_036510655.1 Microbacteriaceae bacterium | reverse complement strand
CTCCCGCGGGGCCACACCGTCTTGATCCAGGCGAGCTTCGGCCTCTCGGATCAACCGGAACAACAAGTCCAGGGGAATCTCCGCCGCCTTCTGCGCCAGCAGCTCCTCCATCGCTTCCGCGTCGACCGGGTCGGCGCGGCGAGCCACCCGTGCCAGCATGGTCGTGATCGCCGAGGCCGCTTCCACACTGATCAGGCCGGCGGTCAGCGCGGCGCCCACGTGCGGATGCGCCGGCGGCAGCACCTGGCCGGTCAAGGATTGTCGGGTCGCGGTGGCCGTGCCAACCGACACCAGTCGGGATGCTTCCATGATGCTGCCGCCGGTCGCCGAGGCGACCAGCCGGGTCGGGTTCGCGAAGCCTTGCTGTTTCGCCAACCCGTCCCGACCCGCCTGAACTGGGGAGCGTCTCGCGACCTCACCGGCCGCGCGTGCCAGGAACGCGTTCGCGTGCCGCACCAGTTGCCCCAACGCATCCGTGGTGCTCATCAACCCGGCAACACTCATCGCTTCGAAATCTGCCTGCGCACCAGCCTCGGCCCCGGCAGCCGACTCATCGGCGGTGGCGGCGGGACGGAACGCGGGCAGGGCGCCGTCCCATACCGCAGCCAACGACGCGAGGTCGTCATGCAGGGGCTGCAGCGGCTGGTTCATACCCCCAATCTGCCAGGCACCACTGACATTCACACCCCGAAAACCCCCGGAAACACGCGGAACTCACCCCGATCCACACACCGTTATCGAACCGTTATATTCGCGATGCAGGGCTGCCCTTCGGCTTCGCTCAGGGGCCGACGAACCCGCCCTTCGATCCCTCTGTACGATCGATGCACCCGGCTCATCGACTCCGCTCAGGGAACGCGCAGGCCGCGTCTTCGTTTTTGTTCTACGAACGCCTGATGCCGTGATGTTATGTAGCGTGGATGCGCACCGCCTTGGATATCGACGACTTCGTCTTAAATTCCGCACGAGCTCTGGCTCGCGCTGGAGGGGCTTGCTCCTCGGGAGAACGCCTTTGGTGCGAGTCTGAGCGGATTCCAATCTTTCAGGCCGACTATGACGCGGTTGCCATCACCCTTGACCTCGTGAATGAGCACCGCGACGGTGACTAAGCCTTACCTGTTGGATGTCAACGTGCTGATCGCCTTAGCGTGGCCGCAGCACGTGCATCACATCCGCAGCCATGCCTGGTTTGACGTGCTCAAGGAGGAGTGGGCCACGACACCCATCACAGAAGCCGGCTATCTACATGTGACGATGAGCGCCGCCGTGGTCGGATCCTCGATCAGAGCTTCCGAGGCAATTGCGAGCCACTCGTCGATCCGTGCGCTGCCACGCCACAAATTCTTGGCCGATAATTCCTCATTCGCGCGCTTCGTGATTCACTGAGCAGTCAGATTCAGGCAGTTCGCAATGGGGCGTCGTTGACCGTGACCGATCACGGGCACGCATGCGCCCGCATCGTTCCGGTCGACAGTACGTCTGAGTTCGAACAGCTTTTCGCCGAACACCTCTTGACTGCCCCGACTGCGCCCCGCACACCGTTGCCTCGGCCGATCGCCACACGGGGCTCCGTCAGTGACCTGGTGGAGGCGCAACGAGCGTGATCGCCTATTTCGACACATCGGCATTCTTGCCGCTCGTTGTCGATGAGGACGGCTCTGCCCGGTGTCGGCGCCTGTGGGAGCTAGCCGATCAGATCGTTGTGGCGCGTCTCGTCTACGTTGAAGCATCGGCTGCACTGGCCGCGGCGGAGCGCCTCAGACGAATCTCCGCAGTCGACCACGACAAGGCGTTGCTGCGGGTAGCCAACGCGTGGCGACAATGCAACATACGCGAGCTCGACGCGCAGCTCGCGGTCGCGGCCGGGCACATCGCACGGCGGTTTGGACTCCGCGGATATGATGCTGTCCATCGCGCCGCACCTGCTGAACTCAACGGTGATGAGTTCGCCGCCGCGAGCGGGGATCGGTCGCTCCTCAAAGCCTGGAATGCGCTCGGCCTCACAACGATGAATCCGAATGCTCCTGGTCGCGCCTGACGTCGGCGTGGGACGCGGGATGCGAATCACGGAAGCGGCAGCATGGCAGGTGCCCCCCGAATAGACTGTGCGCATGCCTGAACACACCTCCTGGTCGCTCTCCAGCGCACTACGCGGCATGTTCGCGAGGAAGACCATCGACGAGGAGACCTGGGAGAACCTCGAATCTGCGCTCATCACCGCCGACTTCGGCCCGGACGTAACGGATGCGGTCGTCGACGACCTCCGCGCCAAAGTGGCGCACTTCCACACGACAGATCCCGCCGACCTTCAGCGGATGCTGCGCGAGGGTATCGAGGAACGCCTTTCGAGGCTGGACCCCACTCTCAAGCTCACCGAACGCCCGGCCGTCGTGCTTGTCGTCGGCGTGAATGGCGTGGGCAAGACGACCACCATCGGCAAGTTCGCGAAGTTTCTGCGCACCTACGACCGCAGCGTTGTCGTCGGAGCAGCCGACACATTCCGGGCCGCCGCCGTCGAGCAACTGGCGACGTGGGCGGAACGTGCGGGCGCCGAGATCGTGCGGCCGCAGCAGCACGGTCAGGATCCGGCATCCGTAGCCTTCCAAACTGTCGAGAAAGCCAAGGCGGACGGCACGGAGATCGTCATCATCGACACGGCAGGACGGCTCCAGACCAAGGGCGGCCTGATGGACGAACTGTCGAAGATCAAGCGAGTGCTCGAACGTCAGGCGCCGATCTCCGAGGTGCTGCTCGTGCTCGATGCGACGACAGGGCAGAACGGGCTGGCTCAGGCGCACGCGTTCATCGAACACGCCGGCGTAACAGGGCTCGTGCTGACCAAGCTCGACGGTTCGGCCAAGGGCGGATTCGTGCTCGCGGTGCAGGAGCAGACCGGCCTGCCGATCAAACTCGTCGGCCAGGGCGAGGGCATCAACGATCTCACAGGGTTCACCCCGCACGTGTTCGCGCAACAGCTGGTGGGCTAGCGGGCGATGGCGATCGAGCACGACTTCTTCGGTGTCATCCAAGACAACGGCTTCGGCGGCCTGCGCTGGTCGAGTGAGGCGGAACTCGGCGACCAGGTGGTCGCCATCGACCTCACTGCCGACGACGAAACCGCGGTCAACGACGCGCAACTGGCGCTTGCCGCCGCAGTGCTCCACGCGTTACAGGGTTTCGACGCGCGCGCCCGCGATGCGCTGATCGCGCAATTGAGTGAGCGGGAATCCGTCACGGCGCACTATGTCGACTTCCACGTTGACACGATGGGGGAGAGCCTGCTCGATCTCCTCGTGCACAACTCGGGCGACATCCCGATGGATGTGCTGCGCTCCCTTCAGCTGGTGCACGTCGGTCTGTTTCCGCAACGCGACGCCGATGGCGACGCATTCGCCGAATTCGACTATTCGATCAGCCCCGACGACACCGAGTATCTGCTGGTGGTCAGCTTCGACATCCAGGGGGATGTTTCGGCCGTCGACATGGCGAACTGACGACAGGTTAAGACAGGTTAAGATTGACGGACCATGGCTACCTTCGGCACCCTCTCTGATCGGCTCACAGACACCTTCAAGAATCTCCGCACCAAGGGCAAACTGTCCGCTGCGGATGTCGATGGCACCGTCCGCGAGATCCGTCGCGCTCTTCTCGAAGCGGATGTCGCTCTGCCCGTGGTCAAGCAGTTCACGGCGGCCGTTCGCGAGCGTGCGCTTGGAGACGAGGTCAACAAGGCGCTGAACCCGGCGCAACAGGTCGTGCAGATCGTCAATGAGGAACTTGTCGGCATCCTCGGCGGGCAGCAACGGCAACTCCAGTTCGCGAAGAAGCCGCCGACCGTGATCATGCTCGCCGGCTTGCAGGGTGCAGGAAAGACCACCCTCGCCGGCAAGCTCGCGAAATGGCTCGTCAAGGGCGGCCACACACCGATGCTCGTCGCCGCGGACCTCCAGCGCCCGAACGCGGTCACCCAGCTGCAGATCGTCGGAGAACAGGCCGGCGTGCCAGTGTTCGCGCCCGAGCCGGGCAACGGCGTGGGCAATCCGGTGCGCGTCGCCAAGGATGCCGTCAAGCAGGCGGAGCGGCAGCAGTACGACACCGTCATCATCGACACGGCCGGCCGACTCGGCGTCGATGCTGAACTGATGAAGCAGGCCGGGGACATCCGGAAGGCGACCGATCCCGATGAGGTGCTGTTCGTCGTCGACGCGATGATCGGTCAAGACGCGGTCGCCACGGCGAAGGCGTTCCAGGACGGCGTGGACTTCACCGGCGTCGTGCTCTCTAAGCTCGATGGCGACACGCGTGGCGGCGCGGCGCTGTCGGTGGCATCCATCACCGGCCGGCCGATCATCTTCGCCTCAACGGGTGAGGGTCTGGACGACTTCGAGCCGTTCTACCCGGACCGCATGGCCAGCCGCATCCTCGACCTCGGCGACGTGCTCACCCTGATCGAGCAGGCGCAGGAAGCGTTCGACGAAGACGAAGCCCGCAAGGTCGCCGAGAAGTTCGCCACAGACACGTTCACGCTCGACGACTTCCTCAAGCAGATGCAGCAGTTGCGCAACATGGGCTCGATTAAGAAGATGATGGGCATGTTGCCCGGCGCCGGTGCGATGAAGCAGCAGCTCGACAACTTCGACGAGAAAGAGATCGTGCGCACCGAGGCGATCATCCAGTCGATGACCAAGGCGGAACGTACCAACCCGAAACTGTTGAACGGCTCCCGCCGGGTGCGCATCGCCCGCGGCTCAGGCATGACCGTCACCGACGTCAATCAGCTTGTGATGCGGTTCGAGCAGGCCGCGAAGATGATGAAGACCGTGGCAAAGGGCGGCGTGCCGAACGTGCCCGGCATGGGCCCGATTCCGGGCGCCGGCTACGTCGGCAAGGCGAAGCCGCAGAAGCAGAAGGGCTCCCGGTCGGGCAACCCAGCCAAGCGCGCGGCGGAGAACGCGGCGCTGGCGGCGGGTGTCGCACCCGCGGGTGCGGCTATCGGTGGCGGGTCGGGCTTCGGCCTGGGCGGCTCCAAGGCTGCAGGAAAGACGGGTGCTCCGAGCGATGAAGAGCTCGCAACGCTGCAGAAGTACCTCGGGCGCTAAGGCTCGGCGCGGCTCAGGCTCAGCCCCCTACGGCTCAGGCGCCTGGCGTCAGTCCCGCAGCGAGAGTGCTCCACGGGCAAAGCCGATCGGGTTGGCCTGAGTCGACTGCTCACCGCCACGACCCCACCCAGTCGTATAGTTCGCCTGTGGCCTGATACTCACGTGGCGACGAAATCAGTCCTCCCGTCGACGAGGAGACTGTGCACCCTTCGAACGACGCACGCGTTCTGCCCGAAGTGCACTCGAAGACCCACTGCGCGGATTCGCGATCGTTGGCTTCGAAGTACCGCAACGCGATAGTTGTCGTCGTACCAGCCTTGAGCCATGCAGGGGCTTTGGCAAAGTAGAGCGTGCCGCCGATGGAAACGCTCATCGAGTAGATCAGCATGATTCCCCGCCCATCGCGCCCGAGCGACGGAGGATGACCGCGATGAAGTACACCATTGCGCTCAGAACCGAATGGCGGCTTCGGCCAGTGCGTCGCTGACAGCCTCGACGAGCGCGCGTTGCCCAGCTGCCGTCGGGTGCACATCGTCACTCTGCATCAGGTCCGGGTGGCCGCCAAATGGCTGGCCGACGTCGAGGTAGTACCCTCCGTTGCCGGTGACGGCACTGTCGACCTGGTCGTCGATATCGGCCAGTTGGCTCGGCGGTGGCGTATCGCTCCACACGGCGCTGAGGCCGATCAGAGTGGCCCTCGGCAGTGCTTGGCGCAGCTGTGCCATCGTCGAGTCTGTCGCTGCCTCCAGCACGGTGTTCGAGACACCGACGTCGTTGCTACTGCCCTCGACGATAACGACGTCCGGATGCAACGCGATCGCTGCGCTCACCTGGTTGGCGAACGTGTCGCCTTCGTCGCCGATCGCGACGAATCCGGACCCGTCGCTGGCCAAGTTGGTGACGCGCCATCCGTCAGCTTGTGCCAGCAGCGCAGGCCAGGCCTCTGCCGGAGTGAGCCCATGGCCTGCCATGATCGAATCGCCGATGGCGACGACGACCGGGCCGTTCGACGAGCCCTCAGTCGTTTGCGGCACGACGTGAGGTTGTGCCGAAACAGCGGTCGCCGCCGTCACCAACGCAGCGATCACCGTTCCGACCGCGAGCGCCACCACGACAATGCGGAGGATCGGGACGCGCCAGAGGCGGTGACTCATGCCTCCACCCTAAACTGCTTTCAGATGGCTGCGCTCGGTCCGGATTATGGTTTCGCTGACCGGGCGGGCCTGCGGTAGCGCAACGTGCGGACCCCGAACACGCTACCGATAGAATTGCCGCGACCGCGCGTTGCGAGTAAGTTCTCGGGTGTTTGACAACTCAACGGAGGTTACCGCGCTGCCTACACGCAGGCAGTTGTCATGGTGACCGGGAGGAACGGTGCACCTGATGCAACTCATCGTTCATGGAACGGAAAGCCGGCTGTCGGGGGAACTCGAGATTCCCGTGTCGAAGTACCACGCACACCGCGCCCTGGTGCTTGCCTCGCTCGCTGAAGGCACCAGCGTGGTCTCCGGTATCTCGGCGACGCGGCAAGTCGAGTGGACGATCAGCGTCTTGCGCGCGCTGGGGACCGACATCCGCATCGTCGGTGACGACTATCTCGTGACGGGAGGGCGGTATCAGGCTACCGACATCGACGAGAACGGCACTCACGGCAGCAACGGGCTGCTCAACGTCGGATCTTCCGGCACGACGCTGTACTTCATGACGGGGCTCGCCAGTCTTGCCGATCGCCCGATGACGCTCACCGGCATGAAGTATTTCCGTCGGCGGCCGATCAACGCCCTGCTCGCCTCGCTGCAGCAAATGGGCGTTGAGTTGACCTCCACAGACGAGTGCCCGCCGATCACCGTGCAACCCGTGCGGCCCCGCGGAGGCGATGTGGAGATCGCAGGAACGCTCTCACAATGGCTCAGCGGACTGCTCCTGCTGGCCCCGTTCGCTCGGGCGGACACGACGGTGCACGTGACCGGTGGCGCACTCAACGAGCAGCCGTACGTCGACCTGACGGTTCGGATGATGCGCACCTTCGGCCTGGTCGTCGAGCACGATGACGATTGGCTCACCTATCGCATTCCGGGCAATCAGGCGGCGACGCCCGCTGATTATCGACTCCCGCCGGACATCGGTGCAGCGGCGTTCGGCGTCGCGGCCACGGCGTTGCATCCCTCGGACGTGCTGTTCAGAGGCATGTCAGCCACTCGGGCGGTCGACACCGACCATCCCGAGTCGGAATTCCTCGACCTGGCGGCGAGAATGGGCGTGCCGATGCGGCTGGACGACGCGACCGGATTCGTGCGGGTGCAGCACGACGGCATCCGCCTGAACTCACTCGATGTCGACTTCGCGCCCATTCCAGACCTCCTGCCGGTGCTCTCGGCGATGGCGAGCGTGGCCGACGGCACGAGCAGGCTGCGCAACGTCGGACATATTCGACTGAAAGAGTCGGATCGCGTGTCGGCGATGCTGCAGTTGAACCGGATGGGCGGCTCGGCGCAGCAGAGCGACTCGGAACTGCGGGTCACCGGTGTCGAACATCTGCGTTCTGCTGCCCTCTCCTCGTTCAACGATCACCGCGTGCTCATGGCATTGGCGGTGGCTGCAACGCGGGCGGAGGGCAGCTCGTCGTTGACCTACCCGCACGCGTACCGCATTTCCTATCCGGAATTTCTCGATGCGATGAACGGGATCGGGCTGGAGATCGACGTCAGCTCTGCGCGTCAACCGGACTCGAGCGATCCGAACTCCGGCTACGCGACCGGCGCGGACACCGACCCGCTCAGCGCGCAGGCGGTTGCACGCCGTGCGAGGCCCGAGCCCGGGGTCGGAGCAGTCGGATACGGCTACGGCGCTCTCGGCACCCACAGCCCGGTGGAACACGTGCTCACGCTTTCGCAGGAGCGGCCGGATGATCCCGGCGTTATCGAGGTCGGGCCGGACGCGCTCGCCGTCGTCAGTTGGAGCGCACTGCAGAGCGAAGCAGATCGGGTGTCGGCGCTTCTGCTGGATCTCGGGGTGCGCTGCGGCGAGGCGGTGGCCGTGCAACTGCCGAACTGGCGTGAATTCATGGCCATTACACTCGGGATCATCCAACTCGGCGCGGTCGTCACGCCGATCATGCCGGCGTTCGGTCCGCGCGAAACCACAATGACGCTCGCACGATCCCATGCCAGAGTGCTGTTCCTGCCGAACCTGTTCCGGCATCGTCGGGCTGCCATCGAGTTGCTTGAGGTGAGCGTGCAGGCTCGCCGGCAATCGCGCCCAATCGCACTCGAGCATGTGGTCGTGCTGCAGACCGAGAACAGACACTCCGCCGATGTGGCGACCGATCTGCCACCGATCCCCGACTCAGCTGCCGCCATGGTCGAAACGGTGGACTGGACGTGGCACTACTACGACGCTGCGCTCGCATCGGTGACGCCCGACCTGCCGCACATCCGTTCGCGTGCGCCGCATCCGGACGACGTGTGTCAACTGTTGTTCACGTCGGGAACGACAGGGGAGCCGAAAGGTGTGCAACACACCCACAGCACCTTGGCGCGCGCCGTCGACATGGAGGTCGCGCATCTTGGGCTCGACGCGAGTGACCGGATCTTCGTGCCGTCACCGCTCGCGCATCAGACCGGATTCCTGTATGGGATGCTGCTGTCCTGGCAGCTGGGTGTCGCCGCGGTGATCCAGCCGGTGTGGGATGCGCCGCTCGCGCTTGAACAGGGGTTCGGCCGGGGCAAGGCAACATTCGTGCAAGCGGCGACGCCGTTCTTGATGGACCTGGTGCGGGAGGTCGAGGCCGGGGCGCAGTCGCCGGAGTCGCTGCGGATCTTCGTGGCAACAGGTGCGGCGGTGCCGCGCTCGCTGGCCGAGCACGCGACCACGGTGCTCGGCACCATGGTGCTCGGCGCGTTCGGAACGACGGAAACCTGCCTGGGCACACTGGCGTCGCCCGACGACGCACCCGAGCGCGCGTGGGGTAGTGACGGGCGCGCGCTGGCCGGCATCGACATCCGCATCGTGGACGACGCTGGGATGCCGGTTGCCGCAGGCGTCGAGGGGAACTTCGAGCTGCGGTCGCCGACGATCTTCGGCGGCTACCTCGAGCGCCCGGACCTGACGGCAGACGTGTTCACGACCGACGGCTGGTATCGCACCGGCGATCTCGCCGCAGTAGACGATGAAGGATTTCTGCGCATTTCGGGACGGGTCAAAGACGTGATCAACCGCGGCGGCGAGAAGGTGCCCGTCGTGGAAGTGGAGAATCTGCTGTACCAGCATCCGCTTGTCGCGGACGTCGCGGTCGTTGCGATGCCGGACGCGCGGCTGGGGGAGCGGGCCTGCGCGTTTGTCGTGTCGACGCGGCCGGATCGTCCGCTCAGCTTCCGGGCATTGCAACAGTATTTGGCGGCAGCCGGGGTGTCGAAGTACTACTGGCCGGAACGACTCGAGTTCGTCGATGAGTTGCCCCGCAATGCGATCGGGAAGATCCAGAAGAACATTCTCAGAGAAATGGCAGCCGCGTTGGTCGCGGCGACGAAGGAGACGATATGACACCGGCCGCC
>DATCDQ010000096.1:0-17885 GCA_036510655.1 Microbacteriaceae bacterium | reverse complement strand
CTCCCGCGGGGCCACACCGTCTTGATCCAGGCGAGCTTCGGCCTCTCGGATCAACCGGAACAACAAGTCCAGGGGAATCTCCGCCGCCTTCTGCGCCAGCAGCTCCTCCATCGCTTCCGCGTCGACCGGGTCGGCGCGGCGGGCCACCCGGCCCAGCATGGTGGTGATCGCCGAGGCCGCCTCGACACTGATCAGGCCGGCGGTCAGCGCGGCGCCCACGTGCGGGTGTGTTGGCGGTAACACCTGCCCGGTCAAGGATTGTCGGGTCGCGGTCGCCTGCCCGACCGCCACCAGCCGGGATGCGGTGGAGATGGTGCCGCCGGTGGCCGAGGCGACCAGCTGCGCCGGGTTCATAAACCCTTGCTGTTTCGCCAACCCCTCCCGACCGGCCTCGGCCGGGGAACGCCGCGCGACCTCACCGGCCGCGCCCGCTAGGAACGCGTTCGCGTGCCGCACCAGTTGCCCCAACGCATCCGTAGTGCCCATCAACCCGGCCACACTCATCGCCGCGAAATCCGCCTGCGCACCAGCCGACGCACCGAACGCATCGCCGCCGCCGGCGGGACGGAACGCGGGCAGGGCGCCGGCCCATACCGCAGCCAACGACGCGAGGTCGTCATACAGCGGCTGCAACGGCTGGTTCATACCCCCAATCTGCCAGACACCACCGACATTCATGCCCTGGAAACCCGCGGAAACACGCGGAACTCACCCCGATCCACACACCGTTATCGAACCGTTATATTCGCGATGCAGGGTGGCCCTTCGGCTTCGCTCAGGGACCGGGACGCAGCACTCCGGCAGTCTCACGCGCGAACTCCACGACCGCTGAGCGCAGTCGAAGCGCCAGCATGCGCGACCGAACAAACAGGCGGAACGCGGCCGCCCGTCGACACCGCTCAGAGAACGGCACACCGCCCCTCGGCTCCGCTCAGGGAACGACCGAACTGCCCCATCGACTCTGCTCAGGGACCGCCGAGCGGCGGCTACGCCCCGAGCGTGAGAAGCGGCCGCGAGTGCCAGGCGATCCAATCCTGGCTGATCGCATCCGCCGCTCGTGTCAGCAGCGGCAGGTGGTGGTCGGTCAGCGTCTGAAGAGAGGTCTCCGCACTGTTCGCATTCACGTTGACCGCAGCAACCGTGCGGCCCTCGCCGTCGCGGATGCTCGTGGCAATCGAGCGGATGCCTCTGGCCAGCTGCTCATCCGTCATCGCCCAGCCGCGCTCGCGCACACCCTGCAGCGCCGCATCGATTTCGGGTCGATCCGGCTGCCAGCGTGCCTCAAGACCGGACCGGCTCGGCAACGCGAGGGTCGCATCCAGTTCGTCCGGTGCAAGGGCGGCGAGCAGCACCTTTCCGAGCGAGGTCGACAACGCCGGAAAGCGCGTGCCGATCGTCACAGACAGAGTGACCAGCTTAGGCACGGCGACGCGTGCCACGTACACGATGTCTGAGCCGTCGAGCAGGGCGATCGAGCTCGATTCGTTCGTCTGCTGAACGAGGTGCTCGAGGTTCGGCCGCACGATCTCCCAGATACTGGTCGATCCGATATAGGCCATGCCAAGCTCGACCACCTGCGGAGTCAACATGAAGCCCTGCGCCCCGGATCGCACGTAACCGAGCTGCTCGAGGGTGATCAGAATGCGACGCGCGGTCGGTCGCGGCAGGGCCGATGCGACCGCGACCTCACTCAGCGACATGGCGGGGCGGGCTGCATTGAAGCAACGGATGACGTCGAGCCCCCTGGCGATCGCCTCGATGAAGTCAGGGCTGGAGTCCCGTCGCATGCAGTGTCTTCCGTTCCAACTCGGTGCCTATTGCGTCTTAGCCGTGGTCGTCTGCAACGTAGTGAGCGTGACGATCCACAGTCATGTATACCGCCTCACCGATCGGACGGCGCATTTCTTCGCCGAGATGCCCGAGCAACCCCGCGCAGCGTGCCAGCAGCACCGCCCCACGGAGCAGGCCGAGCGGCACGCCAATGTCGGCCAATGCTGCGCCGCACACGCCTGCGCCGTTCAGCGGCAGCGCGCGACCGAGGATCTCCGGATGCACGCGCCCGATCGCCTCGAACAGCTGCAGCTGCGGGCCGTACTGGCCTTCGTCTTTCGCAATTTGGATCATCACCGGAACGCGCGGGTCCCCCGCCTTGTGCACGGGGTGGCCGAGGCCGGGAACCAACTGGCCGGCGGCGCGGGCGGAGGTGATCGCCGTGCGGGCAAGCGCGTCGAAGTCGGCCGCGCTGACGGGCGGCTGGTCGGCGGCGTTCAGTGCCTCCGCGAGGAATCGTCCGGTGTCCTCCGTCACGCCGAGGAAGCGCGAGCCGCCGCCGAGCAGCCCGGCCGCAAGCGCGCCCTGGATCGACTCCGGAGCGCTGTACAGGGTCAGCCGGGAAGCGATCGCGATCGGTGTCAGGCCGTGGTCTGCGAGTGCGACCATCACAGCGTCGAACACGCGCGCCTGATGTAGTGTCGGCCGCTCCTGCGTCATTAGCCACAGCGCGAGTTCGCCGAAGCTTACCTTGCCGAGCATTTCGGTCGCGATGTCGTGGCCCAACAGCGACATAGAGGTCGGGGTCGACGTGCCGATCGACGTGGGGAACGAAGGTTGGTCGGTTTCAGTGCTTATGTGGTCGGTGCTCATGCGGATGCTCCATCGGTTGCGTTCGTTCTGTTGCTTGATGTCGTCTCGAGCCATGCAAGGACGGCGGCGCGGTCTCCGTCCAGGCTCGGCGGGGCCAGGTCGTAGCTCGGCGGAGTCTCGGAGAACGTGATCGGGTTGCGAATGGTCGGCATCGCGCCCGGTCCCCGCCCGGCCAGCACCACAGGCTCCAAGCCGAGGCGGTCGGCGAGTTGTACGCCCTCTGCGACGTTCTGAATCGGCGCGCACGGGAGGCCAGCGGCCGTCAGGATGTCGAACCACTCCTGCGCGGAGCGCCTGCTGAGGCGTTCCAGGAGCAGCGGGCGCAATTGCTCACGCTCGAAGTTGCGCCGCGACGGGGTCGAGAACCGTGGGTCTGTCGGAAGCTCAGGCAGATCCAGTGCCGCGCAGAGCGTCTCGAATTGGCCGTTGTTTCCAGCGACGACGACGAGGTCGCCGTCGCCCGTGGGCAGGGGTTCATACGGGAAAAGGCTGAGGTGGGCGTTGCCCATCCGCTCGGGGATGAAGTCGCCCGCGACGTACGCAGACGTCTGGTTCACCAACCCCGACAGCGCAGACGACATCAGATTGGTCTCGACGTGCTGCCCCTGCCCAGTCTGTGTCCGATGGTGCAGCGCCGCTAATATTCCCATTCCGGAATGCATTCCGGTCATCACATCGAAGACGGAGATCCCCGCCCGATACGGGGGGCCATCCGGTGAACCGGTCAGACTCATCAGCCCGGACAGCGCCTGCACCAACAGGTCGTAACCGGGCAGCGCCGCGCCCTCCTTTGTGCCGAAGCCGCTGATCGAGGAATAGATCACACCGGGATTCGCAGCCGCGACACTGTCGTAGTCGAGCCCGAAACGCGCGAGCCCGCCCGGCTTGAAGTTCTCGATGAAGACATCAGCACGGGCGGCGATCTGACGTGCGACCGCGAGATCCGCAGCATCCTTCAAGTTCAGCGCGATCGAGCTCTTGTTGCGGTTGATCGCAAGGTAATACGTCGCGTCGTCTCCGCGTGACGGTGGACTCCAACTGCGCGTGTCGTCACCGGCCGGGCTCTCGACCTTGATCACGGTCGCGCCGAGATCGGCCAGCAGCATCGTGCAATACGGCCCCGCAAGGATGCGGGAGAAGTCGGCCACAATGATGCCTGCAAGCGGCCCGGAGACGGCCGGCCTCAGATGTTCCAGGGCGGAATCGATCATCAGCACACCACCGACGGATATTCCTTTCCGAGCCAGTGCTGCAGTTTCGCGCCATACTCGCGCTGGAACGACAGTGGGCCGGACCGCGCGACGTAGTCATCGTTGTACATGCCGATATAGATCGTCAATGAGAGGAAGAAGTGCGCCCCGAGCTCGAACAGGGTGACGTAGTCGTGCTCGATCAATGCGGTGCGTTCCTGATCAGTGAATCCGGTCCAGCTGGTCGTCTCGGAAGCACTGAGCCGCGGGCCGATCTCCTTCTCCCAGCGTGCCAGGTAGGCGGCCGGCTCCGTCTTGTACTGCTGCAAGAAGTCCGGATCGCGGTCCGTCGTGTAGAGGAACTTGTCGACGTAGTACTTGCTCATTGCGGGGCTCCGTTCGGCAGTCTTTCATCGAGCGGGGCCCGATGGGGATACCAGGTGATGTACGCCTCGCGGGTGTGGAACAGGTCGAGGCTGTCGACGTAGTCGGCCTTGATCGGGCCGGCGATGCCCATCATCGTGACCAGGTCGAGGAACCCGTGCGTCGCATTTCCAAACGTGCCGAGGTTGTCTCGCGTGACATTCGCCAGCATCCCCTCCATGTCACCGGTCGCGAGCCAATTGATCGCCCGCGCGTCGAACTCCGGATCCGGCCCGTGGTCTTCGAACTGCCGGGGTCCGCCCAACTCAAGCGACAGATGCCCGCTGCCGATGGCGGCGATGCGCTGGTCGGACGGGTACTCGTCGATGATCTCGCGGATGGCCCGCCCGAGATCCCAGAACCGCTGCGGGGTCGGGAAAGGCGGGGCGAAGATGTTCGTGTAGATCGGAACGACCGGGAGGTCGGCATCCGGGCGGGTGGTGATGATGGGGCAGATGATCGAATGGTCGAGCTTCAGCTCGTTGCTGAACGCCATGTCGAAGCCGCGGTCGATGAGGCCCTCGAGCATGAACTCGGAGAGTTCCTCGTGCCCGTCGAGCACGTACTTCGGAATCCCGAACTCGCGCTCCTCGTTGTAGAACGTGGCGTCGTACTTCGGCGCCTTGCCGATCAGGAACTGCGGATAGTTGTCCAGAAAGAACTGATGGAAGTGGTCGGCACCGACCATCACCAGGATGTCGGGTTTGGCTCGGGTCAGGGTTTCGCGATACGCCTCGACCTTGCGCTTCCACTCCGGCGCTTGCGGAATCTGCTCCTCCGGCGGCGCCGAAGTGAGCTTGAGGTAGAACGGATGATGGGTAGTCGCCAACACGGCGGCGAGTTCAGCCACGGTCTTGTTTCCTCATTTCGACGGTGAATCGGATGCGAACTGTGAATCGGATGCCTCGTGCGCGCGGCGCACACAGTAGTTGCGGTATGCAATCGGTCCGGTCGCACCGAGCACGCCGACGAGAATCGCGCCGCCGGCCCAGGCCGGGCCGCTCAGCTCGGTCGATCCGAGCAGGTGGTCCATCGACCATTGGCCGGGACCGGTCAGTGCGATCACCACGGCCAGCAGAGCGTAAACCAGTGCGACCTCGAACCCGCCGAGGTGCGCCCACAGCCCGTGCTCGAAGTTGTACGCGATCGCAACGGTCATCGTGCCGACGACGATTGTCGTTCCGAGCGGCACGAACGCGCCGAATACGATCAGCGTCGCGCCGATGAGCTCGGAGACGCTGGACAGGATGACGAACGGCAGCCCGGGGCGCAGTCCCCACTTCTCGAACGATGCGGCAGTGTTACGGGCACCCTGCCCGCGGAACCAACCGAAGACCTTCTGCGTCGAGTGGCCGAACAGCAGCGCAGCGAGGATGAGTCGCAGCACCAACAATCCGAGGTCCATGGCATTTCCTCGCTGAATTCATTTTCGGACCAGTGTCCGATGAGTGGACACTCCACTATTGTCACGGATTCCCCGCCGTGTCAATGCCCAGGCGATAATCGGCGGCGTCCCGGTATCCTGAGAAGAGGGCGCACGAGCATCCGCGGAGCCCGGAGGACAGACTGTGATGAAGCGCAATACCTGGCAGCGTGAGGCCGTTCGCGAGGCACTCGGCTTCACAGACGGCTTCATCAGCGCGCAGAGCCTGCACACGAACCTGCGCGAATCGGGGTCGCCGATCGGGCTGGCCACCGTATACCGCGCACTGGCGGACCTCGCCGGCGAAGGCGACGCAGACTCACTGCAGTCCCCCGAGGGCGAAGCGCTGTACCGCGCGTGCACCTCGACCGGCCACCACCACCACCTGATCTGCCGCAACTGCGGTCTCACTGTGGAGATCGAAGCGGATGCCGTCGAGCAGTGGGCGCAGTCGGTCGCCGCGAAGAACGGATTCACCCAGGCGCGCCATATCGTCGACGTGTTCGGCCTGTGTGCGAACTGCAGCGCAACGCAAGAGCGAGACGAACCAGCGAGCACGTAGGTGAGCGCGCAGTGTAAGGAGCACTCGATGGCAGCACCGCACAAGCGCATCTACCCCGATGTGATTGGCATCAATCCCCTGTTCGCCCGCCCGGGTGAGGAGAAAACGGTCCCCAAGCGTGTACTCGCCGAAGACGGCATGCTGCCGGAGACCGCGTATCAGATCGTGCACGACGAGGTCATGCTCGACGGCAACGCGCGCCTCAACCTCGCCACGTTCGTCGGCACCTGGATGGATGCCTTCGCTACGCGGCTGTATTCGGAGGCGTTCGACAAGAACATCGTCGACAAGGACGAGTATCCGCAGACCGCCGCGATCGAAGACTATTGCTGGCACATGCTCGCCGAATTGTGGAACGCCCCAGACCCGGATCGGGCAATCGGAACCTCGACGGTCGGGTCCTCTGAGGCGTGCATGCTGGCTGGACTCGCGCTCAAGAGGCGCTGGCAACAGGCACGCCGGGCGGCAGGTCAGTCAACCGAGAAGCCCAACCTGATCATGAGCAGCGCCGTGCAAGTGGTATGGGAGAAGTTCTGCAACTACTTCGAGGTCGAACCGCGCTACGTTCCGATCAGCTCAGAGCACAAGACACTCGACGGCACCGACCTCGCAAAGTACGTCGACGAGAACACGATCGGCGTCGTGGCGATCATGGGCGTCACGTACACGGGAATGTACGAGCCGGTCGAGAAGATCGCCGCGGCGCTGGATCGTATCCAAGAGAAAACCGGACTGGACGTGCCAATCCACGTGGACGGCGCATCCGGGGCCATGATCGCGCCGTTCCTGCAGCCGGAGATCGTGTGGGACTTCCGGCTGGAGCGTGTGCACTCGATCAATACGTCCGGTCACAAGTACGGCCTGGTCTACCCGGGGCTCGGCTGGGTGATCTGGCGCAGCCGCGAACTGCTGCCTGAGGATCTCGTCTTCAACGTAACGTATCTGGGCGGGGAAATGCCGACCTTCGGCCTCAACTTCTCGCGCCCGGGCGCGCAGGTGATGCTGCAGTTCTACCTCTTCCTGCGGTTGGGCCGATCCGGGTATCGCGACGTGCAGAAGTTGGCACAGGATGTCGCGGTGTACCTGGCACGCGGCATCGAGGCGATCGGAGCATTCGAGCTGTGGAACGACGGCACGGACATTCCCGTGTTCGCCTGGCGGCTGAAGGACGGGCACACCACAAACTGGACGCTCTACCACCTGTCGACGCGACTCCGGGCGCGCGGGTGGCTCGTACCGGCCTATCCGATGCCGGCTGACCTCACAGACATCACCGTCCAACGCATCGTCGTGCGCAATGGGCTCAGCATTGACCTGGCCACGAACCTGCTGGAAGCGATCACGGAAGAGACCCACTATCTCGACTCGATCACCAGCGCGATGCCGGACGACCCGGCGGCAACAGGTTTCCACCACTGAATGCTTGCTTCCGCTGCGGCCAGAACTGCCGCGCCGGTTTGCGTGACACGCCAGGGGAACGTAAGCTTGATCCTTGGCTGAGCGGACTCCTCCGCTCAGATCGCATGTCAATCCCCCCTCCTTGCAAAAGCATCCCTCTTGCAAAAACCTCGGGGGATGAATCGTGCCGACAAGAGATCTTGGGCAAGGCATCCGCCTTGCGGTAATGATGGAGGACACCATGGCAGCAGTCTGCCAAGTGACCGGCGCCGTTCCAGGCTTCGGACACAACATTTCACACTCGCACCGACGCACCAAGCGTCGCTTCGACCCGAACGTGCAGCGCAAGACGTACTACGTGCCGTCGCTTCGGCGCAACGTCACCCTGAACGTCTCGGCCAAGGGCATCAAGGTCATTGATGTTCGCGGCATCGAATCCGTTGTCAAGGACATCCTGTCCCGTGGGGAGAAGATCTAATGGCAAAGCAGCAGGACGTTCGTCCGATCATCAAACTCCGTTCGACGGCAGGCACCGGTTACACCTACGTGACCAAGAAGAACCGTCGCAACGACCCAGACCGTCTGGTACTCAAGAAGTACGATCCCGTAGTGCGCAAGCACGTTGAATTCCGAGAGGAGCGCTAAGCGCATGGCAAAGAAAAGCATGATCGCCAAGAACGAGCAGCGCAAAGTTATCGTCGAGCGCTACGCTGCAAAGCGCCTCGAACTCAAGAAGGCCCTCGTCGATGCGAACGGCACAGACGAGTCCCGCGAGGCCGCACGCGTCGGCCTGCAGAAGCTTCCCCGCAACGCATCGCCGGTGCGCCTCCGCGGCCGCGACGCGATCGACGGTCGTCCGCGCGGCTACCTGAGCAAGTTCGGCGTCTCCCGTGTTCGCTTCCGCGACATGGCACACGACGGCCAGCTGCCCGGCATCACCAAGTCGAGCTGGTAACAGCCCGCAGTTTCGTGAATGAGGGGATGCCCGACTTCGGTCGGGCATCCCCTCTCGCGTTTTCGACGGTGTGATCGGGCGCTCAGGGGCCCCGTCGGGTCCTCAGAAATGCGGACACACCGCTGTTAAAGTGTGCGAAAGGCGCGGAAATCCGCGAGATATCGCGGGTTTCTGATACATTCAAGGCGGTCGAACAGACCAAACGTAACGGCCTTCGTGGCTCAACCGTTCCAGATAGATGATGCTGTATTCACAGCAGAAGGTCCGAGGAGGACACTCAATGGCTGACAAGTCGCTGAACAAGACCGAGCTCGTTGCTGCCGTTGCGGCCGCGTCCGGTCAGAGCCAGGCCACCGTCGGTGGCGTGCTTGACGCATTCTTCGCCACGATTGCGGACACCGTATCCAAGGGTGGCAAGGTCACCATTCCGGGTTGGCTCGCAGCAGAGCGCACGGCAACCGCCGCTCGTACCGGCCGCAACCCGCAAACCGGCGCCGAGATCAAGATCGCTGCCGGCCACCGCGTCAAGCTGACCGCAGGAAGCAAGCTCAAGGCATCTGTGAAGTAACTTCACGCTGCAGGGCCTCAACACGAGCAGAGGGGACGCTGGTTCGCCGGCGTCCCCTTCGTGCTCTCGGCGCACTCGGTGCGAGAAGAGGGGTCGACGTCGGTAAAGCCTAAGCTTGCTAGGTGAAGAGAGTGCAACGCGTGGCAGGGCCAGTCGGCCTCGTCGTCGTTGCCATCCTCGCCGTTCTCGCAGCACTCGCGTATGGCGGCGGCGCGAATCCGCCGCTTCTCGCCGATCCGGGTCCACTCGTGCGCTGGGGTCTGCCGATCACCAAGCTGCTCGTCAACCTGAGCGCTGCAGGCATGATCGGCTCACTGATCCTCACCTGCTTCGCGTTGAGCGCGAAGAAGGCGGAGTTCAACACAGCGCTTGATGTTGCAGCCGGCTCTGCCGCCCTGATGACGGTCACGAGTGCATTGACCGGTGTTCTCACCTACCTCAGCGTCAGCGGCATCCCGCTCACGTTCGATTCGACGTTCGGTCAGGGCCTCGGCCAGTTCGCCACAACCATCTCGCTCGGGCAATCCTGGCTTGAAACGACCCTGATCTGCGCCGCCGTCACGGTGCTGTGTTTTGCGGTGCGCAACGTCACCGCGCTCGTGTTCGTGACCGGCCTCGCGTTGCTCTCCCTGCTGCCGATGGCGCAACAGGGTCATGCGGCAGGAACAGCCGGCCATGACCAGGCGATCACGGCCCTCGGCCTCCACCTCGTGTTCGCTGCGATCTGGGTCGGCGGACTGCTCACGATCGTCTTTCTGCGGCGTTCGCTCGAGCGCAAGCGAATCATCGAGGTCATCTCGCGCTATTCGACGCTTGCGATCGTCTGCTTCTTCGTCGTCGCGTTCTCGGGTTACGTCAGCGCGGACCTGCGGATCGGAACCCTGGCCAACCTGCTCACGCCGTACGGCATCCTGGTGCTCGTCAAGGTGGCGGCGCTCTGCTCGCTCGGGCTGTTCGGCCTGCTACACCGCCGCTACCTGATCGACCGACTGCAGCGCGGCGGCGGACGCGGAGTGTTCTGGTGGCTGATCGCCGCGGAGCTCGGTTTCATGGGCATCGCGTCCGGCGTTGCCGCAGCGCTGGCCCGCACGGCAACCCCGATCACGCAGACGCTCAGCAGCGCAGCGACCCCCGCTGAGATCCTCACGGGTGAGCCGCTTCCGCCGCCGGCAACCCTGCAGCAGTTCTTGTTCGCCTGGAACATCGACCCACTCTGGCTGATCGGCTGTGCATTCGCGATCTTCTTCTATCTTGCGGGCGTCGTGCGGTTGCATCGTCGCGGCGATCACTGGCCGGTTCTGCGCACGATTTCCTGGATCGCGGGCATCCTGCTGTTGTGCTACATCACCAGCGGCGGTGTGAACGTCTACGAGAAGTACCTGTTCTCCGCGCACATGCTCGCGCACATGACGTTGACGATGATGGTGCCGATGCTGCTCGTGCCGGGGGCTCCTGTGACGTTGGCGATGCGCGCCATCCACAAGCGAACGGATGGCTCGCGCGGCCCGCGCGAGTGGATTCTGCTCGCCGTGCACTCCTGGATCGCGAAGGTTCTGGCGAATCCGATCGTCGCAGCACTCCTCTTCGTGAGCTCGCTCTGGATGTTCTACTACACGCCGCTGTTCCGCTGGGCGACCGTCGATCACATCGGTCATGAGTGGATGATCATCCACTTCGTCATCGTCGGCTACCTGTTCGTGCAGTCGATCATGGGCATCGACCCGGTGCCATACCGCCTGCCGTATGCGTTCCGGCTTGTTCTGCTGCTGGGCACCATGGGATTCCACGCGTGGTTCGGCGTGTCGCTGATGACGACGCACAGCCTGCTGCTGGCGGACTGGTACGGGTCGATGGGGCGTGTCTGGGGGGCCTTGCCCATTGTCGATCAGCAGACCGGTGGCGGTATCGCATGGAGCATCGGTGAGATTCCAACAATGCTGATGGCGCTCATCGTCGCGGTGCAGTGGAGCAGAAGCGACGCGAAAGAGTCCAAACGCAGCGATCGCAATGCTGACCGCACCGGGGATGCCGAGTTGAAGGCCTACAACGCGCGGCTCGCTGCGATGGCCGAGGAGGACCACGCACGATCATGACGACTCAGCTGACCCTCTCCCCTGAGCAGGCCGCAGTCTACGAGGCGATCGAGACGACCCGGCAGCACGTCTTCGTCACAGGGCGCGCCGGCACCGGCAAGTCGACGCTGTTGAATCACCTCGCGTGGAACACCGAGAAGCAGCTCGTGATCGCCGCGCCCACCGGTGTCGCGGCGCTGAACGTCGGCGGGCAGACCATCCACTCGCTGTTCCGCTTGCCGATCGGCGTCATCGCCGATCATGCGATCGAGCAGAGCGCCGAGTTGCGCAAGCTGCTCAACACCATCGATACGCTCATGATCGACGAGGTCTCCATGGTCAACGCCGATCTCATGGATACCATCGATCGCGCCCTCCGGCAAGCGCGGCAGCGCTCAGCTGAATCGTTCGGCGGGGTGCAGATCGTGCTGTTCGGCGACCCATACCAACTCGCGCCGGTGCCCGGTGACGCCGACGAGCGCGCGTACTTCGCGGACACCTACCGGTCGATGTGGTTCTTCGACGCGAAGGCATGGCACGACGCCGACTTGAAGATCTTCGAGTTGACCGAGATCCATCGGCAACACGACTCGGACTTCAAGGCGATGCTCAACGCGGTGCGGCATGGCCGCGTCACCCAAGAGATCGCCGACCGGTTGAACACTGTCGGCGCCCGCTCAGCGCCGGACGACGGGACGATCACGCTCGCCACCCGCAACGACACGGTGAACAGGATCAACGCGTCCGCCTTGAAGCGACTGCCCGGGCGGGCGCTTTCGGCGAAGGCGGAGATCACGGGCGACTTCGGCAGCCGCACCTATCCGGCCGACGAGACACTCGAACTCAAGGTGGGCGCACAGGTGATGTTCCTGCGGAACGACACAGGGCAGGGCGGCGAGGGACCGCGCTGGGTCAATGGCTCGATCGGCACCGTCACGCGCATCGACTCGACCGTGTTCGTCGACATCGACGGCCAGGCACACGAGGTCGAACCGGTCATTTGGGAGAAGTTCAAGTACAGCTACGACCCACTGAACAAGAAACTGACCAGGAACGTCGTGGCAGAGTTCACACAGTTTCCGCTGCGCTTGGCCTGGGCCGTGACCATTCACAAGTCGCAAGGTAAGACCTATGACAGCGCGATCATCGATCTGGGTGCGCGTGCGTTCAGTCCGGGGCAGACCTACGTGGCCCTCAGCCGGTTGACCAGCATCGACGGGTTGTATCTGAGCCGCCCGCTGCGACCGAGCGACATCATGGTCGACGAGGACGTGCGCCGCTTCATGGCGGAGCGTTGATGGTGGCGACCGCATAGACTTTGCGGGTGACCTCTGCCGAGCCGTACTACATCGCGCTCGGAGGCGGACGGTTCGAATCAACGGTGCATGCACAGGGCGCCTGGAACCCGCACGAACAACACATGGCACCGGTCTCCGGCATCCTGACCCACTGCCTCGAGGGCTTCTCGCCACGTCCTGACCTGCGGATGGCGCGGCTCAGTTTCGATATTCTCGGACTGATCCCGGACGGCGAATTCGAGGTCATCACCTCGATGCTGCGCCCCGGCCGCACCATCGAACTCGTGCAGGCCGAGCTCATCGCGAGTGGCCGCGTCGCGGTGCGCGCGACCGCCTGGCGGATGCAGCGCTCCGACACGAGTGAGGTCGCCGCGATCGAGGACCCCCCGATGCCCGCTCGCGACCAGCGTGCGGAGCCGGCATCGTTGACGACCTGGCCGGGAGGGTACATCCGCTCTATCGACGTGTACCCGACGGTCGACCACCGAGCCGGCGGTGGCAGCGCGTGGCTGCGGACGCGGCATCCGCTGGTCTCGGACACCCCGTACTCCGAGTTCGCGGCCCTGATCGGCCTTGTCGACACCAGCAACGGCATCGCGGTGCGGGTGCCGCCGGGTGCCGACGGCTACGCGTTCCCGAACCTGGACTTGCAAGCGCACCTCCACCGCGAACCGACCGGGCGATGGCTCGGACTGCAGAACTCCGTCACCTTCGGGTCGGACGGCATCGGTTTGACCTCCAGTGTTCTGCATGACGAGATCGGCCCGTTCGGCCGTGCGGAACAGATTCTCACTTTACGCAAGCTCTGAATCAGCCCGGGCGCGTGTGCCCTTTCTCAGGGGTAGAAAACTCTAGTTAGACTTCCAGTGGACAGCACGGCGACCATCGGGGGATGGAATGGGCAGCAGAGCGGGGCGGCTGAAACGCACCACGGCGCTCCTCGTGAGTGCTGCGCTCGTGCTCGGCCTCGCAGCCTGCACCGGGGCGGGCGCCGCACCGCAGGCTCCGGCACAAGCGGGCGGCTCATTGCCCACCGACGTGACCAAGCAGCTGCAGACGGCCGTGACGGATGCGATGACGCGCGCAGGCGCATCCGGTGCGATCGTCGGCGTCTGGGCGCCGTGGGCGGGCAGCTGGACGGCGGGGCTCGGCACCGTGTCCACGGACAAGGGTGCAGCGAACATGTCGACGAGCATGTCATTTCGCATCGCGTCCAATACGAAGTCGATGACCTGCACCGTGCTGCTCGCTCTGGTCGACGGAGGGCAGGTCGCACTCGCCGACCCGGTCTCCAAGTACCTGCCCAGAATGGTCGGGTTGGGCGGGATCACACTCGGCCAGTTGTGTCAGAACACGTCGGGCATCGCGGATTACGAGCCGTCCCTCGCGGCACAGTTCGTCACCAATCCGACACGACAGTGGATTCCGATGGAGTTGATCAGCGACGGGCTCGCGGAGCCGCTCGCCGGCAACCCCGGCGTTCAGTTCGCGTACTCGAACACCGGGTTCGTGCTGCTCGGGATGGCGCTGCAGGCGGCAACCGGCCGGAGTTGGAGTGATCTGTACCAAGCGTACGTGTGGGGTCCGTTGGGTTTGAAGCACACGAGCCTGCCGGACTCGGGCGTGCTCACCCTGCCGTCACCGCACGCAGAAGGCTATGCGAGCGCGCTCGATGCGAGCGGGCAGCCGATCTGCGACACCGTCCTGAATGACACGCAGCTGTCTCCGTCCATTGGGTGGACCGCCGGCGGCGTCGTTTCGACCCTGGGCGACCTGAAGACGTACGTGCAGGCGCTCGCGGGCGGGACGCTGGTTTCGGCCGCGTCGAGCAAGGCGCAGTGGGCGACTGTGCCGCTGTCCGGATCGGCACCGACCTGGCAAGGCTACGGGTTGGGTGTCGTCACGCTCGGGCCGATGCGCGGCCACGACGGAGACATCCCCGGGTTCATCAGCGCAATGATGACCGAGCCGAAGTCCGGCCTGACCGTCGTGGTCATGTTGAACAATTCGACGGTCGGAGGAGGATTCGCTCAACTGCTGGGCATGCAACTCGCTTCGATCGCCTCGAAGGTGCCGGCGGTGTCCGGCAGTAAAGCGCCGGTCATCGCGTTGCCGTGGTCGGCAGAGCAGGCCAAGCAAGCCATGGACGAAAACACGATCTGCCCGCCCAAGGGCGTCACGCCTGCGCCGGCGAACACAGCGGTTCCTGTGCCGCAGTCCGCGGACTGAGCATCGGCGACCCGTCGCCGCACACTGCGCCTCGCGCGCCGCACGCACCCTACAATCGAGCCATGCCGATTGTGCCGGAAACCAAGAGTTGGACCTGGGTGCTGGAGAAGCCGTGCCCGGAGTGTGGGTTCGATGCAGGCAGTCTCGCGTACGCGAGCATCCCCGCGATCGTCCGAGACAACGCAACGCAGTGGCCGGCCGTTCTTGCCCGACCGGATGTGCGTCAGCGCCCGAACGATCACAGCTGGTCGCCGCTGGAGTACGCAGCTCACGTGCGCGACGTGCATCGAGTGTTCCTCGGGCGCGTGGAATTGATGCGCGCGCAAGACGACCCGGCGTTCGCCAACTGGGATCAGGATTCAACAGCCGTCGCCGACCGTTACGACCTGCAGGATCCGACCACCGTTGCGCGAGAACTGACGGATGCCGCGGGCCACGTCGCCGCCGCCTTCCAGGCCGTTCCGCCGGAGGAACTCGGCCGCACGGCGCGCCGCAGCGACGGCGCGTCGTTCACGATTGCGACGCTCGCGCGCTATTTTGTGCACGACCCCGTGCATCACCTGTGGGACGTCACACACGCGGCGTGAGCTACTCGGCCAGGAACTGGGCCAGGGTCTCCACGAGCGCATCCGGATCCCAGCTGTGGTTCGCACCGGCGATCGTCACGGGGCGGGCAGTGGGCAGCGCCGCGGTCATGGAGGCGACAGCGGACTCCATGATCGGCAGTGTCTGCTCGCCGACGATGGTGAGCACCGGCTGCGTGATGCGCGCCCAGAGCGCGTCACGTGGCGCGGACTGCGTCCAGCCGAGCGCCTCTGCGTCGGCCTGCAAGCTCGGACCCATCGAGACCATGATCGGCCACCCGGGCGACTGCTTCGCGCCCTCAAGCCATTCCCGCGGCATGTCTTTCATGTAGTACTCAATTGCCGCATCTCCGTCGCCGGCGACGAGCCTCTCGCGGAGTCCTGCGAGATTCTCCTCGCCGTCCGTGCCGTTCTCCTCGCCGAGTGGGGCTTCCCACAACGCCAGCTTGGTGATCGGCAGGCCTGCCGCGGCCGCGGCCAGGCAGATCGCACACCCGGATGAGCTCCCGAACAGCGCGGATGAGCCACCGCCGACTGCGATCAGCGCCGAAATGTCGTCGAGTTCGCGTGCGAGAGAAAACGAAGTCGCATCCGCGCTTTCGCCGCGCCCGCGCCGGTCGTAATTGATGACGGTGAAGCCGCGGTCCGCGAGGGTGCGTCCCATCGTGCCCGTCTGCGGATCGAATCCCCTGAACTGCATAGCGCCGCCCACCAGGATCACGGTCGGGCCAGTGCCAGCCCGATCGTACGCGATTCGCGTGGCGTCCGCCGATGTCACGTATTCGGTCATTATTACTCCCTATAGCTGCGCCTGACCCATTCCCTCACGTGTTCCACCCGCGCGCAAGGGGTGGGGCGAGAAGTGCCAAAATCGGAAGATGACCGCGATGACGCCGGATCTTCTCACGCTTCCGAAAGCCGAACTGCACGTGCACATCGAAGGCACGCTCGAGCCGGAACTCGCCTTCGCGCTTGCGCGACGTAACGGCATCACCCTGCCGTTCGCATCCGTCGCGGAGCTCGCCGCGCAGTACCGGTTCGACAACCTGCAGTCATTTCTCGACTTGTACTACGCGACCATGAACGTGCTGCGCACCGAAGACGACTTCGCCGAGCTCACTCGCGACTATCTGACGTGCGCGCGCCGCCGGCCTGCACTGCGTTGCCCACGCAGGCGAGGAGGGTCCGCCGAGCTGTGTCTGGGATGCCCTCGACATCTTGCGCGTCGAACGCATCGATCACGGCATCCGTTCGATCGATGACCCGTTGCTGATCGCCCGGCTGGCGCGCGATCGTACGCCGCTGACGGTGTGCCCGCTGTCGAATGTGCGGTTGCATGCCGTGCCGAGCCTGGCGGAGCATCCGCTGCTGAAGCTGGCGGAGGCGGGCGTTGTCGTCACGCTCAATTCGGACGACCCCGCATACTTCGGCGGGTATATCGGCGACAACTTCACGGCGGCTCAGGGCGCGCTCGGCTTCGACACAGAGCATGCCGTGCAGTTCGCGCGCAACTCGATCGAAGCGTGCTTCGCACCGCTGCAGCGCAAAGCGCAGCTGAGCGCTGAGCTCGACCGCTGGGTCGCCGCCGCCCAGTAGCCCGGGGCAACCCGTGGCCGCCGAGGTGCTTCGTTATGTGCCCTCGGAGCGTCGCGTGCGCCGAATCGTGTAGCCGTTCGTCGGGCGCCCGGTCGTGCCGTACTCGAGGTGCAGGTCGAGCGCGCCGCGTCGCTCGAGTTCGCTGAGATACCGTTGCGCGGTCGGTCGGCTGAGGCCCAGGCCGTCCGCGATCTCTGCCGCACCGATCGGGCCACTGGATGTCCGAACGGCGTCGAGCACCTTCGCCATGGTCGGGGGCAGACGGTGGCGTGTGGCATCCGTCTTCTGCGTATGCAGGATTCCGTAGAGTTCATCGACGGATGCTTGATCTGCGACGCGGCCGGACGCCAATTCGGTGCGCCACCGCCGATAGGCGACGAGCTCGTTCTTGAACTGTTCGAAACCGAACGGCTTGACCAGATAGTAGATCGCGCCGCTGCGCATCGCGGACCGCACGGTTGCGAGATCCTGCGCGGCCGTGATCAGGATGCAATCGGGCGCGTCGTCAAGCGCGTGAAGTGACCGCAGGAGTGAGAGCCCGCTCTCGTCAGGAAGGTAGACGTCCAGCAGCAGCAGATCGGGGGTGAGGGTGGCGATCGCCTCGCGGGCCTCGGCCGCAGAATGCACTTCGCCGACACACGTGAAACCTTCTACGCGGTTGACGCGATCGGCGTGGATATGTGCGACACGAAAATCGTCGTCGACGACCAGAGTGCGGATCATCGGGCGCGCCCTGCAGGCGTCGGCTGGTCACCCGCGGTTGATTGCCCGTCAGCGGGCGCCGTGACCTGCGGCGCATCCGCCGCGTCGTGCTCGGGAAGCCACACTTCGAATCGGCCGCCTGGCCCGGGAGTCACCGTGATGTCGCCTCCCTGCCGGCGCACGATCCGGCTGACCAGGGCGAGCCCGAGCCCGCGACGCATGCCAGTTCTGCGCTCCGTTTT
>DATCDQ010000095.1:0-24375 GCA_036510655.1 Microbacteriaceae bacterium | reverse complement strand
CGCGCCCACCCACCCACGATCGCCGAGTGCGCCCGCGTGGTGGTTGTGGCGCCGTTAGGCGCGAGTATGGCGACCACTCGGGCGCACTCGGCGGAGGGGGAGGAGGCGACACGGCCAGTTATGCACAGACGCGTCGATGAGCGAGTTGTACACAGATGCGGCGCTACAGGCCGGTTCAGGTCGGCGCACCCGGCAGTCTGTTCGCATGCAGACCATTGTCACAACCAGCCAACCGCACGACCTGCTTGCTCTAGTGCCGCAGCTCGTCGGGTTCCGCCCGCAGAACAGCCTTGTTCTCGTCGCCTTCAACGGCAAGCGCACGTGCGGCGCATACAGGGTCGACTTGCCCGAGCCCGCGTCCGACTCCGCCTACAAACGAATGGCCACCACGCTGATCGGCATGCTGTGCAAGGTGCGCGGCGCCGACGGAGTGATCCCCGTCATCTACACGGATGACCGTTTCGACGAGTGCGGCGGCATTCCGCGAGAGACGTTTGCGATGATCATGCTCGGCCGGGCCCGCACCGCAGGGTTTGCCGTCAAAGACGCGCTCTGCGTCGCACCGGATGGCTGGGGCTCGTACTTCGACGATCCGGATGCCGTCGACCAGCCGCGCACACTTGCCATGATCGACGAATCCTCAGCACACGCGTCCATCCCGGATCACGAGCGGGCGGCGCTGCGCTCGCCGCAGGAGCGGGCAGAGCTGCCATCCGTGGATCTTGCGCGCCGAGAGCGAATCGGGCGCGCAGTGGCTCAGTTGCGCACAGAGTCGGCGGGGGAGAGCGCGCATTCAGGCAACAATGGCGCGGCCGCGCGAGTTGGGGACATCGATTCCCTGTTCGACGCGTGGGAGGGGCTCGTCGCGTTTGCCGAGGTCGCTCTGCGACTCGAGGGCGCGACGATCTCGCCTGACCTCGCTGCGCAGATCATGCTGACGGCCGACTGTCCGAGCCTGCGCGACGTGCTGCTGTTCGACTGGGCGTGGGGCCGTGACATCGGCCTGCGCACGTATCGGCTGAACCAGAGGCATACCCGCGGCGAACTCATCACGACAGAGGACGACGGAGCCCTCGGGCTGGCGGGAATCGGCATGCCTCGCCCCGATCCCGAGCGCATCGCGACTGCGATCGAGTTGCTGCGGCACCTGGCCGCGTGCGCGCCGAAGTCCGTGCGGGCACCTCTCTTGACGATGCTCGCGTGGCTGCACTGGGCGTTGGGATCCGGCTCGACAGCGGGCCTCTTCGTCGCGCAGGCGCAGAAGATCGATCCGCGGTACGGGCTTGCCGAATTGCTCGGGTCGATGCTGCAGAACGGCATGCTTCCCGAGTGGTCTTTCGATCAGGTCGCCGCTCCTAGTGGCCGATGAGGGGTGCCATCAGCCGGGCAGCGATCGAACGCCGTTTGGTGAGGCGCTCTTCGGCGTCCGCGGTCGCCATGCCGAGCAAGCCGGCATTCGCGCCGAGGAAACGCAGCGGCTCCGGCTCCCAGCGCGGTGAGCGATGGTTGACCCAGGGCAGACGCGTTTCGGCCGAGTCGGTGCCGGTGATCAAATCCGCGAGGGTGCGGCCGGCCAGATTGGTGGTGCTCACGCCATCGCCGACATAGCCGCCGGCCCAGCCGACACGCGTGTCCAGTGCGAACCCGACCGAAGCGTGCCAGTCGCGGGGCACGCCGAGCGGACCTCCCCAGCGGTGCGTGACGCGCGCATCTGCGGCTTCCGGGAACAGCTCGACCAGGGCGCGATGCAAGTGATGGGCGACGTTTGTCGCTGTGTCATATTCGGGGCGGATGGTGCTGCCCCAGTGGTAGCGCGCGCCGCGACCGCCGAACGCGAAGCGATTGTCCGCCGTGCGCTGCCCGTAGATCAGAAGGTGGCGATAGTCCGTGAACGTCTGACCGTGCTCGATGCCGATCCCTTGCCAAAACGAATCGGGCAGCGGCTCAGTCGCGATCATGAGTGAGTACAGCGGCATCACCGATCGTCCGACACTCGGCTGGGCGCTGCCGTATGCCTCTGTCGCATTGACGATTGCACCCGCGCGCACCGTTGCCGGGCGCTCTCCGACGGCATCGACGTGGCCAGGGCTGATGTCGATGACTCGGGTGCTCTCGTAGATTGTCACGCCCAGGCCTTCGACGACGCGGGCGAGTCCTCTGGCCAGACCGGCCGGCTGGATTCGTGCGCAATCGGGCGTGAAGGTGGCTGCGGTGGCGGATGGGGTAAGAGACGGTGCTCGCCGACGCAGTTCATCCGTTCCCCAGAGGGTCACATGATCGACGCCGAAGCGCTGCGCCTCGGCGACTTCATCGCGCGCCGCGTGGAGGCCCGGGCGATTGCGAACGAACGCGATGGTCCCGCCCTTCACAAAATCGCAGTCGATGGGCTCGCTCGACACGACGCGCCCGATCTCATCGACGGTGTCGATCATCGCCTGACGCATGCGCACAGCAGCCTCATCGCCGTGCAGCTTGGCCAACCCGGTCGTTGACACGGGGAACAGCGCGGACGACCACCCGCCGTTGCGCCCTGATGCGCCGAACCCGGCAATCTCCTTGTCGAGCACGACGATGGACAGCTCCGGATGCGCGTGGGCCAGATAGTAGGCCGTCCACAACCCGGTCAGCCCCGCCCCGACGATACACACATCCGCCCTGATGTCGGTCGCCAGCGCCGGCCGGGGACGCAACTCGTCGTCCCCGCGCTCGGCGAGGGCGCCGAACCAGAAGCTCACCGTTCGGTAATCAGTTGTTGACACGATCGTGCCTCACCTGTCCTGTCTGTCGCAGAGAATCAGGGCAGGAACGCGTCCGGCGGTAGCGATGAACTCAGTGCGTCGCGCCGTGTGTTCCCGCCCTGAAGCGGTCTTTCGATGATGCCTCAGCCGAGGTGACCGTGACGGTCGGTCGCTAAATATGCTTCCAGGCCTCGGAGAGCACGCCATGCAGGATGCCGCGAATCTCCGCGAACTCGGCAGGGCCGATTGTCAGCGGCGGTGCGAGCTGGATCACGGGGTCTCCGCGGTCATCAGCACGGCAGTACAGGCCGGCGTCGAACAGCGCCTTCGAGAGGAAGCCGCGCAACAGCCGCTCCGACTCGTCGTCGTCGAAGGTCAACTTCGTGGCCTTGTCCTTGACAAGCTCGATGCCGAAGAAGTAGCCGTCGCCTCGCACGTCGCCGACGATCGGCAGGTCCAGCAGCGTCTCCAGCTCGGCGCGGAACAGCGGCGAGTTCTCCTTCACGCGCTGGTTGAGCCCCTCTTCTTCGAAGATGTCGAGGTTCTCCAAGGCGACAGCGGCAGAGACCGGATGCCCACCGAACGTGTAGCCGTGGTAGAACGACGTGTCACCGTGCTTGAACGGCTCATAGATCTTGTCGCTGATGATCGTCGCGCCGATCGGCGAGTATCCACTCGTCATCGCCTTCGCGCACGTGATCATGTCGGGGACGTAACCGTAGTCATCACACGCGAACATGCTGCCGATCCGACCGAATGCGCAGATGACTTCGTCGCTGACCAGCAGTACGTCGTACTTGTCGCAGATCTCGCGAACCCGCTTGAAATATCCGGGCGGTGGCGGGAAGCATCCGCCGGAGTTCTGCACCGGTTCGACGAAGACGGCCGCAACGGTTTCCGGCCCCTCGAACAGGATCATCTCTTCGATCCGGTTCGCTGCCCACAGGCCGAAGTCCACGAGGTTGTCCGACGGTGCACCGACCTCATCGGCGCGATAGAAGTTGGTGTTCGGCACGCGGAACCCACCGGGTGTCACCGGTTCGAACATCGCCTTCATGTCCGGGATGCCCGTGATGGCCAGCGCACCCTGGGTCGTGCCGTGGTAGGCGATCGCTCGGGAGATGACCTTGTGTTTGGTCGGACGGCCTTGCAATTTCCAGTAGTACTTGGCGAGCTTGAACGCCGTCTCGACGGCCTCGCCGCCGCCGCTGGAGAAGAACACGCGATTGAGGTCACCTGGAGCATAATTCGCCAAGCGATCGGCAAGCTCGATGGCGTTCGGATGCGCGTACGACCAGATCGGGAAGAACGCCAACTCTTCGGCCTGCTTCCTCGCCGCTTCGGCCAAACGCTTGCGGCCGTGGCCGGCGTTCACCACGAACAGCCCGGAAAGCCCGTCGATGTACTTCTTACCGTTGCTATCCCAAATATGGTGACCTTCGCCGCGGGTGATGATCGGCACGCCTTGACCCGACTCCATCACCGACTGGCGGGCGAAGTGCATCCAAAGGTGATCCTTGGCCTTGCGCTGCAGGTCTGCGTTGTCGTACTGCGCCGTGGCGCTGTCGAGCGTTGATGTGTTGCTCATGGTTATCGTGTTCCCCAGTTATAGAGCTGTTTAAGGAGTTTGAGATAGACGAATGTTTCGGTCGTCAGCACGCCCGAAATACCGCGAATCTCTGAGTTCAGCAGGGTGATGAGATCGTCGTCGTTCTCGCAGACGACCTCGACGAGGATGTCGAAGGCGCCTGCGGTGAGCACGACGTAGTCCACCGCGGGAAGTGCCGCCAGTGCGTCCGCGACGGAACGGGTATCCCCGTTGACGCGGACGCCGATCATCGCCTGGCGATAGAAGCCGAGTTGCATCGGATCGGTGACCGCAACGATCTGCATCACACCGGATTCCGTCAGCTTCTGCACCCGCTGCCGGACAGCTGCTTCGCTGAGCCCGACGGCTTTGCCGATCTCTGCGTACGAACGCCGGCCGTCCTCTTGGAGCTGCTCGACGATCGACTTGGAGACAGCATCCAACTGCACAGGCTTGTTCGGAACCTGACGGGCCGTAGCTGTCGTAGCTGTCATAGGCTGATTCTGACAGTCAGCGCGCCGGTAGGCAAGGGAATCCGTACATTTCGGTCTAATTTGCTAACGAAATCAGTAGACTTTCAGCATGACTGCCCACGATTTCCGTAATTTTGTCGATGGCGACCACACGGACTCTCGTTCGGATGACCGCCTGAACATCGTCGATCCTGCGACGGAGGAGGTGTACGCGACCACTCCGATTTCCACGCCGGAGGATGTCGCCGACGCGTATGCCGCCGCAGCCGCGGCATTCGAGACGTGGGGCCAGACCACGCCTGCGGAACGTCAACTCGCCCTGTTCCGCATAGCCGATGCCATGGAGGCTCGCGCCGACGAATTCGCCGATGTCGAATCGAAGGACACCGGCAAGCCGCGCGCCCGACTGGTCGAAGACGAAATCATGCTGTCTGTCGACCAGATTCGATTTTTCGCCGGAGCCGCTCGCAACCTCGAGGGCAAATCCGCCGGCGAGTATCTGAAGGATCACACGTCGTTCATCCGCCGTGAGCCGATCGGCGTCGTCGGTCAGGTGACGCCGTGGAACTATCCATTGAACATGGCCGTGTGGAAGTTCGCGCCCGCGCTCGCCGCAGGCAACACCACCGTGTTGAAGCCGTCGGACACCACGCCCGCGTCGACACTGTTGCTGGCGGAAGTCGCTGCAGAGTTTCTGCCACCGGGTGTGCTCAACGTCATTACGGGCGATCGTTCGACAGGCGCAGCGATGATCGACCATCCGACCCCGCAGCTTGTGTCGATCACGGGCTCCGTGCGAGCGGGAATGGCGGTGGCGACGGCCGCGGCGCGTGACCTCAAGCGTGTGCACCTCGAACTCGGCGGCAAGGCGCCCGTGATCGTCTTCGACGATGCGAACATCGAGCGGGCTGTGCAGGGCATCGTCGCCGCGGGCTTCTTCAACGCAGGACAGGACTGCACGGCCGCGACGCGACTGCTGGTGCAGGAGGGTGTGCACGACGAGTTCGTTGCCGCTCTGGCCGAATACGCGCGGGCGCATGCGGTGACCGGTTCGCCCGAGCGGGACGACATCCTGTTCGGGCCGCTCAACAATGCGGACCAGTTGGGCCGGGTCAGCGGGTTCATCGACCGGCTGCCCGATCACGCCGACCTTCGCGTCGGCGGTCACAGACAGGGCGACAGGGGATACTTCTACGAGGCCACGATCGTGTCCAACCTGCGCCAGGATGACGAAGTCGTGCAGACCGAGATCTTCGGCCCTGTTATCACTGTCCAGACCTTCCCTGACGAGGCGCAAGCTCTGTCGTGGGCGAACGACGTGCAGTACGGCCTTGCGTCATCCGTCTGGACGAGTGATCACGGCCGCGCTATGCGGTGTGCGAAGAGTCTGGATTTCGGGTGTGTCTGGATCAACACGCATATCCCGATCGTCGCCGAAATGCCGCATGGCGGGTTCAAGCATTCCGGCTACGGCAAGGATCTCTCTGGCTACGGCTTCGACGATTACACTCGGATCAAGCACGTGATGTCGTATATCGGCATGTAGTCCACCGGACGTGCAGCCGGGCAGCAGAGGCCCGTTTCGTCGCTCAGCGGGGAGGACATGCGCGTGAGGCCCGGTTGTCTCTGGCACACGCCCGCGCTCGGGCGTGCTGACTGGCTGTTCGTTGTCGGTAGATCGTTCCTCGCAGCAGTGGACACGGCGGGCAACGCCGCCGCACGGGTCGTCATCGAGAGTCTGTGGCTCCGCGCCGATGAGCCCGCCCTGACCGTCGAAGACATCGTCGGCACTTTCCCGCTCGGTAAGAAGGACGGCGTGCAGTCGTTCGCAATCGTGAGCTTCGGCGTACAGCCGGCACCGGGGGCGCTCGAGCGTACCGTCACGGCAGTGGTACGGGGTCACGCCATCGTCGACATCTTCTCCGTCGGCGGGTCGCGTCGATTCGCATCCGGCGCGGTCCAACCGTGGATGCTGGCCGACTTCCGCTCCGTGACCGGAGTCATCGTCGGCAGTGACGCGCGGCCGACACGCTCGGCCGCCGCGCTCGACAGCACCGCGCTGCCCGTCGGGGTCGGAGTCGTTCGCGGGCAGCAGCTGCTGTGGTCAGAGCAGCCGCTCACGTTCGCATCCCCTGAATTCAGCGACGGATTCAGCGACGGATTCAGCGACCGATTCAGCGACGGCCTCGGCGACGGATTCAGCGAGAGGCCCGGCGATAGGTTCAGCGAGGGTGATGCCGCCGGCACCATCAATGGCGAGGCAGCTCGAGATGGCGAGGCCGCAGCATCCGCGGTCACCGCAGCAGAGCTCGATCAGACGATCCTGTCTCCGAGGCGGTCCGGCGCCCGTGTCGATCCCGATGACACCGTGCTCGTGTCGCGCTCCGGCAGTCGGGCGTTGCCGGGAGAGCCGGGCAGGCCGCAGCCGACTGCTCCGCTCACGGCGCCTCATCGTTTCCGGCTCGGCGATTCCGCGCCGCGGCCGCTCAGCGAACCGGCTGTGTTCGGCCGCCGCCCGGTCGCACCCCGGATGCCCATGGGCGCGGCCGCGCAGCTGGTCGCCGTCGAGTCCCCGGATGCCGCGGTATCCGCAGTGCACCTGCGCATCGAGCAGCAAGGGGGCGCTGTCATCGTGACGGATTTGCACTCACGCAACGGCACGGCCGTGCGCCCTCCGGGTGGCGCCCTGAGGCGTCTGCATCCCGGGGAGGCCGTTGTCGTGCTCGCCGGCACCACAATCGACATCGGTGACGGTAATATCATCGAAATCATGCCCCCGGGCCCGGCTGATCAATCCGGGTCCACAGGGGGCCCGGTCCGGGGAGGAGCCGCGTGACGCAGATCGGGCGGAGCAGCAGGCGGCACACGGTGCGGGTGCCGGGCACGGATGGCGGCGAGGTCGTGCTCAGTTGGGCGGCGCTCAGCGACAAGGGTTACCGCCGTGCGGCCAACGAAGACAGCGTGATCGCCCGGTCGCCGCTGTTCGCCGTCGCAGACGGCATGGGTGGCCACACGGCAGGTGACTTCGCAAGTGCTGCGGTCGTCACACGGCTGGCTGAACAGGTCGGCGAGGATTTCGTCGGTGGCGACCAGGTGAACGAGGCGTTGCGCGCTGCAGTCGACGACATGGGCAGAGGGGTCGGCAAGACCGATCTGGGCACGGGTACAACCGTCACAGGCGTCGGGCTCGCCCTGGTGGACGGTGCGGTGTGCTGGCTGGTCTTCAACATCGGCGACTCACGGACCTACCAGTTGTTGGACGGCGTTTTGACCCAGCTGACGCTCGATCATTCGATTGTGCAGGAACTTCTGGATGCGGGAGCCATCACCCAGGCGGAGGCCGAGGTGCACCCGCACAGCAACGTGATTACGCGTGCCGTCGGGTTCAACGAAGATCCTGTTCCCGACTATTCGTACATCCCGGTCGTCGCGGGAGCGCGACTGCTTGCGTGTTCGGACGGCCTGACGAAAGAACTCACGGAGCACGGCATCCGCCATTTTCTGATCGAGGGGGAGTCGGCGCTCGACGCTGCCGGTGCGCTGATGGACGCCGCGCTCGGCAATGGCGGACGCGACAATGTGAGCGTGGTGGTTGTCGACGTGCTGCAGACGCCGGAGAGCGCGCCGCGTGAGGGTGCGCACGGCGGTCACAAACACTGACCCCCGAGTTGGGGGTTCTGTTCGCTCGCTGTGCCGTGCAGATCCGGCAAGAACCGAGGCGGACCCGTTTACAATGAGTGGACGTTTGTCGTACGACCCCTGCCGACCAGCGGGTCAGTTGACCGCGGCCAGACCGAATGCCGACGGGCGGAAGGGGCGACATGGCCAGACGGTTGCCTTCGCAGCCGCCCAATCTGCCGGGATTCTCGTATCTGCGTGTTTTGGGCTCCGGCGGTTTCGCAGACGTCTTTCTATACGAACAGAACATGCCGCGGCGGCAGGTCGCTGTCAAGGTTCTGTTGTCCGAAGTCGTTACTCCGCAGGTTCGGCATATGTTCCAGGCAGAAGCCAACGTGATGGCGCAACTCAGCGCGCACCCGTCGGTCTTGACGGTCTATCAGGCCAGCGTCTCCTCCGACGGCAGGCCGTACCTGGTGATGGAACTGTGCTCGCCTGCGTTGAATCAGCGTTATCGCGTCGATCCTGTCCCAGTGCCTGAGGTGTTGCGCATCGGGGTGAAGATCGCGAGCGCCGTCGAAACCGCCCACCGCGCGGGCGTGCTGCACCGTGATGTGAAGCCGTCGAATATTCTGATGACGGCGTATGGGCATCCTGTGCTGAGCGACTTCGGCATCGCCTCGACGCTGGGCGAAGCCGAGCTGACGGACGCGGTCGGACTGTCGATCCCGTGGTCGGCTCCTGAGGTGCTGCTCGATGAGACCCCTGGATCCGTCGCCAGTGAGGTCTGGTCGCTCGGCGCGACCGTGTACTCGCTGTTGGCAGAACGGTCACCGTTCGAGATCGATGGCAAAGACAACTCGCCGGCCGAATTGATTGCGCGCATCCAGCGCGCGAAACCCGCACCGATCGGGCGGGCGGATGTGCCTCAGCGGCTCGAGGCCATGCTGGACAAGGCCATGTCCAAACGGCCCGCGGCCCGTCAGGGCAGCGTGCTCGAATTCATCAGAGATCTGCAATCGGTTGAGGCGGAGCTTTCGCTCACCCAGACGCAGCTCGAGGTGGCTATGGATGACTGGGCGGTTGCAACGGCTTCCGACCCGGACGATCGCACCCGAGTCAAGGGCGTGATCGCGATCGACCCGTCAGATCATAAGCGCAGGCGCACGTCGCGGCAGGCCACCCGTGCGGCGTCACTGCGCACGGCGGCCCGCGAATCCGGCAGTTTCAGCACGACGGCGCAGAAGCAGTCCGCGGGCAAAATGACCCGCATGACCGTGTGGCTCATGGTCACCTGTGCCTGTCTGGTTCTTGTACTTGGAGTTTTCGCAACCATCGTTCTGGTGCGCGCCGCGGGCGCCGATCAGATTCCGGTTGTGCGCAACATCAACGGGCACGCAGCCGGAAGCACGATCGTCTTCTCATGGGGCGATCCCGGGCTTCAGCCGAACGACGTGTACCAGGTGCGCGTCGACGATGCTGCGCCGAGCGTGCAGCGTTCGCAGGAGTTCCGCGTCGATTCGACCGGGACACAGCGGGTGTGCATCACCATCAGCGTGAATCGCGACGGCAAAGCCGGCGAAGCGAGCGTGCAGAAATGCGTTGAACCGGGCACCGGATCGTGATCAGAACGTGGATCGGCGCACATAAGTCGTTGGCGGCAACAGTGCTGAGCGGCGTGACGATCGTCGCGGTCCTCGCCACGATCGCCCTCACCTCGAGCGGCTACACCGCGCAGCGGATGCAACTGGGGGACGCCGCCGTCTGGGTGACCAACCAGAGCAAACAGTTGCTGGGGCGCGCCAACACCGAGATCCGCCAGTTGAACTCGGTCGTGACGGTGGCCAGCTCCGCGGCTGACGTCGTTCAGTCCGACGGCACGGTACTGCTCGTGGATCACGGGAACAATACGGTCGGGGCGGTCGATCCCGCCACGGCGTCCGTCGGCAAGGCCGTAGCACTCCCGTCGCGGGATCCCGTGGTGAATCTGGTTGGCTCGCGCGTGGCCATCGATTCGGCCGCGACCGGCCAGCTCTGGTTGTTGAAGCCTGCAGACCTCGGCCAATTCGACGCGCAGACGGCCCCAACCCTCGACCTTGGCGGCCGCATTGTGTCGACGGTGGACTCGACCGGCCGGTTCTTTGCGTATGTGCCGGCGACGGGCGCCGTTTACCGCATCGACGCGGCCACCGATGACACGATCGCTGCGACCGATCATGCGCGAGCGGCCGACAAGACTCATTCTGTCGCCATCACCGCAGCAGCAGGGCACTGGGCCGTGCTCGATAGCACGGACGGCGTGCTGGAAACTGCGTCCGGGCGGGTGAACCTTCCCTCGTGGCTCGGTTTGGATGTTGTGCCACAGCAGGCCAGCAGCACCGGCGATGTCGTCTATCTCGCATCGAATGCAGGCCTCGTCGCGGTTCCGCTCGATGGCGGCGCGGCCCGCACGGTGCTTCGCGGAGTACTCGGCAAGCCGGCAACTCCTGTGGTCGTCGACGGATGCGTTTACGCAGCGTGGGCGGGCGGCAGCACCTACACACGTTGCGACGGCTCAGCGGGCGTGCAGGGCTCGCTTCCGAAGCCGACGTCCAACGCGGCGCTGTCATTTCGGGTCAACGGGAACGAAGTGGTGCTGAATGATACGGACAGCGGTCGATCGTGGGCCGTGCAGCACGGGAATGCGCTCATCGACAACTGGTCGGACTTCGCTCACACGAACACCAATCGCCAACAGGTCACGCAGAACAACCAAGAGATCCCGCCGACCGTTGCGAAGCAGCAAGAACCTCCTGTGGCGGTCGACGATGTGTTCGGCGCCCGCCCTGGCAAGGTCTCCACCTTGCCCGTTCTGCTCAACGACTACGATCCCAACGGTGATGTGTTGGTGATCTCATCCGTCGATCCGCCGCCTGCCGCGCTCGGCACCGTCGACATCGTCGCGAACGATCAGCAATTGCAGCTGGCCTTGCCCGCGAACGCGGCCGGTTCGTTCACCTTCCATTACACGATCACCGATGGACGCGGCGGCAGTGCCACGGCGGCAGTGACGGTGCAGGTGCGAACTCCTGAGGAGAACTCGCCACCCGTGCAGGTGCGTACGACACGGGTGACCGCGGGCGCCGGCGGCCGAGTCACCACTCAGGTGTTGGGCGACTGGTACGACCCAGACGGCGATCCGTTCTATCTGAGCAGCGCGAGCATCGACGGTCCCGACAGTGTCACCTACACGCCGCAGGGCACCGTCGTGTATTCCGATCGCGGGCAGGGCGGTTCGCAGAAGACGGTGGCGTTGACGGCATCCGATGGGAGGGCGACGGGCACCGGGCGGATGCTCGTGACCGTCACCAGCCCGCTGAGCGTGCCGATCTCCGCAGAACCGTTCGTGCAGACGGCGACGGTCGGGGAGGAGATCACCGTTGCGCCGTTGACCCATGCGACAGGCGGCTCGGGCACTCTCCGGCTCAGCGCTGTGCCGGCGATCGCAGACGCGGTCATCACACCGGATTTCGACGCAGGAACGTTCCGATTCACAAGTGGTAGCGTCGGCACGCACTTGGTCGATTTCACCGTGACCGACGGCATCACGACCGCGAACGGCATCGCACGGATCGAGGTGAAAGCGCCGCCAGACGGCAAGACGCAGCCGATCACGGTGCCGCACACCGTGTTCATCCAAGAACAGAGCACGCACCAGGTCGACGTGTTGGCGACGGACATCGATCCGACCGGTGGGGTGCTCCTGATCACGGGAGTCACGAACGTGCCGCCCTCCAGCGGGGTGCGCGTCGAGGTGCTTCAGCATCAGCTGCTGCGCGTGACGCTGACAAGGCCGCTCGACGCGCCGATCACGTTCAACTATCAGGTGACCAATGGCCTCGCGGATGCTGACGGTGCGGTCACGGTCGTGCAGATTCCGGCACCCGCAGTGCAGCAACCGCCCCTCGCGAACCCGGACTCTGTCTCGGTGCGCGTCGGCGACGCGATCGACATCCCGGTGCTGGCCAACGATTCCCAGCCGGATGGCGAGGAACTGACGTTGGACCCGACGCTGGCGACCCCGTTGCCGCCTGGCGCCGGACTGCTGTTCGCATCAGGGTCTGTGCTGCGGTATCTGGCGCCGGACAAGCCGGGTAACTACACCGCCGCGTACCGCGTCGACGCCCCTGACGGCCAGTGGGCCAGCGCACAGGTCACCATCGCGGTGCGTGAACTCGACGCGGCGTCGAACAATCCTCCCGTTCCGAAGACCGTCACTGCGCGCGTGCTCGCGGGAGAATCAGTGCGTATCCCGATCCCGTTGGCCGGCATCGACCCGGACGGTGATTCGGTCAAGCTCGTCGGTCAGGAGTCGAACCCCGCAAAGGGCGCGGTGACCGCGATCGGACCGGATTGGATCGACTATACGGCCGGCGACTACTCGACCGGCCTTGACGCGTTCAGTTACGGGGTCGTCGATGCGCTGGGGGCTCATGCGAGCGGAACGGTGCGAATTGGCATCGCCGCGATACCGATCGGTGCACGCAATCCGGTTGCCGTCGAGGACGAAGCGACGGTGCGACCCGGTCGCACCGTGTCCGTGCAGGTGCTGGCCAACGACTCGGACCCGGACAACTCGCCATTGACCATCACGAAGGTGACCCCGACGACGGGCGGCGGGGCGAAGGCGAAAATCGTCGGCGACGTTGTGCAAGTGACAGCGCCGCGAACCGAGGGCCGCTACGGGTTCATCTACGAGATCCAGAATGCGACAGGCGGCACAAGCTCCAACTTCCTGACGGTGGTTGTGCGCAAGGATGCGCCGTTGGCTCGGCCACAGGTGAGCGACACCGTGTTGACGCTCTCTGACATCCTCGGCAAGCAGAGCGTGAACGTTGACGTGCTCGCCAATGTGTTCTTCGCAGACGGCCCGGTTGGCAGCCTTGCAGTGCGAGTGCTGCCCGGCTACGCCGGTCAGGCGCAGGTGACCGCGCAGAAGCGGGTACGGGTGCAGATCGCGGCCAAGTCGCAGATCATCCCGTTCTCGGTGACCCACCCTGACGACGCATCCATTGTTTCGTACGGTTTCATCTGGGTTCCCGGCACCGACGATGCGCTGCCACAGCTGAAGCGAAGCGCGCCGAAACTGACGGTCCAGAGCGAGAGCACGCTCACGATCCACTTGAACGACTATGTGGTCGCCGTCGCCGGCAAACAGGTTCGGTTGACGGACGCCTCGACAGTGCACGCGACTCACAGCAATGGCGCCGCTCTCGTGCAGGATGACAGTACCCTCGTGTTCACGAGCGCGGCGCGGTATTTCGGGCCGGCGTCGCTGTCGTTCGAGGTCACGGACGGCGCGTCCGCGTCCGATCCGCGCGGGCGTATCGCAACGCTCGTGCTGCCGATAACGGTGACTCCGCGGCAGAATCAGCCGCCCGTGTTCACGGGCGGGCAGATCGACTTCGAGCCCGGGCAGCAGAAGACCATCGATCTGCTGAAACTCACGCGCTATCCATACGCGAAGGACCAAAAGGAGCTCGTCTACCGGCTCCTCGACCCGCGCCCTGACGGTTTCAGTCTCAGCCTTTCAGGAACCACCCTGGTTATTTCCACGAGCGACAAGACTCCGAAGGGTGCGACCGCGACCGTGCTCGTCGGCGTGCGCGACTCGCTCAACGACGGGCAGGCAGGCAGGATCAACCTGACGGTCGTACCGTCGAGCAGACCGCTCGCGGTTCCGGCTCCGGACAGCGTAATAGCGCGGCGGGGCCAGACGACCAGCGTCGACGTGCTCGCTAACGACAACGCGACAAATCCCTTCCCGAACACGCCGTTGCGCGTGATCGCGGTGCGCGGTCTCGAGAGCGGATCGCTGCCTGCCGGCGTTTCTGTGAGCCCGAGTTCGGACAATTCCCGGCTGACGGTGACCGTGGCGCCGACGGCGCAACCGACCGATGCCGATCTGCAGTACGAGGTGGCGGATGCGACGGGAGACCCGAGCAGGTATGCCTGGGGAACCGTGCGGATCTCCGTGCAAGACCGACCAGATCCGATCGCGAACCTCCAAGTCACCGGAGTCGGCGACCGCAGCCTGACACTGGCGTGGGCGGCCGGCGCGTTCAACAACTCGGCGATCCTCGACTACCAGGTCACTGTCGCCAGAAATGACACCGGCCAACAGGTGAGCACCACGACCTGCGTGGCGACGACGTGCACTGTGCCGACCGGCGGCAACGGCCCGAACAACGCCGTGCAGGTCAGCGTCACCGCACGCAACGCAATCGGGGTGTCGGATGCGGTCGGCTACGGCGCCGCGGTCTGGTCGAACATCGTCCCGCCCGCGCCGCGCTCTGTGACGGCCGTGCCGCTCGACCACGGGGCGCGGGTCAGCTGGAGTGCACCTGACTCCGGGACGGGCGCAAGCGCGGTGACAAGCTATCGCGTCAGTATCGGCACCGTCGCTGTCACGGTCTCTTCGAGTACATTCACGGCAGACGTGACCGATCCGAGCATTGCGGACGGTACACCCGTGACGGCGAATGTGGCGTCGATCAATTCGTATTACGGGCAGCAACCGACGTGGAACAGTGCCTCCGCATCGGTGACCCCGGCAGGGCCCCCGGTATGGTCCGGCCCGCCAGTTGCCTCTGCTGCGACGGACGGAAGCGGTCACGTGGTGCTGAATTGGTCCGGTCTGCTCTCCGGGAATGGAGCGGCCGTGTCGACGTTGACCGCGGTCGCGTATCAGGGGTCCGTCGCGCCGTCCTGCGATGCCGCCTCCGGCGCCGTATCCGGAGGCGGACAGGCCAATGCGCTGTCGCCGAGCGCGACGACAACGACGTTCACTGTGCAAAGTGGTCAGGCATCCTCGTTCATGCTCTTCGCCTTCAATGGGCAGGGCTGCACAGGGTCGCCGACGGCGACCGCAACCCCGCTCGCGCCCCCGGGGCCCCCGACATCGATTTCTGTCGCGTTGCCGTCACGCCAACAGCCAACGGACAGCACCGGGCTCACCTTCCTGGCGTCGCTGACCAATATTCGCCCGCCGACCGGCACCGGCAGCGCGAGCATCTCGTATCAATATCGGTTCGTCGGCGCATTCACGTCGGACCCGCAGACGATCGCCCGAGGTGACAGAATCGATGTCGGCGCTCAGAATTACGGCAAAACCGGCACCGTACAGTTCCGCGCACTCGCCGATTACGGGGGCGGTACCGTGCTGGCAGGCGCTTGGTCCGCTGACGTGTCCGCAGGGGTTGCGGTCGACCTCACCACGAACGCTGCGCTTCAGAACGGCGTGTTCACCTGGACGACCGCGCCGAAGGGACCCGACTACGCATCCGTCACGTATCAGTGCTCGGGGCAGCCGGAGGCCGCTCCGATGACCCAGACCGGAACGTGCGCGCCGATCGGGAACTTCCCGACGCTGACCGTTGCGGTCACCGCGAATAGTCAGACATACACGAAGATCTACAGGGGCTGAGATGCAGGACGAATTGACCAGAGATGCAGCGATGACGATGACGGCCGAGCAGGCGCAGTGGTTCGCCGAGATCTTCGATCGGCTCGTGGGCAATGTGGAGCAGGTTCTGCTCGGCAAGACGCACGTCATCCGGCTGTCGTTCACGGCGCTGCTGAGCGATGGACATCTGCTCCTGGAAGACGTGCCCGGCACCGGCAAAACGTCGCTCGCTCGTGCGATCGCCGAAAGCGTCGCGGGAGCGAGCAACAGAGTGCAGTTCACTCCGGACCTTCTTCCCGGCGACATCACCGGGGTGAACATCTACGACCAGCGCAGCGCAGCGTTCGAGTTCCATCCCGGCCCGGTGTTCGCGAACATCGTGCTTGCCGACGAAATCAACCGGGCGAGCCCGAAGACGCAGTCGGCACTGTTGGAGGTGATGGAGGAGGGGCAGGTGACGATCGATGGCGTCCGGCACCCGGTCGGCGCGCCGTTCATGGTGATCGCCACGCAGAATCCGATCGAGCAGGCGGGCACCTATCGGTTGCCGGAGGCCCAACTCGACCGCTTTCTGCTGAAGACCTCAATCGGTTACCCGGATCATTCCGCGACAGTGCGCATCCTCGAAGGAGCAGATCTGAAAGCGCACGAACGAGTACTGCACAGCATCGTGCCCGGTGACACCATCGTGACCATGTCGAAGCTCGCACGCACCGTGTTCGTGGATCCGACGATCAACGATTACGTTTCGAGGCTGATCGATGCGAGTCGTTCAGCGAGCGAGGTGCGCCTCGGCGGCAGTGTACGTGCGGCACTCGCGCTGATCCGCGCCGCCAAAACAGCGGCGGCTTCCGACGGCAGACATTACGTCATACCCGACGATGTCAAGACCCTGGCAGAGCCAGTGCTGGCACACCGACTGGTGCTCGACCCCGAGGCGGAGTTCGACGGTGTCACACCGGAGCGCGTGATCGGTCAGCTCCTCCTCGAAACCGCGCCGCCGAGCGAGCGGAACCCGATGTGACAGACGCCGGTCCACGCTCGTCCCTCGAGTTGACGAACGCACGCACGCGGATCGTCGGTACTCGTGACGGCGTTCTCGCGGACTCGCTCGTCGCAGTCGTGCGATTCGCGCGCTCCGCCCAGGTGGGGGTTCTTGCCGTCTGGAGGCGGCTCGGGCGCATCGTGACACCGATCGGTTGGAGCGCACTACTGCTGGCCGTCGGCGCCTTCCTGGGCGGATACCTGCTCGGCTGGAGCGAGGCGGTCGTGATCGGCTGGGCGCTGGCCGCAGTGCTCGGCGTCGCAGCGCTCTTCATTCTTGGCGGAAACATATCCGACGTGCGGGTCAGGATGCCCACCAGCCGGGTTGTCGCCGGCGCGACGGCGCCGGGCGACGTCTACCTTCACAATCGCTCGCGTCGGCGCATGCATGGGGGCAGCATCGAATTGCCGGTCGGCAATGGGCTGGCCGAATTCGCGCTTCCCGCGCTGGCTCGCGATGAGTCGTTTCACGATGTATTCCTGGTGCCGACGGTACGTCGTGGCATCATCAACATCGGGCCACTGCGCACGGTCCGGGGGGATCCACTGGGAATGATGCGGCGTGAAGTCGTGTGGGAAAGCTCGGCGACGTTGTACGTGCATCCGCGCACCATCGCGATTCCGAGCATGAGCACCGGCTTCGTCCGCGACCTGGAAGGCAATCCGACTCGCGACCTGACCGCCAGCGATATCGCGTTTCATGCGCTTCGCGAGTATGCCCCAGGTGACGACCCCCGCACCATCCACTGGAAGAGTTCTGCCAAGACGGGCAGTTTAATGGTGCGACAGTTCGAGGAGACTCGACGCAGCCACCTGATGGTCGCTCTCAGCCTGGCTGCAGCGGATTATGCGACGGAGGACGAATTCGAACTGGCGGTCAGCGTGGCCGGATCGCTCGGGGTGCGTGCGATCAGAGACGGCAGGACCGTCTCGGTCGTGGCCAGCGAGCGCACACCGGACTTCGCAAAGCGCGTCGTCATCGCGGCCAGGCGGTTCAGCACCGTCAGCCCGATGCGCTTGCTCGACGACCTCGCCGGAGTCGAGACCACGAGCGCACATCTGCGCCTGCAGGAGTTGGCGCGGGTGGCTGCGGAAAGCGCAGCGGGGATCTCCGTCGCATTCCTCGTCTGCGGTTCGGTGTGCGGGCCGGCCCAGCTGCGTAGCGCGTCCGCGCATTTCCCGGCAGGGGTCGAAGTGGTGGCCGTCGTCTGCGACCCCGAAACGGTGCCGAGCCTCAAACGGGTCGGCGAGCTCAGCGTGCTGACCGTCGGCTACCTTGACGACCTGCGGAAGAGCCTTGCACGATCGAGGGCGGCATGAGCGTGTCCACCGGGCCGACGAGACGTGTCGGGCCGGTGAGACGCGCTGGGTCGAAGAGGCGCATCGTGACGGTGAGACGCATCGTGACGATGACCCTCTTTTCCGCTGTCGCCGTTGCCTCCGCCTCGCTCACGCTGTGGCCGATCTATCGCAGCGCAGAATTCGTCGTCATGGCTGGAGCGACGATCGTCATCGGTTGCTGCATCGCTGTGAGTGGTGCGGTCTTCCGCCTGTCCAGTGCTGTAGTCGCGTTGCTCACCGTCGGCGCTTACCTGGTGTTCGGCGTCGCGTTGGCCATCCCCGGCGAAGCGATCTACCGAGTATTTCCCTCCGGGCCGGGCCTGCTCGATCTGGTGTTCGGTGCCGCACTGGGCTGGAAGCAGCTTGTGACGATTTCGACCCCGGTCGGCGCGTATCAGGCGCTGCTGGTGCCCGCTTTCCTCCTGGTTCTCCTCACGAGCATCGCCTCGCTCACTGTCGCACTGCGTGCGAAGCGTGGCGAATGGGCTCTGATCGCGCCGATCGTGCTGTTCACAGTCGGGATCGTGCTCGGCCCACAGAGCGTCGACGCACCGGTCGCTTCGGCTCTGGCTCTCACGGTGGTGTTGCTGCTCTGGTTGGCCTGGTTCCGGCGCACACGCTATTCGTCGGCACTTCGCGCCCTGCGTGCGCGTTCTGCAGAGCCACAGCCGCGGTCGGATCGCCGCCGTGCCGGCGCTCGATCGATCGCAGCAGGCGGCCTCGTTGTGCTGCTCGCGGGCGGTGTCGGCACGGCTGCGGCGATTCTCGTACCGCCGGCCGGCGAACGTGATGTCGCGCGCAACGCACTCGCTCAGCCGTTCGACCCGCGCGACTATCCGAGCCCGCTGACCGGATTCCGCTCCTACCTTGAGCCGGCGCAGGCGCATCGTCCGATGTTGACCGTTTCCGGACTGGACGGGGAGCGGCGAATCCGCATTGCCACGCTGGACACCTACGACGGAGTCGTCTATTCGGTCGGCAGTGCCACGGTCTCCAGTGCCTCCGGAATGTTTGCGAGGGTGCCGGGCCAGGTCGGCAAGCCGACGACATCCGGCTCGGAACGGACCATCGATGTCACGGTTGACGACTACCACGGCGTCTGGTTGCCCGGCACCGGAATGATGCACGACGTGCAATTCAGCGGCCCGGATGCGCAGAAGTTGCAGAATTCCGTCTACTTCAACAGCGTGACCGGGACGACCGCGGTGTCCGGCGGCGTGTCGACGAACGACCGCTACCGCCTGCAGACCTCTGTCGCGCCGGCTCGATCGATCGCCCAGTTGGCGACGCAGACTCCCGGAAACGCCAACCTGCCGAAAGTCGCGGTAGTTCCAGACGGAATCGACCAGACCATCCAGCTCAGTGCCGGGTCGATGCAGCAACCCGGCGCGAAATTAGCGGCGGCGCTCACCCGTCTGATCGACGTCGGCTATATCAGCCACGGAATCGGTGCCACGGAGCCGGTCAGCAGGTCGGGTCATGGGGCCGACCGGATCACGCAGCTGCTGACAGACGTGCCGATGGTCGGTGACCAGGAGCAGTACGCGGTGACGGCGGCATTGATAGCACGCCAGCTGGGCTTTCCGGCGCGCGTCGTCTTCGGTTTTCTGGTGCCGAGCGATGCGGCCTCGACCGGCACCGTCACTCTGACCGGTGACGACGTGTCTGCCTGGATCGAAGTGCAGACGCGTCAGAGCGGATGGGTCACCGTGGATCCGAATCCGGCAGTGCGGCCTATTCCACAGCAACAACCGCAAAACCCGAAACAGATCTCGCGTCCCCAATCGGTCGTGCCGCCGCCCCAGGACACCGCAGAGCGTGCGGCCCCGCCGTCGCAGCCCTCACGGGTGGCGCCAGACAACAGCGCCCGGCCGAACGTGCTGCTGACGGCGCTCCTGCTGGCGGCGCAGATCGCGGGATGGACCATCCTGGGTGCCGCGATCCTGCTCGCGCCATTCGCAGCCATACTCGTGGCGAAGCTCCGTCGTCGACATCGGCGCAAAAACGCGGAGACCTCGGCGGGGAAGATCACCGGTGGATGGCGTGAGTTCGCCGACAGCGCGCTCGACCACGGCTACCGTCCGGGGCCGTCCGCAACCAGAAGCGAAGTCGCGCAGGCGGTTGGTGGCGTGCGTCCGCTGGTGCTTGCGTCGGTGGCGGATCGTGCCGTTTTCGCCCCGAGCGAGCCCACGCCGGAGGAGGCGGAACGCGTGTGGCGTGCGGTCGACGAGTTGCGCGAGTCACTCGATCACGACAAGACACGATGGCAGCGTATTCGCGCCGCGGTGTCTTTGGCCTCGTTCGATGGGTACCGTGGAGGAGACAGGAAGGGAGCGGCGGACCGATGAACTGCCGAGTGTGTGGCAGCGAGCTGCCCGATGGCGCGTTGTTCTGCGGGGAATGCGGGAGTTCAGTGACGGCAACGCCGTTGCGTCGCAGCGCCGCAGAAGATCCACGCCCGTCTGACACCACGATCATTGAGCCGCTTCCGAGCCCGGCCGTGTCCGGCCCGCGATCGACTGTTCGATCGATTTCGATACCGACGCCGACCGCGCAGAATCCGATAGTGTCGCCGGCGGGCACCTCGTGGGAACCCGTCGCGGGCCTATCGGCGGCCGCTGCGGCAGGCGCGCCGGTGAAGCCGGCAGAGCGGGTGACGGATGCTGTGCAGGTCACGTTCACGCTCAGCGCCAGCACGGGCGAACGTATTATCGTGACGGGCTCAGGGCTTCTCGGGCGTCGGCCGATGGCGCAGCCGGGGGAGATCTTCGCCCAGATGGTGTCGATCGCCGATACGCAGCGGTCGGTGTCAAAGACACACCTGGAGTTCGGCATCGACACCGGTGAGCTTTGGGTGTGCGATCGCTATTCCGCCAACGGCACGGTCATCCGTTTGCCGGGTGGCGTTCCGCGGATCTGCGAACCGGGTCGTCGATACCGCGTGCAGCGCGGTGCACGGGTGGACATCGGCGACCAGTACCTGGACGTCGACTGATCACGGCTGCGCGATCACCGCTTCATGATCGCTGCTACACGATCACGGTACTGTGGCGTCGCGATGGCCGGTTGCTCTCTGCCCCAACAGGCGCAGCGATTCGCCCCATTCCACCGATCCGGTGTGCACGTGCCACGCAGGCTGCCCGGTGTGATGGGCTGTGGCCGTGGATGCCGCAACGTCTGGATTCGATGATCGGCCGCTCACACTGCCGCCGGCTGTGCCGCAGCAGCAAGCTGCACCCTTCCCGTTCGCGGCGTGCGTGGCGCCACTGGTGGCATCCGGTCTGATCTGGGCGATCACGCAGTCGCCGTTCGCGCTCGTGTTCGCCGCATTGAGTCCCGTGATCGCGGTTGCATCCGTCGTCGACGGGCGTTGGCACGCGCGCGCGGCGCGCCGGCGGGCACGTGCCGCACAAGCGGCGGCGCGAGCGAAGCTGGAAACGGACGTCGTACAGCGGCACGAGCGTGAACGGGCCGTGCGGTTCTCCCGCACGCCGACGGCGCGTCAGGCGATGCACGCGACCGGGCGCATCGGGCGCTGGAACACGGACCGCGACAGTTTCGCGTTCGTGACGATCGGCACCGGTGATATGCCCAGTTCGCTGAGGCTGGGCGGCGAAGCGGGCACGGCGGACGATCAGCAGTTGCTCGCCCGATCGGCGACTCTTGACGACTCGCCGGTGATCGCCGACGCCACCCTCGGAATCGGGCTGGTCGGCCCGCCGACTCTGATCCGCGCGGTCGCTCGTGGTTACCTGGTCCAGTTGGTACACGCGTTCTCGCCGCAGGTCGCAAGGATCGCGCAGCTTCCGTCTGCCGGGTGGGAATGGGCGACAGAGCTACCGCACCGGAGCGTTGCCGGCGACGACGGCGACGACGTCGGCGCCCGGATTTTCGTGCACAGCACATGTGTGAACGACACCATCGCGAACCGTGCCGCCGCGAGTAGCACCGTCGGACGGCGCGCGGCGGATGCGGCGGTTCTCGGCGTTCGTGCCGGCCCGCGTCGCGGCCGTGACGCCGTCATCGCGTTGGCCGGCTCGGTTGAGGAGTTGCAGACGCCCTGTGCGATCGTCATCGAAGTCACCGGACCGTGTTCCGCCCGCGTTCTTCGTAATCCGCAGGGGCTCCCGCGGAACGCGGTCGTCCCCGAATTGATTGCTGAGGCACACGCCGCCGGCTACGCGCGCCGGCTGGCCGAGCATGCTGCGGTGACGGGGCTCGCTCGGATGCATCGTGAACTGCCCTCCGTCGTGGCGTTCGGCGACCTCGATCGGCTACCGGTGCAGGCGACGGGCGCCTCGCTCGTAGCCGCCGTCGGCCAGAGTCGCGACGGTGTGCTGACGCTCGATCTGGTCGCAGACGGCCCGCACGCCGTGGTCGGCGGAACAACCGGCAGCGGCAAGAGTGAGTTCCTCACCGCTTGGGTCGCCGCGATGGCCACACAGTATTCGCCGCAGGCGGTCGGCTTTCTGCTGGTCGACTTCAAGGGCGGCAGCGCCTTCACCGCTCTGGCCAGACTGCCGCACTGCGTCGGGCTGATCACGGACCTCGGCCATGGCGAAGCGGAGCGAGCGCTGAAGAGCCTGCTCGCCGAACTGCAGCATCGCGAACGAGTGTTGGCGCGGTTGGGTGCCCGCGACATCGGTGAGTCCGCGGGGGAACTCGGCAGGCTCGTGATCGTGGTCGACGAGTTTGCCGCAATGCTGGAGATGTTCCCGGAGTTGCACGCAGTGTTCGTCGACATCGCGGCGCGCGGTCGATCCCTCGGTGTGCATGCCGTGCTGTGCACCCAGCGACCGGCCGGCGTGGTGCGGGACTCACTTCTGGCGAACTGCGCCTTGCGCATCTCGCTGCGCGTTAACAACGCCGTCGACAGTGTCGCAGTGGTCGGAACGGATGCCGCGTCGCGGTTCACCGCAGCGCAACCGGGCCGCTGCGTGGTGGCGCGAGACGGGGCGACAGAGCAGGCACAGCTGGCCAGGGCATCCGTCGCTGACATCGATCGGATCGTGCAATCGCACTCATGGAGCGGCGTAGCCGGCCCCCGTCGACCGTGGCTGGATAGGCTGCCGGGCGTGATTCCGCTGGAAACGTTGGACAGGGGGTCCACGGCCGGCGTCATTCTCGGTGTCGAAGACGTTCCATCCGAGCAACGACAGTCAGCGGTCGCGGTGCAGTTGGCGGGAAGTCACCTGCTTGTGCACGGAGTGCACGGCGCAGGGAAGAGTACAACGTTGATCTCGATCGCGAGGCAGTGGCCCGGCGAAGTGCGCACAACCCAGACCGGAATCGAAGCGTTGTGGGATGCGCTTGCATGGGCTGACGATCGCTGTGCACCGACGGGCAGGGGGCCGCTGGAGCCGAATTCCGAAGAACACGCCGCAGTTCTCCTGATCGACGATCTTGACGCGGTGCTCGGCCGGATGCCGCAGGTATATCACGATCTCGCGCTCGAGCGTCTCGTGCGCATTCTCCGAGACGGCCCCGCCCTCGGCATCAGCGTCGTGGCGGCCGTCCAGACGGTCACTGCGGCGCTGCGTTCCGCGGCCGCGCTGTTTCCAGACGTCGTGCTGCTGCGGCAGTCAAACCGACAGGATCATGTGTTGGCCGGCGCTCCCGCCGAACTGTACGACGAACGAGCCCAACCCGGCGCCGGCGTCTGGCGCGGCAATCGGATCCAGCTCGTGTGGCCGGAGAACGAACGGGCGCAGAAAGTACGTTCCGGACGTCGGGCCGCTCAGGTCGATCCTGATGGTCGAAATCAGCCACCGGTCGTGCGCTGGGGCGACGACATGACGATCGTCGTGACTCGGTCGCCGGCGGCGCGCATCCGGTCGCTGCGTGATCATGCAGCCGGGCTGAGCGCGGGAGTGATCGAGGTGGTGGATCTCGATGCGGTGGCCGACCGTGTTGGCGACAGTGGTGCGGCCACCAGCGGAGCACTGCGTATTCTCGACGGCTCGGAACCTGCGATCAGGAGTATCCTCCTCGGCAGCCCCGACGGGTGGCAGGCTCGCTGGAGCCTGTTCAGCGCCATGCGCGGCCGTTGCACCGTCGTGTTCGACGGTTGCAGCGTGGCGCAACTGCGTGCACTGCTTCAAACGCGCGAGGTTCCGCCCCTCATTGCTG
>DATCDQ010000094.1:0-30956 GCA_036510655.1 Microbacteriaceae bacterium | reverse complement strand
CGGCGCGCATTGAGCAGATTCTGACTGCTCTCCATCAGGTCGTGCAGCGCACCCTGCACGAGATTGGCTTTGGGAACGTCCCTCAGCACGACGGGCCCATCCCCGCCGGAGTCGATGCGAAGGTCCCCGGACCCGAACGCGGCCTGTAGCCAGTTCTTCTTCACCGAAACGCCGTAACTGCGACTGTGCAGCAACTCCTGCCGCTCTCGCACGAAGAAGCCGTGCCGCAGAATGATCCGCCGCGTCGTGATCGTATAGCGCGTGCTCAACCAGGAACCCAGCGGCAGCAGAAACAACACCAGCACGATCAGACCGGCGCCGGTAAACACGAGCATGTTCTGCCAGTAATCCGGCAGGTTGCCGCCCCAATACCCGACCGCCGCGCAACACGCGATGAGCACGATGCTCGGCCAGAAGAGGGCGCGCGCATGCGGCCTCAGCCGCGCGATCACACGCTCGGCCGGCTGCGCCAGGCTCGCCTCAACAGTGGTCATGAGTCATTAATACCTCAAATGAGTGACGTCACCAGCGGCCACCGCCGTGAGAGCGCCATTCGTGTCCACAATGAGACGCCCGAGCGTGTCCAGCCCGGTCGCCATTCCGATCAGCGGCCCGCCGGACGGCAGCTGCACCCGAACGTTGCGACCGATCGTGTCGCTGGCCGATGCGACGCCACGGCGCAAGCCGCTCGCCTCAGCATCTCCTCCGGCGTCGACGAAGCTGCGGTAGAGGGATTGCAGGTGGGTCAGGTAGGCGGCGAGCGCGGCATCCGGTTCGGGGTTCGCCACCCCGGAGAGCAGCAGAGAGGTTGCCGTGTCGACCGGCAATTGATCCGACCCGATGGAAACGTTCAGCCCGGCACCGACCACAACGCCGGTAGCGCCCGGCAGGAGCTCGGAGAGGATGCCGCACAGCTTCTTCCCGTCGACCATCACGTCGTTCGGCCATTTCAGGCTCGCGTCCACTCCGAGGCTGCGCACGGCGCGGGTCATCGCCAGCCCGGCGAGCAGCGGAATCCAGCCGAGGCTGTCGACCGACAGGCCCGCGCCTGCTGCGCTGGCGGATGCCGCGGGCCGCAGCAGCACGGAGATCGCCAGCGACGTGCCGGCGGGGGCATTCCACGCCCGCCCAAGCCGCCCGCGCCCGCTGCGCTGGTCGTCTGTGATGATCACCGAGAGTTCCGGCCAGAATTCGGCATCCGCCCCGGTCGCAGCGCGGACGAGTTCGTCGTTGGTCGAACCGGCATGCTCGAGCACCGTCAGGCGCGGAACGACGGCACTGCTCAGGGGAAAGTCCATGCCCCCTATTGTCCTCTGAGCGGCGGTCGGTCGCTTTCTCAACAGGCTCGTCTCCCAAAGAGCGTTCGACCAAAACGACGGACAAAAGTCGCGACGCGCCGGGCGACGCATGGGAGCCTGGGCCTTTCGTGCAAAAAGTCCGTCGTTTTGGTTGCGCGACGAGCGACGCACCTACGCCGTACCAACGACTGGCTCCAGGTTTGTGGCATTCCGTCAACGGGTTCGCCCTGATGCCTGCCGGTAGAGTGAACCGCGTGACCGAGAACGAATCAACGGTGCGCGAGAATCTCGCCACAACGGCAGGCAAGCTCGCCGATCTCAAGGCCCGCTACCACGAAGCCGTGACCGCAAGCGGGCTCGCCGCCGTCGAAAAGCAGCACGCCAAGGGCAAGATGACGGCGCGCGAGCGCATCGACCTGCTGCTAGACCCGGGGTCGTTCGTCGAGTTCGACGAGTTCATCCGCCACCGCACCACCGCGTTCGGGATGGACGCGAAGCGGCCATACGGCGACGCCGTCGTCACCGGCATCGGCACGATCCACGGTCGCAACGTCGCCGTGTACTCCCAAGACTTCACCATCTTCGGCGGCTCGCTCGGCGAGGTCGCCGGCGACAAGATCATCAAGGTGATGGACCACGCGCTGAAGACCGGGGTGCCGATCATCGGCATCCTCGATTCGGGCGGCGCACGCATCCAGGAGGGTGTGATCGCGCTCGGAAAATACGGCGAGATCTTCCGCAAGAACACGGCGGCCAGCGGTGTGATCCCGCAACTGTCGATCATCATGGGCCCGGCAGCGGGCGGAGCCGTGTACTCCCCCGCACTGACCGACTTCGTGATCATGGTCGACAAGACCAGCCAGATGTTCGTCACGGGCCCCGATGTCATCAAGACCGTCACCGGCGAAGACGTCGGCATGGAAGAGCTCGGCGGCGCGCTCACGCACAACAAGATCTCCGGGGTCAGCCACTACCTGGCAAGCGACGAACAGGATGCGCTCGACTTCGCGCGCACGCTGATCAGCTTTCTGCCCGACAACAATCTCGCCGAGCTGCCGGTCTACGAGAGCGAAGCACAACTCGAGATCACGGATGCCGACCGCAAACTCAACGAGATCATCCCCGACTCGCCGAACCAACCGTATGACGTGACGACGATCATCGAGCACCTCGTGGATGAGGGCGACTTTCTCGAGGTTCAGCCGCTGTTCGCCCCAAACATCGTGATCGGCTTCGCCCGCGTCGAGGGCCACTCGATCGGTATCATCGCCAACCAGCCGAACGCGATGGCCGGAACGCTGAACATCGACGCGGGTGAAAAGGCCGCGCGCTTTGTGCGGTTCTGCGACGCGTTCTCGATCCCGATCCTCACCCTCGTGGATGTGCCCGGTTACCTCCCCGGCACCGACCAGGAGTGGACCGGCGTCATCCGTCGCGGCGCCAAGCTGCTCTACGCCTACGCTGAGGCAACCGTTCCCCTGGTCACGGTGATCACCCGCAAGGCCTACGGGGGTGCATACATCGTCATGGGCTCCAAGCAGCTCGGCGCCGACATCAACCTGGCCTGGCCGACCGCGGAGATCGCCGTCATGGGCGGGCAAGGTGCGGTCAACATCCTCTACCGCGGTGAGATCAAACGCGCTGAGGAGAACGGCGAAGACGTCGCTGCCGTGCGCACCCGACTCGCCAATGAGTACACCTACAACGTCGCCAGCCCGTTCCTCGCGGCCGAGCGCGGCGAACTCGACGGCGTGATCGAGCCCGCAGCAACCCGGGTCGCCGTGATCAAGGCACTGCGATCGCTCCGCACAAAGCGCGCGATCCAGCCGCCGAAGAAGCACGGGAACATTCCGCTCTAGCCGCTCTAGCTCACCAAGCGCTACTCAAGGAAGCACACGCCGATGAACGCACGCCATTCTCCGGATCTCGACACACCGCTGGACATCGCCTTCCGAACCGCAAACGTGACACCCACCGAGATCGCGGCCGTCACGGCCGTGGTAACGGCCGCACTGCAGGAGCACGCCGGCATCGAGGCGGACGCACAGACTGCGCCATCCGTGTGGCAGCGGAGCCAACGCCGGTTGCGCGCACCGATCGCGCCCGGTCCTGGCGCGTGGCAAAGCTTCTTCAGTGACCGCCGCTGACCGACTCGGGCGAAGCAGCGCGACGGCTTCGCCCGAAGCATTCCGTACCCCGACGAACACTGCCAGCCATTGCACAGCACGCGCAGTTCGTACAGAATGGTTTCTGAGGGACGCGATATTGTCCCCCACTAGTCCTCCAAAATGACGACTATACGCCACGCTCAAAAGCGGGGATATTGGTAGTGCTAGGTGTCTCTCAAAGAGTTACACCGCCAATCATTCGCCGACTAGGGTAAGCGGGCGAATGTTTGGGGGCGAGTCAGGGCGATATTCGGGTTATCGCCCTGACTCGGGGCTTTACAAGAGGGCCGGCTTTATGCTGGCCCTCTTTATTTTTGCCCGGACGGCTCCTGCTCAGGCGTCTGCGTGCGTGGGATCTCCAGCCACAGTTCGACCTCGTCTTCGACCTCTTCAGCCGACTCGACCTGTTCGACGGTGCGTAAACCCACCACGGTGACGGCGATCTCAGAGGAGCGCGGCACCGTGCGCACGATGAGCGTGTCGACGCGTGCTGTGTGCACCGCTCGGGCGAGGCCGTGCAGAACGACGTCAAGCGCGGGGGCATCCAGGTCGTCGAGGCCGCCCTCATCCAGCAGTGTGACCGTCGTGCCTCGGCGCCTGGCTGCGGCCACCTCCGCGCGCACGTCATCGTTCAGCAACTGTCGACCGCGGATTTCGTCACGCATCGTGGCTTCCAGCAGCCTGCACTCGCGGCGCTGACTCGCCGTCAGCTCGCCTCGACTCCTTACAATCTCGGTCAGCAGCGGGGCGGCCATCCGATAGGTGTGAGCCAGCCGGTGTTGCCGCTCCGACAGGTGTGCCTCCTGCGCAGCCTGCCACTGTGCTGCCTGCCGCTCGGCCAGAATGAACTGCTGCGCGTCGCGTGCCGCCCTCGTCAGCGCGTGCGCCAGGAGCACGGCGGCGGTAACCCAGACGACGCTTCCGACGACTCCGAGACCGCCCAGGGCGAGAACGCTGCCGGTCCACAGCACGGTCTGCACGACGAGAAATCCGACGCCGAGCCAGGCGAACACTTGCCGCCGTCGCACCGCGACAATCGTCATCAGCGTGCCGACAGCGGCCACGTACCAGGTGGCGTAGCCGTTTCGAGCAGATGCATCGAGTTGACTGGTCACCAGCAGTGGCAGAGCAGCGCACACGGCGAAGTCGAACGCTGCCAGCCACATCGGCATCCGCGCGGCCGTCGTCGACCAGAGCGTCGCCGCCGTCGCGACGGCATACAGCACGAGGGCGACGATGATCGGGGCGGCGTGCTGTGGAGTCGCCAACGAGTTGACGGCCAAGAACACGTGGTAGCCAGAGAACAGTGCAGCCAGTGCAATCAGCAGCGTGCGCGGAATGGTGATCATCCGAGGTCACCGCCTCGGGGCGCGTCGTCGGAAGCGGCAGCCGCCGCGTCCCTGCCGGATGATGCACTGCCGGACGCATCGCTGCCGGATACCGTGCGGCCGGATACCGTGCTGCCGGATGCCGTGCCACCGGGCTCCGCAGTCTCGGCATCCCACGACAATGCAACGGTCGCGCCCTCGCCTGGGGCCGAACGCACCGTGACCTCGCCGCCGATCCTCGCAACCCGCTCCAGGATCGAAACGCGCAACCCGAGTCGCTCCGGTCCGACCGCGGCCGGGTCGAAGCCGACACCGTCATCGGTGACCGACACGCGCACGCCGTGAGGCTCGAGCCCGACGATCGAAACGCTGCGGTGAGCATCCGCTCGGCCGGCATGCTGGATGCTGTTGACCATCGCCTGCACGGCCGCAGCGTGCAGAGCGTCGGCGACGATCATGGGAATCGGGGCATCCGTCACGCCGGCCTGAGAAACGGCGAACGGCGCCGAGAACGAGCGCGCCGCCGACGAGATCCGCTCGCTCAATCGGTCCAGGCCGAGAACGGCACCGTCCTCGGGCACCGCGTCGGCGGCCGCATCCAAGTGGCCGATGGCCTCTGTGGCCATCCGCGCCGCCAGTGTCATCGCCTCAGGCGACCGCGCGCCGGCGGCCGCCAGCAGCGTCGTCAGAACACTGTCGTGCACGATTGCGTCGACCTCGGCGCGCTCCGCCTCGCTGGCATGCTCGCGCGCGACGGCCGAGTACCGGTCAAGGGCGGCCGCCTGTGCCGCGTCCACACCCGATGCGGCCTGGCGCACCATCGTGATGATGATCAGCAGCGCCCCGCCGAGGATCACCGCGTACGCGGCATCCAGAATCGCACCGGTCAGCGTCGAATCACCGCCATAGGGAGAAGCCCGCAGCACACCGTAGATCATCGGGGTCAACACCGTGTAAATCGCTGCAATAGGCAGTGAAAACGCGATCGCCGCATACGCCGTTGCAACCGTGCAGAGATACCACAGCCAGGGCGTAGCCGGAATCGAGGACGGATCGGTCACCAAGAGCGGCCAGGTGAGCAATGACGCGACATACACGATGGCTGCGGTGCCCATGCTCACAGCCACCGCGCGCTGAATCGTCGCCGCCACGACCACCCAGACCATGGTTCCAAGGAGGACCGCAGCGCTCACCGACGCCCACGGTTCGGCGAACAGCCGCATCGCATCCGTCAGCCCCGGAATGATCTGCACCGCGAACACGACCCCGAAGACCGCGACGACTCTGCTGAACAGTCGTTCGATCCGCCGACGGCTCAGCGGCTTACCGGGCGTCGGCACACCGAGCTGCGGTGTCACCGCCAGGCGATCAGGCGCGGCCATTGGGCGCGTCCGCGTCCAGACCGGGCAGAATGCCGTCCTCGACGGCACGACGCAGAAGGTCAACCTTCGTCGGCGCTGGACGGCCGACCTCGACGTACTTCGCGCGCACCCGGTCGAGGTACTCACGGGCCGTCGAATGCGCGATCCCCAACTGCCCGGCGACGGCCTTCAACGGCAGCCCGGATGCGTAAAGGTGCAACACATCGCGCTCGCGCCGGCCGAGTTGCGCCTTCGCGAAGTCGTTGTCGGCGTCGATGGCGCTGGCCCACTCCACGTTGTTCAAGACATTTCCGGATGCGACGGTTGCGATCGCCGCCATGACGGTCGTCGTCGGGGCAGACTTCGGGATCACTCCTGCCGCCCCGGCCGCGAGCGCTTCGCGCACGCTAGCCACGCGATCGGCGATGCTGTGCACGAGCACGGCGAAGCCGCGCACCTGAAGCCGCTTGACATTGTCCGTGACGACAGAACCGTCGCCGAGCGACAGGTCGAGGACGACGATGTCACAGTCGCGATCGCCGAGCTTGCGTTCGAGTTCGGCCACGTTGGCCGCCGCGGCAGCCACTTCGAAGCCGGCATCCTGGCACGCCGCACGGAGCCCGAGACGCACCGACTCGTGGTCATCAACGATCGCTACGCGCACCATGCGACTCATCGTACTCACAGCGCCGGCGCTCATCGGGTCAGAAGTGCGACGAGTTCGACGTGGTGCGTCTGTGGGAACAGGTCGAATGCACGCAATCCGCGCACGCTGTAGCCGCCGGCCGCGAACAGCGCGGCATCACGCGCGAATGCGACAGGATCGCAGGCGACGTAGACGAGCTGCGCCGGCGACAGCGCCAGCAGCCCGTCAACGACGTCTTTGCCCGCACCAGATCGCGGCGGATCCAGCACCACCGTCGCCGCCCGCTGGCGGTCGCGTTCGTGTGCGGATGCCTGCGCAACCGATCGCGCCACGAACCGGTCGACGCGGTCGGTGATGGCGGATGCGCCGATCCAGTCCGCAAGATTGTCCGCCGCGAATTCGGTCGCGTTCGAATCGGACTCGACCGAAGTCATCCGTGTCGACGACCCGAAGCGGTCGCAGAGCGCTGCGGCGAGCAGCCCGACGCCTCCGTAGAGATCGAGATTGGCGGCATCCGGATCGAACAGCGCGGCGTCGACGGCCTTCTGCACCGCCTGGGTAAGGGTGGCGGGCGCACCCGAGTGCACCTGCCAGAAGCCACGGGCATCCAGGCGGAATTCGCGCTCGCCGACCCGCTCGCGAATCACGTGCGGCGACGGGCGAGCCGGGCCACGGGCGGGCTCGCGTTCGTTTCGGCGCTCGTTGCGGCGCTCGTTCACGAGCACGATCTCGCCGCCGGTGCTCGGCCCGATGATGTCGATGGATGCCGCCCCCTCGAACTGCCCACGCAACGGCGCTGCAGCGGCGACGACGGACGTTGCCAGGGGAAGGTCGTCCACGTGCACAACTCGGTGCGTGCGTGCCGCGTACGGCCCAACAGTGCCGTCCTGGGCCATCTGGAGGCGCACTCGGGTACGCCAGCCGAGGCCGTCGTCGGGGGGTGAGGTGGTTGAGGTGGGTGAGGTGGTGGGGGTGGCTGCAGGCGCGCGGACCGGCACGGGTTCGACGACCGGTGTGAGTTCGAGGTGGGCCATGCGGCTGAGGGCGTCCGCGATCACTTGGGACTTCAGTTCGCGCTGATGCTGCAGTTCGATGTGCCCGAATTCGGCGCCGCCGGCTCGTTCGCCGGGGGCACGGTCGATGGACGATGCCGCCCAGACGTGTGCTTGCCGATGTGGCGAGGCCTCGAGCACCTTGATCGCTTCGGCACGCCAGAAGCTGCCGTGGCGCGCCTCGGTCACGCGAGCAAGAATGCGCTCACCGGGTATGGTGTCACCCACGAACACGACACGGCCCTCGTGCCGGGCGACGAACACACCACCGTGCGCCACGTTCGTGATGTCGAGTTCGATCTCGGTGCCGACGAACGCGGACTCTTCCGCGGTCGCTGCCGCGGGACGTCGATGATTTCTGTTCTTGGCCACCTGACGAGCATTCCATACTGGTGCGTTGCCCGTACGGCACCGTCGGTAGCCTGAGTAGATGCGCCTGTACCTCGCTTCGACCTCCCCTGCACGTCTTGCGCTGTTGCGGGCGGCGGGCGTCGAACCGGTTGTCGTGCCGTCGCGCGTCGACGAGCCTGCCGCCGTCGCGGCAGCGGAATCGTCAAGCGGGCAGCCACTCACGCCGAGTGAGCTCGTGCAACTGCTCGCTCGCACCAAAGCCGAGGCGGTCGCCGATCTCCTCATCGACGGCGCCCCGATCGACGGCTTGATCCTCGGGGGTGACTCCGCTTTCGAACTCGATGCCATCATCTACGGCAAACCGCGCCGGCCCGAGGTCGCTCGGCAACGCTGGCACCAGCAGCGCGGCCGCACCGGTCTGCTGCACTCCGGCCACTGGTTGATCGACCACAGCGCCGCAGGTGCTCGGGCTGCGATCGGGGCGGTGGCGAACGCATCCGTCACGTTCGCAAGCGACATCACCGACGGCGAGATCGACGCGTACGTCGCATCCGGAGAGCCGCTCGCCGTCGCGGGCGCCTTCACGATCGACAGTCTCGGCGGTCCGTTCATCACCAACGTCGACGGCGACCCGAGCACCGTGGTCGGACTGTCACTGTCAACGTTGCGCGGACTCGTGCGCGAGCTCGGCTACGACTGGACGAGCCTCTGGAATCGTTTGTAGACATCCCACCGCGTTTTCCCGCGTTTTTGTGGGCACCGACTAAAACGGCGGGCACGGCGCGCAATAGGCTAGAGAACTGTGCCGCGAATTACGAAAGTCCTCATAGCCAACCGGGGCGAGATCGCCGTTCGAGTGATCAGAGCGGCGAAGGACAGCGGGATCGCATCCGTCGCGGTGTATGCGGACCAGGATCGCGACGCTCTGCACGTGCGGCTCGCCGATGAGGCATACGCACTCGGCGGCACCACGAGTGCCGAAACCTATCTCGTCATCGACAAACTTCTCTCGATCGCCCGGCGCAGCGGTGCGGATGCCGTTCACCCCGGCTACGGATTCCTCGCGGAGAACGCCGATTTCGCACGCGCCGTGATCGGAGCCGGTTTGACCTGGATCGGCCCGTCGCCGGAGGCCATCGAGCGCCTCGGCGATAAGGTGTCTGCCCGGCACGTTGCCGAAAGCGTCGGCGCGCCACTGGCGCCGGGAACCCTCAACCCGGTCGTCGATGCTGCGGAGGTTCTCGCGTTCGTCGACAAGCACGGCTTGCCCGTAGCGATCAAGGCCGCGTTCGGCGGCGGCGGCCGCGGACTCAAGGTGGTGCGCACCCGCGAGGAGATTCCCGAGCTGTTCGAGTCCGCCACCCGTGAAGCCGTTGCCGCATTCGGACGTGGCGAGTGCTTCGTCGAGAAGTACCTCGATCAGCCACGCCACGTCGAGACGCAGTGCTTGGCGGATGCCGCCGGCAACGTCGTCGTGATCTCCACTCGCGACTGCTCGCTCCAGCGCCGCCACCAGAAGCTCGTCGAGGAGGCCCCAGCGCCGTTCCTGACCGAGGAACAGACCACCGAGCTGTACCGGGCATCGAAGGCCATCCTGAAGGCCGTCGGGTACGTCGGCGCCGGTACCTGCGAGTTCCTGATCGGAAAAGACGGAACGGTCTCGTTCCTCGAGGTGAACACGCGACTGCAGGTCGAGCATCCGGTCTCGGAAGAGGTCACAGGAATCGATCTGGTGCGCGAGCAGTTCCGTATCGCGGCGGGCGGCACGCTCGACTATGACGATCCGGCGCCGCGCGGGCACTCGTTCGAGTTCCGCATCAATGGAGAGGATGCCGGGCGCGGCTTCATGCCGGCGCCCGGACCGATTCACGTGTTCAAGCCCGCAGGCGGGCCCGGCGTTCGCGTCGACAGCGGCGTGCAATCCGGCGATGAGATCTCCGGTGCGTTCGATTCACTGCTGGCGAAACTGATCGTCACGGGCACGACACGCGATGAGGCACTCGATCGTGCCCGCCGCGCCTTGAACGAGTTCGAAGTCACCGGGTTGCCGACCGTGTTGCCGTTCCACCGCGCTGTGGTGAACGACCCGGCGTTCGCGCCGGCCGACGGCGAACCGTTCAGCGTGTACACGCGGTGGATCGAAACCGAGTTCACCGGAGAAATCGAACCGTGGAGCGGCGAGGCCGAGGCCGAGCGTCCGGCCGAAAGTCGGCACAGCATGGTCGTCGAGGTCGAAGGCAAGCGCATCGAGGTGAGCCTGCCGACACGTTTGCTCGGCAAGCCCGGCGCCCACGCCATCGCCTCCCCCGCACCGAGACGCCGCGGCAGCTCGCACGCCGTCGTGACGTCAACTGGCGATTCGGTGACCGCGCCGATGCAGGCCACGATCGTCAAACTTGCTGTCAACGAGGGCGACGCGGTCGTGAAGGGCGACCTCATCCTGGTGCTCGAGGCCATGAAGATGGAGCAGCCGATGACCGCCCACAAGGACGGCACCATCGCCGAGCTCAACGCGCAGGTCGGCGCGACCGTGTCGTCGGGTCACCGACTGCTCAATATCGTTTGACCGTGCGTCCGCCGGTGGTCGAGTAGCGCACGAGCGCAGCGAATACGCGTATCGAGACCCACACACAACTGCGTACGGGGTCTCGATACGCCCGCTCGCTGCGCTCGCGGGCTACTCGACCAACGGGACCTCAGGGACCGAAAGCTCGCGGGCTACTCGACCAACGAGGGGTCAGCCGATGTGACCGCCGGCAAGGGTTTCGTCCTCGACCTCGGACTCGTGCGATGCTGCCTCGATGTACTGCTCGATCTTCGCCGTCGGCAGCGTGATCTTCACTGCGATGTAATAAATCACCGCGGTGATCACGAGGTTGATCAGGAACACCCAGAAGAACATTCCGGGATGACTCGCCGGGTCGAACAGCCAGCTCACCAGCGTCATCAGCACCAGCCAGGGCAGCACCCAGAATGCACTCGCCTTGAAGTCGAGCGGTGCACGGTCGGGCCGCTTGCTCGTCAACTGGTAGATGACAAGGAAGACGTAACCGATCAGGATCGAGATCATCAGGTCCATGTTCGTCGCCCAACCGGCCCAGTACACGATCATGTTGGTGCTGTAGAAGGCGAGGAACGGGATGATGTCCCCGCCTGGCAACTTGAACGTGCGCTCGCGGTTCGGCAGCTTACGGCGCATCACCGCGAGAGCGAGCGGGCCCGTGCCGAAGGACAGAACGGTCGCGCTGGTGATGAATCCGACCAATTGCTGCCAACTTGGGAACGGCAGCAACAGGATGATGCTGACGAAGAACGACAGGATCAGGCTCCAGACCGGAACGCCGTGCTTGTTGTTCGTTGCCAGCCAGCGCGGCCCGTTGCCATTGCGACCCACGGCGTATGAAACGCGCGACGTCACCGTGGTGTAGATGAGCCCCGTGTCCAACGGCGAGATGATCGCGTCGAAATACAGCACATACGCCAACCAGCCGATGCCGGCAATCGCCGCGAGAGCGGCGAGCGGCCCGAAGTCGTTGGTGAATGCAAGGCCGGCCCATCCGCCATGCGACAGCGCCTTGGCTGGAACCATCATCGTGAAGGCGACCTGCAGCAGCGCATACAGCACCGCGGTGATCGCGACCGACCCGATGACAGCCAACGGGATGTTCCGCTTCGGGTTCGTCGTCTCACCGGCCAACTCGATGCCCTGGCGGAAACCAAGGAACGAGAAGGTGATGCCTGCGGTCGAGATAGCCACGAAGACTGCCGCGAAACCCTTCGGGGCGAACCCGTGAGACCCGAAGTTGCCGATCGCCTGAGCACCCGAGGTCGCCAAGGCCGTAAGGATGAAGACAACGATCACCAAGGCGATCACGAAGATCTTCCACCAGACCAGCACGGTATTGACCTGAGCGAACAGGCGCACACCGAAGTAGTTGATCACGACGAAGACGGCGAGCAGGATGATCGCCACGACCATTCCGAGCGGCGTTAGCACGTGAGCGGATGTGCCCCCGTCCTTTGCGAGGACGGTGAACGGCGCGTACTTGGTGCCGTAGGTCAGCGCTCCCTCCACCTCGATCGCCGGCACCGCAGCAGATGCGATCCAGGTGATCCAGCCCATCGTGTAGCTGCCGAAGGATCCCCACACCATGTGCGGATAGCGAACCACACCGCCTGAGATCGGGAACATCGGCCCGAGCTCCGCGTAACACAGCCCGATCAGGATGATCATGACCCCGGCGATCAACCAGGAGAAGATCGCAGCCGGTCCTGCGATCGCGGACGCATTGAACGCGCCGAACAGCCATCCGGAGCCGATGATCGAGCCGATCGCCGCGAACAACAGCCCGATCGGGCCGACATGTCTCTTGAGTTTCACCTCCGAAGCTACTGGGGGTAAATCGTGTTTGATACTCGACATCGTCGTCTCCTTATGGTCGGGATCCATCCCGGATCGCGGGCGGATACCGCGGCATCTTGTGCAGCAGCACCCGGTTTGGAAAATACTCTTCAGGCGGGTCCACAGCGCAAACACAAAGGAAATACCTAACTTGGGCGCACTTTCCTGTACGGATTCACAGAAAGTCGACGCCGAGAATTCAGGAACGAACGGCGCGATCGACGCGCCGGCGCTGCATCCGCGCCAACGCGGCATCCGCAACGCTCGGGCTACAGAACAATGTGCATGGCGCGCGCAGCATCCGAAATGGAGCCGGACAGCGACGGATACACCGTGAACGCGCGTGCGACCTGGTCGACGGTGAGCCGGTGTTCCACAGCGAGCGCGAGCGGGAAGATCAGCTCACTGGCGCGCGGCGCAACGATGACGCCGCCGATCACCGTGCCGCTGCCGGTGCGCGCGAACAGTTTGACGAAGCCGTCCTTGATGCCGATCATCTTCGCCCGCGGATTCGATTTGAGCGGCAGTTTGTAGATGTCGCCCTGGGCGATGCCCTCTTCGATCTGCTTCTGAGTCCAGCCGACGGTCGCGATCTCCGGTTGCGTGAAAATGTTCGAGCTGACGTTGCGCAGTTCGATCGGGCTGACCGCGTCGCCCATCGCGTGGAACACGGCGGTGCGCCCCTGCATCGACGCGACGGATGCCAGTGGCAGCAAATCCGAGCAGTCCCCGGCCGCGTAGATGTTCGGCATGGACGTTCGCGCGACCCGATTGACGCGGATGTGGCGCGATTCCGTCAGTTGCACGCCGGCCTCTTCGAGGCCGATGTCAGCGGTGTTCGGAATCGAACCGACAGCCATCAGGCAGTGGCTGCCTTCGACCGTGCGCCCGTCGGAGAGTATTGCGCGCACACCGTCGTCCGTGCGTTCCACTGATTCGGCACGAGACTTCGAGAGCACCGTCATGCCGTTGCGTTTGAAGACCTTCTCGATCACCGTGGCGGCGTCGGCGTCTTCACCGGGCAGCACCCGCTCGCGGCTGGAAATCAGCGTGACCTTCGAGCCGAGCGCCATGTAGGCCGACGCGAACTCCGCGCCAGTGACGCCGGAGCCGACGACGATGAGGTGCTCCGGCACCGTCTGCAGCTCGTACAGCTGCGTCCAGGTGAGGATGCGTTCGCCGTCCGGCATCGCGCTCGCCAGCAGGCGCGGACTGGCACCGACTGAGACGACGATCGTGTCGGATTCGATCCGGTCGAAATCCGTGCCGTTCTTGCCTTTGGCGGTCGAAACGATGACAGCGCCGGTGCCGTCAAGTCGCCCCTCGCCTGCGATGATCTGCACGCCGGCTCGCACCAATTCGGAGCGCATGTCCTCCGACTGCTGCCGAGCCAGCCCGAGCAGCCGCTTATTGACGGCGGCGAGGTTGACCGCCACTTCTGGGCGCACCGGCTTGCCGGTCTCGTTTCTGCTGAAGAACTGCACGCCGAGGTCGGCCGCCTCGCCGATCGCGTGCGCGGCATCCGCTGTCGCGATCAGCGTCTTCGACGGCACGGCATCGGTGAGCACAGCGGAACCGCCAACACCGGCACGTTCGACGAGCGCCACGACCGCCCCGAGTTGTGCCGCGGTGAGCGCCGCCTCGTACCCACCGGGCCCGCCCCCGACGACGGTGATTCTCTGCTTGCGCTCGAACTCAAAGGCCATTGCTCTATTGTCGCGTAGGCACGGCACAGCGCGAAACGCGCGGCACCCTTTCGGCCGAGTCTCTTTCGCCCTGCCCTGCCCTTCGCGGTGCCCTTGGCGCTGCCCGTCGCGCTGCCCTTTGGCGCTGCGTTTTACAAAACGACGGACACTTGTGGTGACACGCCACGCGCTGCTCATTTGTGCACGCGTGGCACAGAAATTGTCCGTCGTTTTGGTGCTCGCTTAGAGTGGTGGAATGTCAGATTCACCGCAGAACCCTCTCGACGATCCGCAGACGGATCCGTTCGACGTTGCACGTGACGCCGCTGCTCAGATCGCGGAACTCACCGGCGTCGAACACCACGACATCGCCCTCACTCTCGGCAGCGGCTGGGGCAAGGCGGCCGACCTGATCGGCGAGACCACCGCGACCATCCCAGCGACGGATGTCGTCGGTTTCGGCAAGCCCGCGCTCGAGGGCCACGTGGGCACACTGCGTTCGATCCTGCTGCCCAGCGGCAAGCGCGCGCTTGTCATCGGCGCACGCACGCACTACTACGAAGGCCACGGCACTCGGCGCGTCGTGCACAGCGTACGAACGGCCGCCGCGACCGGCGCAACCGTGATGGTGCTGACCAACGGCGCTGGCGGGATCAAGGAGCACTGGATACCCGGAACTCCTGTGCTGATCAGCGACCACATCAACCTGACGGCGGATTCGCCGCTCGAGGGCGCGACCTTCGTCGACCTCAGCGACCTCTACACGCCCCGGCTGCGCGATCTCGCCCGCTCGATCGATCCGAGCCTCGACGAGGGCGTGTACTGTCAATTCCGCGGCCCGCACTATGAGACCCCGGCCGAAGTGCAGATGGCCAAAACCATCGGTGGGCACATCGTCGGCATGTCGACAGCGCTCGAAGCGATCGCCGCCCGGCAAGCCGGCATGGAGATCCTCGGCATGTCGCTCATCACGAACCTGGCCGCGGGCATCCAGAAGACGCCTCTGAGCCACCAAGAGGTCATCGACGCGGGCCGCACCGCCGAGCCCGTCATCAGCGCACTGCTCGCACGGATTGTGAACGCGCTATGAGCAGCGCAGACGGCAGCATCACCACTGGCGCCGCAGAAGCCGACCTGTTCGAGCGCGTGCGCGCGTGGATCGCGCAAGACCCGGACCCGGAGACTCGCGATGAACTGCAGGCCCTGCTGCTTGCGGCGGAGGCCGGCTCCCGCGAGGCGACAGATGACCTGCACTCGCGTTTCGACAGCCGGCTCGCGTTCGGCACCGCCGGGCTCCGTGGCGTGATCGCGGGCGGCCCGAATCGCATGAACCGCGTGCTTGTCGCGCAGGCTGCGGTTGGACTCGCTGCCTATTTGCTGGAGAACACACGGGGCGAGCGGCCATCCGTCGTTATCGGCTACGACGGACGCAAGAACTCAGCTGTCTTCGCCCGCGACACCGCCGAGCTGATGGCCGGGGCCGGCGTGCGCGCCATCCTGCTCCCCCGGCTTCTGCCGACCCCCGTGCTCGCGTTCGCCGTGCGTCATCTGCAGGCCAGCGCCGGCGTCATGGTCACCGCAAGCCACAACCCGCCGAACGACAACGGCTACAAGGTCTACCTCGGCGGCGACAATCACGGCTCGCAGATCGTCTCCCCGGCGGATGCTGATATCGCCGCCCACATCCTCCGCGTCGCCGCCGGCAGCGTGGCCGGCCTCACCCGCTCGGACGCCTACGAAACCGCGCCAGACTCGCTGGAGCTGAGCTACATCGAGGCCACTGCCTCCGTCGCGCAATCCCTCGCACAGTCCGCTGCGCCACGAGACGCCGTCTCGTTCGCCTACACGGCGATGCACGGCGTCGGCTGGCACACCGCCCAGCAGACGTTCGCTCGAGTCGGCTTCGCCGCGCCGAGCGTCGTCGCGGCCCAGATCGAGCCTGATCCTGCGTTCCCGACGGTCGCATTCCCCAACCCGGAGGAGCCCGGCGCTATGGATCTCGCGTTTGCCACCGCACGCGAGGCCGGGTCGGATCTTGTCATCGCAAACGACCCGGATGCCGACCGCCTCGCCGTCGCCATCCCGGATTCGTCCATGCCAGACGGCTACCGCCGACTGAGCGGCAACGAGGTGGGCGCTCTGCTCGGTTGGCGAGCCGCGGAACTTGCGGAGGCCGCAGCATCCGGAGATTCTGCCGCGGGCGGGGTACTTGCCTGCTCGATCGTCTCCTCGCCTGCCCTCAAGGCCGTCGCGGCAGCCTACGGCCTCGATTTCGAGGACACGCTCACCGGCTTCAAATGGGTGTCACGCGCTCCCGGCCTGATCTACGGCTTCGAGGAAGCGCTCGGGTACCTTGTGAACCCCAGCACGATCCGCGACAAAGACGGGATCTCGGCTGCCGTCGCGTTCCTCGACCTGGCGAATTCCCTTGCTGCAGACGGTCTCACGATCGCAGACCAGCTCGACCGGTTCGCCGAGAAGTTCGGGTTCTTCGCGTCGGGTCAGATCTCGATCCGCGTCACCGATCTCGACGACATCACCCGCATCATGTCCGCGCTGCGCCGCGAGCCTCCGGCCGCCTTAGGCTCAGTGCGTGTCGCGGAGATCGACGATTTGAGCGACGGCTTCGCCAACCTCCCGCCAAGCGATGTTCTGCGCATCTTGCTCGAGGACGGATCGCGCGTGATGGTGCGCCCGAGCGGCACGGAACCGAAGCTCAAGATCTACATCGACGCATCGAGCGACGAGGGCACCGTTGCGGAGCGCAGGGCGGTCGCCGAGTCGAGAGTCGCGGCCCTCGCTGCGGCGATGCGGGCTCTAACCGAGGCCTGAGTGGTCGTTCCCTGAGCGATCGTTCCCTGAGCGAAGCCGAAGGGCCGCCTTGTACCACGTGTCCGTGCGGCAGTGCAGGCTGGCGCTTCGGCTGCGCTCAGCCAACGGGCCGCGGTCAATGACCAGGCTGCGCTCATGCGTTACTCGACCACAGGAACAGACCACCGACGAGACCGATTACAGGCTAGGCCGTCCAAAACAGCAGTGCCGACGTCTCCAACCCCCGACCTGACCTGAATTCGGTACAGGCGGGGGTCCCGAAACCTGTCGACGACGCTATGACTCGAGATGACCGAGGTCGGGCGATGCGACGAAGCGAACGGCCGTGGATCGCGCAGCTTCCAGCTCGAGAATAGTCACAACGTTGGTACCGGTGCGTACCACAGACCGAGGCACGTACAGCGTGCGTTGCGGCCCACGGGACCAGTAGCGTCCCAAGGCGAAGCCGTTGATCCAGGCGGCACCCCTACCCCAAGCGGACGTGTCGAGAAAGAGGTCGGCCGCGGACTCGAGCGTGAATTCGCCGCGGGCGAAGCTCGGACCGATCAGAGTGCGCGACGTTGGTTTGCCGCACTCTAAAGCATCCGAGATCACATCGAAACGGTTCAAGTCGATCGGCAGAACCCCCCAGCGATGCAATTCCACGTCACCAAGATGTGCTGGGCCGATGATCCCTTTGCTCTCCCCGATGCGGGGCCCGTAATCGACCCGCCCGAGGTCTTCAACCAGAATGCTCAGAGATCCGCGGCCCGCGGGCAGAGAGATCGCGGCTTCATGATGGTCACGCGCGAGCGTTCCGACCTTTGCGCTGTTGATGAAGACGTGTGCATAGTCGCGCACCTCGCCAAGATCCAGGACTGTCGGCTCAGCGATATCGATTTCGGTTGTGTAGACGGCGAACGGTCCATCATGGCCGACCGCACCGAAATCCGGAAGGTCGTCCCGCCAGCTCCACGTTCCGAGCCGGTCCTGCACATCACGCAATGGCACGCTGGTAGTGAGCCTCGTACTGATCACGGGTGCTGGTGCGGCGAGCGCCGGTCGCTCATCCGGAACCCTTGTATAGCGCCCCAGCGTCTGGCGAAAGGCCCAATACTTTTCCGTCGGATTGCCCGCCTCGTCGAGAGGGGCGTCATAGTCATAGCTCGTGACGATCGGCTTGTAAACACCCTTGTCGTTGGCGCCGTTGGAGAATCCGAAGTTCGTCCCGCCGTGGAACATGTAGATATTGACGGATGCGCCCGCCTCCAGCAAAGCATCGAGATCTGCGGCGGCTTGCGCAATGTCGGTGACGTGGTGATGCTCGCCCCAGCTGTCGAACCAGCCGTCCCAAAATTCCGAGCACATCAGCGGGCCGGTCGGCTGATTGTTACGGAGGGTCGCAAGCCGCTCCGTGGATCTGGACCCGAATGAGGCCGTCTTGAGTAGTTCGGGAAGCGAGCCGTCGCGAAGCATCGCATCCTGCGGCTGGTCGACGGTGATGAGCGGCACCGTGATGCCAGCCGACTTCGTGAGCCGCACAAGATTTCGAAGGTACGCTGTGTCGTCGCCGTACGCGCCATACTCATTCTCGATTTGCACGAGCAGCACCGGGCCACCTTCAGTGACCTGCCTCGGTCGGACGATGGAGAACACTTCGTCGAGATACCGTTGAACGGCAGCCATGAAGCGCGGCTCATTACGCCTGATCCCGACCTCCGGATCGGTGAACAACCATGCCGGAAGCCCGCCGTTGACCCATTCGGCGCAAATGTATGGGCCCGGTCGCACGATTGCGTGCATCCCCTCAGCCGCGACGACGTCCAAGAACCGGCCAAGATCGGCTTGACCCGTGCTGACCCATTCACCCGCTGCCGGCTCATGGAGATTCCACGGCACGTAGGTTTCGATCGTGTTGAGCCCCATCAGCTTCGCCTTGCGGATGCGGTCCGCCCACAGGTCGGGATGTACCCGGAAGTAGTGGATCGCACCCGAGAGGATGCGGTACGGGCGGCCGTCCAGAACGAAGTCGTCGCCGACGATGCCGAAAGTGCTCACTGCACGTGCTCCTGAATGCTCTTGTTTGTGTGTGCATGGCACGCGTGTGGCCGGCCGTTGGAACGGCCGGCCACACGCGTGTCACACTGCGCGCCAAGTTTGCCCTATGGGCCGCGTCACTTTCCGGTGACGGTGAATCCTTGCTGGTTGCCGTAGGTTACCAGTTGGCTCTGCCACGCCTGCAGACCAGGGTCGAGACTGCTGGAACCCTCGTAGGACTTCCCCACGGTGTCCGCAAAGATGCTATTGGCATACAACTGGTACGGCAGCAGATTGAAGCCGGGCAGCACGTTCTTGGCCCCTGCGGCCAGTACCTCGTTGATCTTCTGACCGCCGAAGTATGCCGGTGCGGTATCCAAGAACTTCGTGGACGTGAGGTCGGCAGTCGTCGAAGGGAACCCGCCGCCAGCGTTCAGGAAGATCGAAACACTGTCCTCACTGCTGTTCAGCCAACGTACGAAGCCTGCGGCGAGCGCCTGATGCTTGCTCTGCTTGATCACCGCTTGCGAACTGCCGCCGTTCTCGGCGTTCACGGGTGTTCCGTCGTAGGTCGGCATCGGAGCGACTCGCCAGTCACCGGAGGCATCCGCGACAGACGACTCGAGGACTCCGGGCATCCACGCGCCGGAGATCAGAGTCGCGATCGTGCCGTTGCCCAAGGCCTTGTACCAGTCATCGGTCCAACCGGCGATCGGTGCGACCAACTTGTTTTCGACGAGCGGGTTCCACATGGCGGTGTACTTCTTGGACCCGGAGTCCTGCAGGTTGATCGAAATCGTGTTGCCGGAAACCTTGAACGGCTGACCGCCGGCCTGCCAGATCATGCTCGTGGTCATGCCGGGATCACCCGTGTCACTCGTGATGTAGGCGTTCGGATTCGCAGCGTGCAGTTTCTGCGCATCGGCTGCGTATTCGGCCCACGTGGTCGGGACGGTCAATCCGTAAGTGTCGAAGACCTTCTTGTTATAGAACAGCGCCATGGGGCCGGAATCCTGCGGGAGACCCCACAACCCTCCGTCGACGGTGACGTCACCCCATGGGCCGGATGCATAATCCTTCTTGAGCGAATCGAATCCGAACGTCTTGAGATCGACGAGTGATTTTGCGAGCGCGAACTGCGGAATGACCTGGTACTCGATCTGCGCGACGTCCGGCGCGCCGGAGCCCGCCTTGATCGCGTTTTGCAGTTTGGTGTACTGCGTGGTGCCCGTGCCCGCGTTGACGAGCTTGACGGTCACCTTCGGATACGCCTTCTCGAACGCGGCGACCTGCGCCTTGGCCGCGGGAGTCCAGGTCCAGTACGTGATAGTCCCGCCCGCCTTCAGCGCGGCGTCGACGGCACTGGTACCGGATGCCGACCCGGAGTTGGAGCCGGTACCGGCCGAGGAACAACCGGCGAGGGATGCAGCAACCACCGCACCGGCAGCCAGTGCTGTGACGATGCGACGAGTCGCATGAGAACGCATAATACGCGTCATTGTGTTTCCTTTCACTTCATTGAGATTGGGCCGTGCAGGGTTCGAGGACTCGCGCCCGTCATTGCTTCACGCTTCCGGCCGCGAGGCCGGACTGCCAAAAGCGCTGCAGCACGAGAAATGCGATGACAATCGGCATGATTGTCAACAGGGATCCGGTGATCACGAGATTAAAGATCGGCTGGGCGCCCACCCCGGTGGACTGGGCACTCCACTGGCTCAACCCGACAGTGAGCGGATACCACGTGGGATCGCTCAGCATGATGAGCGGCAGGAAATAGTTGTTCCATGTGGCAACGATCGCGAACAGAAGCACTGTCACGATGCCGGGCGCAAGCAGCTTCAGCGCGATCGTGAAGAAGATGCGGAACTCGCTCGCGCCATCCATCCGCGCGGCCTCGAGCAACTCCCCCGGAACCGCGTCCGTCGCGAATGTCCACACGAGGTACAGCCCGAACGGGCTGATCAGCGAAGGCAGGATGACCGCCCACGGCGTGTTGGTCAGCCCGACGCTGCTGAACAGCAGGAAGGTCGGAACGGCCAACGCCGTGCCAGGGATCGCCACGGCGCCGAGCACGACGGCGAACACGGCGCGCCGACCGGGGAATCGAAACTTCGCCATGCCGTAGCCAGCGACGGTGGCGAGCAAAGTGGCCCCGCCGGCACCGACGACGACGTACAGCAGCGTGTTGGCGAACCACTGCAGGAAGATGCCGTTGTCATAGGAGAAAGTCTTGGCAATGTTGCCGAACAGATCGAACCCGTTGCCGAACCACAGGCCGAACGATGTGAGCAGGCTTTGTTGACTCTTGGTGGCGTTGATGATCAACCACGCCAGTGGTACGACCGAATAGATGGTGAAGATGACCATGACGATGGTCAGCACGATCGACTTGCGTTGCCGTCGGGCGCCCCGCGCCCGCTTGGTCGCGTTGGTGGGCGATGCGGTTCGGATTATGCTCCGGTTTGCGGCCTTGCTCACCGTCGTCATCAGAAGTCCTCCTGTCGTGACCCGCGAGCTTGCACGACGTAGGCGATCACGGCCGTGATCACGCCCATCACGATGGCGACGGTTGCGGCGTAGTTGAACTGTTGCCCCGCGAACGACAGGTTGTAGGCGTACATGTTCGGCGTGAAGTAGCTCGAGATCGCATTCGGGGCCAGCGGCTTGAGCAAATTGGGCTCGTTGAACAATTGGAAGCTTCCGATGATCGAGAAGACGGTCGCGATGACGATGGCGCCACGCAACGCAGGGATCTTGATGCTGGCCACCGTGCGAAGCTGACCTGCCCCGTCGATTTCCGCCGCCTCATAGAGCTCACCGGGAACAACCTTCAGCGCCGCATAGAAGATCAGCATGTTGTAGCCCATGAACTCCCACGTGACGATGTTGCCGATCGAGGGCAGAATCCACGAGGCGCTGAAGGGTGCCAACACGTGCGCGCCCAGCAAACTATTGATGCTGGCGGTGAGCCCAAACTGGTCGCCGTACATGAAGCCCCAGATCAGCGCCGCAACGACTCCGGGCACCGCGTACGGCAGGAAGATTGCGATTCGGAAGAAGCGGGCCCCGTGCAGTCGCGCGCTGTCCAGCGCCAACGCCGCGACCATCGAGAGCACGAGCATGATCGGCACTTGAACGATCAGGAAGAGCGTCACCCGGCCGAAAGACTCCCAGAACTTCCCGTCTTGAAAGACGGCAAGGTAATTTCCGAACCCGACGAAGATGTTTCCCCCGACAAGTTGTTGGCGGAAGAGACTGAGCCAGAGTGCGTACACGACCGGGACAACGATCATCGCAACGAAGACCAGCATGAATGGCGCCACAAAGGCCCAGCCTCGCCAGTCGCGGCGATCGCGTCGCCAAACGGGCTGCGTCTGAGTTTCTCGTCGTACGGACGTCGCTGTCATGGCCGCTTTCTCGATCGAATCTGTTGATGTTTACGTCAACATGGCATCGAAACAATAACATGTTTACGTCACCATGCAATACGATCAGTCGAAATGGAGTCGCCGATGGCACTGACGCCACCCACGCACCGCGGGACACGTGGCCCGTCAATGGGCGATGTCGCTGAGCATGCCGGCGTCTCGACGCAGACGGTTTCGCGCGTGGCCAACGGCCTGACCAACGTGGAAGCGACCACGCGCGAGCGCGTGCTGAATTCGATGCAGGAACTGGGCTATCGGCCCAACAAAGCTGCCCGCGCACTCCGGCTCGGCAGGTTTCGAAACATCGGCGTCATCATGTTCACGCTGTCGTCGTTCGGAAATATGCGCACATTGGATGCGATCGCGGTCGCGGCAGCGCGAGCCGACTACTCGATCACCCTTGTTCCGGTCGAACGACCGACCCAGCACGACGTCAGCGTCGCATTCACCCGGCTTCTGGAACAGGACGTGGACGGCGTGGTAATCATCATCGAAGCGCATATCGCCGATCAATCGGATGTCGAATTGCCGCCGGGATTGCCGGTCGTCGTCATCGACTCAGCTGCTCGAAGCGACTATCCGGTGATCGACACGGACCAGGCACAAGGAGCACGCCTGGCCACGGAGCATCTTTTGGAATTGGGCCATGAGACGGTCTGGCATGTCGCCGGCCCCGAGGCATCCTATTCGGCGACCAGACGAGAGAAATCCTGGCACGACACGCTGGTGCGACAGGGGCGCACGGTTCCGCCGCTCCTGCGCGGCGACTGGTCGACGGTTTCCGGGTACCAGGCGGGCCTCGCGTTGGCCGAGCGCACCGACGTCACCGCGGTGTTCGCCGGAAACGATCAAATGGCGCTCGGGATTCTGCGCGCCTTTCATGAGCGCGGCATTGTGATCCCGAGCGACGTGAGCATTGTGGGGTTTGACGACATGCCTGAGTCGGACTCGTTCTGGCCGCCACTGACGACCATCCGTCAGCATTTCAATGTCGTCGGTCGGCGCAGCATCGAAGTGTTGCTGGCTGAGATCGAGCACGGCCCGACCCTGTCGGCACTCGAGCCGGTACCAACACAACTGGTGGTGCGTAGTAGCACGGCACCACCGTTCGGCGCCGAATAGTAGTGGGCGCGACGGGCGAGCATGTGCCGTATTCAGGCTGCGAGAGCGGATGCGACCTGGCTGCGTCTCCGACCCCGGACCTGACCTGAATTCGGTGCAGGGCCAGGTCTCGATACACGTATTCGCTGCGCTCATGCGTTACTCGACCGGCGGTACTGGCGCTTCGACTGCGCTCAGCGACCGGACTGCGACCAGCGACCGGACGGCGACCAGCGACCGGACTGCGACCAGCAACCGGGTTGCGCGATGCGACCGAAAAGGGAGTCAGCCGAGGGCCTCGTCGAGCTTGCCCTCAAGCTCGTCGAGGTCGAAGTAGTTCTCGATCACCACGATGTCCGCGTTGGTCGGCCCGATTCGGCTGACCAGCTCCGGAGACGTCAGGATCACCTGCGCGTCTGCGGCGGTGGTGGCGAGGCTCGCGACATCCGAGGCCGTGACATCCGCGGCGATGTTCAACCGTTCGAGCGCCCGTTCCGCGTTCACCTTCAGGACGGCGGATGTGCCGACTCCGGCCCCGCAGATCGCGACGATCTTCATCCGATGACTCCGTCAGGCTGAGCTTCGCGCTCATCGATGGCAAAAATGCGCCGCACCTCGTCCGGCTCCGTCGCGGCCGCGAGCCGCGTGATCGCTTGCGGGTCGTTGAATACGTTCGCGAGCGCTGCGATCGTCGTGACATGAGCATCCGGTGTTGCAACGGCCAGCCCGACCACGATCGAGACCGGGTCGTTGTGCGGATGCCCGAAAACGACCGGATTCGAAAGCGTCACGACGCTCAGACCGTCACGGTGCACATCCGGCCCCGGTCGTGCGTGCGCAAGGGCCAGCCCCGGTGCGATCACGATGTACGCGCCGTAATCGTCGACGAGCTGCAGCATCCGATCGGTGTATTCCGCGCGCGTCGCGCCAGAACGGCTCAGCGCCTCGCCCGCAAGACGAACCGCATCGCGCCAATCCAGTGCGCGAATTCTCAGAGAGATTGCAGCGTCCGGCAACGGTGGGAGAGGCATGCCTTCAGCGTATCGTCACAACGGATGCGATCCCGCTGAGTCTAGGCTGACACTCAGCCGAGAAGTCGGCCCGCTTCGCGCCCTCGCCACCGGCCGCCCCCGGCCGCCCCCGCTCCACGGCCGCCCAGACCTCAAATTTCATCGAAGCCCGCAGCCAGGGCATCGGCAAGATCTTCGCGATCCTCGAGCGGCAGGAACGCGCCCGCGGCCGCGTTGAGCTGGAACGCGAGAATGTCGTCGAGGTCGTAGTCGAACGTCTCCGACAGCAGCGCCAGTTCGCGGCTCAGCGTCGTTCCGCTCATCAGGCGGTTGTCGGTGTTGACCGTCACACGGAATCCGAGCTGATAGAGCAGGTCGAACGGGTGATCCACCAGGTCGTCGCCCCACTGTGCGATGGCGCCGGTCTGCAGGTTCGACGACGGAGACGTCTCCAACACGATCTCGCGATCCTTGACCCACTGCGACAACCGGCCGAGAGACACAAAGGTGTTCTCGTCATCCTGCCGCTCCACAACGATGTCCTCTGCCAGCCGCACGCCGTGACCGAGCCGTAGCGCCCGACCGTCGATCAGCGCGCTGCGGATGCTGTCCAGCCCGTCCGCCTCGCCCGCATGCACCGTCGCGGGGAAGAAGTGCTCTGCAAGATAGTCGAACGCCGTGCGCAGGTTCGCCGGTGGGAATCCAGCCTCGGCACCCGCGATGTCGAAACCGACGACGCCGTTGTCGCGGTGCCGCACGGCAAGTTCGGCGATCTCCAGGCCCCGATGTGCGTGGCGCATGGCGCTGACCAGCTGACCGACGCGCACCTCGCGGCCGTTCGCTGCGGCATCGTCAATGCCCTCTTCGATGCCCTCCTGCACGGCCTCAACGGTCTGATCGAGCGTGAGTCCGCGCGTGAGGTGCTGCTCGGGCGCCCAGCGCACCTCGCCGTAGAGCACGCCGTCTGCGACGAGATCCTGCACGTATTCGCGGGCGACGCGCACGAGGCCCTCGCGGGTCTGCATCACGCCGATCGTCACGTCGAAGGTCTTGAGGTATTCGACCAGGGAACCGGAATCGGCTTGGCTCGTGAACCAATCGCCGAGGGCAGCAGCATCCGTCTCAGGGGTCTCGATGCCGAGTGACTCGGCCAGCTCGATGATCGTCTGCGGACGCAGTGCGCCGTCAAGATGGTCGTGTAACGACACCTTCGGCAGGGCGCTGATGCTCTCCCCGCTGGCCAGCAAGTACTCATCGGGCACAGTGTTCACGGTCCGCTCCTTCGACGCTCGGCCACGCGCCGCTGCGCGCACCGGGTCAAGTCTACGAGGCGATGGGTTGCGAGATCGAGGCGGACGCCGATTCGATTCTGGCGGCAACCGCATCCGCGTCGTGCGCACTGTAACTCGTCGCCACATATGGCACGGTCAGTGCGGCGACGGCCGTCCCGTCCGCTCCGAAAACCGGGTAGGACAGGTCGAGGATGCCCGCCTGGCGGGCGTCCTCCTCACGCGCGTACCCACGCGAACGGATGTGCTCGATCCGGTCATCGAGAGCCTGCAGCTTTTCGCCGCGAGCCGCCAGCTCAGCACGCAGAGCGTCGCGCTGATCGGCCGAGCAGAATGCCAGCAGCACCGCGCCAGTGGCCGTCGATGCGAGCGGGAAGGCGGCGCCGACGCGCACGCGGAAACCGAAGTCGGCCGGGCTCTCCTGCTGCGCGATCACGCGCACCTCGGCGCCGTCCAGCACGGCGAGGTTGCATGACTGCTCCGTGCTCGCCGCCAGCTCGCTCATCGGTCCCGCAGCCCGCAGGATGAGCCCGCGCAGCGCCGGCTGCCGTCCGGCCAGATCGAGCAGCCGAGTCGTCAAAAGGTACAGGCCGCTGTCGGCGTCCCGCGAGATGTACGCGCGGTTCTCCAGCGTCTGAAGCACGCGGAACAGCTCGCCGGTCGATCGGCCGAGGTGCGCGGCGATCGCGGACTGCCCGATCGGCGTTGCCGTGTTGGCAAGCAGTTCGAGCACGTCGAGCCCCTTTTCCAGGGCTGGGACGGTGTAGTCGGGCATCCGCTCGCCTCAGCGGGCGCTGTCGAGCGCGGCCAGGAACGATCGCGCGATGCGCCGTTCGATGTCGCGTGGCACCGGCTGCGGGCCGACGGGCAGCGCTTGAGCTGGCGCCTGGTCTGGCGCCTGGTCTGGTGCCTGCGCGGTGGTGTCCTGAGTCGCGTCGTCGTGCGCGAGTGCCACGCGCTCGAGCGAGAGCACCTGCAGCATGAAGCCAAGATCCATCGCCTCGAGTGAATTGCCCTTCGGATCGCGTCCGGCCAGATTGACCATGCGCCCGTCCGCCAGCAGGATGATGTGACGTCCGTCGGGCAGGTCGATGCGCTCAACGGCGTCGGCGATCGTCCGCGACCCGGTGCTCACTGCCCGCAGTGCAGGCACGTCGATCTCCCACGGGAAATGGCCGCTGTTTGCCAGGATGACACCGTCCCGCAATTGCGCGAAGTCGGCAGTGTCGAGAACGCCGGGCTGCCCGGTGGCGGTGATCACGGCATCCGCCCAGCCGAGAAAGTCGCCCGTGGCGCCGACGCGGAAGCCGTCGAGCGCCGCCTCGAAGGCCTTGAGTTCGTCGACTTCGGCGACAGCCACCTGCGCTCCGAGTGCACGGAATGACTCGGCAATCCCCCGCCCGCACCAGCCGTAGCCGATCACGAGCACGTGTCGACCGGGCACCATGACGTTCGTGATGCGCATGAAGCTCTCCAGCACGGATTGACCAACCCCGTGCCTGTTCTCGCCGATCGCTTTGAGCATGCTGTCGTTGATGACGATCATCGGGAACGGCACACGTCCCACCAGTTCGCCGCGCAGGCGCAAGCCGCCGGATGTCGTCTCCTCCGTTCCGCCGATCACGCGCGCCGTCGTATCCGGGGCTGTCTCCGCGCGCGCCACGATGCCCGCCGTGAGGTCGCCGCCGTTGTCGAGCAGCATGTCCGGGCTTGCATCCAGCACGGCGGCAATGTTCGCGTGGTGCTGCTCGATGCTGTCAGCTCGTCGACCGAACAGGGTCATGCCGGTCTCGCGGAGGGCAGCGACGACATCATCCTGGGTGGAACCGTGATTGCCTGTCGCCACGATCTCGGCACCGCCGGCGGCGAGTGTCTCGAGCAGCACTGCGGTCTTCGGCTCCAGGTGCAGAGACATTCCGATCCGATGGCCGGCAAACGGAGTGGTCTGCTTTAATTCGTTGCGGAGTTCCGCGAGCATCGTCATTCGCGAGCGGATCCATTCGATCCGCGCAGCGCCTTCTTCGGCAAGAGTCGTCATGCCCTTAGTCTTACATATACAAAGTCTAGTTTCACCTACAAATATTGAGTGAGGATTGCCCCATGCCACGCACGATCATTCTCGACTGCGATCCCGGTCACGACGACGCCATCGCAATGCTGCTCGCACACGGCAGCCCCGAGATCGAATTGGCAGCCATCACGACGGTCGCCGGAAACCAGTCGCTCGACAAGGTGACGCACAATGCATTGGCCGTCGCGACCATCGCCGGCATCACCGACGTGCCGATCGCCGCGGGGATGGACCGCCCGCTCGTGCGTGCGCGTTCGTTCGCCGCGAGCATCCATGGGGATAGCGGTATGGATGGGCCGGAGCTGCCCGTGCCCACGGTGCGGCTCGACGAACGCCACGCCGTCGACCTCATCATCGACACCCTGATGAGCCACGCACCGGGAGAGATCACGCTGGTGCCGACGGGGCCGCTGACGAATATCGCGATGGCTGCCCGGCGTGAACCACGCATCGTCGACCGGGTGCGCGAGGTGGTGCTGATGGGCGGCGGCTATGCGACCGGTAACTGGAGCGCCACAGCAGAGTTCAACATCATCGTCGACCCGGAGGCTGCACACATCGTCTTCAACGAGCACTGGCCGCTCACCATGGTCGGGCTGGATCTCACACACCAGGCGCTCGCCACCCCGGATGTCGTCTCCCGCTTCGCCGCGCTCGGCACCGCCTCGTCGAAGCTCGTCGTCGACCTTCTCGCGTTCTTCACCGAATCGTACAAGGATGCACAGGGGTTCGACTCACCACCCGTTCACGATGTATGCGCCGTCGCGTATGTGGCTGACCCGTCAGTCATGACCGTGCGCCGAGTGCCACTTGACGTGGAACTGACCGGCACACTCACCCTCGGGATGACGGTCGCGGACTTCCGCTCCCCCGCACCGGACGACTGCACGTCGCAGGCGGCCATCGACCTGGATGCCCCGAGGTTCTGGGACCAGGTGGTCGACGCGGTGGGTCGCATCGGTAGGCGGTCCAGTAGCGACACCCCGGTGGTCGAGTAGCGAGGAACGAGCGTATCGAGACCCGTCACCAGGTCTCGATACACTCGCTGACGCTCGCTACTCGACCAACGGGTTTGCTGGCGCTCGCTACTCGACCAACGGGATTGCTGGCGCTCGCTACTCGACCAACGGGTCAGCCGATGCGCTCGGCCACGATCGGGCCGCGCGGCGTGTACTCGGATGCGTCGCCGATACGCCAGGCACCCTCGACAGCGGCAAGCGCTCGTTCGAAGCGCGCGGGCTCATCCGCACTCAGCGTGAACAGGGGTTCGCCAGCCCGCACCGTGTCGCCGGGCTTTGCATGCAGATCGATTCCGGCGGCGTGTTGCACCGGATCCTGCTGGCGGGCACGCCCAGCACCCAGGCGCCAGGCTGCGATGCCGAAGGGCAGTGCATCCTGCCGCACCAGCACGCCGTCGCGATCGGCGACGACCGTGTGCGTCTCGCGCGCGACCGGCAATGCGGCATCCGGATCGCCGCCCTGGGCACGGATGACCGCACGCCAGGTGTCCATCGCGCGTCCGTCTTCCAGGGCGGCCTCGATGTCGGCGTCCGGCTGACCGGCCAGGGTCAGCATCTCTCGGGCGAGTGCAATCGTGAGCTCGACGACATCCGCAGGTCCGCCGCCGGCGAGTACCTCGACGGATTCGCGCACCTCGTTCGCGTTGCCGATCGTCAAGCCGAGCGGCACATTCATGTCGGTGAGCAGAGCGGATGTCGCCACGCCGGCATCCCGACCGAGCGCTACCATCGTTTCAGCCAACTCACGCGAACGCGCGATGTCGCCCATGAACGAACCAGAGCCGAATTTGACGTCGAGCACGAGGGAATCCGTGCCCTCTGCAATCTTCTTCGACATGATCGAAGACGCAATCAGCGGGATCGCCTCGACCGTGCCGGTGATGTCGCGCAACGCGTACAGCTTCTTGTCCGCCGGTGCGAGCCCGGAGCCGGCCGCGCAGATCACACCGCCGTGGTCGCGCAGCTGGACGAACATCTCCTCGTTCGTGAGGTCTGCGCGCCAACCGGGAATGGACTCGAGTTTGTCGAGCGTGCCGCCGGTGTGGCCGAGTCCACGGCCGGATAGTTGCGGCACCGCGACGCCGAAAGATGCCACGAGTGGCATCAGCGGCAGTGTGATCTTGTCGCCCACACCGCCGGTCGAGTGCTTGTCAACGGTCGGCTTGCCGAGTCCTGCGAAGCTCATCCGCTCACCGCTGGCGATCATCGCCAGCGTGAGGTCGTGGATCTCGCGCCGGTTCATGCCGTTCAGCAGGATCGCCATTGCAAGCGCGGCCATCTGCTCATCCGCTACGAATCCGCGGGTGTACGCGTCGATGAGCCAGTTGATTTCGGGTGTGGACAACTCGCGACGGTCGCGCTTGGCACGAATCAGGTCGACGGTATCGAAGGCTTCAACGGCCGGATCAGTCATGACTTCCCCAATGTTGTGAATCGCTGCGTTGTGAATCGCTGCGCCGTGAATCGCTGCGCTCGGAATCACCGTGCTCTGACACACGGTACTGGGCGAGTTGGCGGGGTCCGAACGCGTCAGGGAGCACCTCATCGATCGTGCGGATGCCGGAGACGGTCTCCAGCAGCATCCCGGCAACCGAGTGCTCATAGAGCAGCTGACGGCAGCGGCCGCAGGGCATGAGCGTCTCGCCGTTGCCGTCGACACAGGTGAACGCCACGAGCTGGCCGCCGCCACTCATATGCAGCGCGGAGACCAGCCCGCATTCTGCGCACAGCGTCACGCCGTAACTGGCATTCTCCACATTGCAACCCGCCACGATACGACCGTCCGTGACCAGCGCCGCAGCGCCGACCGGGAACCGTGAATACGGCACGTAAGCGTTGCCCATCGCCTCGACGGCCGCCTCGCGGAGAGCTCCCCAATCGACGTCGCCTGGCAGCGGT
>DATCDQ010000093.1:0-6535 GCA_036510655.1 Microbacteriaceae bacterium | reverse complement strand
GACTCGTACTCTGGAGTCAGCACCACAGACTCGACAGTGCCACCGCGGTGCAGATTGGACCGGAACTCGTCGCCGGTCGCCACGCGTCGCATCGCAGCCACCACGCGATCGCCGACGACAAGTGCACGGATGTCGCGTCCCCGGCTTTCCGAGATGAAGCTCTGGATCAGTACGTTCTGCTTCGTCGAATGCAACGTCTCGATGATCGCCTCGGCGATCTTGACCTCTGGCGCAAGGATCACACCGATGCCCTGCGTGCCCTCCAAAAGTTTGATGACGACGGGCGCGCCGCCCACCTGCTCGATCGCGAGGCGCACATCGGCCCGGCTGTGCACGAACGCCGTCGCGGGCATCGCGATGCTGTGGCGCGAGAGGATCTGATTGGCGCGCAGCTTGTCCCGCGAGTTGGTGATGCCGTTCGCGGTGTTAGGCGTATACACGTCCATTTGCTCGAATTGGCGCACGACAGCCGTGCCGAAGTAGGTGATCGAGCTGCCGATTCTCGGCAGGATCGCGTCGTAGTCGGACAGTAACTTGCCGCGATATTGGAGGTCGGGCTCTGGCCCTGAGAGATCGATGGCGAAGCGCAGCGTGTCCAACACTTTCGCTCGGTGGCCGCGTTGCAGCGCAGACGCGCGCAGCCGCTGAGTCGAATACGCCTGCGGGGCGCGCGAGAGAATCGCCAGTTTCATTCGGGGCCCCTGCCAAGATGGTGGAGTGAGAGACGAACTCCATTCAAGCACCATCGTGGGCTGGCGCGAGTGGGTCAACCTGCCGGGCATCGGCGTGCCCTGGATCAAGGCCAAACTCGACACCGGAGCGCGAAGTTCTGCACTGCACGCGTTCGACATCGAAGAGCTGCCCAGTGACGGCGGCGACGGGCAGCCTCGCGTGCGATTCAGTGTGCGCCCATGGCAACGTTCTGTGGAGGATGTGATCACAGTGGAGTGCGCGGTGCACGACCGGCGCACCGTGCGTAGCTCCTCCGGACACGCCGAGAACCGCATCGTCGTGCTCGTCGACGTCGAGTTGTTCGGCCGAACGGTCACGGCCGAGACGACCTTGAGCAACCGGGATCAGATGGGGTTTCGGATGCTCATCGGTCGCGAAGCACTCCGCCAAGGCTTCATCGTGGACGCGGGTCGGTCGTTTCTCGGTGGCCGCGCACCGCGCGAGGTCCGCCGCCATAATCGCGGCCGAACTTAGGCGGTCGCTGCCGCAGCACGTTCCGTGGCCTCGAGGATCAACTCGACCCCGCTCATGTAAATGCTGATATCGGTCAACGCGAGCAACTCGGCCCTGGCCTGCCGCACCTGTGGATGCGTGTTCTCGGCGTCGTTCAGATTGCGGTCGACCCAGACACTGGGCATGCTGTTTTCGCCTGAATCCATGCGTTCGCGAGCTGCGCCGGCACAACACGAGATGAGGTAGAACGACCAGATTCCGTAGAACCGGATGCGGTCGGAGCGATTCAGGCCAGCCGCCGCGAATGCCGCGAGGATGTCCTCGATCACATCGAGTTCGTGGCTGCCGTCTGAACTCAGGCGCACGGCCTCCGCGCCGATTGACGGATATTCGGTGAAGACGCCCAGCGTGATGCGCGCGGATTCACGAAGATACTCTTTCCAGTCATTCGGGCTCGCTGTGTTGCGACCTAACGCGATGCCAGTGAGGCGGTCCAACAGCAGACGCACGAGCCCGTCTTTGCTTTCGACGTGTCGATAGATGGCCGTTGGGTCGGCCTTGAGGAATGACCCGAGATCGCGGATCGAGATGCTCGTAGTGCCGGGGCGCGCCGCGATCGTCAGGGCTGCATCGATGATCATGTCGCGATCGAGCCGCGCGATCGGTCCGCGTCGCTTGCGTGCGTCGGTTGCAGAATTCGCCATGGAGGACCCCTTTTGAAAGTTCACTCTAGCGCCCAGATAACAAATTTGTAATCAGTGCTGTCAGCGGCGTTGACTAATTGCCATTGATGCGGTTAGTGTCACTGCAATGGCAGCGAAGAATTCGCTGGCAGCCATGTTTCCACAATGGAGAGGGTGCACGATGCAGTGCGCAGATCTTGTTCTTACCGGCGCCGATGTCTACACGGCCGGGCTTTCAACCCCGATGTGAGCGGATGTCGCCATCACCGATGGCGAGATCGTCGCGGTCGGTGATGTAGCAGCCTTCGTCGGCGAGCAGACGTGTGAGATCGATCTGACGGGAAGCCTGATCGCACCCGGCTTCCACGACTCGCACGTGCATCCGATCGGAGCCGGCGTGGAGTTGTTGCAATGCGACCTGTCGCAGAGTGCCGACGCGAGCGATGCATTTCAGCTGATTGCGGCCTACGCCGCGACCCAACCGGCAGACGGCTGGGTGCTCGGCGGTGGTTGGTCGATGGATCATTATGCGGGGGGCGTGCCGACTCGCCAGTCTTTGGACAGCGTCACAGGAGGCCGCCCGGCTGTGCTCAGCAACCGGGATCACCACGGAGTATGGGTCAACAGCAAAGCACTGAGCCTTGCGGGGATCACTCGTGACACGCCGGACCCGGTCGACGGCCGGATCGAGCGTGACACAGCTGGGGAGCCGTCCGGCGTTCTGCACGAGGGCGCCATGGCACTCGTCGACGGCGTCAAGCCCGTCATCGACGCAGAGCTTGCCTATCAGGGTTTGCTGCGCGCCCAAGATGAACTGCTCTCCCTCGGGATCACCAGCTGGCAGGATGCGATGGTCGACGTTGTCGACGACTCCTACGACACGCTCGACGTCTACACCCGTGCATTGAGCACGGGCGAGCTTCGGGCGCGTGTCGTGACCGCCCTGTGGTGGGCACGCGATCGCGGGCTGGAGCAGCTCGGTGAGCTCGCCGCCCGCCGGAAACGAATTGCGTCGCTCGATCAGGCTGAATGGCTGCACGCGAATGCCGTCAAGATCATGGTCGACGGTGTGATGGAGAACTTCACCGCGGCGATGAGTGAGCCGTATCTGGATCAGGACGGTAAGGCCACCGCGAATTCTGGGCTCGCCTTCGTCGAGCCATCGGTGCTGGCCGCGGCCACACAGCGATTGGATGCCGAGGGCGTGCAGGTGCACTTCCATGCCCTCGGCAATCGCGCCGTCACGGAAGCTCTCGACGCGGTCGAGCACGCTCGGACGGTCAACGGCGCCGGCTGCGGTCGGCATCACCTTGCACACTTGCAGGTGGTCGACGAGGCGGATGCTGGGCGCTTCGCAGCTCTCGACGCGACGGCTAATCTCCAGGCGTTGTGGGCGTGCCACGAGGAGCAGCTCGACGAGCTGACGCTTCCTTTTATCGATGCGCGCTTTGCGGCTCGCCAATATCCGTTCGGCGACCTGGAGAGGGCTGGCGCACGACTGACGGCCGGCAGCGACTGGCCGGTGAGCACAGCTGATCCGATCCAGGCGATGCACGTGGCAGTCAATCGTGCGGCGCCAGGTGTGAACGACAATCCACTGTTTGCTGGGCAGGCGCTCGCCCTGACCGACATCTTCGACGCGTACACCGCGGGCGGTGCATATATCGCCTCCCGCGAAGAGATCACCGGTCGCATCGAATCCGGGATGCGCGCGGATCTTGTGGTGCTCGATCGTAATCCGTTCGAGTTGGACCCGGCAGAGATCTACCGCACGACAGTGCGCAGCACCTGGATCGACGGTCGTTGCGTCTACGACGTGGCAGCCGCCGACCTCGACCAATAGCGCGAATCCGCCTGACAACGCTCGAAGCGGCCTTTTTGGAAAATGCACTACTCAACCCGATAGTTACCCACAACCAATGGAGAATGATCGTGTCCTCAGCTCGGAAAGACCCCACGCGCCGTTGGCGCGAGCGCGCTCAACGTGTCCGTGCAGGCACAGGTGCTCGCTGTGCTGGCGGAATTGAAGAGCCAGCGCGGCCAGTCGATGGTGTTCGTCTCACACAACCTCGCCGTCGTGAGGCAGATCTGCTGAACGCGTGTCCCGCCGCACCGCAGTCTGAAGCGTGGGCAGCGTGACGTTATCGTCGCTCTTCGTCCACGCTGTTGCCGCCGTCGACCACGATCACCTGCCCCGTGATGTAGGACGCTCCGGGCGAGGCCAACCACGCAACTGCTGACGCGATCTCCGCAGGCGTTCCACTACGTCGCATCGGCACGTGCCGACCTTCCTCCGCTTCCGAGGCGAGTTGAGAGCCGGTGGCGATCCATCCGGGTGCGACGGCGTTGGCGGTGATACCGGCCTCGGCTTCGTCGACGGCGAGGGCCCTGGTCAGCCCGACCATCCCTGCCTTCGCCGCTGCGTACGCGATGTCCGCCCGCGAGGCCATCACCGGTCCTGTGACGCTGGAGACATTCACGATCCGCCCCCAGCGGGCTGCGCGCATCCATGGGATGACCGCGCGGGTGACCAGGAACGCGCTCGATAGGTTGACGTTCAGGCTGTTGTACCAGTCGGGGACGGCACCCATCACATCGCCCGACGGCATCTCGTTGTCCGTGACGCTGATCATCCCCGCGTTGTTCACCAATACGGTCGGCTCGACGGCGGCCTCGACCAGCATGCGGGACAACTCGGCCACGGCCTCTTCTGTATCCAGTCGGGTGGCGAACCCGATTGCGTCGATGCCCTCGCTGCGTAACTCGGCCACGCGCTCCTGCACTCGATCGGTCGTCGAGGTGATCGCCACGCGCGCACCGGCTGTGCCGAGTGCCCGGGCAGCGGCCATGCCGATGCCGGTCGCACTGCCCGCGCCGGTTATTAGGGCGACGCGACCGCTGAGGTCAAGCTCAGCGGGAAGGCCGCGCGGTGTGATACTCATAGCCCACATGCTAGGGCAGACGAACCGCACTGCGAGCAGGCGTCGGCAATGAATGCGTGGGCGGGGAATGCGTAGGCTGAATGCATGCCTGCTGTACTTGCCGACGCCCGCGCCGAACTCGCGGCACTGTGCCGGCGCGGCCTCGACTGGCAGGTCGACGCATCCAGGATGATGCTGCGAACACCGGATGCGCGTCGCGCAGCCGTGCTGGTGCTTTTCGGGCGCCTCGACGCGGTGCCGGCCGCGGCGCGGACCGAGGCGCCAGCATCCGCAGTCGCACCAGTTGCGCGCGACCTGGACGTGCTCCTGCTGCGCCGCTCAGACACTCTCGACAACCATCCTGGGCAGATTGCGTTCCCGGGTGGCCGGCTCGAGGCATCCGACACAGACGCCACCGCCGCGGCATTACGGGAAGCCGTCGAGGAGACCGGGCTGGATCCCGCGGGCTTGGAACCGCTTGGCACGCTTCCGGAGTTGTCTGTGCCGGTGAGTAATCACGTCGTCACGCCGGTTGCCGCGTGGTGGACGCATCCGTCGGTCGTAGCCGCGATCGATCGCCGCGAGACCCTGGACGTGTTTCGGATGCCCGTGGCCGACCTCCTCGACCCAGCCAATCGGATGATCACAGCGCATCGGTCCGGCTCGCAAGTTTTCAGCGCACCGGCATTCGCCGTGGACGGTCGGCTGATCTGGGGCTTCACAGCCATCGTGCTCTCCCGGATGTTCGACGAGCTCGGTTGGACTGTCCCGTGGGATCACGCTCGAACCGTGCAACCATACTGACCCAGTGGCATGATGGGCGCATGACGCCAGAACTCCACCTCACCGGGGACCGCGCAGCGGATGCGTTGCTCTCCTCCGATCCGCTCGCTCTCGTGATCGGGATGCTGCTGGACCAGCAGGTTTCAATGGAAGTCGCGTTCGCCGGGCCCGCCAAGATCGCCGCTCGCATGGGCGACGCGAGCTCGATTGATGCCGCGGCCGTCGCATCCTACGATCCGGAGGAGTTCGTGCAACTGTTCCGTGTGACGCCGGCCGTGCACCGTTTTCCGGGTTCAATGGCCGCCCGAGTGCAGATGCTGTGCCGCATGGTCGTCGACGATTGGGACGGTGATGCGTCCGCGATCTGGATGTCAGGCGACCCGACCGGTGCGGACGTGCTCGCCCGTTTGAAGAAGCTGCCCGGGTTCGGCGAGCAGAAGGCGAAGATCTTCCTCGCCCTGCTCGGCAAACAGTACGGGCTGGATGCGCCGGGCTGGCGCGACGCATCCGCGCCGCTTGGTGAGCCCGGCACGTTCCACTCGGTCGCAGACATCGTGGACGCTGATTCGCTCACCCGTGTGCGGGAGTCGAAGAAGGCGCACAAGGCGGCGATGAAGGCCCGGCGCGGCTGAACTGCGGAAGCCACAACGCGTTCAATCATCCTTTCTGGATGACGACCCGGTTCGTGCGGCGGCGGAGCATGAGCACTGCACGACCACGCGAAGGCAACCCTCGATGAGTGAACCCGGATTCACCGATGAAGTTGGGGCTGTGGCTTGACCAACTCGACCATGCTGGTCGGGCAGCGCGACGCATTGCTCATCTAGTGCGTGGCCGGTTAGCTCAGGTAGCCTGTTTGCATGGGCCGGCCTGAATTTCCTCTGACGATTCTGGAGTTTCAGGCGAGGTTCGGCGATGAGCAGGCCTGCCTGGACTACCTGTTTCAGTGCCGTTGGCCAGAGG
>DATCDQ010000092.1:0-2706 GCA_036510655.1 Microbacteriaceae bacterium | reverse complement strand
GCCGGCAGAGGCGGCCCCGTGTTCAGGATGCAGCGGCAACCAACGAGCCAGCGCCCACCCCTTCGTCTTTGTCCGTGGCCAAGTTAATGTCCCCGCTGGTGGCCAGGTGTAGGTCCCCGCTGGTGGCCAAGTAAAAGTCCTCACCCCTCGCTCGTCGTGTTGAACCGTGAGCTCAGGCCTGGGCGGTGACGGTGGCGGTGTCAGCCAGTCACCGCACCGCCCAGGGAGCTTCCATTGAAGTCTGCGAGGGAACGGATGGACATCATTTCTGCGTATCGAGAGGTCGGTACTTATCGTGGTGCTGCTGTGGTCAGCGGCACCACTCCGAAGACGGTGAAGCGGGTTATTGCCCGCCATGACCGTGACCAGGCGTCTCCTGCCGGTGGGTCACTGGTTCGGGTCGGGCGCGAACGCAACTACTCGTCGGTGACTGTGTTGGTTGCGGAGCGGGTCGAAAAGACGCGGGGCCGGATCAGCGCGAAGCGGTTGCTGCCGACCGCGCAAGCAGCCGGCTATGGCGGGTCGGCACGTAACTTCCGGCGGCTGGTCGCGGAGCAGAAAGCGTTGTGGTGCCGGGATAATCCTCGGGGCCGGCGCCCTGCGGTGTGGTCACCGGGTGAGCATCTGGTCATCGACTGGGGTGTGCTGGACGGGTTGCACGTGTTTTGCGCGGTGCTGGCCTGGAGCCGGGTGCGGTTCGTGCGTTTCGCCGAGGACGAGCGGGCTGAGACGACGATGGGCATGCTCGCCGAATGCTTCGAGCAACTGGGCGGGGTCCCTGCAGTGGTGCTCGCGGACAGGATGGGCTGCCTGAAAGGCGGTGTCGTCGCGAACGTCGTGGTGCCGACACCGGACTACGTGGGGTTCGCGGCGCACTACGGGTTTCGGCCTGACTTTTGCGAGGCCGCTGATCCCGAGTCGAAAGGGATCGTGGAGAACCTCGTCGGCTATGCGAAGACCGACCTGATGATCCCCAGCACCGGTGAGCACGGTGTCGCGTTCAGCGATCTTGTCGCGGCGAACGCTGCAGCGGTCGCGTGGTGCATGGAGGTCAACGGTGTTGAGCACAGCGAGATCTGCGCGGTCCCGGCTGAGCGGCTGCGCGTCGAGCAGGAACTGCTCGCAACGCTGCCGTCGCTGCGACCCAGTCTCGGCCGGTCCGTGACACGTAAGGTCGACCGGCTGTCGTGCGTGCGGTTCGCCTCGGCCCGCTACTCGGTGCCGACACGGCTGATCGGCACGCAGGTGACGTTGCGGGTCGAGGCAGACCGCAGCGTGGCGATCATGGCCGGTGACGGTGTTGTTATCTGTGAGCACATGCTGGTCGCCCCGGGTGAGGCATCGGTGCGTGATGAGCATTACGGTGGCCCACGCCCGGCACCGCGACGCGCGGTGCGACCGAAAACCCAGGCAGAGAAGGATTTCTGCGCGTTGGGGCCGGTCGCGGAGGTGTTCATCACCGGCGCCGCTGCGTCGGGCAATACCCGCCTGGGACCGGAGCTGGGCGAGCTGAACCAGTTGCGCGCCGCCCACGGCGCGCAGGCGTTCCTGGCCGCGTTGGACCGGGCGGTCGCGTTCGGGCGGTGGCGCGCAGCAGATGTGCGTTCCATCCTCGCCGCCGGCGGCGGGACCTCAGATCCCCGACCAGCCGGTGACGCGTTGATCCTCGAGCTGCCAGTCGTGCCGGTCAGATCGTTAGCCGACTACGCCATCAGCCCCGCACGCGGGGCACGCACGTGAGCACCACCGCGCCAGCGCTGCCAGCCGACCTCACCGAGGGGCTGCGCCGGTTGAAGCTGGCCACCATCCGCCAACTCGCACCGGAGTTACTGCTCACCGCGAAAACGCAACGCTGGAACCCCGAGGAGTTCCTGCGCACCCTGATCGAAGCGGAGATCGCCGCCCGTGACGCGTCCAACGCCCGCACCCGGATGAAAACCGCCGCGTTCCCGGTGGTCAAAACATTCGACGAGTTCGACCGCACCATCTCCAACGTCGCGACCGCGACGCTGGACTATCTCGGTTCACTGGAATGGATCACCGCCCGCGAGAACCTGTGTTTGGTCGGGCCGGCGGGCACCGGTAAAAGTCATCTGCTCGTCGCGCTCGGCGTCGCCGCCGTCCACGCCGGACATCGAGTCCGCTACTTCACCGCAGCTGAACTCATCGAAACGCTCTACCGCGGCCTGGCCGATAACTCCGTCGGCCGTGTCATCGACACCCTGCTGCGCAACGACCTCATCCTGATCGACGAAGTCGGCTTCGCGCCGCTGGATGACACCGGCGCGCAACTGCTGTTCCGTGTCGTCGCCGCAGCCTACGAACGCCGAGCACTGGGCATCGCCAGCCATTGGCCGTTCGAGGCCTGGGGCCGGTTCCTCCCCGAACACACCACAGCCGTCAGCCTGCTCGACCGGCTGCTGCACCACGCCAACATCGTCGTCACCGAAGGCGACTCCTACCGCATGCGCGAAGCCCGAACCAAAGGAGGCGTCAACACGAAAACACCCTGAACAACCCCCGAGGGGTGGGGACTTTTACTTGGCCACCAGCGGGGACTTTCACTTGGCCATTGACACCCCGGGCTGCGAAGCGACGGCGAGATCGCAACTTCGCATCCCGTGTGGTCGCGAATTCGCGCTAATTGCGTCAGATCGCAACCACACGGGATGCGAAGTTGCAGAAACCGGGTGCTCCGACGAGCTA
>DATCDQ010000091.1:0-22537 GCA_036510655.1 Microbacteriaceae bacterium | reverse complement strand
CAGCCTCCGCGACCAGGTCATCGCACCGATCCTGGCCGGCATCCGTGGTCCAGGCCCGGGACGGCCACGGAAAACCCGCACCAGAATCGACCGGGACTATGACACCATCCGCGCCGGCATGCGCACGCTCTTCACCGACCTCGGAATCACGGCAGCATAGACAACAAATTGTCGATAGCTTCGTGCAAGTTTCTAGCATCCGTAAGGCCCCCGTGCCCGCGTCAGTGCACGTGCAGTTGCGCGGTGTCTCGCAGCACCGCGATCTGGGCGCTCGGATCCGGTGCAGCGAAGACACTGGAGCCCGCAACGAATGTGTTCGCGCCGGCCTTCGCGGCTGTGATGATCGTCTCCTGCGTGATCCCGCCGTCGACCTGTAACCACACATCCAGACCGGATGCCGCAACCGCCGCGTGCAGCACCTGCAGCTTCGGCATCGTTTCGGCGATGAAGCTCTGCCCGCCGAAACCCGGTTCCACCGTCATCACGAGCACCTGGTCGAACTCGGGCAACAGTTCGAGTAACGGCTCAACCGCCGTGCCGGGCTTCACGGCGATGCCCGCGCGAGCACCGATGTCGCGCAGACGCCGGGCGAGGGCGACGGCATCCGCTGCAGCCTCAGCATGGAAGGTGACGGAGTATGCGCCGAGCTCTGCGTAGTCCGGTGCCCAGCGGTCCGGGTCGTCGATCATCAGATGTACGTCGAGCGGAATGCTCGATACGGCCTGGATGCGCTCGACCATCTGCGGACCGAACGTGAGGTTCGGCACGAAATGGTTGTCCATGACGTCGACGTGCACCAGGTCGGCCGTGGAGATCCGGCCGAGGTCGCGCTCCAGGTTGACGAAATCGGCGGCGAGAATGCTTGGGTTGATGCGTGCGGGCATGTACGTCACCCTATCGGTCAGCGCTTGCGCAGCAGGGCGATGAACATAGCGTCCGTTCCGTGGCGGTGCGGCCACAGCTGCACCTGCGTCGGATCGCCGACTCTCTCAAGCGGATGCCGCAGTGCAGCCGACAGAATCGTCTGCGTCTGCAGGGGCTCCAGTGTGCCGCCGTGCCGTTTGAGTGCGTCGGCGACGGCCAAACGGCTCTCAGCCAGGTGTGGTGAGCAGGTGACGTAAGCGAGGACTCCGCCGGGTTTCAGGGCACGTACCGCCGAGTCGAGCAATTGACTCTGCAGCGCGGTCAGTTCGGCGACGTCGTGCGGCACCTTGCGCCAGCGTGCCTCGGGCCTTCTGCGCAGCGCGCCGAGCCCTGTGCACGGCGCGTCAAGCAGCACCCGATCGAAAAGGCCCGCGTTCTCTTCACCGAATGCGCGGCCGTCGCCCTGACGTAGCTCGACCGCTTCTGCAATGGGTCGGATGGCGGCGCGCACCAGTTCAACGCGGGCCGGCAGCAGCTCGTTCGCCACGAGTCGCGCACCGCCCTGCGTGGCGAGTGCGCCGAGCAGCGCTGCCTTGCCGCCGGGTCCTGCGCACAGATCCAGCCACTGCTCGCCCGCTTCGACCGGGCGTGCGGCCGCCAGTGCCAGTGCAGCCAGCTGCGAGCCCTCATCCTGCACGCGAAGCGTACCGGCACTGGAGCGCACCGTGTCGTGCGGATCTCCGCCGCCGAAGACGAAGCCGACGGGAGAATAGCGGTTGCGTTCGGCGGTCTCCGGCATATCGGCAATGCCCGGCAGCGCGATCATGTTCACCCGTGGCGCGAGGTTGTCCGCGTTCAACAGGGCGTCGAGTTCGGCTGCTCGCCCCTCCGCGGCAAGCGACTGAGCGAACGCTCGAACGATCCATTCGGGGTGGGAGAACTCGGCCGACCGCCGCTCGTTGGCGCTCGTCGTCACGGCCAAAACCCGCTCGCGCCACTCCTGCGGCGTCGACCGTGCGATCGTACGCAACACTCCGTTGGTGAACCCGGTGGCGGACCGGCTGCCGACGGTGCGGGCAAGCGCGACGCTTTCGTTCACCGCGGCATGCTGCGCAACGCGGGTGGCCAGCAGTTGGTGCGCACCGAGGCGCAGCACATCCAGGATCGGCGGATCGATCTGATCGACGTTGCGCCGAGCCGCCAGGGCGATGACGCGGTCGTAGTATCCGCGCATCCGTAGTGTGCCGTAGGTCAGTTCGGTTGCAAGGGCTGCATCCGCCGGAGGCAGCTTCGCCCGGTCGATCCGTGTGGGAAGCAGTAGATTCGCGTAGGCGTCCGACTCGCGCACCGCGGCGATCACGTCGTAGGCGATCTGCCGGGCCGGTTGAATCCGTTCGGGCGAACGCTCGTTGCTCACGCGGCCACCGTCACAACGTCGTGTGGCCGACCGCGCCACCAGTCTGTTGCCGGCATCGGGCGTTTGCCGGCCGGCTGCACCTCGAGCAATTCCAATGGAACGGTCGCTGTGCCGACCAGGATCCGCGAGTCGAGGTCTGCAACGTGTCCAGGCGGCAGCGGGCTGGCAGGCGGACCCGTTCGCACCGCGAGCAGCTTGAATCGTTCACCGTCGATGTGGGTGAAGGCGCCGGGTTCAGGGGTCACCGCGCGGATGCGGTTGTATACGGCTGCAGCAGGCTCCTCCCAACGTACGCGCGCATCCTCCAGTGTGATTTTCGGCGCGACGGTGGGCTCTCCGATTTGCTGCACGGACTGCGCGGTGCCGGCTTCCAGATCCGCGACCACCCTCGCCAGGAGCTCCGCTCCCTCGACGGCGAGGGCGTTCAGCAGGTCGCCGGCCGTCTCGTCCGGGCCGATGTCGCGGCGGTGGGTCGCGAAGAGGGCACCGGCATCAAGCGCGGGCACCAGCTGGAAGACGGCGGCGCCTGTGACGCTGTCACCGGCGAGGATCGCGTGTTGCACGGGCGCGGCGCCGCGCCAGCGGGGCAACAGTGAGAAGTGCAGATTGATCCAACCGTGCCGCGGTGTCGACAGTAGTGGCTCCCGTACGAGACCGCCGTACGCAACAATGACACCGAGGTCGGGCTGGAGGGCTTCGACCTCGGCCGTGACGACGTCGTCCAGTCTGTTCGCCTTGATCGTGGGTACGGCGCGGTCGTTCGCCCAGGCGGCGACGGGCGAGGCGGTGAGCACACGTTTGCGGCCGAGTGGCGCATCCGGTCTGGTAATGACCGCAACGAGCTCATGATCGTCCACGGTCAACGCTTCAAGGCTCGGTACGGCGACCGACGGTGTGCCCGCGAAAACCAGCCGCATCAGCGCACCCCGTCGGTGCGCCTGCGGGCAAGGCGAAGAGTAACCGGCGAGGCGGTTGGGTGCGTCACAATATCTCCGGGTCGTCGAACCGTACTCTGAGTGTAGGCGCAGGCCTGAACCGTTCGTCCCCGGTGGGGCGCTTGCGGCGGGCCGTCGCGTTGCGGATGACGGCGGCGCGCAGCCGGGCAGCGACCTCCGCACCGCGTGCGTAGTCGAAGCGCACGATCGAGCGGACCAGGCCATCGTCGAGCGGGGCCGGTCCAAGTGAGTCGATGACGGCATCCGCGTCGATAGCGTCGATCGCAGCAGCCACCGTCTCCGGCCTACCGGTGACCGAGGCGATGCGCACCGCCGGCGGGAATCTCAAACTGCGCCTGTCAGCGAGTTCTGCACTCGCATAACCGTCTTGCCGCCAGGTCGCCATCGCTCGGGCGAGGGGGCCCGCGACGCCGACCAGAAGCACAGGGGCGCCCGGCGCAGCCAGTGCCGCAGCATTCGACCACCAGCGCAGACAGTCGTCTCCGACGCGCAGGTTCTCGCGCAGCAGCATCCGGTCTCCGTCGAGCAGGAGCACGGCCCGATAGCCGCCCGAGGCGATCGGTTCAGCGCCGCGCGTTGCGACGACCAACGCCTTCTCGGCGCCGACAGACAGGATCGGTTTCTCACCGTCTGCGACGATCACCCGTGTCGCGGGGAACGCCCGCCCGAGCTCCTCTGCCGTCAGACCTGCCCCGCGAGTGACGACGCTCAATTCCGTGCCCTCACAGTGCTCGCAGACCCAATCTGCTGCGATGGCACCGCACGCCCCGCATGCAGGGATCGCCCCAGCGGCCGCGACTCCAAGCGGGCCGTCGCACCGTGTGCAGCGAGCAGCCTGTCGGCATCGCCTGCACGCGACGACGGGCGCGTAACCGGGCCGAGACACCTGCACGAGCACGGGGCCTTCGGCCAGTGCGTCTGTGGCCGCCTTCCACGCGCTCGATGGGATGCGCGCCGCGCCTGCCGCGCCAGTTGCAGACGCCTGCTGCGCCGTCACGATGACGCGCGGTGTCACGGTTTTGTCCGGCATCACATCGATCAGCCAGCCGAGCTCGACCAGCCGCTGCGTTTCGACGCTCCGGGTGTGCGCCAGCAGCATCAGGGAGCAACCCTGCTGTTCCTGCCGGACCAGCGCGGCGTCCCGCGCGTGCACGTACGGGCTAAGCGGTTCGGCGTGCAGCGGGTCGCCGTCATCCCAGAGAGCGATCATGCCGAGCCGGGCCGCAGGGGCGTACACGGCGGAGCGGTTGCCGACGATGATGCGCGCTGCGACGCCGAGGCACGCGAGAAATCCGCGATAGCGGTCAGGGTTTGCCTGCCGCGCGTCGACACGCACGATCGCATCCGCTGGGGCCACAACCCGTAGCGCCGCTTCGAGCTGCTCCTGGTCGCGGTAATCCGGCACGATGAGGATGGCACTGGAGCCGACCGCCAGGCAGTGTGCGGCCGCCAGAGCCAGCGTCAGTGCCCACTCGCCCACCCAGACGTCCTCCGGGAGCCGGACCGGCCGCGGAATCGCACGCACGGCGATCCGTTCACCCGAGGACAGCGCGCTCTCGATCCGCCCCGCGCGATAGCCCCTGATCGCACCCGGGCGCCCGGGTTCAACGCGCACCGGGGCATCCACTCCGGTCGCATCCACTCCGGTCACATCCACTCCGGTCACATCTGCCGCGTCGTCGCTCCCGCGCGCGGCCAGCCATGCCTTCTCGACCCTCACCTGCCGTGGCGGGATCGCCAGTCGCAAGACGTCACTCGCGCCTCCGGCACTGCGCTCCGACACGCGCCGCGCCAGTGCCCACACCTCCGGCGCCAGCACGGGGGCGGTCGAGACGACCGAATCCAGTTCGCTCAGCGTGCCATCGTATTCGCCCGTCTCGCCGAGCTCGACCAGATATCCGGATGCGACTCGGCCCGCGCTGCGCAGCGGTACCGTGACGCGCACGCCCGGCACGGCATCCGCGGCCAACCGTGCGGGAACCCGGTAGTCCAGCAATCGGTCCAGCTGCGGTAACGGCGAATCCAGCAGCACGCGTGCCACCTGCTCGCCGGCCGTCGCGCGACTCACACCTGCGGATTCGTTGTCTACGTGTGCGGCGCCCATGATCAGCCCCGGGGGTCCACTGTTACAACCCGGCGGCAACTTGAAGGTCGGTGACGCGATCGGTGCGCTCCCACGTGAAGTTCGGCAGCTCGCGGCCGAAATGACCGTAGGTGGCCGTCTGCGCGTAGATCGGACGCAAAAGGTCGAGGTCGCGTATGATCGCCGCAGGTCGCAGGTCGAACACCTCACGGATGGCGGTGATGATGCGATCCTCGGGAACGTGGGCCGTGCCAAATGATTCGACATAGAGCCCCACAGGAGCCGCCGCACCGATGGCGTAAGCGACCTGCACCTCGAGCTTGTCGGCGAGGCCGGCCGCAACGACATTCTTAGCCACCCAGCGCATGGCATATGCCGCAGAGCGGTCGACCTTCGACGGGTCCTTGCCGCTGAACGCTCCCCCACCGTGCCTGCTTGCACCGCCGTACGTGTCGACGATGATCTTGCGACCGGTGAGCCCGGCATCGCCCTGCGGCCCGCCGATCTCGAATCGGCCCGTCGGGTTGATCAACAGGCGCCGGTTAGTGTGATCGAGGTCGACGGATTCCAGCACCGGGTCGATCACGACCTCCTGGATGTCCGCGCGCAGTTGCGCCAACTCAACGCTCGGTGCGTGTTGCGTGGAGAGCACAACCGTGTCGATCGTTCGCGGCACGAGACCGTCATATCCGACGGTCACCTGAGTCTTGCCGTCGGGGCGCAGGTAATCCAGCACGCCGTCTTTGCGGACGGCGGCGAGACGCTCGGACATGCGATGCGCGAGCCAGATCGGCACCGGCATGAGTTCAGGGGTCTCCGTCGTTGCGTACCCGAACATTATGCCCTGATCTCCGGCACCCTGACGGTCGAGTTCGTCGTGGCTGGAGCCCTCACGCGTCTCATAGGCGTTGTCGACGCCCTGCGCGATATCCGGCGACTGTCCTCCGATCGAGATCGAGACACCGCACGAGCGGCCGTCGAACCAGACATCAGATGAGGTGTAACCGATGGCGGTGATCCGCTCACGCACAATCGAGGGGATTTCCACATAACCGTTGGTGGTGACCTCGCCGGCAACGTGCACGAGGCCGGTGGTCACCAGTGTTTCGACGGCGACCCGACTGTGCGGATCTTCCGTCAGCAGAGCATCCAGGATGCTGTCGGAGATCTGGTCGCAGATCTTGTCAGGGTGGCCTTCTGTAACGGATTCGGAAGTGAACAGGCGCAGTTCAGTCATAGTTGTCCCTCTCTCGTGCCGATACCCAGCGCATCGGCACCGTCGGGCCCATCCACGTCTGGTTCGCGTCAGGCTTTCTTGTGTCACACCGTGTTGACAGAGCCAGTGTTGACAGCGTCAAGAATACGATCGGCCACCGACAACTTGGTTCCCGAGGCCTCCATCACTATATCGCCGCGGGCATTCACGATCATGATCTCGTTATCGTCCGCGGCGAAGCCAGTGGTCCACCCGACATGGTTGATGACGAGTAGGTCGCAGCCCTTGCGCTGGATCTTCGCGCGGCCGAGCTCACGCCGCAGGTCGGGGTCGGCTTCCGTCTCCGCCGCGAATCCGACGATCACCTGATCTAGCCGTTTCACCTGGGAAAGCGCGATGAGGATGTCCGGGTTCTGCACCAACTCGAGCGTCAGCGACTCGCCGGTGTCTTCCTTTTTGATCTTGTTGTCGCGTACGGCGGCCGGGCGATAATCGGCGACGGCTGCCGCCATGATGACGACGTCCGCGGACGCAGCCTCTTCCGTGCTGGCTTTCAGCAATTCGACGGCGCTGCCGACAGTGCGGGTCCGGATTCCGGTGGGCGGTTCCACTTCGATGTGCGCTGCGATCAACGTCACCTGCGCACCCCTGGCCTGAGCAGCGGCGGCGAGGGCGACACCCTGCTTGCCGCTGGAGCGATTTCCGAGAAAACGGACAGGATCCAACGGCTCGCGTGTGCCGCCCGCTGTGATCAGGATGCGTTTGCCGACGAGGTCGTGTCGTGAAGCGTCCGACGTCGCCTCGGTGCCGAAAGCGCGAGCCAGCGCTGCCGCGACGATTGCCTCGGGCTCCTCCATGCGTCCGAGGCCCGAATCTGTACCCGTCAGTGGACCACTGGCGGGCCCGACGATCGTCACCCCGCGCGAGCGGAGTGTCGCTATGTTCGCGACAGTCGCCGCGTTGCGCCACATTTCGGTGTGCATAGCGGGCGCGATCACCAGTGGTGCACTACTGGCGAGCACCGTGTTTCCGAGGAGGTCGTCCGCAATGCCGACCGCGAGTTTAGCGATCGTGTTCGCGGTCGCCGGAGCGATCACGATCAGGTCTGCCGACTGGCCGATCGCTACGTGGCGAACCTGAGCGACGCCCTCGTACAAGTCTGTGTCGACCGCATTGCGGCTGATCGCCTCGAGCGTCGGCCGACCGACGAAGCGCAACGCGGCCTCGGTGGCGACGACGTGAACGTTGTGCCCTGCCTTGACGAGCAACCGAATGACACCGACGGCCTTATACGCAGCGATGCCGCCGGTCACACCGACGACAATATTGAGGGGTGTGCTCACAGCGGCATCCGTCGTTCGCGAAAGGGCTACTCGACGATCGGCTTGATGATGAGCTTGTCCTCATTGATCTCGTGCAGAGCGACCGACAACGGCTTGTCGTCGATTGTCGAGTCGACAAGGGGGCCGACGTTGTCGAACAGGCTTCCCTCGTGCAGATCTGCGTAATAGTCGTTGATCTGGCGCGCGCGCTTCGAGGCGAAGATCACCAGCGCATACTTCGATTCGACCTTCGTGAGCAGTTCGTCGATGGGCGGGTCGATGATGCCTTTTTGCGACGTGGCCATGGGTGATGATCTCCTTGTTCGGGGGAAGTGTGGGCGTCGATTGTGACGCGTTGTGCGGCTACGGGCGCTTCTGCGCCGTGCGAATCTGCATCAAGTCTACGACCTCGCGCGCTGCCGCGGCCACGCTGCCGTTGACCACGCGGTAGTCGAACTCGTCCTGAGACGCCAATTCGACGCGAGCGGTGTCGAGTCTGCGCTGGCGTTCCTCTGCATCCTCGGTGCCCCGGCCAACCAGTCGACGCACCAATTCGTCCCAGCTCGGTGGTGCCAGGAACACCAGCGTCGCCTCAGGCATCGCGGCCCGAACCTGCCTGGCGCCCTGCAGGTCGATCTCCAAGAGCACGCTGTGTCCGGCACTCAACGCCGCGTCGACCGGTTTACGCGGGGTGCCGTAGCGGTAGGCATTGTGGACGACCGCCCACTCGAGCAACTCGTCGCCGGCGATGAGCCGGTTGAATTCGTGATCGCTGACGAAGTAATAATTGATGCCATCGACCTCGTCCGGGCGCGGAGTTCGCGTCGTCGCAGACACGGAGAGCAGCACCTCAGGGTAGTGATCGCGGATGTGCGCAGCGACGGTACCTTTGCCGACCGCCGTCGGGCCGGCGAGCACCACCAGTCGGCTGCGCCTGCGGCTGGTCGGCCGCTCGGCCCGCTCGATAAGGAATTGTTCAAGCCGCACGCGCTGATGCTTGCCCAACCCGCCGAGTCGTTTCGCCGGCGAGATTTCCATGTTCGTCATGGCTTCGTGCATCTTCGTCTTACCGATTGCGGGAACGCTCATCAGGAAGTCGGTCACCCTCATTCCGCCTTCGACGCTGTGTGCGTCGAGCAGCGCGACGTGCAGAACATCACGCGGATCACGTCGACCGTCGGCGACCGCCGCCTTGACGGCGGCTCGTGCCCGCCGTGCCGCGATCGCGGCGCGAGAAGCCGCAGCCCGGTCGACAGGCGGCGGAACGGGACGAAACACAGAGGCGGACCCGGATTCGGACTCAGATTCGGATTCAGGCGATGGCATCCTGCACCTCCCTGCTACGCCGGGCGATAACCTGAGCGAGCCCGTCTGGGCTGGCACCGAGGACGCTGCGCGACTCACTGACGATCGTCCCGCGCAACAGCGAGCCGTAGATTTTCGGAGCATCAGTCAATTGCGCCCCCTGGTGCCCGAAGCCCGGCGCGAGCACTGCAAGCGCCGGTGTCTGCGGGGTCTCTGTGTCGATGCCGTACGCCGTCAGATCGAGTGTCGCTCCGAGCACGACACCGATGGCGCCGACGGGCTCGGCGGGATACTGCGCATTGAACTGGGTCACATCATCGATGATGACACGGCTGACTGATCGTCTGCCGACGATTTCATCGATGACCTGGGCTTGCTGCAGAGCGATCGACTCAGGGTTCGAGGTTGCGGCGAGGACGAACAACCCCTTTCCGGTTTCCTGCGCCAGCGCGATGGGAGCGCTGAGAGAACCGACGCCCTGAAACGCCGACACGGTGATGGCATCCGCCTCCAGACTGGAGCCTGGCGTGAGCCAGGCTTGCCCGTAGGCTTCGACACTCGTTCCGAGGTCGCCCCGTTTCACGTCGGCGATCACGAGTAGCCCGGCCTCCCGCGCCGCTCCGAGGACCGTCTCGAGCGCTGCGTAGCCGGCCGACCCGAATCGTTCGAAGAACGCGACTTGCGGCTTGACGATGCCGACCCGGCCGGCCGCAGCGTCGATGACCCGCAAGCCGAATTCGCGCGTTCCTGCCGCGCTGACCGGCAGTCCCCATTCTTCGAGCAGGAATGCGTGCGGGTCGATGCCGACACACAGGCGTCCATACTGCGTGAACACGTCGGTGAGGCGCGTGCCGAAGCCGTTCATCGCATTCATGCGCGAGCGGCCCGATCCAGGGCGTACTCCTGCAAGGAACGAACCTGGAAGCCGTCGCGAACCGCGTCGATCGAGGCGACGGCAGCATTCAGTTCTGCGATCGTCGTGAACAGTGCCTTGTCCTCTGCGACGCTCGCCGCGCGGATCTCGTACCCATCGGCACGCGCAGCGCCGCCGCTCGGCGTGTTGATCACGATGTCGACCTCGCCGCGATTGATCAGGTCGACGATCGAGGGCATATCGCCCTGCTCGTCATCGCTGAACTTGCGAACGATCTCTGCCTCGATGCCGTTCCGATTCAGGACCTCCGCTGTGCCCGACGTCGCCAGGATCCGATAACCGAGCTGCTGGAGGCGAAGCACCGGCAACACGATCGACCGCTTATCGCGGTCGGAGACCGACACGAAGACCGTGCCGCTCAGCGGAATGCCGCCGTACGCCGCGGATTGACTCTTCGCGAACGCACGCGGAAAGTCGGTGTCGATGCCCATGACTTCGCCGGTGGAACGCATTTCGGGCCCGAGCACCGAGTCGACGATCTTGCCTTCCGGTGTGCGGAAACGCTTGAACGGCAACACTGCCTCTTTGACGGAGACCGGGGAATCCATCGGGATGACCGATCCGTCTTGCCGCGGAAGCAGCCCGCTCTCCTTCAATTGTTCGATGCTCTCCCCGACCATGATCCTGGCCGCGGCCTTGGCGAGCGGCGTGCCGAGGGCCTTAGAAACGAACGGCACCGTGCGGCTGGCCCGCGGATTCGCCTCGAGCACGTAGAGTACGCCCGCGCCGATTGCAAACTGCACGTTGAGCAACCCACGAACGCCGACGCCTTCCGCGATCTTCCGCGTAGCCTCGCGCACGCGGTCGATTTCGGCTCGGCCCAGGGTCACGGGCGGCAGCGTGCAGCTGGAGTCACCAGAGTGGATGCCGGCCTCTTCGATGTGCTCCATGACGCCGCCGATGTAGAGGTCAGTGCCGTCGTACAGGGCGTCGACGTCGATCTCGGTCGCGTCCTCGAGGAAGCGGTCGACGAGGAGCGGATGCGACGGCCCGATGATGCCTTGGCCATCCATCTTCTCGAAGTAGTCACCGAGTGCCCTCGAGTCATACACGATCTCCATGCCGCGCCCGCCGAGCACGTAACTCGGGCGCACCAGCACGGGGTAGCCGATCTCGTCCGCGATCGCGCGGGCACCGACGACATCGAACGCGGTGCCGTTGCGCGGGGCGAGCAGGTCGGCCTGCTGCAGGATCTCCGAGAACAGGCCACGCTCCTCAGCCAGGTCTATCGCCTCAGGACTGGTGCCGAGAATCGTAACGCCGGCGGCCTTGAGCCCGTTCGCCAGGCCGAGCGCCGTCTGGCCGCCGAGCTGCACGATCACGCCGACGAGCTCACCGCTCGCGCTCTCGGCATGGATGACCTCAAGCACATCCTCCAGTGTCAGCGGCTCGAAATACAGCCTGTCGCTGGTGTCGTAATCTGTTGAGACCGTTTCAGGGTTGCAATTGATCATGATCGTCTCGTACCCGGCATCGCGCAGCGCGAACGACGCGTGAACGCAGCTGTAGTCGAACTCGACACCCTGTCCGATGCGGTTCGGGCCGGAGCCGAGGATCACGACCTTGCGCGCGTCACTCGGACTCACCTCGGTCTCGTGATCGTAGCTCGAGTAGTGGTAGGGCGTGAGCGCGGGGAACTCACCGGCGCACGTGTCGACGGTCTTGTAGACCGGGCGAACATCGAGGATGTGGCGCACTTCACGCACTTCCGCCTCACCAAAGCCGCGGAGTTGGCCGAGCTGTGCATCGGAGAAGCCGTGGTCTTTCGCCCGGCGCAGTGTGTCGGTGTCGAGTGTTTCAGCGTCGCGCACCTCATCGGCGATCTCGTTGATCAACACGATCTGGTCGATGAACCACGGGTCGATCTTCGTCGCTTCGAACAGCTGCTCGATGCTCGCCCCTGCACGGAGCGCCTGCTGGACGGTGACGATACGTCCGTCGGTGGGTGTCGCAGCCGCAGCCAGCAGTTCGTCGAGGCTGCGTTCCTCGGCGCCCCAGTGGAACGACGAGCCGCGCTTCTCGAGCGAGCGGAGCGCCTTCTGCAGAGCGCTGGCATAATTCCGGCCGATCGCCATTGCTTCACCGACGGATTTCATGGTGGTCGTCAGTGTGGCGTCCGCCGCGGGGAACTTCTCGAATGCGAAGCGCGGCACCTTGACCACGACGTAGTCGAGCGTCGGTTCGAAGGATGCAGGGGTCACGCGGGTGATGTCGTTCGGGATCTCGTCGAGCCGGTACCCGATCGCCAGCTTTGCAGCGATCTTCGCGATCGGGAACCCGGTCGCCTTCGAGGCGAGCGCACTCGACCGGGACACGCGCGGGTTCATCTCGATCACGATCATCCGGCCGTCCGCAGGATCGATCGCGAACTGGATGTTGCAGCCGCCTGTATCGACGCCCACGGCGCGGATGATGTCGATGCCGACGTCGCGCATCCGCTGGAATTCACGGTCGGTCAATGTCAGCGCGGGCGCGACGGTGATCGAGTCCCCAGTGTGCACGCCGACCGGGTCGACGTTCTCGATCGAGCACACGACGACGGTGTTGTCCGCGCTGTCGCGCATCAGTTCGAGTTCGTACTCTTTCCAGCCGAGGATCGATTCCTCCAGCAGCACCTCACTCGTCGGCGATTGGTGGATGCCGTCGCCGACGATCCGGCGCAAATCCTCTTCCGTGTAGGCGAATCCGCTGCCGAGGCCCCCCATGGTGAATGAGGGTCGCACCACGAGAGGATAGCCGAGGTCGTCAGCGAATCCGACCGCTTCGTCCACCGTGTGTGCGATGTGCGAGCGCGCCACTTCTGCCCCGGCTTCGATCACGAGTTCTTTAAAGATCTGTCGATCCTCGCCCTTCTGGATCGCCTCGAACTTCGCGCCGATCAACTCGACACCGTACTTCTCGAGCACGCCGTGTTCGTGGAGTTCCATGGCCGCGTTCAGGGCGGTCTGACCGCCCAGGGTCGGCAGGATCGCATCCGGCTTCTCCTTGGCGATGATGGTCTCGATGACCTGCCACGTGATCGGTTCGACGTATGTGGCGTCGGCGAAGTCCGGGTCGGTCATGATCGTGGCGGGATTCGAGTTCACCAGGATGACGCGCACCCCCTCCTCGAGCAGCACGCGGCAGGCCTGCGTTCCCGAGTAGTCGAATTCGCAGGCCTGGCCGATCACAATCGGACCGGAGCCGATGACGAGAACACTCGAGATGTCGTCGCGTTTAGGCATTATTCACTCTCCTGGGCCGCGACCGTCTCAGAAAGCACCATCTCGCGGAAGCGGTCGAAAAGATAGTTGGCATCGTGTGGGCCTGCTGCGGCCTCGGGATGGTATTGCACGCTGAACGCAGGCAGATCGAGGCAGTTCAAGCCTTCGACCACATTGTCGTTGAGGCTGAAGTGACTGACCTCGACCCGGCCGAAACCGGTCGGCGAATCCGTCACTCCGTCCAGCGGCGCATCGACGGCGAATCCATGGTTCTGCGCCGTGATCTCCACCCTGCCTGTGGACTTGTCGAGCACCGGTTGGTTGATGCCGCGATGGCCGAACGGCAGCTTGTAGGTGTCGAAACCGAGAGCGCGCCCGAGCAGCTGGTTTCCGAAGCAAATGCCGAAGTACGGCAGCCCTGCGCGAAGAATGTCTTGGAGTAGTTCCACGGCGGCATCGGATGCTGCCGGGTCGCCCGGCCCATTCGAGTAGAACAGCGCGTCCGGCTTCAGTTCCAGCACTTCGGTGGCCGTGACGCGCTCGGGCAGCACGTGCACATCGAACCCGCGCGCGGCCAAGTATCGCAGTGTTGAGAGCTTCACCCCGAGGTCGAGCACGGCGACAGAACCGATCCGATCGCTCGATGCCGGAATCAGGTAGGCCTCCGGCGTGGAAACCTCGGCGGACAGATTGCGGCCGGCCATCGGTGCCCCCGCACGAACCAGGTCGAGCTGGTCGCCATCCGTCAGCGTGAAATCAGCGCCGGAGAAGATGCCCGCTCGCATTGCCCCGGCCGCCCGGATGTGCCGGGTGACCGCACGCGTGTCGATGCCGCTGATGCCGACCACAGCGCCTGCCACAAGATCGTCGTCGAGGCTGCGCTGCGCGCGAAAGTTCGACACAACACGCGATGGATCTCGCACCACGAAGCCCGCTACCCAGATTCGTGAGGATTCCATATCCTCGTCGTTGACCCCGGTGTTGCCGATGTGCGGAGCGGTCATCAGCACGATCTGGCCGGCATACGACGGATCCGTCAGGGTCTCCTGGTAGCCGGTCATGCCGGTAGAAAACACCGCCTCACCGAGCGTGCGGCCCTGAGCGCCGTACGCTCGACCGACATATCGTGAGCCGTCTTCGAGCACGAGGACGGCGGGCGCGGATTCGAGCACGCTACACCTCACTTTCTGGATCGTCAGCGGAATGTCCGGTAGCAGCGCCCTGAGGGTTCGCCGCGTTCGGGGCGATCACGTTGAGCGCGTCGATCAGCGGCCCACGATCCTCCGGATCGACGGCCCGCAGGTAGCTGTCGACGACCGTACCGCCGTCGGATCCATCGATGCGCCAGGCCAGTCGGATCAGTCCGCCGGTTTCCACAACCCGGTCGATCGCGACGGTTGCCGCATCCGCCGCGATCACGGCGGATGCCGGCACAAACGTCTCGTGTTCCCCGGTCACGGCGATCAGCACGCCGGCTCGAGCGACCGTGACCCTCGCGCGGCCCGGAAAGCGCAGGCCGTCGATGGACAGCCGCTCGAGTTCGCGGTTGTGCGCCGTCGTCGCCACGTACAGGACCTCGGCCGCGCAGTGCACGTTGCCGAGCTCCTGCGGCACTGTGCGTTCCGGGTGCAGTGCGCTGTCTCGGCGGATGCGCCGACGCCAGCCCCATCCCATCGCGAGGAACACCAGTGCAACCACGACAATGATGATGACCGTCGGCCAGAGCTTATCCACGCGCAACACCTTCCTGTCGAGCACGGGCGTGCTCGGCGACCTCGCCGGTTGCGCGCACCTGCCCGTCGAGCACCGTCGGGTAGCCGGCATGGATGGTGGCGACCACACGTCCCGGCAGAGTTCTGTCCAGATACGGCGTATTCACGGCCTTACCGACCAGCTCCTGTGCGCTGAAGACACGCGTGACACTCGGGTCGTACAGCGTCACATCGGCGCGGGCACCGACAGCAAGTGCCCCGTAGCCGGTCAGTGCGCCAATTCGGGCGGGTGTCTCGCTGAGCACCCGTTCGACGTCTCCCCAGCCGAGCTGACCGGATTCGACAACGGCCGCGTGCACGACAGACAGCGCGGACTCGAGCCCGACCATCCCGTTGGCCGCCGCGTCCCACTCGCAGTCCTTCGCCTCGATCGGGTGCGGTGCATGATCGGTCGCAACGACGTCGATGGTGCCGTCGGCCAAGGCCTCGCGCAACGCGTGCACGTCTTCGCTCCGGCGCAACGGCGGGTTGACCTTGTAGCGTGCGTCGTAGCTGGCAACGAGGTCTTCCGTCAAGAGCAGGTGATGCGGTGTGACCTCGGCTGTGACGGCGATGCCTCGTGCCTTCGCCCAGCGAATCACGTCGACAGCGCCTGCGGTGGAGAGATGGCAGACGTGCAACCGGCCGCCGACATGCTCGGCCAGGAGCACGTCGCGAGCGATGATCGACTCTTCGGCGACCGCCGGCCAGCCCGTCAAACCGAGTTGGCCGCTCAACGCGCCCTCGTTCATCTGCGCGCCTTCGGTCAGGCGCGGATCCTGCGAGTGTTGGGCGATCACCCCACCGAATGCCTTGACGTATTCGAGCGCACGGCGCATGAGCAGGGGGTCGGAAACGCACATCCCATCGTCGGAGAAGACTCGCACGTGCGCCCGAGAGTGCGCCATGGCACCGAGTTCGGCCAGTTGGCGGCCCTCGAGTCCGACGGTCACCGCACCGATCGGGCGTACCGTTGCATACCCGGCGCTCTCGCCGAGGGTGAGCACTTGTTCGACGACCCCGGCCGTGTCAGCGACCGGCGATGTGTTCGCCATGGCGAACACGGTCGTGAATCCGCCCGCGGCAGCGGCCCGCGTCCCGGTCAGCACCGTCTCGCTCTGCTCGAAGCCCGGCTCACGCAGATGCGTGTGCAGGTCGACGAGTCCAGGCAGTGCGATCAGTCCATCTGCGTCGATCGCTCGCGCGCCGAGCGCCTTGAGTCCGTTGCCCAGCTGAGTGATCGTGCCATCTTCGATCACGATATCCGTACGTGCGCCGTCGGAGAGCGTGGCACCGGTGATCAGAATTGTTTCCATCGTCATCCGTGTTACTGATCCTCCCGATCGCCGGCCAAAAGCAGATACAACGCCGCCATGCGCACAGCGACACCGTTGGCAACCTGTTCACGCACCGTCGACTGCGGCGAGTCGGCCGCTGTCGCTGAGATCTCAAGTCCGCGATTCATCGGCCCGGGGTGCATGACAATGCTACTGGGGGCCAGCCGGGCGAGCCGGTCACCGTCAAGACCCCAGACGCGCGCGTACTCGCGCGTGTTCGGAAAGTAGGATGCGTGCATCCGCTCTGCCTGGATGCGCAGCATCATCACCACATCAGGCTTGTCGTTCTCGATTGCTGCGTCGAAGTCATAGCCGACTCGCGCCGGCCAGCCGTGCAGATCGACGGGCAGGAGTGTCGGCGGGCCGACCAGGCCCACCTGAGCGCCGAGCGTGGTGAGTAACCACACGTTCGAGCGAGCGACTCGCGAATGCAGGATGTCGCCGACGATCGTGACCTGGATGCCGTCCAGGTCATGGCCGCGCGACGCGGCGCCGTGCAGACGCTTGCGAATGGTGAACGCATCCAGCAACGCCTGCGTGGGATGCTCGTGCGTGCCGTCGCCCGCGTTCAGGATGCCCGCATCGATCCACCCGCTGGCTGCCAGTGTGTGCGGAGCACCTGACGCATTGTGCCGGATCACGACGGCGTCAGCACCCATCGCCTGCAGCGTCTGGGCCGTATCCTTCAAGCTCTCGCCCTTCGACACGCTCGAGCCCTTGGCGCTGAAGTTGATGACGTCGGCGGAGAGCCGCTTCGCCGCTGCTTCGAACGAAATCCGCGTGCGGGTCGAATCTTCGAAGAACAGGTTGACGACGGTCTTGCCGCGCAGGGTCGGGAGCTTCTTGACTTCGCGTAAGGCGACATCCGCCATGTCTTCTGCAATGTCCAGAAGGCCGATCGCCTCAGCCCGGTCGAGGTCTTTCGTCGACAGCAGGTGTCTCATGCGGGTGCCTCCTCCGTAGGTTCTTGAGTGCCGGGGCCCTCGATCGTGACGTACTCGTCGCCGTCGGATTCGATGAGGTGGACGTTCACTCGCTCTGTGGCTGCGCTCGGGAGGTTCTTGCCGACGAAGTCCGCACGGATCGGCAGTTCGCGATGCCCTCTGTCGACCAGAACAGCGAGCCGAACCGCCTTGGGCCGGCCCAGGTCGCTGAGCGCGTCGAGCGCCGCACGGATCGTGCGGCCGGAGTAGAGCACATCATCGACGAGTACGACGGTCGTGCCGTCGATGCCGCGCGGAAGTTGGGTGGGCGACGGCGCGCGCGTCGGGTTGCGGTGCAGATCGTCACGGTACATCGTCACGTCGATCGATCCCACCAGGTTGCGCGGAGCATCCGGTTCGATTCTCGCGATGATGTCGCCGATGCGTTGCGCAAGCGGTACACCGCGTGACGGGATGCCCAGAATGACGAGATCGACTGTGCCGCGATTGGATTCGAGGATCTCGTGCGAGATCCGAGTCAACGCTCGGGCTATGTCAGCCTGCTGCAGCACGGTGCGCGCCATTCAGCCGACCTCCTTCCCCGCCTCTCTGGACGGCTGTTAAAGGATGTCTATCCGTCCAGCGTAGCAGCGCCCCGAGGCGCTCAGCGACGGACTTCCGCAGAGGGTTACGCCTTGCCGCCGCTCTGAATGAACGCCTTGATGTCGGCGGCCTTCGTGAAGTCGCCGTTGAACAGGTGCCCGTTGACCAGGATCGTCGGCGTGCCCTTGATCGAGGTGATATCGGCGCCGGTGACACCACCGTTCAACGCCTTGTTGGTGTAGGTCTGCACCCACGGAATGTAATCGCCGTTCGTGACGCACGCAGACACGTCGCTGGCACCCGCCTGGACGGCGAGGGTATTGAGCTGGTTGTCGGTGAGTCCTTTCGAGCCTTCGGCGGGCTGGTTCGTGTACAACAGGCCGAGGTAGACCAGCGTCTTCGACGGATCGCTTGCCGCGACGCAGGCCAGGGACGACGATGCCCTCGACGAGTATTGTGCGCCCTGCGATGACTGGTCGAGGAAGGTCAGCGGATGCACGCGCAAGGTGATCGTCGAGGCGTTGACCATCGATGCCAGCTGCCGGCCGTTCGCCTTCTCGAACTCACCGCAGTATGGGCACATCGGATCGATGAAGGTGTCGACGGTTGTGGCACTGGAACCCAACGCGATGAAGCCTTTGTCGAAGTCGACGGCACCCTTGACTCCGGACGGCAACGTCGACGAACTGGACGAACCGCTCGACGGCGTCGAGTTGCCCGATCCGCCGGACCCGGTTGACGCGCCTGCCGAACAGCCGGTCAGCGCGATGAGGGTCAGCGCGGCCGCCGCAATCACGACGAGGAGTGATCCACGGTTTCGAGAGGTCTGCGGCATGCTCGTCGTCTTTCCGTTCGTTGGGCTCGGGGTGGCTGCCAGCATCAGTCTGTGGCGTTGATCTGTGCGATCTTCGAGAGGAGTCCGCTGATGAAGCCGGACGAATCATCCGTGGACAGTGTCGCCGCCGCATCAACGGCCTCCGAGATGGCGACACCGGTGGGCACCTCGTCGTTGTACAGCAGCTCCCAGATGCCGATCCGAACGATCGCCCGATCGACGGCAGGCATGCGCGATACCGTCCACCCTTGCGCGTACGTCTCGATCAGCTCGTCGATCTCGACGAGGTGATCCTGCACGCCGTCGACGATCTCTCTGGCGTACAGCCAGGATGCGGCGCGCGCCGGCTCGCTCGCCGCGCGCTCCGCCTCGGCGGCGAGAATCGTCGCGATCGGCGACTGGCGCACGTCCGCCGAATACAGGATGTCCAGTGCCCGCTTGCGAGCCTTGGTGCGAGCGCTCACTAGTCGTTGACGCGGCTGAGGTAGTCGCCGGTGCGAGTGTCGACCTTGACCTTGGTGCCGGTCTCCAGGAAAAGCGGAACCTGGATCTCGTGGCCGGTCTCGACGGTTGCCGGCTTGGTGCCGCCGGTCGAGCGGTCGCCCTGCAGGCCGGGCTCCGTGTAGGTGATCTCCAGCACGACGGATGCGGGCAGCTCGACGTAGAGGGGGTTGCCGTTGTTCAACGCGATCGTCACGGGCTGGTTCTCGAGCATGAAATTGGCGGCATCGCCCACGGTGGCGGCCTGGACGGTGAGCTGGTCGTAGTCGGCCGAATCCATGAAGACGAAACTGTCGCCGTCCTTGTAGAGGAACTGGAAGTCACGCCGATCGACGTTCTCGAACTCGAGCTTTGCGCCGGCGTTGTAGGTGCGGTCGACGGTTTTGCCGCTGACGACGTTCTTGAGCTTGGTGCGCACGAACGCACCGCCCTTGCCCGGCTTGACGTGCTGGAACTCGATGACGGTCCAGAGTTGACCGTCAATGGAGAGGACAGCGCCGTTGCGGATGTCTGCGGTTGATGCCATAGGAAAGTAATCCGTTCAGATGTGGGAATGACAGGTCGCACGCGGTGTGCCAACGCGTCTAGACCCCCAAAGATTCTAGTTGTCAGGCGGGGATTCGGCGAATGGCGGCCAGGGCGAGCCGGTACGAATCCAGTCCGAACCCCGCGATGACTCCCGTCGAAACCGCGCTGATCACACTGACGTGCCGGAATTCTTCGCGGGCGTGCGGGTTGGAGACGTGCACCTCGATGACGATGCCGCCGGCGGACGTGACCAGCGAGACGGCGTCGCGCAGTGCATACGAATAGTGGGTCCAGGCTCCCGCGTTCAGAATGACGGGAATGCCGTCGTCAGCAGCCTCGTACAGCCAGCCGAGCAGTTCCGCCTCCGCGTCGGTCTGACGAAGATCGATCAGCGTGTCGCCCGCATCCGCCTGCAGCAGCTCGCGGAGGTCGGCGAGGGTTTGCGCGCCGTAGACGTCCGGCTCGCGCGTGCCGAGACGTCCGAGATTCGGGCCGTTCAAGACGAGGACAGTGCTCATGGACACTCAGCATATCGGCGCACCCGGCGAGGGGATCGTGCGCGACGGCTCAGGACGCGATCTCCTGATAGGCGGCGAACAGCAGGCTCGGCTCCGGCGCCGTGAGAACGGTGGGTCGGGCAACGTCGTCGAGCACGATGAAGCGCAGCATGCTGCCCCGGGTCTTCTTGTCTCGCTGCATTGTTGCGAGCAGCGACTGCCACCGATTGGCCGGATACGTTGTCGGCAATGTCAGGGACGTGAGGATGCTGCGGTGCCGGTCGACGACGGCATCCGACAGACGCCCGTTCAGCCTCGCCAGTTCTGCTGCATACATCATGCCGACTGACACGGCAGCGCCGTGCCGCCATTGATAACGCTCAGCGTGTTCGATGGCGTGCCCGAGCGTGTGTCCATAGTTGAGGATCTCGCGCAGCCCGTGCTCTCTGAAGTCCTCGCCGACCACTCGCGCTTTGATGCCGATCGAGTGTTCGACGAGGCGTCGGAATTCCGGAGTCGTCGGGTCTGTTGCGGTGTCCAGATCGGCTTCGATGATGTCCAGGATTTCCGGTTCTGCGATGAAGCCGTATTTCACGACCTCACCGAACCCGGCCAGGACCTCGTTGCGCGGCAGGCTGGTGAGCGTGTCCAGGTCGGCTACGACGGCACTCGGGGCGTAGAACGCGCCGACGAGGTTCTTGCCCTCAGCCGTATTGATGCCGGTCTTGCCACCGACCGCGGCATCGACCATCCCGAGCAGCGTCGTCGGCACCTGGATCAATCGCACGCCGCGCAGCCAGGTGGCTGCGACGAAGCCGGCCAGGTCTGTGACGGCTCCCCCGCCGAATCCGATCACGGCATCGGTGCGGGTGAAGTCGGCCTGGCCCATGATCTGCCAACAGAACGCCGCGACCTCCACGCGCTTGGCGGCCTCAGCGTCGGGCACCTCCGCGAGCAGCACCTGGTAGCGGTCGGCGAGCGAATCGCGCAGTTCGGCCGCTGCCAGCCCGAGTGCGGGCGGGTGGACGATCAGGACGCGCGCGACCTCCGCGCCGACCACGGGCGCAAGCTCCAGGCGCAGCCCGGCACCGATGGTGACGTCGTACTGATTCGTGCCCGGGACCGTGATCCTCGTTGTGAGGTCTGTCATGACTGCTCCTGTGCCCAATGGATGATCTCGTCGACGATGTCGTCGACCGGTCGATTCGTCGTGTCTGTTGTGAACGCCGCCAACCGCGTGTAGAGCGGCGTCCTCTCGTCGACCAGGCGCTGCCAGGATGCGATGTCGCGCACGAGCGGGCGCTTGCCATTCATAATCCGAGACGCGACTGCCTCCGCACGGACCGTCAGCAGTACGACCGAACGCCCGTGCAACTCGCTCTGGGTCTGGGGGTCGAGCACGGCACCACCGCCCAACGAGACGATGGCGTTCTCGCGCAGCGCGGCCTCAACGGCGGCGCGTTCGAGCGTGCGAAAGTGCGCTTCGCCGTGCTCGGAGAACAGGTCGACGATCGCCCCGTGATCGCCAACGATCACGGCATCCGTGTCGATGTAGCCGAGTCCGAGTCGTCGAGCCAGACGCTTGCCGACCCGAGACTTCCCCGCGGCGGGTGGCCCGATGAGGACGATGCTCACTGGTTGGGCAGCGTTGCGGAAACCGCCGCGGTATCTACCCCGGCGCGCTGCGTTCGGAGCGTGGATGGGATGCTGTCCAGGTAGCCGACGAGATTGCGCCGCGTCTCCGCGACCGCGTCGCCCCCGAATTTCTCGAGAACGGCGTTCGCGAGCACCAGGGCCACCATCGCCTCTGCGACCACGCCGGCTGCTGGCACCGCACACACATCCGAACGCTGGTGGTGTGCTGCCGCGGGTTCGCCCGTTGCGACGTCAACGGTGCGCAACGAGTGCGGCACAGTGGAGATCGGTTTCATTCCAGCGCGCACGCGCAGCACGGTGCCCGTGCTCATTCCGCCCTCTGTGCCCCCGGCCTTGTCGCTGGTGCGGGCGATCTGCTCGCCCTCGATGACGAGTTCGTCGTGCGCCTGCGAGCCGCGCCTGGTGGTCGTCGCGAATCCGTCTCCGACTTCGACGCCTTTGATGGCTTGAATGCCCATCAGCGCTGCAGCGAGCTGTGAATCCAGTCGCCGGTCCCAGTGCACATGCGAGCCGAGGCCGGGCGGTACGCCGTAGGCGAGCACCTCGACCACACCGCCGAGGGTGTCGCCGTCTTTGCGCGCGGCGTCTACCTCGGCAACCATCGCG
>DATCDQ010000090.1:0-3123 GCA_036510655.1 Microbacteriaceae bacterium | reverse complement strand
CTGGTGTGCATGCCGATATGCGACAGCGCCCATTGCGCGCCACCGAAGTGCTTGTGGTTGGTGAGCGGGTTCGGCACGTACCAGAGCATCCAGACGGACGTCGCGATGCCAGCCACCCAGCCGGCCAGCAGCGCCCATCGGTGGAACCAGCGGGTGTAGAGGCCGAGCACGACGGCAGGCAGGATCTGGATGATGATGATCCCGCCGATGAGCTGGAAGTCGAGGGCGAACTGCACGTTGACGAACAGAATCACCAGCAGCGCACCGAATTTCACTAACAGCGACATGATTTTCGAGACCTGAGCCTCTTCCTTCGCGGACGCGTTGGGCCGGAAGTACGGCTTGTAGATGTCGCGAGTGAACGTATTCGCCGCCGCGATCGACATGATGGCTGCAGGCACGAGTGCGCCGATCGCGATGGCACCGAAGGCGATGCCGGCAAACCACGAAGGGAACTGGTTGTCGAAAAGCATCGGCACGATCGTGTTGCTGTCGGGCTTGCCGTTGGTGCCCTTGACCGGCGCAACCTTGGCCGCAATCGCCATGTAGCCGAGCAACGCAAGGAAGCCGAGCATTAACGAGTAGGCCGGAAGGAGTGCCATGTTCTTCTTCACGGTGTTGCGACTGCGGGCTGCGAGTACGGCCGTCGTCGAGTGCGGATAGAGGAACAACGCCAGCGCCGAACCGAGCGCGAGCGTCGAATATGCCAGGTACTGCGACTGTTTCAGCGTCACCCCGCCATGCGACGGCTTCGCAGGCAGTGCCTTGGCCGCCGCATCGAAGATCTTTCCGTATCCGCCGAGCTTGTAGGGAATGTAGATGACCGCAACGATCACCACGAGGTAGATCAGCGTGTCCTTCACGAACGCGATCAGCGCCGGCGCCCGCAGCCCCGACGAGTAGGTGTACGCCGCCAACACCACGAAGGCGATGACGAGCGGCCAGTGCCCGCTGATACCGATGGCCTCGACCACGGCCTGGATGCCGACCATCTGAAGCGCGATGTACGGCATCGTTGCGACGATGCCGGTGACCGCGACGGCTACTCCGAGGGCGTTGGAGCCGTGTCGGCCGCGCACGAAGTCGGCCGCGGTCACGTAGCCCTGCCGATGCGCAACGGACCAGAGCCTGCTGGCTACGAGGAACACGATCGGGAAGACGACGATCGTGTACGGCACGGCGAAGAACCCGATTGCACCGGCACCAAACACCAAAGCAGGGACGGCGACGAAGGTGTAGGCCGTATAGAGATCCCCACCGAGCAAGAACCAGGTGATCCAGGTTCCGAAGCTGCGGCCACCAAGACCCCACTCGTTCAGGCTGTGGCTGTCGGCATTGCGCCGCCATCTGGCGGCGAGGAACCCCATCACGGTGACGATGACGAACAGCGCGATGACGATGCCCAACTCGACGTCGTTCATCACCGATCACCCCGAGTCGCGCGATACACGACAAGGGTGACAGCGACGCTGATCGGGATCCAGACCAGCTGGTACCAGTAGAAGAACGGCATGCCGCCGAGCCGCGGCGAGTCGCGGTTGTAGAACATTGGGAACAGGGTCCCGATCAGCGGGATCAACAACAGCAGGTTTGCCGGCCGCAGGTTAATTCCGCTTCGCCTCAGATGGTCATCACGTTCGGTGCCGGAGTGAGGTGCTTGGTGAGCCACGCGTGCCTCCTCGCCGCAGTGGCGGGCGCCGACGCGTCTCGTGCGTCAAACCGGAAGGCGACGCTCGCGGATCCCGATGATCGTGACCCGAAGCGCATGTACCCACATTTCAAACATCCTCCCCTCGGGCCGCGCACATTCGTGAAACCTCCACGCGAACTCCCGCCACTGCGCCGCCCCCGCCGTCCTGCCCCCCGCCGTCCCGCCGTCCCGCCGCCACCGTGCCGCGCAAGATCGGCGATGTCTCCCCCGCGCAAACCGCGCCTCGTATTTGGATCGACTCCGTATATCTACTATGGATATACTGACCATGGTCGTTGCAACCAAGGAGGGTCCATGTCGAAGACACTCATCGATGTCGATGAAGCGCTGCTGGAGCGGGCTCGAGTGATCCTTGGCCCAGGCGCAACGAAGAAGGACGCGGTGAACACGGCTTTGTCCAAGCTGGTGCGTCTGCATGACCAGCGAGACACCATCGAATGGATCAGCGCCACTGATCCCATCGCCGACCTTCGTGACCCGCAGGTCAGGGCCGCCGCGCGCCGTTGAGCCGCTACCTCGTCGACAACAGCGTGCTGCAACGACTGCCCCGCAGCTCGGCGGTCCAGACAGCGGTCCGCGCGCTCCTGGACGCGGAACACGAGCTGTGCTGCTGCGCACTTAGCCTGGACGAGTTCGCCTATAGCGCTCGCTCCGCAACCGAACACACCGAAGCCAGTCGTCGGCTACGGACCTCGTTCCTCTACCTGCCCCTGTCCCCCGCCATCGATCAACTCATCCTCGACATCCGCGCCGCACTGTGGAACGCCGGCACTGGACGCGCCGCCGGAGTCATCGACGTCGCACTCGCCGCCACTGCCGTCGACTCAGCAGCCACGATGCTTCACTACGACAGCGACTTCGACCACATCACCGCGGCCTACCCACCACTGCACGCCTCATGGGTCGTTCCGCGCGGATCAATCGACTGACCGCCGGCCGGGAACGACCGCACATGTCGCGTACGGGAGCTCACACCAGAGCCAACTCAGCGCGTACGGCCCATGTACGTAAGGTTTGTGTCCCCCCTCGGACACCCCATCCTTCAATGGGCCGAACCACATCGCTCCGCAGCCCCACCTAATCGCGGTTGCGCAAATGGCGTCGCATCAGCCGGTGGCTCTCGTTGACAAGCGTGACGAGAGCCGCGATGCCGGCCTGGTCGGCGAAGCAGCCGGGTGTGTCATCACGAATGGCGTGCATCCGTGAATGTCCTCGTCGGCCCGTACCCACCTCTGGGTCTTCGGCTTGCTCGGGTCGTTCCAGTCAGTCGGGCCTGTATTGATGAACGACGAGCGTTCGGATACCGGCCGCCTGCAGACACCACACACCCCATAGTCCATGCACCCGAGAGTAAGGCCGCGCCCCGCGTGCCTGGTCCCTTTGCTTCCACACCGTGAGGCGGGTCATCGGGT
>DATCDQ010000089.1:0-2173 GCA_036510655.1 Microbacteriaceae bacterium | reverse complement strand
AGCTGGATCTCTTCGACGACCTGAATGCCGCGGTCGACATTGCGACCGTGCACGAGAACGCTGGCACCTTGCGATGCCAACTGGTAGGCGACGGCACGCCCGATTCCGGATGTCGCACCCGTGACAAGTGCGGTCTTCCCGCTCAGGTCGATGTTCATGCTGCTCGTTCGTGGATTGGTGAGATTGGCCATAAGAACTATACTAATTGACATATTACAAATGTGAAGCTCAGCTGAAAAAAATAAGCACTTGCTGGCGACGCGGAGTTAGGATGAGCACCATAATTGGACATTTGCGTTGACCGCTCCGCGCATCCGCGCTCGTGGTCGGCGACCAGAACCCAAGGAGCACTCCATGCCCATGATCGATATCTACGCAACAGCCGGCACCTTCGCTGACCCCCACAAGCTCGCCACAGATCTCGCGAGAACTGTCATGACGATTGAACAGGTGCCCGACATCCCGATGTTCAGGAAGAACACCGCGGCTTTCGTACACGAGCTACCCGCAGGCGCCAGTTCGAACGTCGACGGAGACGGCGACTATGTTCGTGTCCAGGTGTTCACCAATGCGGGCGCATTGGACCGAGACAAGCAGCTGGCCGTCGTGCAGCAATTGACTGAACTCGTGTCTTCGGCCGCCGGCAACCCGGAACTCGCCGAACGCACCTGGGTTCTCCTGACCGAGGCGCCTGAGGGCGGATGGGGGCTGTGGGGCCACGCTCACACAAACGACGAACTGGTCCAGGCCGCACGAAAGCAGATCTCAGAGTTGCAAGCTGGCCACTGACCTCCGCTGCTGACGTCCGCTGCTGACACTCGCTTTTGGGTCGGATTCTTCCCTTCGGCTGCGCTCAGGGAACGGAGAAGGGTGGCACTTCGGCTACGCGCGAGCGGCCACGACCGCCGGATGCTCATGTGGCAGCGAGTGGCGCGCGCCCGCTCGAAGCAGGCCGATTTGCTTCGCCTCCCACTGCTCGAGGGCGCCGCGCTCAGCATCGCCGAGTTGGTACTCGGCGCATGCCGTGATCGCGGTGCCGCAGCTGCAGCGACCTGGATGCGCGGCATCCGGATGGTGCAGTGCCGCGAGGCGCCAGAGCACGAGCATCATGCGGTCGGAGTAGCGCCCGGCGAGCTCCGCTCGGCGTTCGGCGCGGCGCACCAGCTCGCTCCGCAAGTCGGTGCGGATGCCGGAGTCAGGTTGCGCGTCGAACCGGCCGATGACCGCCCGCGAGAGCTCGGCGACCTGTGCAATGAGCGCGGCGATCGCGGCGGCTGAAGTGGCGGCATCCGCGCTCGCTTGCTCGGCGAGCGCCGCAAAGCGCGCTCGGCGATCTGCATCGGTGGCGGTCCAGAGCGCGACATGCTCGCGATCGCGGCGCTCAGCCTTGTCGCTGCCGAGATGCTTCGTGCAATGCGTGCAAACGATCTGGTCGGTCGCGGCCGTGAACGTGAACCGCTGCAGGGAACCGCAACAGAGGCACGCGACCTCGAGGTTGGTGTGCAGGGGGTAGCTGTGCGGCATGGGGCCTCCTCAGGCTTCGAGGATCGGTTCCTTCGGCAGTTTGCGCACCTTGGTGCGGCGCCGGCGGCGCTCCGGGATCATCGAGCGCATCTCTTCGAGCTTGCCGAAACAGAGGAGGCGGTCGCCGGCCTCCAGCACCACGCCGCTGCGCGGGTTCGGGATCACGCCGGCTCCGCGGTGCAGCGTCAGCACCGTGATGTCGCGCTCGCCCAGCCCGGAGTCGCCGAGCCGTTTGCCGATGAGATCCGCGTCGCCGTAGACAAGGAGTTCGGCAACGCCGTAACCGGTGGAGACACTGAGTCGCTGGCGCACATCGATCTCGGGAAACGCGACCTGGTTGGCGATGAAATCGATGATCGCACCGGCAACGTCGAGGCCGGTCGCGCGCTCGATTCCTTCGAGCCCGGGGGAGGAGTTGACCTCCATCACCAGCGGACCCTCATTGCCCTCGAGCATGTCGACCCCGGCAACACGCAAGCCCATGATCTGAGCGGAGCGCACAGCGGCGGACTCGTACTCTGGAGTCAGCACCACAGACTCGACAGTGCCACCGCGGTGCAGATTGGACCGGAACTCGTCGCCGGTCGCCACGCGTCGCATCGCAGCCACCACGCGATCGCCGACGACAAGTGCACGGATGTCGCGTCCC
>DATCDQ010000088.1:0-18626 GCA_036510655.1 Microbacteriaceae bacterium | reverse complement strand
CCGAAGTTACGACTGTGTTGACGTGCGAAATCCCCGTGTTTACGGGGATTTCGTGGGTTTTCGGGGGTGTGTTTCTGGCTACTTCAGTCCGTTCGGGATGGGGTAGCCGATGAGTTCGAATGCGCGGCGTTGGAGGGTGGTCGGGGTGGTGGTCAGCTCGAAGCCGATGGAGTCGTCGTGACCGACGATATGGATGTGGTTGCGGGTCAGCGTCGCGAGGTGGTTCAGCAGGCTGGTGAAGCTGTGCGCGGTGTCGCCGTCGTTTGTGGTGTGGGCGGAGGCTTTCAGCTCGGCGGCAGTGGAGCGTTTCGCGGGCGCGACGGGGTCGATGGGGTCGGGCCGGTTCTCGTCGGTGAAGGTCAACGGCGCCCATGCTTTGCGGAGGTGCCAGACGAGGTAGGCGGCGAGCATGCAGATGAACACGTGCGCTCGGACCCGGGTTTCGGTCCAGTGGTAGATGGGGCGCAGGTCCAGATCGATGCTTTTGATCGAGCGAAAGTCACGTTCGACGTTCGCCAATGACTTGTAGGTGCCGACGACGGTTGCGGCGTCCATGTTCGTCTCTGGGACGGAGGTGCGGATGATGTAGATGCCGTCGAGGGCGGCTTCTTTGGTGATGTTCCCGTGGTCGCGGGTGAAAGCGAATTGTCCGTCCGTGATGGTGAGGGTGAAGTGTTTGGCCATGTTGTGGCGACCGAGGACTTTCCCGACCCGGAGCCCGATTAGCCCGGCGTCGGTGAGGCGGCCCGCTGTCACTGCGGCCTTGATGACGGCCAGGTCAGTTTCGGTCGCGGCCAGGAGCTCGCGGCGTTTATGTGCTCGTTTGTCGGCCAGGGCCGGGTTGCGGCAGGCGATGAGTCGTTCGCCGGGGTAGTCGGGGTGGGTGATCTCGGCCAGGTTCGCCTGATCGAACAGGGACTGTTGCACCGAGCCGTCGGCGATCAGCCCGGCGATCGAGACCGAGCGCAGCGCGGTCACCCAGCCGAGCCCGCCGAGCTCACGGAGCTGTTTGATCCGAGCGGAGGTGATCATGCCGCGGTCGCCGACCATGACCATGTCCTCCACCCCGAACGTCGTCTTCATCTCGATCGCGATCTGCTCGAACGCGGTCGGATCGGCCGTGTTCCCCGGCACCACACGAATGGCGATCGGCCGCCCTCCCGGGTCGGTGAGGAGGCCGTATTCGATCTGCGGCAGACCCTTCTTCCCATCGCGGGAGTAGCCCCGGGCCGCCAGCTCGCAATGCTCACCAGTCACCCACGACGAGGACAAGTCAAACAGGGCCAAACGGTTCGGGTTCGCGTCGGCGCTCAGGTGTTTGCGGGCGAGTTTCTTCTCGATGCTTTCCTGCCGGTCGGCGAGCCAGTCCATCGCCGCATAAACCTCGTCAGTGCCGGCCGAGGCAACTCCGAGGTCTGTGGCGAGCGTGGTGTCGTGCCACCACCTCGTCGTGGCGAGCTTCGAGCCGGGACGGCAAACCCGGGCGATGATCAACGCCATCCCCAGGTCCCGCGCCGGGCCCGCCGGGCCAAGCATCGTGGGAAGTCCGAGTGCTTTGGCTTGTGCCCAAACAGCGGCGACGTGACCGTGGGGCAGGGAACGAGTCACCTCGAGTCCGTCGCCAGCGACGACGAGCGTCTTTCCCGCCAGAGATGCTTTGAGGACCTCGACCGCGCTCTCCGGCAGAGCCGACAAGTTCGCCAACGTCGCATGCTTGACCTTCGCGCCCTCGCGGTAGGAGCGCCGGAGCAGCACCGACTCGTAGACGCGCTCTTCGCCGGCCTTGTTGGTCGACTTGCTTTTCACCTTGGCCACATGCATCGCCGTCGATGTCGTTGTCATGCCTTGATTCTAGCAGCTTGTATGAGGTTTCGTGATGAAGCACGCCATAATTTACTGGCTACAACTCATGACACAAAAGAGCCCCCACCCCCTGCGACAACAGGGAAGTAGGGGCTCGGGCCAAACGTAACTTCGGCCTAGTGAGCACCATCGGGTTGTTTGACAGGGGAGACCCCACCTGATCCGCATCCTCGATACGGAGCGGCGTCCTACCGGCGTCCGGGTCCAGGCGGTGGCTGCGTACGGGGGCTCACTATGCTGCGGTGGACCCGCCGCCCAGGAGCCAGTCGGGAGTCTCTTGCGACACACTGAACCCGGGAGTCAATGGATGCTTGTCAAAGCAAGTAGTCTGGCTCGGTGGCTAAGGTGGATCCGTTGAACCCTACCGAAGAGATCTTTTGGCGTGCGTTGATGCGCGTCTGCTTGTCATTACCTCGTCGGCTCGATGCTGATCTCGAGCGGGCGGTTGGTGTGTCCGCAAATGAGTACACGACACTCATGTGCCTTTCGGAGGCCCCGGACCGTGAATTGCGGATGGCCGAGCTTGCGAATGCCGCAGCACTGTCGGCGAGCCGGATGACGCGCCTGGTCGATGATTTGCAGGATCGCGGCTGGGTGACGAAGCGCTCCAGTTCAGAGGATGGCCGCGGCAACGTTGCCAAGCTCACTCCGGCCGGTCTGGCCAAATTGAAGAGGGCATGGCCGGCCCACCTTGCCAGTGTCCGCGCACGTGTGTTCGACCAAGTCGATGCCGCAACCGTGACGAACACTGCGCAGGCGCTGTCGGAGATTGCCGCCTGTCTGGAAGAGAATCGCTGACCGGACCGTCAGCGGTAAAGCTGGGGGCCGTGATGCTGATGAGTGTGAAACTGACAACTGTGGATGCAATGAAGCGACTTCGCATGGCCGTCGTCGAGTGGGCGGCCGGCAATGCGGATGCCGCGGCGGATGCCCGCGCGCTCGCGGCAGGCGTGCGGTCGGTGGCCCTCGTCGAGGGCGTCAGCGACGCGGTCGCGATCGAGACTTTGGCGGCACGGCACGGGCGGATGCTTGACGATGAGGGCATCGCTGTCGTGCCGCTGGGCGGTGCCACCAGCATCCGCCGGTTTCTCAGCCTGCTGGGGCCCCCTGGGCTCGATCTCCGATTGGTTGGACTGTGCGATGTCGGTGAGGAGCGTTATTTTCAGCGCGGACTGGAACACGCCGGCCTCGGACCGTGCTCGTCTCGTGCCGAGCTGCAGCAACTCGGCTTCTTCGTGTGTGTCGCCGATCTCGAGGATGAACTCATCCGAGCGCTCGGCGTGGAATCCACAGAAGAGGTCGTGAAGGCACGCGGTGACCTGCGGGCGTTCCGCACCTTCCAGAACCAACCCGCCCAGCGCGGTCGCCCGGTTCAGCAACAGCTTCGTCGTTTTATGGGCACCCTCAGCGGTCGCAAGAGCAGCTACGCGGGCTTGCTCGTCGACCGCCTGGACCTGTCCCGTGCACCGGCACCGCTGGAGGGCGTGCTCTCCAGCGTCTGAGTCGATCTGCGAACAACGTGTCGACCGACCTCGAGTATTCGAACGCCACGCCTCGTCTTCTTAGACCGCTTCTGAGACCGTTGCCGCCGGGCCAATATCGAACTGCGAGAGCACGCGTTCCTGCGAGGATTCGACATGCAGTCGCATCGCTTCATGGGCGGCGTCGGGGTCGCCGGCCGCAACGGCTTCGACAATCGCCGCGTGCTCCTCGAGTGTGTGGTGGCCGAATGTTCCGGCATACGCCAGCCGAAAGGTGTGCAGGTGGCAATGGGTGCGCGCGTAGGCCTGGCGGATCGTCTCGTTGCCGGCCAGCGCGAGGATCAGGTCGTGGATCCGCACGTCATGGTTTGAGAGATCTTGGTAGGACATCACTTCGGCGTCATCGCCGCTGATCTGACAGGAAGCCAGTTCGGCGCGAAGCTCGTCGATTCCGTGCTGCGTGATGCGCAAAGCTGCCTGCTGGGCGGCGTTGGGTTCCAGCAGCAGGCGCAGCTCGTACAGTTCGCGCACCTGATCGCGATCCAGAAGCTCAGTGGTTCGGTAGCCCTTGAGCGGGAGTTTGTCCACGAGGCCGTCGGACTCCAGTCGCGCCAGCGATTCGCGCACCGGTGTCGGGGAGATCTCAAGCTGGCGGGCGATGTCCTCGATATTGATGCGCGTTCCGGGTGCAATCGAACTCGCCATGATCAGCGATTTCAAGCGCACGTAGACCTCGTCTGCGAGTACCTGACGCGGCGGGATGCTGCGCATCGAGAACTCGACGTCGACTCGCGCGCTCGTGCTCGCCATTATTCGCTCCCCGGTCCTGTCGCGAGGTGGGCTTGACAATTCGTCCACCACCCATCAGCATAGTCCATGCAAAGATTCTATAGGATATTGCCTATTTACAAGGAGACTCAATGATGAGGTACCACAAGCTCGTCCGCACGGCCACCGTGCTTGCAGCCGCGACTGTCGCGCTGTCACTGGCCGCCTGCACGCAAGCCGCGAACACCGCGGGCACGACAAGCCCGCAGAAGCTCGACTCTGTCAAGGTCGCGCTGGTTCCCGGCGGACCGCACCCCTATTTCCAACCGTGGATCGCCGCGGGCAAGCAGGCCAAGGCCGACTTCGGCCTCGGCGCCGTGACCTTCAACGAGACGGCCGCGTGGGATCAAACCAAACAGAACGACGCAATCAACTCGCTCGTGGCGAACGGCTACAACGCGTTCGGTATCTTCGGTGTCTCACCGACCGACATCAACACTACGTTCAAGAACCTCAAGCAGAACGGCATCGCGGTTGCTTCACTCGCCTCCTGCCCGGCAGGCAATACGAATGATGCGGACTTCTGCCTTTCGACGGATGTCGGCGTCGCGGCGTACAAGGCCGCCAAGGCCGCCATCACCGCGATGGGCGGAAAGGGCGTGCTCGCCCACCTGACCGGTAATAACGTCGACTCGAACACGCAGCGGCGCATCGCAGGTGTTCAAAAGGCGGTCGATGAGACGAACGGGGCGGTCAAGCTGCTGCCGCCGGTCACGGACATCGACGTGGACCTGACAACTGCGCAGAAGGCAGTTGCTGACCTTCTTGCGGCGCACGGCTCGGAGATCACCGGTATCGTCTCGACGGCGTACAACCCGGCGGTCGCCGCCGCCACAGCTGTCAAGGGGTCCGGCCTCAACATCAAGCTCGTTGCGATCGATGACGACCCCACGATCCTGGCCGACATCTCGGACGGATCGGTATATGCGACGGTAACCCAGAACCCCGTGGGTCAGGCCTACGTCGGTTCCTGGGCGCTCGGCGAACTGCAGAGCAAGGCGTGCACCATGAAGAAGCCGGGCATCATCATCGACTCCGGTTCCTTCATCGTCACCAAGGACAACGTCAAGACGTACGACACTGAGCGCCAGGCCGAAACGAAGAAGCTGAAGGCTGACTTCACCAACAAGTATCTGTCCTGCAAGTAGCGCGAACCAGCGGAACGCGAGAGCCACGCCATGCCGATAATCACTAATGCCCGCGCCTACCTCGTGGATCTCGAGGTCGAGACGGTGCGAACCGACGCCGTGCAGAGCTTCTTGAAACAGGAGACGCTGTTCGTCGAGATCGGCACGAGCGATGGACTCACGGGCACCGGATACTCGTACACGATCGGAACAGGCGGTCGCGCAGTGCTTGCTATGCTGCGCGACCACCTGGTGCCTCGTCTCGTCGGCCAAGACGCGGCGCACATCGAGCGCGTGTGGATGGACCTGTTCGCATCGACACGGTCGACAACCATTGGGGCAATCAGCTCGCTGGCCCTGGCGGCCGTCGACACGGCGCTCTGGGATCTCCGCTGCAAGCGTGCTTCTGCGCCGCTGTGGGAGGTTGCCGGTGGTTTTCGCCGGGACGTGCCGCTCTATGACACAGAGGGCGGCTGGCTGCATTTGACCACGAAGGAGCTCGTCGCGCAGGCAATCGCATCCCGCGATGCAGGGTGGAGCGGGGTGAAGATCAAAGTCGGCAAGCCGAGTCACCGTGACGACTTCGAGCGCCTGATGGCCGTGCGCGATGCGGTCGGCGACCGCATCGACATCATGGTCGACGCTAATCAGTCGATGACGGCCGCCGAGGCGATACGTCGTGCGAAAGCCTTCGAACCCGTCGATCTGTTCTGGTTCGAGGAACCACTGCCCGCCGACGACGTCTCGGGGCATCGGCGACTGGCGCGGTCGACAACGATTCCCATCGCCGTCGGTGAGTCAATGTACTCGGTCGGACAGTTTCGCGAGTATCTCGAGCGTGGTGCCGCCAGCATCGTGCAGGTCGATGTCGCCCGCATCGGCGGGATCACCCCGTGGCTCAAAGTGGCGCATCTGGCCGAGGCCTTCAACGTGGCAGTGTGCCCGCATTTCCTCATGGAACTGCACGTGGGCCTCGTCGCCGCCATCCCCAATGGGCTCTACGTCGAGCACATTCCTCAGTTGCGCGCTATCACACACGGCGAAATGCTCGTCGAGGATGGGCGAGCCTTCGCCTCTCAGAACGCTGGGCTCGGCATCGACTGGAATCGCGACGCAATCGATGACAGGAGGGTCGCATGAGCGCCGCAGCCGAACCGGCACGCGAAGCGGGCGGTCGAGCGTTCGTTCGCTTCCTGGCGACATCGCGCTTCTTTCTGCTTGTCATCATCGTGATTCTCGTCACCGTGTTCGGAGCTGCCAAGCCTGCATTCTTCAACGGCCCCTTCGTGATCGCACCCCTCCTGACGAGCATCTCGATCTACACCGTTGTCGGCCTCTCACAAATGGTGGTACCCCCCGTCGGCCACATGAACCTTGCGGTTGGTCAGATGGCATCGTTTGGCGCCATCTTCATGGGCATGAGCTATCAGTTGTGGCACGCTCCCCTCATACTCGGTCTTCTGATCGGTCTCGTCGCCGGTGCCGCCATCGGCACACTGACGGGATGGCTCATCGCGCGCACCGGGGTCAACTCGTTCATCGTCACGTTGGCCATGAGTTTCGCACTCATCGGGCTAGTGCCGACGATGTACTCCTGGCTGAGCACGAGTGCCGCTTTCACCGTCAAGCCTGCGGGTCTCGACGTCATCGGTCAGGCCTCGTTCGCCAATCTGTGCATCGGCTCAACCTGCGGAACCAACGCTGTGCCGCTCATCGTGCTTCCGGTCATCGTCACGATGCTTCTCATCGGCTATCTCTACTCGCGCACCCGCTTCGGGCGCGAGCTACTGGTAACCGGCAGCAACATTCACGCGGCCGAACTCTCCGGTATCCCAACAGGCCGGCGCATCATTTTCGTCCACGCGCTCTCCGGTGCGCTTGCCGCGCTGGCGGGTTTTCTTCTTGCTGCGAGCATCGGATCGTTCACACCGACGATCGGCGGAGAGTTCATGCTCCAGTCATTCGTCGGGCCGATTCTCGGCGGCACTCTGCTCGCGGGCGGATATGTTTCCGTGACGGGCACGCTGCTCGGAATCACGCTCATGTTGTTGATCCGTAAAGGGCTTGAGCTGTTCGGTCTCGGGATCGAGACACTCAACGTGTTACTGGGATTGATTCTGCTCATCGCGCTGTCTGCGGACCGGATCCGAAATATCCGTCGGCGTCGAAAAGTCGTCGCACCCGTGGTTTCCGAGGATGCAGTTGCAGAGGAAGTGTCGGCATGAAGCGTTCGCTGCGCGGTTTCGTCAAATCGCAGAATCTGACGTTGGCGATCATCATCCTGGTCGGCGCTGTTCTGCTCGGCGTTCAGTCCGGCGGTGGGTTCCTCAGCCCCATTTCGAGAACAACATTCTTCACGTTTCTGGCCGTGCCGATTCTGATCGGGCTCGCGCAGATGATCACACTCGCGGTCGGCCAGCTCAACTTGGCCGTCGGGTCGATCGGGGGATTCGCGGCCTGCTTCGCCGGGGTCGCGATCTCGAGCTTCGGTGCCCCGCCCTGGGTCGGCGCACTGAGCACGCTGGTTGTGGGAGCGCTCGTCGGCCTGCTGAACGGATGGCTGATCGTTGTCACGCGCATCAACGGTTTCATCGTCACACTCGCTACGATGACGATCTTCGCGGGCCTCCAATATGCGTTGGTCAGCACGCGCACGATCTCCAGCACACAGTGGCCCGAAATCTACGCCCTGGGCAAATCAGCAGTGCTGGGTATTCCGACGATCTTCTGGATTGCGTTGATCGTCGCCGGTCTCGTTGCGTTCTATTTCACGCACATGATCGGCGGCCGCCGACTGCTCGCCAGCGGTGACAACGATCATGCGGCGCTGCTCGCGGGAATCTCGAACGACCGAAGCGTTGTCGTCGCGCACACTCTGTCCGGCCTGCTCTGCGGGGTGGCGGCCTTCGTGACGTTGGCATCCCTTTCGGGTGTCAATCAAAGCATCGGTGGCGATTGGCTGCTTCCGAGCTTCGCCGCACCGATCATCGGCGGCGTGTCGCTCACCGGCGGTTCTGTCGCAATCCTCGGCACAGTGTTCGCCGCCACGATCGTGCGCCTCGTCGACTCCGCGCGCGCCATCTTCCAACTCGACCCCGCCTGGGTCAACTTCGTCGTGGGTGCCGTCGTTTTGGGCAGCGTTGCTCTCGGCCGCGCTCGACAGGTGCGTGATGCTCGCCGAGCGGGCGCCGCTCGCGCGAAAGCGACGCCGGCCGCAGCGACGCCGGCCGCAGTAGCGCTTGGCCCCGAAGCGTCGACTGGAGCAACGCTGACCGTGGAGAGCGCGACGACAAGAGGCACAAAATGACCGACGTATTTGCCCTCGAGGCAACCAATGTGTCCAAGTCGTTCCCCGGCGTGAAGGCGCTCGACGCGGTCAGCCTGCGTCTGGCGCCCGGCTCCGTCCATGCCCTGCTCGGCGAGAACGGCGCCGGCAAATCCACGCTGATCAAGATCCTCACGGGCGTGCAACCCGCCGACTCCGGCGCGGTCAAACTTAAGGGGATCGCTACCCCGATCGCGAGCACCACGGATGCGATGGCCGCAGGCATCGGCGTCGTGCATCAGGAACGCAACGTCATCCGCGGATTCACGGTCGGCGAGAACATCGTCATGAGCCGGATGCCGCGCGCTGGCCTGCGCGTCGCCTGGAAGACAGTCTGGTCGGAAGCGCGACGATGCTTGTCACTCCTGGACCTCGACATCGATCCAGAGACTCCGATGATCGAACTGTCGGCCGCGCAGACACAGCTTGTCGAGATCGCCCGGGCGTTATATACCGAGACGAATGTGCTGCTGCTCGACGAGCCGACCGCGTCGATCAGTGACAACGAAGCCGAACGGCTGTTTCGCGTGGTTCGGCGGCTCAAAAACGAGGGTGCTGCCGTGCTGTTTGTCAGCCACAAACTGGAGGAGGTGTTCGCACATTGCGACACCGTCACCGTGCTGCGCGATGGCAAGTCGGTGCTGGAGTCCGAGCCGCTCGCTGATCACACACGCGATGAGATCGTAGACATCATGGTTGGCCGATCGCTGGCGAGTCTCCAGGTGCCGGCCCGGTCAGTCGATCTGACCAGCCCGGCGATTCTGGAATTGGTCAACGTGAGCACCACTGCGGGTCACCACGGAGTGAGCCTGCAGCTACGGCCGGGCGAGATCCTGGGGCTCTACGGGCTTGTCGGAGCGGGACGCACTGAACTCGCCCGCTCGATTCTCGGTCTCGAACGCATCACAGACGGCACGATGAAGGTTCGCGGCAAGGCCGTAACGATCCATTCGGTGCGACAGGCGCTGCAGAAGCATCGCATTGGCTACGTCACGGAGAACCGCAAAGAGGAAGGGGTGTTCCTCGAGCAGTCCGTCACCCGCAACATCGCGGTCACCGTCTGGTCGAAGCTCGAAAAGGTCTTCGGGTACGTGAGTGCGAAACGTGAGAGCCGGCTCGTCGCCGAACTTGTGCGAGAACTCGATATCCGCATCGCGCGGCAGGACCAGCTGGTCGGCCTGCTGTCCGGCGGCAACCAGCAAAAGGTGTCCCTGGCCAAGTGGCTCGCGGCCAAGACGGAGATTCTCATCATCGACGAGCCGACGGTCGGCATCGACGTGCGAACGAAGAGGTCGTTCTACGATCTCATTTGGAAACTGGCCGACGACGGTCTGGCGATCCTTCTCATCTCCAGCGATCTTGCCGAGATGATCACTCTGGCCGACCGCATCACGGTGATGGACCGCTTCGCCATGACGGGCGAGCTCGACAACGCGCATGACTATGACACGATGAGCCAGTCGGTCATCCACCTGATCCACGCGGAACTGACCGAGTCCGTTGCAGAGACGATGACGACAGGAGGAAACGAATGAGATTTGGAAGGCTCGGAGATCACGGCGCGGAGGTCCCGGTCGTTGTCACGGACGGCGGCACCTACGATTTGCGCGGCGTGGTCGCAGACATCGATGCTGCGGCGTTCGAATCAGGCGCATTGGCTCGCGTGCCCGCCCTCGTCGACCGTGGTGAGTTGCCCGTTATCGGACAAGTGGATGCTCTGCGCATCGGCGCCCCGATCGCTCGCCCCGGTGCCGTGTACTGCGTCGGCATGAACTATGCGGCGCACGCAGCCGAGTCCGGCTCGGCACCGCCCGAGATTCCGATCCTGTTCCTCAAGCCGTCGAACACCGTGGTTGGCCCGCACGACCATGTCGACATCCCGAGGCGCAGCACGAAAACCGATTGGGAGGTCGAGCTGGGCGTCGTCATCGGTTCGCGCGCCCTCTACCTTGATTCCCCGGCGGATGCCGCGGCACACATCGCCGGCTTCGTCGTCGTCGACGATCTGTCAGAGCGCGATTTCCAGCTCGCGGAGTCCGGCGGGCAGTGGAGCAAGGGAAAGTCTGCTCCCGGCTTCTGCCCAACCGGCCCCTGGCTGGTCACGCCCGACGAGGTGAACGCCACAGCATTGGGCATTCGCAGCTGGGTCAACGGTGAGCCGAGGCAGAATTCCAACACCGCTGATCTCATCTTCGACGTCAATCACATCGTCTGGCATCTGAGCCAGTATCTGGCGCTGGAGGCGGGCGACCTCATTCTGACGGGCACGCCCGAGGGAGTCGCGCTGTCCGGCCGGTTCCCATACCTAGTCGCCGGTGACATCGTTGAAATGGAGATCGACGGCCTCGGCCGTCAGCGCACCGTGTTCGGCGGCGCCCCGGAAAGCGGTGCCCAGGAAAGCGGCGCGCACGAACCGAGCACAATGGAAGGAACAGCACAATGACCGGTGAGTTCGAGGGACTGGTGGCCGTCGTCACGGGTGGGGCGTCCGGGATCGGAGCGGCCACCGTTGCGCGTCTCATTGCGGCGGGGGCACGAGTCGGCATTCTGGACATCGACGTGACGCATGCCGACTCCGCCGGCTTCGCCGTGGTCGCGGATGTTTCCGATGACGGCTCGGTGCGGGCCGCGATCGCCGCCGTTGTCGCAGAATTCGGCGGAATCGACATCGTCGTCAACAATGCGGGCATCGGCGCGCAGGGCACCGTCGAAGACAACTCCGACGACGAGTGGGCCCGCGTCTTGAACATCAACGTCATCGGGATGGCGCGGGTGAGCCGGGCGGCGTTGCCGCACCTGCGCGCATCCGCATCCGCATCCATCGTTAATCTGTGCTCGATCGCGGCGACGGCGGGTCTGCCGCAGCGTGCCCTCTACAGTGCATCCAAAGGTGCGGTGCTTTCGCTCACTCAAGCGATGGCGGCCGATCATCTGCGTGAAGGCATCCGAGTCAATGCGGTCAATCCGGGAACAGCCGACACGCCGTGGGTGGGACGATTGCTCGACTCGGCCCCCGATCCGGCCGCCGAACGCGCCGCACTGAACGCGAGGCAGCCGCACGGCCGTCTGGTGGCGCCGCAGGAGATCGCGGATGCGATCGCCTATCTCGCCAGCCCGCGCTCCGGGTCGACCACCGGCACCAGCATCGCCGTTGACGGCGGCATGCAGGCATTGCGGTTGCGGGCGGAGTAAGCGCATGGCGAGCGTGACACGACACTGTCAACTCGTCGGCGTGCGGCCAGAGCTCCGCGACGAGTACCTGCGGTTGCACGAGGCGGTCTGGCCCGGGGTCGAGGCGACGATCCGCGGTTGCAACATCCGCAACTACACGATCTTCATGCGTGGGGACCTGCTGGTCGCATATTTCGAATACGACGGTGACGACTACGCAGCCGACCTGCGGAAGATGGCGGCGGACCCGATCACCCGCACGTGGTGGGCGCACACCGATCCGTGCCAAGCGGCTCTGCCGGATGCGGCGGCCGACTCGCTGTGGGCGCCTGCCACCGAGGTCTGGCACCTGACATGACATCGACATCGACACGAACGCTGATCGATGCGCACACGCACCTGTGGCGGCGAGACCGCACCCCGCAACCCTGGATCGACCCGACATCGATGGTCGAGATCGATCATGACTTTTGGGTGTCAGACCTCGAAACGGCCCAGGCGACAACCGGCAGTGCCGGCGCCATCGTCGTGCAGTCGGCCAACTCCCTGAGCGAGTCGAAGGACCTCCTCGCGGCCAGCCCGAGCCCGAGCATTCTCGGGGTCGTCGGCTGGGTCGACCTCGAAGCGGATGTCGCTGCGCAGGTCGCCGAGTTGCGCGCCGCACCCGGCGGCGAGCTGCTGGTGGGCATCCGTCACCTTGCGCATCAGGACGCCGACCCGCGCTGGCTTGGCCGCGCTACGGTCGGGGCAGGCTTGGATGCGCTCGGCCGGCTGAATCTCCCTTTCGACCTTGTGCTGTTACCGTCGCAGCTCGAACTCGCAGCTGACGTCGTCGCGGAGCATGGCGGCACTCGTTTCGTGCTCGACCACTTGGGCAAGCCGCCGATCGCGAGCGGCTCCCTGACGGAATGGTCGCGCGCGGTTGCGCGGGTCGCGGCGTCGCACAACGTCGTCGCCAAACTGTCCGGACTCACGATTGAAGCGGCCTGGAACGCGTGGACGGTCGAGGATCTTCGCACACCCGTCGCGCGAGCCCTCGACGTCTTCGGCCCACGGCGTCTGCTCTTCGGATCAGATTGGCCCCTTGTGCGCCTCTGCGGTGGGTACCAGGCGTGGCTTGCGGCCATCCGTGAACTGCTATCACCGCTCAGCGACGAGGATCAGAACGCGATCTTTGCCCGCAATGCCGCGGGCGCATACGCGCTGGAGGCATCCAATGCGTAAACGGGCCGTCGGCTCTACCAGTGTCGAGCTCACCGAGCTGTCCTTCGGTGCGGCCAGCCTCGGCAATCTCTATCACGAGACCAGGGAACAGGACGCGGATGCTGCGGTCGCCGCTGCGTTCGAGCAGGGCATCCGCTATTTTGACACAGCGCCGCATTACGGGCTCGGGCTGTCGGAGCGGCGCCTCGGAAACGCGCTGAAGCGGTACCCGCGCGACACGCTCGTGATCTCCAGCAAAGTCGGTCGCCTTCTTGTGCCCAACGAACACCCGACCGGGCGCGACAGCGACATCTTCGCGGTGCCGGACGAGCTGAGGCGCGAATGGGACTTCAGCCGCGACGGCATCCTGCGCTCCGCCGAAGCGAGTCTTGACCGCCTGCAGACCGACTACATCGACATCCTGTATTTGCACGACCCGGATGCCAGCGGCGATGACACCGCGGTGCGACGCGGCGCCGAAGCGTTGATCGAACTGCGTGAGCAAGGCGTCGTGCGCGCCGTCGGTATCGGCTCGAACAGCGCCGAGGCCGTGACCGAAGCGTTCGCCACAACAGATATCGACCTGGCGATGCTCGCGGGACGCTACACGCTGTTGGACCACCACGCGGCGGATGCGGTCTTCGAGGCGGCGCGCGGTCGTGCGATCGTCGCTGTCGGCGTGTTCAATTCGGGTCTGCTTGCAACGCCACGCCCCGCGCCCGGCGCCAACTTCAACTACGAGCCGGCATCCCAGGCCGTGCTCGCTCGGGCGAACGCGCTCGCGGACCTGTGCGAGAGTCACGACGCGACTCTGCCGCAAGCCGCGATCGCGTTCCCGCTGCGGCACGAGTCTGTCGCGAGCGTCGCCGTTGGCATGCGCTCGGCTGAGCAGGTCGAGCGCAACGTGGCGCTGTATAGCGATGAGCCTCGACCCGAGCTCTGGGATGCCCTCGCCGCCGCCGGACTGATCTAAGAGCCTCTAAGAGCCGGAACCACTCGGTAGTCCCACATCGAAAGGTAATCAGTGTCACGCTTTACTGCCCTGGATACGCACGACGTGCGTTTTCCAACGTCGCGATTCCTCGACGGATCGGATGCCATGAATCCTGATCCCGACTATTCCGCGGCCTACCTGCACCTGTCGACCGACGCATCCGACGGCCTGGAGGGGCACGGTTTCGTCTTCACGATCGGTCGCGGAAACGACATCGAGGTCGCCGCGATTCGTACCGTTGCCGAGCGACTCATCGGACGCGATGTGGATGTAGTGCTCGGCGATCTGGGCGGCATCTGGAAGGAGTTCGTCTACGACTCCCAGTTGCGTTGGCTCGGCCCGGAGAAGGGAGTCATGCAGATGGCCATCGGCGCGGTCGTCAACGCGCTGTGGGATCTGAAGGCCAAGAGGGCGGGGCTACCGCTGTGGCAACTGCTCGCACGCCTCACGCCGGAGCGGCTCGTGGAATTGGTCGACTTCCGTTACCTGAGCGATGCGTTGACGCGAGAGGAGGCGCTCGAGATCCTGCGCGCGAGCGAACCCGGCAAGGCCGCCAGGGAAGAGGCGCTTCTCGCCGACGGATACCCCGGATACACGACGACTCCGGGCTGGCTCGGCTATTCCGACGAGAAGCTCGCGCGGTTGTGCCGCGAGGCGGTCGCCGACGGCTTCACCCAGATCAAGCTGAAGGTCGGTGACGATCGCTCTGATGATCTGCGTCGCCTCGCCATCGCGCGCGAGGTCGTGGGCCCGGACATCCGGATCGCCATCGATGCCAACCAGCGCTGGGATCGCGGCGAGGCGATCGAATGGATCGCTGAGCTCGCCCGTTTCGATCTGGCGTGGGTGGAGGAGCCGACCAACCCGGATGATGTGCTCTCGCACGCCGCGATCGCTCGAGCCATCGCTCCGATTCCGGTCGCAACAGGGGAGCACGGCGGCGGGCGCGTGATGTTCAAGCAGTTCCTGCAGGCCGATGCACTCGGAGTGCTTCAGATCGACGCGACTCGTGTCGGCGGCGTGAACGAGAACATCGCGATCCTGCTGCTGGCGGCGAAGTTCGGCGTTCCCGTCTGTCCGCACGCGGGGGGAGTCGGCCTCTGCGAAATGGTGCAGCACCTGTCCTTCTTCGATGCTGTCGCGGTCTCCGGCCAGACAGAGGGCAGAATCATCGAGTTCGTCGACCACCTGCACGAACATTTCATCACCCCGGTCGACGTGCACCATGGGCGATATTGGCCGCCGCTTGCGCCCGGCTCCGGCGCAGAGATGCACGAGAGGTCCATAACCGACCACGAGTTCTCGGCCGGCTGAAGCGCCACACCTCGCCAGCGGGAAACACGGCGGGAAACACGGCGGGAAACACCGCCCCGAACACGGCCTGACGGAATGCACCCGGCCTCCTGGCGAATCAGGGGGAAATTACCCCTGAATCGGGGGTGCGCGCACTCTATGCACGGTGCTCGTGTAGTCGTACTGTCTTGCCGTGACCTCGGCTGCGGATTCCGCTCCGCCTCCTGCCCCCTCGGCAGACGCCCCGCCGGCGGACGCCCCGCCGGCCGGTACGTCGACGGCCGGTGCACCCTCGGCCAGTGCACCGGCAGTCGACGTAATCTCGGATGTTGCGCCGTCTCCGGCCGAGTCTGGCGGTGTCGCCGGCGGCGCGCCCGTTTCGGGCGGGCTTCGCGCGACCTTTGCGGAGCGACGGCTGTCGATTGCCACGATGGATCGCCCGCTCCGGCTGGCCACGGCGGTCACCTCCGCGAGCCTGCTTGGCGCGGCCATCCTGGTGGCGCTGCGCGATGTCAAAGCGGGCAGCGTAACCCTCGGCGCCACCGGTGGCGTGCAAACCAGCCTGAGTATTCCGCTGTTCGTCGCGACGCTCGCGTTGCTGTCATTCGGCTTGGGTTACGTCGCGGCAGCGGCGATGTTCGCCGCGCGCTGGATCGCGATCTGTTCGATACTGGTGATCACCGGACTGATCGCTTGGAAAACCGGCCTTCTGGGCATCGCCGGCCTGCTCGCCGTCATGCCGGACTGGGCCCGTGCCCTGTGCTGGGCCTTTCTGGCACTGATCTGGGTGCTCACGCTCGCCGTTCTCATCCAACCTGAAGTCGTTGCGCGAAGCATCCGGATGCGGTTGATCGTGATCGCAGCGTCGTGTGCCACCTTCGGTGCCCTCTTTGTAGTGCTCGCGTTCGCTTCTGTTTCGCTGAACGGCCTGTCGCTGTTTCCGCTCTCCGTGCACTCGTTGATGACGGATGTCGCACTGCTGTCCATTCCGCTGCTCCAGATCGCGGCGGTCGACTTCGCCGAGTGGGGCCAGCTCGCCGGAGCGAGATTGGCACTAGCCGCAGGCCCGCGGCGCCGCGACGACCTCGGTGCTGGTTTGGGCGCGGCATCAGGGGCGCTGTCGCCGTGGCGGATGCGTGTAGTCCCAGCCCTGCTCTGCCTCGCGTTGATCGTCGTCGGCTGGCTGGCCCTGCCGGGGAGCTTGCTGGCGCGCTTGACACTGGTCGCTGAGGCCGCACTGGTTCTGTTGGTGCTGCTTGCCGTCTTCCTCGGTGTCGGGCGGGCAGCGCGCGTGCCGGGTGCTCGGTGGCCGCGTTCGCTGGGGTTCGCCATCCTCTTCGTGGTCCTGGCGGTTTCGAGTTGGGCCGGTGGCGCTGTCACGGCATCGCTGTCCGGCGCGTTGTCGACTGCGCCGCCGGCGGCGGTTTCCGCCCAGGGCGACTACACGGCCGCTGCGAACGTGCACAGCTATTCCGGAGCGTCCACGTTCACCGTGCTGCTTCAGGGGGGCTGGCTCGCCCAGACCAAGAACTCCATTGACGTGATCAGCAGCGCCGCTCCGGTGGGAACACGAACAGTGCTGGCCGCCGTCGAGGTGCCGCAGAAGGTGACGGCCACCGATTTCGCCACGCAGTTGAAGCTGACGTCGCGCGGCGGTCCGCAACGCGACGGTGCCTGGCAGCGGCTTGAAATCGCCCCGGCAGGTGGGGGAGACGGAGCGATCTGGACGGCACCCCTTTCGCAGGGTGCACGGTCGCAGGGTGCACAGTCGTTCATCTTCTACGGCCAGGTGACCGGAGCAAGCGCCGGCGAGCAAATGCGTGCGCTTGAAGCGATCGTGCGCTCGTTCCGTCCGCCGGGGGTGCGCGCAGCTACGCTGCGGGATGTGGTGCCCGGATACGTCGCTGCCGGCCATTCGGTTTCGCCCGTTGACACGACCGTGGCTGTGCAACGCCAGGACGACCTCGTGCAGACGATTGGCATTGGCTTTGATCTGTTGGTGGGTATCGTTGCCCTTGCGTTGCTGCTTGCCTTCGGCAGGCGATGGCCGATTGGTGCCCGTGCTGGAGTACTGCTCTTCGGGGTGACGACTGCGTTCACGATCGTCTCGTTCGGAGGCTCCGCACTGCGGCAGCTCTTCGGGGCCGTTTCGGTGTGGCCGGGCCTCGGCGAGGCGCGACTGCAGATCGGAATCGGACCCTTCGGGCTTGTTGCGCTCGCGATCGGTGCGCGCTCGAATGCGCGGTGGGCTGGACGGCTGCCGGGAGCTCTGGCCGCGCTGGCAGGCGCGACGCTCGTGCTGTACGCAATGGACCTGCTCTACAGTGGGGCGCTGAGTGCCAGCCAGGTCGCAGCCTGGGCGGCCGTCATCATCCTGGTGGCGATCGGCTGGGAGATCACGATGTCCGGCGAGTCCTTGACGAACGGCAGCAGCCGGCTCTTCCCGCGGTCGACACGGGTGATGGGCTTTTTCGGCTACGCGATCTTGCTCGCCGGCACGATCGTCTACTTCTCCGGTCAATACACCGCGGTGTCTGCGAATACGCGACTCGCCGAGAGCTTCTTCGAGCCGGAAGCGATCACGCAGGCCGCGTTATTCCGATTTGCGCTGCCGGTGATGGTGCTGCTGTTCTTGCTGCAACTGTTCGGACGTCGCACTCCCGAAAATTCGCAATTCGACGGCACGAGCTGACCGTTTTCCGAGTGCGCCGCACTCGATTTGCATGAAGCCTCAGTGCTCCCGTAAAGTACTTACTTGTCACCCCAAAGGTGCGGGTTAGCCGCAGAGCTACCCGGCCTCAAGCGGGGACAATCCACAAGCGAAACAAAGTTTCTCCATGAGAAGCGGTTTGTTGTCGTCGCGGATGAAAAACCCACTCGCAGAACAGGTTGAGCCGGCTCGATCTCGTGAAACTGTGCGGTCCTCTTGGACTGCCAGAAATCACAGGAGCCGACAAGTTTGACACGGCTGCGCAGAGTGGTAAAGTAGAGAAGTTGCCCCGAAGTGATGGCCGTGAGGTCTGAAGTCGGGAGCGTCTGGTCTTTGAGAACTCAACAGCGTGCACAATGTCAAATGCCAAATACCTCGTGCCTGGCTTTTTTGGTTGGGTCGAGATTCCTTTGGAAACATTTTTATAACAAAGCAAGTCAGTAATGATTTGTTCTGTCAGTTTCAAACTTGCTTTGGTGTCGCCTTTTTGTGGTGGCCTGGGGTTTTGAATGTGCCGGCTGGGTCCTTTTGGGGGTTTGGTTGTGCGTTTATGCATTTATGGAGAGTTTGATCCTGGCTCAGGACGAACGCTGGCGGCGTGCTTAACACATGCAAGTCGAACGATGATCTC
>DATCDQ010000087.1:0-55739 GCA_036510655.1 Microbacteriaceae bacterium | reverse complement strand
AGAACACGCTGTGGTTGACGTGCCCGGCGAGGTTGAACGCCAGGTCCTTCTGGAGCTTGTTGATGTTGCCGAAGTCGTCTGCGTCTCGGGCTTCCGCCAGCTTGGCCAGCGCGGTGTTGGCGCCGGTCACGTAACCCTGGTGATGCTTGTCGTGGTGAAGCTCCATGATTCGCCCACTGATATGCGGCTCGAGGGCCGAGTAGTCGTAGGGAAGTGCTGGGAGTGTGTAGTCAGCCATTGAGATATCTCCTCGTAATTTCACCCGCACCGAGAGCGGTTCACGGCGCGGTTAGAGCGACTTTTCCAGTCTAATCACCCAACCGCGGTGCTCGTCGGGTCGAGCGCCCGAGTGGAAGTCAAACGTCGAGGTCCGTCGGCAGGTTCGCGTCTGTGCCGTCGATCCCGAGATCGGCCGCGCGCTTGTCCGCCATCGCCAGCAGGCGCCGGATGCGGCCGGCCACTGCATCCTTCGTCATCGGGGGCTCCGCGTGATGGCCGAGCTCGTCCAGACTCGAGTCGCGGAAGCGCAGACGGAGCTCCCCCGCGTAGCGCAGGTGTTGCGGCATGTTCTCGCCGAGGATCTCCATCGCCCGTTCGACGCGTGCACACGCCGCGACGGCCGCCTGCGCCGAACGACGCAGATTCGCGTCGTCGAAGTTCACCAGGCGATTTGCCGTGGCCCGAACCTCGCGGCGCTGGCGCAGTTCTTCCCACGCCGTGACCGTGTCGTGTGCGCCCATGCGCGCGAGCATCGTGCCGATCGCTTCGCCGTCGCGAATGACAACGCGGTGGACGCCGCGCACCTCGCGTGCCTTCGCGGACACGCCGAGCCTGCCGGCGGCGCCGACCAGCGCCATCGCAGTCTCGTTGCCCGGGCAGGTGATCTCCAGGGCGGCGGATCGCCCCGGGTCGGTCAAGCTGCCGTGGGCGAGGAACGCCCCCCGCCACAGCGCGGCGAGCTCGTCTTTCGAGCCGGTGGTCAGACGATTCGGAAGGCCGCGGATCGGGCGGCGTCTGGCATCCAGCAGCCCGGTCTGTCTGGCAAGGGTTTCACCGCCATCGAGCACGCGCACCAGGTACTGATTGGTGCGCCGGATACCGGATGCCGAGATCACAGACACTTCGCTGCGGACGCCGTACAACTCGGCGAGAGCTTTGCGCACATGACGGGCCAGATCAGGCGTGTCCAACTCGCTTTCCACCGCGATCCGGCCGGAGATGACATGAAGCCCGCCGGCCAGTCGCAGGATGGTGGCCAGTTCCGCGGCCCGGACGGTCGTCTTACTGGCCTCAACGCCGAGCAGTTCTTCCTTGACGTCTGCGGTGAGTGTCAATGAAAACTTCCATTCTTCGGTTCGGTAACGGCGTCGAGGTGCGCTGGGCTGTGTTCGTGCGGGTGCGAAGTCGGATGCGCCTGGGTCGGTGCAGGTCACTCGCGACCGAGATCGCGATGCTTCGTGTTCACGGCGACCCCGGAGAGATGCTCCAGCCGGGACGCCAACTCTTCGACGAGCGCGACGGAGCGGTGTTTCCCCCCCGTGCAGCCTATCGCGATCACGGCGTGTCGTTTGTTCTCACGCTGATACCCGGCCAGTACCGGTTCGAGGGCCCGCTCGTAGTTGACGAGGAACTCCTCGGTCCCGTTCTGCTCGAAGACGAAAGCGCGCACATCTGCGTCCAGGCCGGTCTGCGATCGCAATTCCGGAATCCAGAACGGGTTCGGCAAGAAGCGAGCGTCGGCGACATTGTCTGCGTCGGACGGCAGCCCGTATTTGAATCCGAAGCTCATCACCGTGACGTGCACGCCCGCCGTGTCCTCCGCGGCGAACGTCTCGGTGATGGTCGTGGCCAACTGGTGGATATTCAGGTCGGACGTGTCGATGATGATGTCGCTGGATTCGCGGATTTCGCGAAGACGAGTGCGTTCCAGGCTGATGCCATCGAGGAGCGTGCCATCACCCTGGAGCGGATGCGGGCGCCTCACCGACTCGAAACGGCGCACCAGCACAGCATCCGTCGCTTCGAGGAAGACAACGCGTACCTGCGTACCAACCCGGAGCGAGTGGATGATGTCCTGCATGTCCGAGAAGAAGTTGCGCCCGCGAACGTCGACCACGGCCGCGATCCGCGGCAAGGTCGAGCCGGCACGACTTGCCAACTCGATCAGTGGGCGCAGCATCTGCGGCGGAAGGTTGTCGACGACGTACCAGTCGAGATCTTCCAGCGCATTCGCGACGGTGGATCGGCCGGCCCCTGACATGCCTGTGACAATCAGGACTTCTTGCAGCTGCTCCGGTTCCGCGGTCATGGATTCGACCCTCTCGTCGGGTTGAGTGACGTGCCCCTAGCCTATCGAAGGAGTGATTCTGTGGACTCTGCCGTTCTACTGATTGTGCAGCGCGTCGTGGATTGTCGCGGCTAGCACGGTGCCGATGCCCTTGACCTCGGTGATCTGGGCAAGGTCCGCCTTCTTCAGTTGCGCTACAGACCCGAAGTGTCGCAGCAGTTCGCGTACGCGCGCCGGGCCGAGGCCGGGGATCTCGCCGAGCACCGATGAGATGTCGCGCTTGCGCCGCGCACGCTGGAACGTGATTGCGAACCGATGCGCCTCGTCACGGAGACGCTGAATCATGAAGAGTGCATCGCTGTTCCGCGGCAGGATGACCGGGTAGTCCGAGTCGGGAAGCCACAATTCCTCCAGCCGCTTGGCGATGCCGGCCAGCTGGATGCCGGTGACACCGGACTCTTCGAGTGCGCGTGCGGCTGCGGCGACCTGCGGCTGGCCGCCGTCGACGATGAGCAGTTGAGGCGGGTAGGCGAATTTCTTCCTCAGCTCTTCCTTCGTGTTGACAGCGGTTTCGTCGTCGGCCGTGATCTCGGAGTCGTCCGGAGCTTCGTTTGCGGGGCGAAGATAGGCCAACCGGCGGGAGATGACCTGATAGATCGATTCGGTGTCGTCTGTGGAGGCCGGAATGCTGAACCGCCGATATTGGTCCTTACGCGGCAGGCCGTCTTCGAACACGACCATCGATGCGACGATGTTGGTGCCGCTCAAGTGCGAGACGTCATAGCATTCCATCCGTAGCGGCGCTTGCTCCATGCCGAGGCCGTCCCGGATATCGGCCAAGGCTTGTGACCGTGTGACGAAGTCGGCGCTGCGCCGTGTCTTGTACAGCATCAAGGCGTTTTTTGCGTTGAGCTCAGCGGTCTGAGCCAGTGCGGCTTTCTCACCGCGTTGGGGAACCTTGATAGCCACTCGCCCGGCCGAGAGCGCGCGCCCGGTCTCCGAGTCGACGGCCTCATGGCGCCGTGCGGCCAACCAGAGCTCCAACTCCTGAGCATCATCAGGGAGTTCGGGAACGAGGACCTCGCGCGGGGGCACGGAGTCGTCCTCGTAAGCGTTCTGCAGCACCGTTTCGACCAGATCGGCGCGCGTGACATCCAGTTCCTTGTCGACCACCCAACTGCGCACACCGCGGATACGCCCGCCGCGCACGATGAACTGCTGCACGGCCGCGGCGAGCTCGTCGTCTGCAATTCCGAAGACATCCGCGTCGACGTGATCGGAGAGCACGATCGCGGTTTTTTCCATGACGGCGCGGAGTGCCTGGATGTTGTCGCGGAAGCGAGCCGCCGCCTCGTACTCCTGCGCTTCGGCCGCAGCGCGCATCCGATCTTCAAGCTCACGCAGGTAGTGGGTGTCGTTGCCGGCCATGAACGAGACGAAGTCCTCCGCGATGGCCCGGTGTTCCTCTTTCGTCACCCGGCCGACGCACGGTGCCGCACACTTGCCGATGTCCCCGAGCAGACACGGCCTGCCCGTCAATTCGGCCCGCCGGTACACGCTGTCTGAGCAACTGCGCATCGGGAACACCTTCAGCATAAGGTCGACGGTTTCCCTGATCGCCCACACCTTCGTGTACGGGCCGAAGTACCGTGTTCCCTTCTGATGTTTATTGCGTGTCACCATGACGCGCGGGACAGCTTCGCCCATAGTGACGGCCAGATAGGGGTAGGTCTTGTCGTCGCGGAACTGGACGTTGAACGGCGGGTTGAATTCCTTGATCCAAGTGAATTCGAGTTGGAGTGCCTCGAACTCGTTGGCGACAACGGTCCATTCGACGCTGGCCGACGTCGTCACCATGCGACGAGTGCGTTCGTGCAGGCCGCTCAGCGGGGCGAAGTAATTGCTCAATCGTGCGCGCAGATTCTTCGCCTTGCCGACGTAGAGCACGCGCGCGTTCTCGTCCCTGAATCGGTACACCCCAGGGCCGGTGGGGATCTCGCCGGCCTTGGGCCGATAACCGACCGTGTCACTCATCAGGTCACGCGCTCTTGCGTTCGAGCTGGCCCGCATCTGCTTCGAGGAGCTCCTTGAGGAAGACGCCGGTGAAGCTCCCCTTCGCGTGGGCGATCTGCTCTGGTGTTCCAGTGGCAATCACCCGGCCGCCGCCCGCGCCGCCCTCCGGGCCGAGGTCGATGACCCAGTCCGCGGATTTGATGACGTCGAGGTTGTGTTCGATGACGATTACGGTGTTGCCCTTGTCGAGCAGGCCGTTCAGCACCAACAGCAGTTTGCGCACGTCTTCGAAGTGCAACCCGGTTGTCGGTTCGTCCAGAACGTACACACTGCGACCGTTGGACCGGCGCTGCAGTTCCGTTGCGAGCTTGACCCTCTGCGCCTCGCCGCCGGAGAGCGTCGTTGCGCTTTGTCCAAGCCGAACATATCCGAGACCGACCTCGACGAGAGTTTTCAGATACCGGTGAATCGCCGAGATCGGCTCGAAGAAGTCTGCGGCTTCTGCGATCGGCATATCGAGGACTTCTGCGATGTTCTTGCCCTTGTAGTGAACCGACAAAGTGTCACGGTTGTACCGCGCTCCCCCGCAAACCTCGCAGGCGACGTACACGTCGGGCAGGAAGTTCATTTCGATCTTGATCGTTCCGTCTCCGGAGCACGCCTCACACCGGCCGCCCTTGACGTTGAAACTGAACCGGCCGGGGAGGTATCCGCGTGTTTTCGCCTCGAGCGTTTCGGAGAACAGCGTTCGGATGCGGTCGAACACCCCCGTGTACGTGGCCGGATTGGAGCGCGGGGTGCGCCCGATCGGCGCCTGGTCGACGTGCACGACTTTGTCGAGATTCTCCAACCCCGTGACACGGGTGTGTTTACCGGGGAGCTTGCGCGCGCCATTCAGTTTGTTCGCCAGCACGCGGTAGAGCACATCGTTGACCAGGGAGGACTTGCCAGAGCCGCTGACACCCGTGACGGCGATGAATGTTCCGAGTGGGAAATCGACGGTGATCTTTTTCAGGTTGTTGGCCTGTGCCCCCATGACGGTGATCATCCGCTCCGGATCGATGGGTCGCCGCGTCGTGGGCATCGGGATCGATCGGCGACCGGCCAGATAGTCGCCTGTCAGCGATGCCGTGTTTGCGATCAGATCGTCGAACGAGCCGGAATGCACGACTCTGCCCCCGTTGACCCCCGCGCCGGGCCCAATGTCGACGATCCAGTCCGCGGTGCGGATCGTGTCTTCGTCGTGCTCGACCACGATCAGCGTGTTCCCGAGATCGCGCAGCGCGATGAGGGTTTCGATCAGACGCCGGTTGTCGCGCTGGTGCAGGCCGATCGACGGCTCATCGAGCACATAGAGGACACCGGTTAGGCCGGACCCGATCTGCGTCGCCAAGCGGATGCGTTGGGCCTCGCCGCCGGACAGCGTTGCGGCGGCGCGTGCCATGCTCAGGTAGTTGAGACCGACCTGGATGAGGAAGTCCAGGCGCACCTGAATCTCACGCAGCACCTGCGCGGCGATCTTCTGCTCGCGCTCCGTCAGCGTCAGTTTGCTCATGAACGTGCGCGCATCGGCGAGGCTGAGGAACGCGACATCCGCAATGCTCTTGCCGTGCACGAGAACGGCGAGTACCTCGGGCTTGAGCCGTCGCCCGCCGCAGACCGGGCACGGAACCTCGCGAAGGTATTCGGCCCAACGCTGTCGCTGGGTGTCGGTCTCCGCCTGCAGGTACTGGCGCTCGATGTACGGCACGACACCTTCGAAGCCGGACGTGTAACTCATCTCGCGGCCGTACCGGTTGCGCCATTTGACCTTGACCTCGAAGTTGTCGCCGCGGAGCACAGCGTTCTTGGTGGCCGGTTCAAGCTTCTTCCACGGCGTCGTCAGATCAAAATCGAGGTCGCGTGCGAGGCCGTCGAGGAGCTTCTCGTAATACTGGAACAGCCCCTTGCCCTGCGTTGTCCACGGCAGGATGACACCCTCTGCAATGCTGAGCGATGAGTCGCCGAGCAGCAGCTCCTCATCAACCGACATGCGGGTGCCGAGACCGGAGCACTCCGGGCACGCGCCGAACGGAGCGTTGAACGAGAACGTGCGCGGTTCAATCTCGGTCAGTTGGATCGGATGATTGTTCGGGCAGGACAGTTTCTCGCTGAAATTGCGGGTCGCATCCGCCCCGTGCCGGTCGACGAAACTGATCTCGATCAGTCCGTCGGTGAGGCCGAGCGCGGTCTCGAGCGAATCTGTCAGCCGTCCGAGGATGTCTGGGCCGGCAACCAGGCGGTCCACGACGACGGAGATGTCGTGCTTGTATTGCTTCTTCAGCGTCGGCGGATCGCTGAGCTGGATCTGCTCACCATCGACGAGTGCCCGTGCGTACCCGTTCGCCCCGAGTTCGGCGAAGAGATCGACGAATTCTCCCTTCTTCTGCTTCACCATCGGACTGAGGATCAGATAACGCGTTCCGGCCTCCAGCTCCATCAGCTGGTCGGCGATCTGCTGCACGGTTTGACGCTGGATCTTCTCGCCACAGACCGGGCAGTGCGGAACGCCGATGCGCGCCCAGAGCAGGCGCATGTAGTCGTAGATCTCGGTGATCGTGCCGACCGTCGAACGAGGGTTGCGATTCGTCGACTTCTGGTCGATCGAGACGGCGGGACTCAGCCCTTCGATGAAATCGACGTCAGGACGATCGACTTGACCGAGGAATTGGCGCGCATACGCAGACAGCGATTCGACGTAGCGGCGCTGCCCCTCTGCGAAGATCGTGTCGAATGCCAGCGACGACTTTCCCGAACCGGACAGGCCGGTGAAAACAACCAGCGCGTCACGGGGAATCTCCAGATCGATGTTGCGCAGATTGTGCACGCGGGCACCGCGCACACTCAATTTAGCCTGGGATTGCACCTGAGTTACTGACACCACACGAGTCTATGTTCCGCCACTGACATTCTTCGCCCGAGCGCAGCTGCGCACAGCGAACAACGGCATGGTCGGCCATCAGTTCCGCAGTTTCGCGCGCAGCAAGGGGCCGGTGAGAATCACAGTGAGGACGACCAATGCGACCGCGGCCACAGCCGCGGCGGCGGGGATCACGCCGGCCGCGTGGCCGATCCGCGGGGAAAAAACGAACAAGGCGATCCCAGCGCCGAGTTGCACCGGTACCTGGATCAGCAAGTAGCGTCTCAACGGCGCACCGAGCGCCCGGAGTTGCAGGCATGCACGAACCGGCACCGCCAGCGCGAAGGATGCCAGCACATGCAGGAGGTGCACGCCGGCGAGCAGCAGATAGAAGTGCAGATCGAGCGGCGACGGTTGCCGCCACAAGAGCCCTGCGCCGAGTACGATGATGAGCCCCCATGCCGCCGGAACGCGCGGGAAGAAACCCGCCAGCAGGGCCAGCGCCAAGCCGAAGCCAAACCAGAGCCCGAGCGGTAGTTGGCTCACACAGAGTGCGACGCCGACGGCCACGACGGCCACGCGGAGCGCCCATCCGGGTACGCGCTCACCGATCTGCGGGCGTGAACGCAAGCGCACGCGATCAGGTCCGTTCAGCATGTCGCCGTCGTTCACCGGACCTGCATCGTTCACTGAACCTTCATCCATCAGCCGGCCTCCGTCATCGGGCGGCCCTCGCGGGTCTGCTCAGCGTGCGCAGTTGCGCTGCGCGGTTCACGCCGCCGTGCAGATTCTGCCATCGCATCACCTCGACGCCGACGCGTTCGAGAGCACGCACGCGATCGGCTCGCTCCATGAGCACGATGCGATGGGCCACGATCTGCTCGCGGCTCAGCTGCCTCAGACGAGCTGCCGGCAGCACGTCGACGGCGATCACCCGGTGTCCTGCGCCGCGCCACAAGGTGGCCATGCGGCCCGCTTCATCGTCGAGAAACGTCGACAGCACGTAGATCAGCGCCCCCGTGACCACCACGGGCGGTCGCACTCGGTAGAGCACGGGCCCGGATGGGCCAGCCTGTTCGATCGCGCGGACCAGTCGAGCCAAGTGTCTGCTTCCACCGCCATGCTGTACGGCGCGCGCGCTCGAAGCGAGATCTTGGAAGCCCACCCGATCGCCGACTCGAATGTATCCGGCCGCAAGCGACGCGGAGGCCTGACGTGCAATGTCCATCGAACTGAGTCCTTGGGCAAGCGGCGACGTCGTCCCCCACGCGTCGACGTTCTCGCCGATGTCGTCCCTGCTGTCGAGGACGAGCAACACGGTGGCGTCCGCATCCGCTGTCGTGCGCCGAACGTAGAGCTCGCCGGATGCGCCACCGCGGCGCGCGGTCGCCTTCCAGTCGATCCTGCGCAACCGGTCTCCCGGTACGAATGGGTGGATATCCCGAAACTCGCCGCCGTCCCCGGGGCGTCGCGACGGGTGCGTCCCGGTAAGCCCGTGTAGCACGGGCGGCACCGGCAGGCTCGAAACCGGGTCGTACTTCGGCTCGACCACCCGGCTGACGCTCACCTGTGGCCCGGTGTCGCTGATGAAGCCCGCGTCCGCGCCGATCAACCGGTGTTCGATGCGCAAAAACTCCTGAGGCCCTGAGTGCAGAAGTGGTACGACCCCGTGCACATCGGCAGCTCCGGCCCGGCCGATCAGCACGTCCCCGATCGGTTCGCCGAGGCCGGTCAGCCGCAGCTGCACGTGTTCGGCCGGGTCGGGCATCCGGAATGCGATGGTATAGCCGAGGCTCGAGCGGTCCGGCTGTTCGGACAGCCGGGTCCGAAGCTGTGCTGTGCTACTGCCGCGCGGGCGGTTCTCCCACGCGACGGCCGCGCTGATCAGCAACGGCAGCGCGAGCAGCACCAGTTCGATCCGTGAGAACAGCATCCCGGCCGCGCACAACAGCAGGGCGACCGCGACCGCGGCCGGCACGGCCGCACTGAGCCGCCACACGGGGACGTATTCCGCATCCGGCCCGGATGGTTCGTTCGGCGGGCGGGCGTCGCGCTCGGAGTCGAAGGTCATCGCGCTGCGGGCTCCGCACGAGTGGAGCCGACTGCAGGCGGACCGGCGACCTGTTCGACGATTCCGGCGATCACATGGGTCGCCTGGATGCCGTTCGCCCATGCCTGCGTGGTCAGCGACAGGCGGTGGGCCAACACGGGCACTGCAACGCGCTTCACGTCTTCCGGGGCGACGAAATCACGCCCATTCATCACGGCGAGGGCGCGCGCGACCAGCATGAGTGCCTGCGAGCCGCGTGGTGACGCGCCGACCTGAACAGACGAGTTCGATCGTGTCGCCGTCGCGAGATTCACGCAATAGTCGACAATGTCGGTGTCGACGTGCACCGTCTCGATTCCGCGCTGCATCGCCAGCAGCGTCTGCGCGTCGACGACCTTCTCAACGTGCGCCACCTCGTGCCGCCGTGCAATGCGACCGAGCAGGATTCGCCTCTCACCGTCACCGGTCGGATAGCCGACGGCAAGGCGCACCATGAAGCGGTCCAATTGCGCTTCGGGCAGCGCGTAGGTGCCTTCGAATTCGATCGGGTTCGACGTGGCGATGACGTGGAACGGCTGCGGTAACGCAAAGCTCTTGCCCTCGACGGTGACCTGCGCCTCCGCCATCGCTTCGAGCAGTGCTGATTGCGTCTTCGGGGCCGTGCGGTTGATCTCGTCCGCGAGAAACAGCCCGGTGAAGATCGGACCCGCTCTGAACACGAACTCTCCGCCCACCGGCGTGTAGACGAACGAGCCCGTGATGTCGGACGGCAGTAGGTCCGGCGTGCACTGGAGACGACGGAAGTCCAGACCGATCGCTGACGCGATGCAGCGTGCGGCCAGCGTCTTGCCGAGGCCGGGGACGTCCTCGAACAGGACGTGGCCACCGGCGAGGACGGTGGCGAGCGCCAGTTCGAGCGCATCCGTCATGCCGACGACGACGCTACTGACACGTTCGAGCACCGCGGCGCTCAGACGGGCGATCTCGGCGATCTCCATCGGAGCGCCGGTGTCATCGACGCTGTCGGTTTCCGCTGTCATGGGGTTCTCTTTCTGGTCAGGCCACGTCGTGTCGGAGCACGTCGTGTCAGGGCATCAGTGAGGGTCGTGGCCGCGCCGTCGAACAGGCGGCCGAGTTGTGTTATCGCGGCCCGCGACGGCGGGTCTGCAACACCCGAGCCGGGGTCGACCAGTTGTGCAAGGCCGTCGAGGCAGCGCTCGATCTGATAGAACGTCGGCAGAGAGGCAGGATTGGGCCGCAGGGTTCGGTATGTCGATGCCCCGATGAGTGCGGTGACGGCGGCCTCATCCGCCGGATCGTCCACATCGAGTTCATGCGGCTCGAGTCTGCGCGCGGCCAGGAGTCTCACGCGGATCAGCGCACCGGGTTGCACCCGGCCCCTGCGCGTGCGCAGTGTCCAGGACAGTCGAGTGACGTCGCCTCTGTTGCCGTCCGCACGCACCGACACCTCGACCGGCCAGCCTGAAGCGGGATTGTCCGGGATCAGCTGCCAACTCAGCCCCAGCGCGATCACTGCTGCGGCGACAAGCGCGGCATGCCAGGCGTCCATGCCGAGATACCAGAGGAAGGCAGCTGCAAGCACAGCGGCGACCAGTAACCCAATAGCCCGTCGGCGGAAGGGGCGTCGCAGAACGGCGCGCCACGGCGATCCCATTGGTGTGGGCGCCGTCACGAGTGGCGTTCCCATGGCGGTCTCGGTACGGATGCGGTGGGTGCGCTGAGCGCGGCATCCCACGACGCGGAGAGCGACTGCAATGCGGCGCGGACCCGTTCGACGTCTTGCACGGTCGCCGGGTGGTCGCCGAAGCGCACGCGCAGATAGGCGTTCAGCAGCGTCCCGACAGCTGCGGAGTCTGCGGGCACTCGTCTGAGGATCCGCGACGTGAATTCTGTCGGCGTCTCGGCAGCCCGGCGCTGGATGCCCGACTCGGCCGCGGCATCTTGCACACCCAGCCAGGCCTTCACGATCGCGTCGTGTGGCTCTCGCTCCTGGTCGAGGCTCGCGATCGCCAGCGAGAACCCACGCTTGAGGACCGGAGCGCTGACCGCCTCCGGCACAGCCTCCGCAACGAGGTCGTCAACGGAGTCCATCGACGTCGGTGGCAAGCCGAGCGCCGTCCGATCCGGGCGCCGAGACAGCCAGCGCAATACGAGCACGATTGCAACCAGCACAGCGATGCCGACCAGAACCCAGCCGACGATCGACAGATCGAGCGCGCCGTGCGCGGCGCGTGGCGCGGCGGGCAGCGGCGTGATTGTGCCCGCCGGCTGCGGCCGCCCGGTCGGAAAGTTCGTTTGCTGCGGTGCGCTGAAGTCCGGCACCCAGCGCAATCCCGTGAACCGGGCGGCACCCTGCAACCCGACACTGACAACGAGGACAACACCCAGCAGTATGCAGCCGAGCAGGATCGCACCGGAGCGTTTCATCGCTGCTCTTCGGCGCTGTCGGGTGCCACGATCCTCATCCGTTCACCGTACCGCGCCGGGCCGATCCGATCGGCCCGATCCGACCGGCACAAGCCCAGGCGCTCAGGCGTGACCGGCCTTCTCCATTTGGCGCAGGTCGCGCTTGAGATCACCCAGCTCGTCGCGTAATCGTGCGGCCAACTCGAATTTCAATTCGCCCGCGGCGGCGAGCATCTGATCGTTCAGGTCGGCAATGAGCGATTCGAGCTCGTTCGCTCCGGCCGCGGCGATCCCCACGTGACGCAGGTTCGGGGTCGGCGCCTTCTTCTTGCTGTCGCGACCGGCGAGCATCTTGGCGGTGTCTGCTCCTTCTCGAGCGAGCACATCCGTGATGTCAGCGATCTTCTTGCGCAGCGGCGTCGGGTCGATGCCGTTCTCGGTGTTGTACTCGACCTGCTTTGCACGGCGCCGGGTCGTCTCGTCAATGGCCTGCTTCATCGAGTCAGTCAAAACGTCTGCATACATGATCACCTGACCGGAAACATTGCGTGCGGCACGCCCAATCGTCTGGATTAGCGAGGTCGACGAGCGCAGGAATCCTTCTTTGTCCGCATCGAGAATCGCAACCAGCGATACTTCGGGCAGGTCGAGGCCTTCACGTAAGAGGTTGATGCCAACCAGGACGTCGTAGACGCCCTGCCGCAGTTCCGTGAGCAGTTCGACTCTGCGCAACGTGTCGACGTCCGAATGCAGGTAACGCACACGGACACCAGCCTCCGCGAAGTAGTCGGTGAGTTCTTCCGCCATCTTCTTAGTCAAAGTGGTGACGAGAACACGCTCGTTGCGCTCCTCGCGCACGCGGATCTCTTCCAGCAGATCGTCGATCTGACCCTTCGTCGGTTTGACGACGATCTCCGGGTCGATCAGGCCCGTCGGGCGAATGATCTGCTCGACGATCCCGGCGCCGAGCCCCATTTCGTAACGGCCGGGTGTCGCGGACAGATAGACGGTCTGTCCGACTCTGTCTTTGAACTCATTCCACTTCAGAGGGCGGTTGTCGAGTGCGCTCGGCAGCCGAAAGCCGTGCTCGACGAGCGTGCGCTTGCGGGAAGCGTCGCCCTCGTACATCGCGCCGATCTGTGGCACGGTCACATGCGATTCGTCGATGACGACGAGGAAATCATCCGGGAAGTAGTCGAGCAAGCAGTGCGGCGCCTCCCCCGGGGCGCGCCCGTCGATGTGACGCGAATAGTTTTCGATCCCTGAGCAGAACCCGATCTGCTCCATCATCTCCAGATCGAACGTCGTGCGCATTCGCAGACGTTGCGCCTCCAGCAGTTTGCCGGCGCGTTCAAGCTCGGTCAGGCGTTCTTCGAGTTCGATCTTGATCGTTCCGATCGCGCGCTGCATCGTCTCCGGGCTCGCCGCGTAGTGGGTTGCCGGGAACACGGACACGGCGTCCATCCTCGAGATGATCTCACCCGTCAGCGGGTGCAGCGAGTACAGCGCCTCGATTTCGTCGCCGAACAATTCGATCCGGATCGCGTGCTCCTCGTAGACCGGAATGATCTCGATCGTGTCGCCGCGTACGCGGAACTTGCCGCGGGAGAAATCAATGTCGTTGCGTTCGTACTGCATGCCGACGAACATACGGATCAACCGGTCGCGCCCAACGTGTTGTCCGATTTGGAGCGCGGCCATCGCGTCGAGATATTCCTCGGCCGCACCCAGACCGTAGATGCAGGACACCGTGGAGACGACGACGACGTCTCGCCGACTCAGTAGCGAGTTCGTGGTCGAGTGCCGCAGGCGTTCGACCTCGGAGTTGATCGACGAGTCTTTTTCGATGAATGTATCCGTCTGCGGAACGTAGGCCTCCGGCTGGTAGTAGTCGTAGTACGAGACGAAGTATTCGACTGCGTTGTTCGGCATGAGTTCGCGGAACTCGTTTGCCAATTGGGCCGCGAGGGTCTTGTTGTGTGAGAGCACCAACGTCGGGCGCTGCACCTGCTCGATCAGCCAGGCCGTTGTCGCCGATTTGCCTGTGCCGGTCGCGCCGAGCAGCACGACGTCGGTTTCGCCCGCGTTGATCCGGGCCGCCAACTCGACGATCGCCTGAGGCTGGTCGCCGCTCGGGGAGTACTCACTGATGACCTCGAACGGATGCACAGCGCGGGTCGGTTCCATGATTCAAGTCTAGGCAGAGCCACCGACACAGGACTCGGCCTGGCCTCCACGTCAGGCCGGCGCCGTTTCGAGACGGTCCGCGCCAACCCGGTCCGCATCGAGGTGCACTCGGATGTCGCCTGCTCGCACTCCGATCGGTTGATGAGTGACGAGCACCGTGATCTTCTCACGCAAAGCGAAGCGCAGGTCGGCCATGAGAAGCTCCGCGGACTCCTCGTCGAGGTGGGCGGTCGGCTCGTCGATGAGGATGACGTCGGCTCGCGTCAAGAGCGTGCGCGCGACGGCGACTCGTTGCCGCTCCCCGCCTGAAAGGTAACTGCCCGCCGGCCCGATCGGGGTGTCAAGCCCATGAGCCAGACGCTCGAGAAGCGGCCCGAGGCCGACGCGGTGCAGCACGGCACGCAGTTCGGCGTCGGCGGGCGCGTCGCTTCGGTCGCGCGCGAGCAGCAGATTCGCCCGCAACGTCGAGTTGAACAGGTGCCCTTCCTGAGGGCACCACGCGAACGCACGACGCAGGGCGCCCGGATCGAAGGTGGAGACATCCGTTCCGTTGATCAGGTAACGACCGGTGACGGGGCGCAACTGCTGCAGTAACAGAGTGAGCAGCGTCGTTTTGCCCGAGCCTGATCGTCCCGTGACAACGAGCCACTCACCGCGCGCAACGACGGCATTCACGCGCTCGAAAACGGGCCAGGCCGTGCCCGGCCACCGTGCGGCAACACCGCCGAGACGGATGCTGCGCACGTTCGGCGTTCGCACCGGCGCATCCGGTGCGGCCGCGCGAGATTCGCCGACGGCATCGGAATCGTCGCAATCCTCGCTCGTGATCGTCGAAACGCGGCGAAGCACCTCGCGAAGCGCGGGCCACTGCTGCGCGGCCGCGGCGACATCGAGCAGCGCGTCGATGAGTGCGATCGGAGTAAGCGCCAGAACCGCGACGAATTCCGGCGCGAGGGTGCCGCGCGCCACCGCCGCGGCGGCGAGTGGCAGCACGAGGACGGCGGTGGCGCAGCATCCGAAAACGATGGTCGCGTTCCCCATGCCCAGCGCCCAGGCGCTGCGTCGGGCGAATGCGCTGGCCCGAGCGTCAAGTTCACGCAATTCACGTCGCACGACACCGTCGACCGCATTGGCGCGCAGTTCGCCCGCGGCGCCGAGCATGGCTGCAAACCCGCGCAGGACTCGTGAGCGAAGCATCTGCTGCCCCCGAGCGGCAGCGCGATCGGCCGCCAGCGCCACCGCGGGTGCGACGACGAGCCCGAGCACACCGAGCGCGATGAACAGCGGCACGGACGGCGGGTAGATCACGCCAAGCGCCACAACCGATGTCGCGACGGTCAGCAACCCGACGATGGGAGGCAGGATCACCCTGATCGACAGATCGCGCACCTGGTCGGCGTCGCGGACGAGACGATCCAGAGCGTTCACTCCGGTCAAAAGTGCGCGGTTGCGCGCACCGTGACGGGCGAGTCCGGTCCACAGCCGCATGCGCAGTGTCGTCAGCGCGGCGAAGATCGCGTCGTGGCTCACGAGACGGTCCGCGTAGCGCAGCACAGCCCGGCCGATACCGAAGAATCGCACGCCGACGATTGCGACGAGCAGATACATGATCGGCGGATGTTCGCTCGCACGCACGATGAGCCACGCCGACAGCGCGGTGAGGGCGATGGCGAACACTGTTGCGAGCGTACCGAGCACCGCTGCAGCGGCGACGCGCCCGGCGACGGGGCGAAGGAACGCCCCCAACTCGCGCAACGGATGCCGAGCCTCCCCGCTCGGGACAGTTCCGAACGGTGAACCTCCGTGCGCCTCGCCGTGGGCACCGGTGGCGCGCGATAGCTGCGCCGTGTCGCGCGCAACTCCGCCGCGCATCGAATCAATCTCGTGAGTCGGATGGACCTCGTGAGTCGGATGGCCCTCGTGAATCGGATGGACGTCGTCGATCGCGTCATGGCCGGGTTCGTCGGCCGGGTCGGCACTGACGATGACTTTGCGGTCCGCAAGTGCACGCACGGCGGCATCGTGCGAAGCGATGATCACGGTAACGCTGCCCCGCAGTGCCGCAATGCCGGCGATCAGGATGTCGGCGCTCGCCTCATCGAGGTGGGCCGTCGGCTCGTCCAGCAACGCGAGTCGGGCGCCTGCGTCGACCCGCAACAGCACCCGAGCGAAGGCCAGTCGACGCAGCTCTCCCGGGCTCAGCCGGGCGGGATCGGCGTCGGCAACGTGTGCGAGGCCGAGCGTCATCAGGTGGCGTTCGGCCGCGTTGACGGCGTCCGGCACGCCGTCGCCGTAGATCATCAACTCGTCGAGCGCTGTTGCGGCCGTTGCGTGCGGATGCTGCGGCAACCATGCGAGCCGAGACCGGTCGATCCCTGTGACGGTGCCCCCGATGCGCACCCCGTCGGCGTTGTCGGCAATGCTTCCTGCAAGTGCGGCGAAGACAGTCGACTTGCCCGCACCGCTCGCGCCGTCGAGAAGCGTGATCGCGCCGACCTCTGCCGTGAAGCTCAGATTATCGATGCTGGGCTTCTCACGGCCCGCGTACGTGACGCGCAGAGATCGAGCGCGCACGGCATCCGATGGTGCGCCCGAGTTGGCACTCATGCCCGACTCGAGCAGCGCCTGGGGTGCGGGCGTCTCAAGCACTGCACGCACTCGGCCGAGCGCCTCCTTGCCATCCTGTGACGCGTGAAAAGCGGTGCCGATTTCACGGAACGGCGTGTAGCACTCCGGCGCGAGCAGCAGTGCGAGCAGCCCGATTTCGAGCGGCATGCCGCCCGCGACGAGACGTACGCCGATGGTGACGGCGACAAGTGCCACCGAGATCGTGGCGATGAGTTCCAGCGCGAGCGACGACAGAAAGGCGGTGCGCAGCGTCTGCATCGTTTTCACGCGGTACTGCTCGCAGATGTTGCGGAGCGCGAGCGTTTGTTCCTGGGCGCGGCCAAGGCCGACGAGAACAGGAAGGCCGCGTGCGAGCTCGACGAGGTGCTCTGAGAGCCGAGCCAGCGCATCGGTCGCCGCGGTCACGCGCTCGCGCGTGTGCATGCCGATCAGGGTCATGAACACCGGGATGAGGGGCACCGTTGCGACGATGATCGCGGCGCTCAACCAGTCCGCGAACAGGATGCGCACGCCAACGAGCAACGGCACGACCGCAGCATCGACGAGCGCGGGAAGGAACACAGTGATGTAGTTGTCGAGTTCGTCAAGCCCGCGCGTGGCGAGTGTCGTCGACGCGCCGACGTTCGGCCCGCCCTGTGCCACCAGCTTCTCGGCCAACTCGGCGCGCAGCTTTTCTTTGGTGCCGAGGAGAGCGCGCGCGGCCACCACACGCTGGGACCAGGTGACCAATGCGCGCAGCACGGCGCCGGTGAGTCCCCATGCCGCGGCGGTATGCCAGTTCGACGTGCCTGCGATGACGCTGACGATGCCGCCGGCGACGGCATCCGCGATCATCACCAGACTGAGTCCTCGCAGGGCGCTCAGCAGGCCGAGCAGGTAGAGCGCGCTGCGGTTGAGGCGCACGATCACGCCCGCACCGCGGGGGTCACGGGGTGCGCCGGTGGTATGTGAGCGCCGCCGACCCGCTTGCGGAAGACCCAGTACGTCCAGCCCTGGTAGACCAGAACCAGTGGGAGCCCGACGCACGCCACCACCGTCATGACGCCGAGGGTGTAGGGCGTGGATGACGCGTTCGCGATCGTGAGGTTCCACGCTTCGTTCAGCGTAGACGGGAGCACCACGGGGTAGACGGCGCCGAAAATGGCTGCAGCGCCTGCGACGAGGAATATCCCGAGCGTCAGAAACGACCAGCCCTCGCGTCCCGCGCGGTTGGCCAGCCAGGCCCAGGCGGCGGCAATCACTGCAACCACGACCACGGCCCACGTGACCGGTGTTCCGCGTGCAAACTGCACGCCGAGCACCCAGGCGACGAGCGGCAGCAGGGCGATCGGTGCGGCGACGCGGAAGAAGCGGCGACCAAAGACGCGCACCTCGCCATCCGTCTTGAGTGCGAGGAACGCTGCGGCGTGCACGAGGCTGAAGCCGACAACGGCGAGGCCGCCGATTATCGCGTATCCGCTGAACCATGCGAAGGCCCCGCCGACTCGGTCGCCGTTCGCGTCGATCGGGATCCCGGTCGTCGTAAGCGCGAGCATCGCACCGATGCCGAACGCCGACACGAGCGAACCGACGCCAAGTGCGAGATCCCAGCCGCGCATCCAGCGCTCGGATTGACCCTTGCCGCGGAACTCGATCGCCACCGCTCGGAAGATCAGGCCGAGCAGAAGGAACACAAGCGACAGGTACAGGCTCGAGAACAGCGACGCATACCACATCGGAAACGCCGCGAACGTGGCACCGGCCGCTGTGATGAGCCACACTTCGTTGCCATCCCAGACGGGGCCGATCGCGTTCAACATGACGCGTTTCTGGTTCTCGCTTCGCGCAGAGAAGAGCAGGTGCATGCCGACACCGAGGTCGAACCCTTCGAGGAACAGGTAGCCGGTCCAGAGCACGGCGATGGCCACGAACCACAGCGTGGGCAGAAGATCCATTCTTTGACTCCTTCTCAGTTCTGAGTGCGTGAGGCCAGCGAGGTCAGTATGCGAACGCGAGCACGTCATCATCGGATGCGCCGCCCTCGGCACCCGGGCCACCGTCGTCGTGCCCGCTACGGGGCCTGTTTCCTGGCCCATGCGCCAGCCCAGAACCGAGCTCGGGCAGTGCGCTCGCCACTCCGCCGCGCACATATCGGATCACCAGTCGCAGCTCGAAGACGAGAAGCACGCCGTACACAATGGCGAAGGCGATGAGTGAGAACAGGATCTCGCCGAAACTCACCCCGGGCGAGACCGCGGCCGCAGTGAACATGAACACTCCGTCGACGCCGCTCGGATTGGGCGCAACCACGAAGGGCTGTCTGCCCATCTCGGTGAAGATCCAGCCGGCGGAATTCGCGGCGAACGGTGCGGCAATTCCGATGACCGCGAGCAGCATCACCGACTTGAACCGCGGCACCGTGCCTTTGCGCGTCAGCCAGAGGGCTACTGCCGCGGCAAAGGCTGCGAGGGCGCCGAAACCGATCATGATGCGGAAGCCCCAATACGTCACCTCCATGATGGGCACGTAGTTGATGGTCTCGCCTGCTCGGGCGCCATAAATCGGGTTGTCGGGCAGCGTTGTTCCGTACTTCGCCTGGTATTCGGGTATCAGCTGGTTGACGCCCTTGACAGGCGTGTCGAAGTTCCCGTTGGCAAGAAATGAGAGAACTCCTGGAATCTCGATGACGCCCATGACGCCCTTGCAGTCCTTGGACCCGGGATCGCCGATCGACAGCACCGAGAAACTTGTGCCGGTGTGGCAGGCGGCCTCGGCCGCGGCCATTTTCATCGGCTGCTGCACGAACATGAGCTTGCCTTGGATGTCGCCGGTGATGGAGAGCCCGGCGAACGCGACGATTGCGACGACCCCACCGATGCGCAGCGACGTCAGCCACACTCGGTGATCACGCGCATCGCGTCCCGGAATGTCCGCGGCCTCCCCGACGACCACGCGACCGGTCGCATCCACCGTGTCGATGCGGTCGCGGCGGCGCTGCCAGAGCTGGTACCAAGCAATCCCGAGCAGGAACGCTCCAGCCGCGCCCAGGGAGCCGAAGATGGTGTGGGTGAACGCAGCGACCGCGGTGTTATTGCCGAGAATGGCCCAGACATCCGTCATCACCGGACGTCCGTCCTTCAACGCGACGCCCACAGGATGCTGCATCCACGAGTTCGCCACGATGATGAAGTACGCGGAGAGTGTCGAGCCGGCAACGGCGATCCACAGGCAGGCGAGATGGATCTTCTTCGGCAACTTGCCCCAGCCGAAGATCCACAGGCCGAGAAACGTCGACTCGACAAAGAAGGCGAGCAGGGCCTCCATCGCGAGTGGTGCCCCGAACACGTCGCCGACGAATTTGCTGTACTCGCTCCACGCTAGGCCGAACTGGAACTCCTGCACCAGGCCTGTCGCCACGCCGACGATGAAGTTGATCAGGTAGAGCTTGCCCCAGAACTTGGTCATGCGGTAGTAGCGGTCATCGCCGGTCTTGTGCCAGCGATGCTGCATGAAGGCCACGATCGGGCCAAGGCCGATCGTGAGCGGCACCATCCAGAAGTGATACACGGTGGTGATTCCGAATTGCCAGCGCGCGATCAGGAGCGGGTCCAGATCCATTGGGTGCACGGCGGTTCCTTTGCGATTCGGGCGGGCTCCTCGAGTTCTACGCAATGTAGAACAAGAACTGTTCTACCACATGTAGAAGTATGGTTTCTACTTTGTGTAGAATTGATGCATGGCCACACTCGGAGAACTCGAACGATCTGTGATGGACGTGCTCTGGGACTCGCCGACGGCGCTCACCGCCACCGAATTGCGTGACCGCCTGCGTGACGGTCGAAACGCGCCTTTTGCGGCCGGCGGGTCCGGGTCCACTGGTGTGGTACGTGGCAAAAATCTTGCGACCACGACGATTCTCACCGTGCTCTCCCGGCTCGAAAATAAGGGTTTCGTTACCCGCGATCGCGACGGGCGTCCGCATGTCTATAGCGCGACGACCGGGCGCGCGGACCATATGGCCGAACTCATGCACGAAGTGCTTGGAGCTGCCCGTGACCGCGAAGCCGTGCTCGCTCGCTTCGTGGGGCAGGTGTCCCCCGACGAGGCAGCGGCCCTGCGTCGGATGCTCGACGGCAGCTGAACATGCTTCTCACGTCGTTCGCGCTCGCGGCTCTCGCCCTCGCGCTGGCGTGGCCGGTGCCGATCCTCTTGGCCCGTGCGCAGTGGCCGTCCCGGGCTCCGGCCACCGCGTTGATCGTGTGGCAGTCGATTGCGCTCGCCGGCGGACTGTCGATGATTGGTGCAATGCTCACGTATGGGCTCGCGCCGTTCGGCGCCGATCTCGTGAACGGCTTGCGCGGCTTCGCGGGAGAGTTGACAGCGGGCGCATTGCCGGTCGGGGCGAATTTCAGCCAGATGTTCGCGCTGAGCGGTGCGATCCTGCTCAGCGTACATCTGCTGCTGAGCCTCGTCACGACGTTCGTGCAGGCCGAGCGCTCGCGCAGACGCCACCGCCAGCTGGTCACGCTGCTGAGCGACCCCATGCCCGAGAGACCGGGGACCCGGCTGATCGATCACGCGGCTCCTGTCGCATACTGCCTACCCGGCACAACCCGTTCCGTGACAGTGCTCTCGGCAGGGTTGATTGCCCTCCTCGATGAGGAGCAGTTGCGGGCGGTGATCGCGCATGAGACCGCGCACGCATCGCAGCGGCACCACCTCGTGCTACTGGCGTTTCGAGCCTGGCGACGCGCGCTGCCCTGGTTCCCGATCGCGACACGCGCACACGAAGCCGTTGCCATGCTCGTTGAGATGATGGCAGATGATCAGGCCCGTCGTGCCGTGTCGGACGCGGCCCTGGTGCGTTCGATCGTGCTTGTGGCGAGCGAATCATCGGGCCAGGTCGGCTCGTCGACCCAGCAGGACTCAACGCGCGTGCCGGTACCGTCGGCGGGTAGTCGGGAGGCGATTGTGTCGACGTTCGACCGGCAGTCGGCGCTTGACCGGCCCCTGGCTGCGGACGGTCCCACCGCAGCACGACGGATTTCCCGGATCGTCGATGCTCGCGTGCCGCTTTCCGCATTCGCACGCGGCAGTGCGACGACGTGCGCCGTTGCACTCATCGCCGTACCCACCGTTTTGTTGCTGGCGCCCGCCTTCGCGTGAGCCGGGCCGGAGGCTACCGGTTGCGCTTGCGGTTGCGTTCGCGACCGTGCTCGTGGTCGCCCCAGCCGCCGGCGCCATAGACGGTGATGCCAACGACCGGTATCAAGAGAAACCAGAGCCACGCCACGCCATAACCCCAGAGTGTGCCGGTGATGAAGAAGAGAGCAACGGCCAGGAACGGCGAGATCGCCGCAATTGCGTATTGCCAGTGCTGCGTCGTGTGCTCTCGCTCCACAGCTCCTGCGAATGCCTCGGATGCAGCAGGAGCCGCTGCGTAAGCGGGCGACGGCCCCGCGTCGGCTGCGTGTGCAGCCGACGGGCGGATTGTCGACGCAGGCAGATCGTCGAACAGCGGAGCAAGTTCTCCGCGGGTGATCGCAGCACGCACCGCGGCCGATCGCTCGGCCGACTCTGTGGCTGTCAGTCTGCCCTCTGCGGCGAACTTGTCGAGGGCGGCGACAGCCTCGTCACGCTCGGCATTGCTGAGTCGCAGATTATGGGTCGCTGGGTCGGAGAAATCGATCACGCGTACATTCTGGCCCAACCCGGTGGTGGGTGCCATATCCGCCTTCGACTGCAGGACAGTGCCATTCAAACCTCAGAGGAGCCAAATAGCTCGGGCGGCTATCGTCTGCCGCGTCGCTGCTGCGTTACCGCACGGGACGCGCGGCGCCCGAGACCAGGGTGGGTAGTGTTGCAAACAACGCAAATACGAGAAGTAACCCGTACGGCGAGTCCGATCTGGGGCAGGATGCGCGGCAGGGTCGTACTCCTCCTGTGCGTCATGTACGCGATTTCGTGCCCCGATCGCAACGGTTTCGTTCAGGGAATCGTTCACTCGGCTTCTTGGCTCGGCAACGCCGCCGCTCCGCTCATCGTCGGCGCGAAACAGAGTGTGTCGCGCAGATCGACGAGAACGGAGGCGCCCGGGGCGAAACCCAATTCCTCGAACGTGCGGTGCCAGCGATTTGTCGCGTCCGCGAACTGCGCGTAGCTGAGGCGGCGAGGTGATCGTGCGTCCTCCAGATAGACCGCGTTCGGCGTTTGTGCGGCGCGATCGGCGATCAGTTGTCCCAGGCTGAACGGTGTCGAGCCGTCCTGGACATCAGCGGTGTTCGAGGATAAAGCGGGCGTCACTCGCTCAAAATAGCTTGCCGGGTGAAGTACTTGTTTCAGCATCCAGCTCCATACGGCGCGGTAGTCCGGAACGCCCGCGCGCGAAACCGGCGTGTGGTCCGATACCGTGCGACCGTGCGACTGACCGGCGTTGCCGATCGCCTTCGTGCTGATGAGCTCGTGTGCACCCGTCGGTACTGCACCGCGAACAGCGGGACCGAACCGCCCGATCCCCAGTTTGTTCCACGATCCGACGATCCTCTGAAAGTACACATCGTGCGCGTTATCGAACGCATACATGCGGCTCGGGCTGGTCGCGCCGCGAACGCGACGCCGAACCTGGATATCACGATGGCAGCAGCCGCGAGAGCAGCTGCGCTTGTCGACATCCATCTCCTCACGGGGCAACAGTAGGCCCGTAGGATGAAGGAACGTCGCCGAATCGGATGAGAATCCGTTCAAGGTTCGGCTGAGATCGAACGCCAGAGTTCATCCGCCTGACGGAGCGTGTCGGCCAGGCTTCCCGTCGCGTCGATGACGACATCGGCCACTGCCAGACGCTCGTCATCCGTGGCCTGTGACCCGAGGCGCGCAACGGCATCCTGCTCGGAGAACCCGCGAAGTTCGACCAGACGCTTGATCCGCTCTTCGGCAGAGGCATGCACTACTGCGATCTGGTCGAAACGCAGCGGCCTGCCACTCGCCTCTTCGACCAGAAGCGGAACGTCATAGACGACGACAGCGTTCGGGTTCTGTTCTTCGGCGCTTGCAAACAGCTCGAGTGCCCGCTGCCACACCGCCGGATGGGTAATCGCGTTGAGGGCGAGCCTGCTCGCTTCGTCGGCGAAGACGATTGCCCCGAGCCTCGCGCGATCGAGACTGCCGTCAACGCGAATCACCGATGGTCCGAATTGCTCGGCTATCGCGTCGAGCGCAGGCGTACCCGGTTCGACGACCTCGCGTGCCAGCCGGTCAGCGTCGACGACGACGGCGCCGTGCTCTGCAAGCCGAGCGGCCACAGTGGACTTTCCGGACGCGATTCCGCCGGTGAGCGCGATGAGATGCACCCCGACAGACTATCCGGCCGACAGACTACCCGGCCGACAAGAATACGAAACGGCCGAGCCCGCGAGGGCCTGGCCGCTTCGTATTGTGAGGATCAGTGCATGTGACGATCAGTTGCTGCTGGAGAGCTTCTCACGCAGCGCAGCGAGCGACTCGTCATCGGCAAGCGTGCCGGCTGACGAGGTGTCGTTCGTGAACGTCGAAGCTGCGGCGCCGCCACGTGTGCCGGCAGCCTCCTCTTCGAGTCCCTTTGCGACCTGCTTCTTGTGCGCTTCCCAGCGGGCCTGGGCTGCAGCGTAGTCCTGCTCCCACTTTTCGCGCTGGCTGTCGAAGCCTTCCTTCCACTCGTTCGTCTCCGGGTCGAAGCCCTCGGGGTACTTGTAGTTTCCGGCCTCATCGTATTCGGTGAGCATGCCGTACAGTGCCGGGTCGAACTCGGTGCCCTCGGGGTCGACACCCTCGTTGGCCTGCTTGAGCGACAACGAGATGCGACGACGGTCGAGGTCGATGTCGATGACCTTGACGAAGACGTCCTCGCCGACCGAGACAACCTGCTCGGCGAGCTCGACGTGCTTGCCGGAGAGCTCGGAGATGTGAACGAGGCCCTCGATGCCGTCTGCGACGCGAACGAACGCACCGAACGGAACAAGCTTGGTGACCTTGCCCGGTGCGACCTGGCCGATGGCGTGGGTGCGTGCGAAGACCTGCCACGGGTCTTCCTGCGTTGCCTTCAGCGACAGGGAGACGCGCTCGCGGTCGAGGTCCACCTCGAGGATCTCGACGGTGACCTCCTGGCCGACCTCGACAACCTCGCTGGCGTGCTCGATGTGCTTCCAGCTGAGCTCGGACACGTGCACGAGACCGTCGACTCCGCCGAGGTCAACGAACGCACCGAAGTTGACGATCGAGGAGACGACGCCCTTGCGAACCTGACCCTTTTGCAGGTTGTTGAGGAAGGTGGTGCGGCTCTCGGACTGCGTCTGCTCCAGAAGGGCGCGCCGCGACAGAACAACGTTATTGCGGTTCTTGTCGAGTTCGAGAATCTTCGCCTCGATCTCCTGGCCCAGGTACGGGGTCAGGTCGCGAACGCGACGGAGCTCGATCAGCGATGCGGGGAGGAAGCCGCGCAGGCCGATGTCGACGATCAGTCCGCCCTTGACGACCTCGATGACCGACCCGGTCACAACGCCATCGGCATCCTTGATCTTCTCCACGTCGCCCCACGCACGCTCGTACTGGGCCCGCTTCTTCGACAGGATGAGGCGGCCTTCCTTGTCCTCCTTCTGGAGAACGAGGGCTTCGACGGTGTCGCCGACGTTGACGACCTCTGTCGGGTCGACGTCGTGTTTGATCGACAGCTCACGCGAAGGGATGACCCCCTCGGTCTTGTAACCGACGTCGAGCAAAACCTCGTCGCGGTCGATCTTCACGACGGTGCCCTCGATGAGGTCTCCGTCATTGAAGAACTTTAAAGTCTTTTCGACCGCGGCAAGAAAATCTTCAGCAGAACCGATGTCGTTGATCGCGACCTGCTTGGTTGCCTTTTCGGTCGTTGCGGTTGTCATTGAGTAATTACTCCAGTGTGGACATGAATCAGGCCGTGAGCGGATGATTGCAATGAGATATTCCGCCACGGCAGGCGAATAGGACGTCACAAACGTGACGCTCCATCCTAGCTTTGTTTTCGGGCAGGATACAACAGAGATTCCAGCCGGTGCCCCCGTAGGCTGGCAACAGTCACACCCAAAGAAGGGAGCATGATGTCAGTCCAGTATGAACTGCCCGATGCCGATGATTTCCTGCGTCTTGCCCAACGTCGCGACCATGCGATCACCGTCTATGCCGCGACCTCTCCGGTCGTGGGCAAACGAGAGGCGAGTTTCACAACAGTGAAGAGCGCGTTCGACACTGCGATCGAACGCGTCAAGGCATCCGGCGCATCGCACGCGGTCTGCACTGCGCTGCAACGCCAGTGGCAGCAGATTGCTGCCGACCAGCAACTCTGGGGCACGTTGGCGGCCTCGCTTGCCGTGTTCGTCGCGGAAGATGTCAGTGAAGTCTTCGTGTTGCCGAACCGGCTGGAAGACCAACTTCAGGTTGCCGAGTATTTCGACGTTGGACAGCTGTTGCGGTCGGTCACATTCCCCCAGGAGGCCTACGCGGTGCTCTTGTCGGCGAACGAGTGGAGCCTGTGGTTCGCGACCGCCGCCAACCGCGCCGTGCGCGTGGACGTCGCGGCGACGCATCCGATGAACCTGGATGATGCAACGCACCGCGATCCGATCCCCGAGCGCGAACGGCAGGGCAGACTCATTGGCGATGAGGGGCGCAAGACCCTCATGGAAACGTACGCCAAGCGCGTGAGTGACGCCGTAACGAAGGAGCTGGCGGAACGCGATCCGCGCGCGTCCGACGTCGTCTTCGTCTTTGCCACCGAGCCGCTGCTCAGCATGTTCCAGGCTCGAGGAGTTCACGAGCGTGTTCTGCTGCTGGTGCCGGGCGCGCCGGATCGGCTTACCGGTGTCGAGATCGACAACGTCATGCGCGATCGACTCGCCGAGTGGAATGCACGCGGCGTACAGGACGAGGTGGATGCGATCGCCAACGACGGCGGTTCCGGCCTTGCCGCCACCGAGTTGTCGACGATTGCCCGAGCTGCGGTCAGCGGCGCCGTGCGCACCCTCGTGTTCGCATTCTCCGTCGACGTCAACGGGACATTCGACGACGCGTCAGGGGCGATCGAGTTCGCTCCGGCGAACGGCACGCGGATGCCGTCGGGCGAGCCCGCCTACGATTTGCTGTCGCGTATTGCTGTCAGCGTGCTCACACACGGCGGCAGTGTCATCGCGGTGCGCCCTGACGAGGTTGCGTCCACGGCATGGGACGGTACTGCGATCGCTCGGCTGCGCTTTCCGCTGGGCTAAGCCCTCCCCCGCACACCCCACGCTGAGGTGCGGACTTCTGTCGCTTTGTACCGGGTACAAGCGACCGAAGTCCGCACCTCAGCGAACGTTTTTGGGGGCGAACTGACCCACCGCGCTTACACGTCAGTCGAGCATTGCCACCTTCAGCGTGTCGAGGCCGACACCGCCGATGTTGAGGGCCTTCGTGTGGAATGACTTGAAATCGAATGCAGCGCCCTCGCGGCGTTGGTACTCGTCGCGGAGTTGCTCCCAGATGCGCTGCCCGACCTTGTACGACGGAGCCTGGCCCGGCCAGCCGAGGTAGCGGTTGACTTCGAATCGCACGAATCCTTCGTTCATGTTGACGTTCTCAGCGAGGAACGCGAACGCGTCGTCGCCCGTCCACCGGCCGGTGCCATCCGGTCGGTCCTTTTCCAGGTGCACGCCGATGTCGAGCACGACGCGCGCTGCGCGCATCCGCTGCCCGTCGAGCATTCCGAGCCGGTCGGCTGGATCATCGAGATAACCGAGTTGCTCCATGAGTCGCTCGGCGTACAACGCCCAGCCTTCCGCGTGACCCGACGTACCGGCGATGCGCCGCCAGCTGTTCAGCTGCGCCTTGTTGTAAGTGGCGATACCGATCTGCAGGTGGTGGCCCGGCACACCCTCGTGGTACACCGTGGTCAACTCGCGCCAGGTGTCGAATTCCGTGACACCCTTGGGGACGCTCCACCACATGCGGCCCGGACGAGCGAAGTCGTCGCTCGGCTCGGTGTAGTAGATGCCGCCCTCCTGCGTCGGTGCGATCATGCACTCGAGAGTGCGCATCTCCTCTGGAATGTCGAAGTGTGTTGCGCCGAGTTCTTCGACGGCCCTGTCGCTGGTTTCCTGCATCCAGCGCTGAAGCGCGGCGGTCCCTTCCAACTTGCGGCTCGCGTCACCGTCGAGAAACTCGATGGCCTCGGCAACGGATGCGCCCGGCTTGATCTCTTTCGCGATCGCTTCCTGCTCGGCGACCATGCGCCGTAACTCCTCGATGCCCCATTCGTAGGTCTCGTCGAGGTCGATGGTGGCGCCGAGAAAATCGCGGGACGCGAGTGCGTAGAGTTCGCGACCGACGGCATCCCGCTCGGGGGCGTGCTCGGCCAACTCGTCGGTCAGAAAGGTGGCGAGGGTCGCATACGCCTGGGCGGACTCCTGCGCGGCCGAGGCGACGTCGTCGCGCAACGACGCCGGCAATTCGCTGTCTGCTGCCCGCGCGTTTTGGGCGAGCTGGAAGAAGAAGCCGTCTGCGGCAACCTGCTTGTTCGCCTGGGCCACGATCTCTCTCACCTGTCGGATGGCCGGGACGCTTCCGGAGGCGATGCCACTGCGCAGGGTCTGAATGTAGCCGTCCATCGCCGCAGGCAGGTTGCGCATCCGCTTCGCGATATTCGACCAATCGTCTTCGGATGCCGTTGGGGACAGGTCGAAGATTTCGCGTAGCGACTGCGCTGGCGATGCGATCACGTTGAGGTCGCGTTGCGCGAATCCTGCATCATGTTTCTCCAGCGCGAGTTCGAGTTCGCGAGTGAGGTCCAGCTTTGTGACCCGGTCGATGTCGTCGACCGGTTCAGCAGCCCGAATTTCGGCCAAAGCCGCCTTGGCTGCAGTCGCCGCTGCATCGAGGCCGTCCGGCGAATAGTCACCGTATTCGCCCTCGCGACCGGGCCGGCCGAGATAGACATGGAATTCCGGATACAACTCCAACTGAGTGTCGACCCACTGGTCGGCGACCGCGTCGATCGGTGTCGGCTGTCGCGTCTGTGCTTGTCTCAAACCTTCGTTTGTCATGACCTCGAGCCTATGGCCTGCCGCCGGAGTCGCGCGAGCCGAGCCGGTGTCGTCAATGCGCGGCGGCATCCCAGTTCGTCCCGCGGCCCACCTGCACCGTCAGCGGCACGCGTAATTGTGCCGCTGTGGACATCCGATGGGTGACGATCGCCTCGAGCGCGTCCCACTCCCCCGGTGCCACCTCGAAGATCAGCTCGTCGTGTACCTGCAGGAGCATATTCGACCCAAGCTCCTGCTCGAGCATGTCGGCGTGGATGGCGATCATTGCCCGCTTCATGACGTCCGCAGCAGACCCTTGGATCGGTGCGTTCAGAGCCGCGCGTTCAGCGTTGTCGCGCAGCACCCTGTTGGTGCTCGTGAGGTCGGTGAACGGACGCCGGCGGCCGAAGATCGTCTCCGTGTAACCGTCGACGCGAGCTTTCTCGACCACATCGCGCAGGTAGTCGCGCACCTTGCCGAATCGGGCAAAGTAATCCGTCATCAGTTGTCTGGCTTCTGCGGTCTCGATCCGCAATTGCTTCGACAGCCCGAACGCGCTCAGCCCGTAGGCGAGTCCATACGACATGGCCTTCACTTTTGTTCGCATCGCAGGAGAGACCTCCTCCGGTGTGACACCAAAGATTCGCGCACCGACGAAACGGTGCAGGTCCTCGCCCGCGTTGAACGCTTCGATCAGGCCTTCATCGCCGGAGAGGTCCGCCATGATCCGCATCTCGATCTGTGAATAGTCCGCAGTCAGCAGCGTCTCGAAATCCTGGCCGGCTTCGAACGCCGAGCGGGTGCGCCGCCCCTCCTCAGTGCGCACGGGGATGTTCTGCAGATTCGGGTCGTTGGACGAGATCCGGCCGGTGCTGGTCCCGGTCTGGTCGTAGGTGGTGTGGATGCGCGCATCCGGTTCGATCGCGCGCTCCAAAGTCTCGATGATCTGCTTGAGTTTGGTGGCATCGCGGTGCTGCAGCAGCAAACCGAGGAACGGATGCGGGTTCTTCTCCTGCAGGTCGGCGAGCGAGGCTGCGTCGGTCGAGTATCCGGTCTTGGTCGAGCGGGTCTTCGGCATGTCGAGTTCGTCGAAGAGCACCTGCTGGAGCTGTTTCGGCGAGCCGAGGTTCACCTCATGCCCGATCTCGGCGAATGCGCGCGTTGCGAAGTCGTTCGCGCTTGCAGTCAGTTCTTCACGGAGCGTAGCAAGCACATCCGCATTGATCGTGACGCCGGCCAATTCCATCCGAGCTAAAACCATGACGATCGGCAATTCGATCGCGTCGAGCACGTTTCGGGTTCCGGGCTCGAGCGCGGCGGACAGGGCTTCGGTCAGTCGCACGACGTACCAGGCTTGGCTGGCCGGACTGATCGCCTCGGTCTCCGGCAGCAATTGATTCGGGTCGGCCTGCGGCAGATCCTCACCGAGTACCTCGTACACCTGCTCGGCAAGCCCAACCGGGGACTTTGCAGGGTGGATCAGCCACCCCGCGATCTTCGTGTCGAAGGCGAGTCCGGCAACGGCCAAGCCCGCCCGGCGCAGTGCCTTGATCTGCGACTTCGCATCGAAGAAATACTTGGGCGATGGGCCGGCCAGCCATTCTTCGAGGGCAGCGTAGTCAGGGCGTCCACTTTCCCACGGCACGAACGCCGATTCGGTCGCCGTCGCAAGCCCGATGCCCGTGATGCCGTCTAACGCGCGTTCGACCTGCACGCCCAATGGCACCGTGCCGCTGCCGGAAACTTTAGTCAGCCAGTGCGCGAGTTCCTCGTCGACAAGTGTCCGAACAACCGGAGCGGCCGCATCCGTGGTGCCGGCGCCACCGGTCGCTCCGGTGTCTGTGTCGCTACCGCTCCCGTCGGTCTCGGCGATCTTCAACACGCGATCGAGCAGTGTCTTGAACTGAAGCCGATCGAACACGTCACGAATCGCCTGCTCATTGACGGGCTGCCGCTCCAGATCGTCCGGACCGACCGGCAGTTCGACATCCGTCAGCAGCCTGTTGAGTCGGCGGTTGCGCAGTGCGTTCTCTTTCTGCTCGCGCAGCTTCTCCCCCACCACACCCTTGATCTCATCGGCATGAGCGATGATCTCGTCGACGGTGCCGTACTGCTTGACCCACTTGACGGCGGTCTTCTCACCGACTTTGTCGATGCCGACCAGGTTGTCACTCGTCTCGCCGACGAGCGCGGCAACCTCGGGGTATTGCTCGGGTTCGATGCCGTAACGTTCGACAACGGCGTCGCGGTCATAGCGTTTCAGTTCGGACACCCCACGCACCTGCGGGTAGAGCAGGGTGACGTCGTCGTTGACCAACTGGATGCTGTCGCGGTCGCCCGAGACGACCAGCACTCGGTAGCCCTGTTCAGCACCACGGCGGGACAGTGTGGCCAGGATGTCGTCAGCCTCGAAATCCTCCTTCGAGACTGTGGTGATGTTCATTGCGTGGAGCGCTTCTTCGAGCAGCGGTATCTGCCCGACGAACTCCGGCGGTGTCGCGCCGCGGGTGCCCTTGTATTCCGGGTATTCGCGCGTGCGGAACGAATAGCGCGAGATGTCGAACGCGACCGCGATGTGGGTCGGTTTCTCGTTCTTGAGCAGATTGATCAACATCGAGATGAAGCCGTGGATCGCGTTGGTGTGCTGTCCTTCGCGGTTGACGAAACTGTCGATCGGCAGGGCGTAGAACGCCCGGAATGCGAGCGAGTGGCCATCAATGATCAGGAGGGTAGGCTTTTCGGAGTCCGACACGTGTGCCAGCCTACAAGGCGCCTCGGACACCGGCATCCGGCAGTGTCGCCCGGATTGTCGCTCACCGAACGAGGGCAGGAGAAACGGCCATGAGTCTGGACGTGCTGGCGTACGTCAACGAGCACGGACTCGGGTCGCTTGCCGACAAGATGGGCATCACATTGCTCGAGTTCACGGTTGAACGCACGGTCGGCACGATGCCGGTCGAGGGCAACACGCAGCCGATGAACCTGTTGCACGGCGGTGCGTATGCCGTGCTTGCAGAGTCGCTCGGCTCTCTTGCTGCAGCCCTTCACGCTGGGCCGGATCGTTCTGTGGTCGGAATCGAAATCAACGCGACGCATACCGGCAGCGCGACATCCGGGGTCGTGACGGGTGTGTGCACGCCCATTCACCTGGGCCGCACACTCACCAGCCACGAAATCGTCGTGACGGATGAGCGCGGGCGCCGTTGCTCGACGCTACGGATCACGAACCTGATCAAGGATCGCCGGCAGTAGGCGCGTGCGGCAAGAGCGGCCGGTTACGCCTTCTTGACAGCGAGTTGCTCGATGATCGCCTGCGCGACATCGTGCATTGTCAGCCGACGATCCATGGATGCCTTCTGAATCCAGCGGAACGCCTCCGGCTCGGTCAGACCCATCTTCTCGTTCAGGAGGCCCTTGGCCCGGTCGACGAGTTTGCGCGTCTCGAAACGTTCGACCAGGTCGCCGACCTCCGCTTCAAGCGCGATGATCTGTGCATACCGCGCGAGCGCGATCTCGATCGCAGGCAGCAGGTCGTTCGGCGTGAATGGCTTGACAACATATGCCAAGGCACCGGCTTCGCTGGCGCGCTCGACAAGCTCCTTCTGGCTGAATGCGGTCAGCAATACGACGGGAGCGATGTGCGCCTTCGACAGACGTTCGGCCGCTGAGATGCCGTCGAGCTGGGGCATCTTGACATCCATGATGACCAGGTCAGGGCGGAGCTCTGTTGCCAGTGCGACGGCGGTCTCCCCGTCACCGGCTTCGCCGACGACTTCGAAGCCGTTGTCCCGAAGGATTTCGACGATGTCGAGGCGGATTAGGGATTCGTCTTCCGCGACAACGACGCGACGCGGCGCTACGGGGGTTGTTTCGTGGTCACTCACGGGTGAAAGCCTACGGTATTCTGGGTGTCGTTGTTGTGCGCCGGTGTGGCGGAATGGCAGACGCGGAGCACTCAAAATGCTTTGTTCGAAAGGACGTGTGGGTTCGAGTCCCACCACCGGCACAACGAATCCCGAGGTATAGCAATCGAGCAGGCTCGCGCCCTCCCTCAGCCGTCCGCGTCCGCGCCCCTCGCATTCATAGTGCGCAAAACGCTGGATCGCCACGGCGAATCGAGCGTTTTGCGCACAGTGAGCAAGGGCACGGGTGTCAGTTATGGTCAGCGCGGCGGATACTTGAGTAAACCGGATTTGCATCTGCGGACTTATTCTGCGAGTAGGCGCCCCGCACCCTGCGTCCCGCACGTTGCACTGGGACTGTGCGACGCTTCGAAGCGAGGGGCGATACTGCGGCTAATCGCGGGCGGGCGACGGTCAATTCGGGAACGTGTCGTTCTTCGATACCCAGGAGTATGTGTCACCCGGCGTAGTAGGCATGTTGAAGGAGCCCGCCCAATAGCGCGGGGTGGTTGAGCCGTGGTCTGACACCCAGGCTGCTTTCGAGTCCGCCGGCTCGGGGGCTTCTCTGCAGGTGACGACGCATGCGAGCTCCTCGGCGTGGGCGCTCCTGGCGTGGAGTAGCCGCGCCGTGAAACCAATGCCGGGTAGTGCTAGCGTGCCGATGGCCGCGACTGCGTGGATGCGTTTGACGGTCATCGCGTGCTCTCTCTTGGTGACGCGCGGAAGATTGCGTGCTGTGCTGGTCCCTACTCACCGCTGACCAAATCGGGCAAAATGGCCGAAGTTCGATCCAGGCCCGACCCCAGTTGTGGGGAGCGTGATGCGGGTCGACGCCGAACTGTACACGTGCCCTATTTGCAAACCGCGTTCTTGTGCGCTTGAAGCGCGTCGTTGACGACCCGTATTGAAGCGATCACCCCGATTGCCGCCCGAAGCGCGTTGGTCGCGTCGGTGGTGAGCGTATCTGAGCTGCCGGTTCCGGACGAGAATGCGCGCGAGGACTTCGCCAGCTTCTTGAGGAGCGCAACGCGGCGACTGAGTTCACTTTGCGCTGCACGCGCGGCATCCGCATAGTCCTGCTTCGACGCGACCGCCGCAGCCGCGGAGTAGTCACCCGCCAGTTCCGTCTCGGCGCGGGCCGCAGCCGCGGCTGCCGTCGAGACATCCTCGAAGTCAGCTGCCTGACCACCGCCCTTGAGTGCTGCGTGTAACTTCGTATCGAATACGCCGGTCTTCGTATCCATAGTCTTCGCGGCCGCGACCGACGCAACAACCGCCTGGGTGCATAGTGCTCTCCTGATTGGCGAAAGCGCGCATCCGCTGAGCGTAAGAAGCAAGACGACAACGAGGGCTGTGCACGCGGCGATCGATCTACTCACTGGATGACCGTACCAGCGTGCTGAGATCAACGTCCGACCTCTACGAACGTGAGCACGTCGGCAGCCGACATATGGCGATTGCGTTCGTTCACCGGTTCCTTGCCTTCGCACACTGACCGCGCCCCGCGATTCGCTGCGATCGTTGTAGCCTGAAACCATGTTCGGACGCCGCAACCATCGCGAGACCGGCGATGTCGCGCACCCGCCACGCGTGCGCCGCACTCCGGCCGAACCGGCCGTCGGAATCGGCGCTCGCGTGTTCATCAAAGCGGATGCCGGCGGTCGCGACGCGTGGGATGGCGAACCGTCTGGCGTCATCATCGCACCGGGAGACAGCGAGTTGATCGCGTACCCGGGCCTCAACCTCGGTGGCGCGGCGCGCTGGCTGGTTGCCTTCGATGAGCTCGCATACATGACGGACGGCCGTGGGCCGTTCGAACAGGCATCCGTTCCGAGCTGGCGGTTGGTCCTCGCCTCCATCGCTGATGAAGACAGTGCCGAGGCAGGTAATCCCGCCGAGCGCGGCACAGACGATTCCTGACTGCTGAGCACCGGCGTCACGGATGGACCCGACAAAGCGGTTGTTGTTCTGGCTACGGATTCCCTACGCCGCTGATGTCGCACTCGCGCTGATCGGGGTCGGGTTTCTGCTTGCTGGTCGCAGCGTCGGCTGGTGGGTGCTGCTGTTCACGTTCGTGCGCGCAGTGATCGGCACGATTGCCCTGTTCTGGCTCGCACCGAAGCTGATCGCCCGCCACTGGCCGGATGACGACAGCACCGCCGACCAGCCGAATACGCCGGACGACCCGCAGGTGCCATGATTAGTCGTCGTCGACGACGATGATGTGCTGGAGCCGCCAGGCATCCGGAACCAGCGACTTCAGGGCAGCCAACGCTTCGCCGTACGTGGTGCCGGCCGCATCGAGATCTCGGGTGTCTCGACTTCGCGCCGACGCCGACAGGGTGACTGGCTCGCCCGGCTTCGCGGAGATCGTCATGACATCCGTGAGCTCGAATTCGGCTGGCACAGAGGCGACCGCGGCCGGCCGCGCCCGCGACGCCGTCAGGCCGGAACCCTCGTTCGAGAGCGAGTCGATTGACCGGATCGTGCCGCGTAATTTCACCTCTCCAGCTTACGAGGCGGCGAACGGTCAACCAGGTCAACACTCGCCGTGCGTCGGAACGCCGTGCGCGGGATGCACACCGGCCTGGAGTAGCGTGAACTGCATGTTTTCCAGCTACGTGGCGATCGGTGACAGCTCCACGGAGGGTGTCGGTGACGAGCTAGCGGACGGTCGTCTGCGCGGATGGGCAGACTTCGTGGCCCTGGGTCTGGCCGCGGCCTCGCCGCAGCCAGTGACCTATGCGAATCTCGCCATCCGCGGTCGCAAGCTCGGTCCGCTGATCGCAGAACAACTGCAGCCGGCAGTTGCGCTGAAGCCTGAACTGCTCAGCCTGAACGGTGGTGGCAACGATATTATGCGCCCTCGCGTGTCGATCGAGAGTATCGCCGCCCAACTCAACGACGCGGTGAGCGTGGCGGTGGATGCGGGCATCCACGTTTTGTTGCTGAGTGGGGCGAACCCGTCCCGCAATCTACCGCTGGGTTCTCTCTTGCGCAAACGAGGCGAACAACTCGCCGTAGCCGTGCGCGCGCACTACCCACGCGATTCGGTGACGTTCGTCGACAACTGGGCGGATGTCGGACTCGAAGACATCCGGTACTGGTCGGCGGACAAACTTCACCTGAACGCTCTCGGGCATGCGCGCGTCGCAAGCAACGTTCTGACGACGCTGAGCATCCCCGTTCCGCCGGAATGGGGTGTTGCCGAGGTGGCCGCGGCATCCGGCGGTGAAAAGTCGCGCAACTCCGCTGCGTACTACCGGCAATACGTTCTGCCGTGGATCGGCCGACGGCTGACACGCAGATCGAGCGGCGATGGCAGGAGTGCCAAGATTCCGGCGCTTCAGCCGGTCGATCCGAACACGACCGTTTTCTAGCGCGCTGCACTGAGGAAGTCACAATTCGCCTGTCACAGCTCGCCTGTCACGGGTCGGGTGTCACATGTCTGGCAGGAATGACGTCCATGCGAGGCGGCGTGCACGCTGCGGATCGCGCTCGACGCGATCCTTCTCGTCGAGGATGAGTGTGCGACGTGCGTCAGCGGTGTACGCCGGCCACGATTCGGCAAAGGTCCCTGTGCAGACGAAATCGAGCCAGTACGTGCGCATCCGCTCACCGGCACCGATATAGGCGTCGCGACCACCGAGCGCGCTCATCGTACGTGCGAGCGTGCCGTCCGTTTCACCGAATAGGGTGAACAATTCGATCCCGTGGGTCGCGTCAATTCCGAGCGCATGCAGCAGCCGTGGCGCAACGTCGAAACGGTAAACGTGGACCGGTGCCACCAGCGCGTGGCGGTCGGCAACGACCACGCTGGGATACCAGAACGCGTAATCGCCGCCGAAATCCGTTGCGGCGTGACCACCCGGGAGTCCAGGATAGGCGTCGTGCATTCGGGTACGGGACGAGCGGGGCGCCCGCTCGAAGATGGTGCGGATGCGGGCCGGTGAGCGTGGCAGGATGTCCACGCGCCCTCGGAAGATCGAGCCCTCCCGCTCGTTCGTGCCGATGATGAGTGGGACGCGGTGGGCGCGACCGTTGCGAAAGGCGTCCAAGGGACGTTCCGGAATCACATTCCCGTCGATGACCGGCGCGAGGCAGAACGTGCCGGGGTCGGCATCCGGACTGCTCAGCTGAAGGATCAGCGACGCGTTGTTGAGTTGCAGAGCGGTTGCGGCCAGGAGCACGTTGACGGGCGAGGCGGCATCCGGCAGCGGTTGGCCATCGTGCAGCATGACACCGCGCAAGGCCGGGATGAAGTCCCCCGCCCACTTGTCGGCGCGCTCCTGCGTGTACACCGCGTTGGGTGGCGGACTCTGCGCGATGGCGCGCGAGAACAGTCCGCGGGCGGATGGCGTCGCCATCAGCGTGGTCACCGCGTTGCCGCCCGCAGACTGCCCGAACACGGTGACGTTGTGCGGGTCGCCGCCGAAGGCCCGGATGTTCGTGCGCACCCAGCGCAGCGCCGCCACCTGGTCTCTGAGGCCGAGGTTTCCGTCAATCGGTCGCTTGCGACTGGAATACCGTGTGAAGTGTAAATACCCGAAGGCGCCCAAACGATAGTTGAAACTGACGTACACCACGCGCCGACTACGTACGAAACTGTTGCCCTGCCCGGTGAAGTCCTGCGAGGAACCAACGCTGTAGCCGCCACCGTGGATGTACACCATGACCGGCAGGCCACGATGCGGAATCAGCACGTCTGCCGCCGCCAGAACGTTGATCGACAGACAATCCTCGCTCGCAGGAGTTAACGGTCCGACTCCGCGGAACTGGCCCTTGTACAGTTGCGGGGCCACGTCACCGAAGGCGCTCGCGTCGCGCACACCGTGCCACGGAACGACCGCTTTCGGTGCGCGGAATCGCAAGCGACCGAGCGGCGGTGCCGCGTATGGGATGCCGCGCCACGCGTGAATGCCGCGTTCGGCGACTCCGCGGACGACACCCCCGGTCACCCTGACATCGAGGAGGGCACGAGGCGGCACAGCACCGCGTGCATCCACAAGCCCCATGCTAAGCCCCCGCCCTGTGTGACAGCCCGTGCGACACTGGAACGGGAGGTGATCATGATCTTCAGCGACCGGATCGACGCGGGCCGGCGGCTGGCGGAGCGAATGTTGCACCTCGTCGGCAGCGACGCGATCGTTCTCGGACTTCCGCGCGGCGGCGTACCGGTCGGGTACGAGGTCGCCGTGGCACTCGATCTGCCGTTGGACGTGATCGTGGTGCGCAAACTCGGAGTGCCGTGGCACGAGGAGCTGGCGATGGGGGCGATCGGCGAGGGCGTTCGCGTTCTCGATGACGACACCGTGGCGTCCTTGCAGCTCAGCACGGACGACGTGGATGCCGTCGAGCAGCGCGAGCAGGTGGAGCTTGCCCGCCGCGCGCGCCGATTTCGCGGGCAGCGCGGGCCGCTGCAGTTGGTCGGCCGCACGGCGATTATCGTCGATGACGGTGTCGCGACCGGCGCGACCGCGCGGGCGGCCTGCCAGGTTGCCCGCGAAGCCGGGGCGGCCCGCATCATCCTGGCCGTTCCTGTGGCGCCGCCGGACTGGAACCCGCCACCCGGAACCGTCGCCGACGAATTCATCTGCGTTGCCCGGCCGTCGCCGTTCTTCGCCATCGGCCAGTGGTACGGCGACTTCACGCAGACAACGGACACGACGGTGCTCGACCTACTGGCCCGTTCGGCGGAGCGTTTCAGGCCGTAGGCTCGGCTGGTGACGCACAGACCGGACGGACGCAGATCCCTCAGACGCAAATCCCTCATCGGTGCGGGCACCCAATTGGGCACGGAGGTCAGCATCAATCTCGGGTCAGCGATTGCCGGCCTGTTGATTCCGATCGTCGGCGCCGTTGTCATCGTGGCGGTTCGTCAGCTCGTCACCGTGGCCGCGATCACACCGTTCTATCGACCGCAGCCGCGTCAGCTGACGTGGCGCCGCCTCTGGCCCGCGATCGCGCTCGGCGTCGTGCTGGCCGTCATGAACCTCGCATTCTACGAGTCCGTCGGCCGGCTCGGCCTCGGTTTGGCTGCAACCATCGAATTCCTCGGGCCGTTCACGCTCGCGCTGCTCGGCTCGCGACGACTGATCGACCTGGCGTGTGCGGTGGCCGCGGCGGCAGGTATCCTGCTGTTGACGGATGCCGCCGGCCCGCTCGATCCGTTCGGCGTCGCCTTCGCGCTGATCGCGGCCGCGGCGTGGGCGGCATACATCCTGCTGACGCGGCGCGTCGCCAACCAGCTTCCCGGGCTCGAGGGTCTCACTGTGGCGAGCATCGTCGCATCCGTAATTCTCGTTCCGGCGGCACTGTTCGTCGTCGACTATGCGGCGATCGACTGGCGCGTGCTCGGGCTGTTGCTGGCGGCCGGCATCCTGTCCTCAGCGCTGCCGTACTCCCTCGACACCTTCATCCTGCGCAGAATTTCGGCGCGACTGTACGCGATTATCACCAGCGCCGGGCCGGTTATCGCGGCCGTGTTCGGATGGCTCCTGTTGGCTGAGGCATTCACCCTGCAGCAGCAGTTCGGTATCGTCGTCGTGTGCGTGGCGGCGGCCGTCGCCGTTGCCACGCAACGCGCGCGCCCGCGATCAGAGCTTGAAAAGACCGCGGAGGCCTAACCGGTCGCAACCGCACATGGGCCGAACTACGGAATCGCAGCGTACGCGGGAGCCGCGTTGTTGTGCACGTCACCGAGCACATGCACGCGCACGTCGTTGGTCGAGCCGGAGATTCCGGGAGGGGAACCCGAGATGACGACGACCTTATCGCCGACCTCGGCCAGTTTCTCGCCGAGCACGATGTCGTCCACCTGACCGAACATCTGGTCGGTGTGAGTGACCCGATCAACTAGGTACGTCTGGATGCCCCAGGTCAACGCGAGCCGGCGACGGATTCCTGGATCCGGCGTGAAGGCCAACATCGGGATCTTGGAGCGCAGTCGTGACATTCGACGCGCCGAGTCGCCGGACTCGGTGAACACGCACAGATACTTCGCATCGACGAAGGCCGCGACTTCAGCAGCGACGAGGGTGATCGCGCCCCCTTGAGTGCGTGGCTTGGTGCCGAGCGGTTGGATTCGCTCCAGGCCGTGCTCTTCGGTTGACTCGATGATCCGGGCCATGGTCTGCACGGTGATGACGGGGTATTCGCCCACGCTCGTCTCGCCACTGAGCATCACGGCATCTGTTCCGTCGAGAACGGCGTTCGCCACATCTGAGGTTTCCGCGCGGGTCGGGATCGGGCTGGAAATCATCGACTCGAGCATCTGCGTCGCAACGATCACCGGCTTCGCCATGCGCCGAGCCAGTTCGACGGCGCGCTTCTGCACGATCGGCACGGCCTCGAGTGGAAGCTCGACGCCCAGATCACCGCGGGCGACCATGATGGCGTCGAATGCGTCGACGATTTCTTCGAGTGCGTCGACCGCCTGCGGCTTCTCGATCTTTGCGATCACCGGAACTTTGCGACCCTCCTCCGCCATGATTTCGTGAACCCGATTGATGTCGCTGGCGTTGCGCACGAACGACAGTGCGATCAGATCTGCGCCGAGCTTCAGGCCCCAGCGCAGGTCCGCCTCATCCTTCTCGCTCAAGGCCGGAACGTTGACCGCGACACCGGGCAGGTTGATGCCCTTGTTGTTGGAGACGGCGCCGGCGATGATGACCTCGGTCGTCACGACGGTGCCGTCGGTCTCGATGACCTTGACCTTGACCTTGCCGTCGTCGATGAGCAGGAAATCGCCGGGATTCACGTCCTGCGGCAGTCCCTTGAATGTCGTGCCGGACAACTCTTTGGTGCCGACGACGTCTTCAGTGGTGATCTTGAAGATGTCACCGACGGCCAGATCGTATGGGCCAGCCTCGAACTTGCCGAGCCGGATCTTCGGCCCCTGCAGGTCGACCATGACCGCGACGGCGCGGCCGCAATCGTCCGCGGCCTTTCGCACATTCGCGTACACCGACTCGTGCACGTCGTAGCTGCCGTGGCTGAGGTTCATCCGTGCCACGTCGACGCCCGCATCGATGATCGCGCGGATGTTCTCGTAGCTGGATGTCGCTGGCCCCAAGGTCGCGACGATCTTTGCTCGTCTCATTCTGTGTGTACTCCGTGATTCTGCGCGATGACGCGCGCGATTCGTACAGCCGACCATCGGGTCGGTCGACCGTCAGGCTTCTCTAAATTGTGATGCCGCGATCTGTGGGCTTGATCGGTGACGGCAGAGAAGTCTCTCCCTCAAGATACCGGTCTACGGATGCGGCTGCTGCTCGACCCTCTGCGATCGCCCAGACGATGAGCGACTGGCCGCGTCCAGCATCCCCAGCGACGAACACGCCGGGCTGGTCGGTTTGATACTCCTCGTCGCGCTGTACGTTGCCACGCTGATCGAACGGCACGGACAGCTGGTCGTCGAGGTCTGCCGCTTCCGGACCCGTGAACCCCAACGCCAGTAGCACCAGATCTGCCGGGACCTCCTGCTCGGTGCCGGCCTTCGGAACTCGTCGGCCGTCGAGATACTCGGTTTCTGCGACGCGGATGCCGCGCACCTCGCCGAACTCGTTCGTCAGGAACTCGACGGTCGACGCCAAGTACTCGCGGCGCCCACCCTCCTCGTGCGCACTGGAAACCTCGAACAGAGTAGGGGTCATCGGCCACGGTTGGTGGGACGGTCGCTCGCTCGGCGGATGCGTGCCGATCGCGAGGTTCGTCACGGACAGCGCTCCCTGGCGGTGTGCCGTGCCGATGCAGTCAGACCCGGTGTCTCCACCGCCGAGGACGATGACGTGCTTGCCCTGTGCGGTGATCTGGTCTTCGACCTTGTCGCCGGCGACGACCCGGTTCTGCTCGACCAGGTACTCCATGGCGAAGTGGATTCCGGACAGATCCCGGCCAGGTATCGGCAGGTCACGCGGAACCATGGCGCCCGTCGCGATCACGACCGCGTCGTACCGCGCGCGGAGCTCGTCCCAGGTGATATCAACGCCAATGTTGACGCCGGCGCGGAAGCGGGTGCCTTCTGCCATCATCTGGTTGAGGCGAGCCTCGAGTGGCTTCTTCTCCATTTTGAAGTCGGGGATGCCGTAGCGTACGAGGCCGCCGATGCGATCATCGCGCTCGTATACGGCGACCGTGTGACCGGCGCGAGTCAGCTGTTGGGCTGCGGCGAGGCCGGCGGGGCCCGAACCCACGATCGCGACGGTCTTGCCGGTCAGACGCTGAGGAGGATGCGGCTGCACCCAGCCGTTCGCCCACGCCTGATCGATGATCGAAACCTCGACCTGCTTGATCGTCACCGCGGGTTGGTTGATTCCGAGAACGCAGGAGTCCTCGCATGGTGCGGGGCACAACCGTCCGGTCATCTCCGGGAAATTGTTCGTGGCGTGCAGCCGGTCGGCCGCGAGCCGGCCTTCGCCGCGCCACATCAGGTCATTCCACTCCGGGATGAGGTTGCCGAGAGGGCAACCCTGATGACAGAACGGAGTGCCGCAGTCCATGCAGCGGCCGGCCTGGCGGCGCAACTCGACGGGATTGCCCGGCTCGTAGACCTCTTTCCAGTCCATCAACCTCACGGAAACCGGCCGCCGCCTGGGCAGCTCGCGCTCCGTGACCTTCAGGAACCCTTTTGGATCAGCCACCGGTCACCTCCAAAATCCGTGTCCACACCACTGCGCCGTCTGGGTCCAAGCCCTCGGCTGCGGCGTTCTGACGGGCTTCCAATACGGCCGCATAGTCGCGCGGTCGCACCTTGACGAATGCGGCGATGGTCGCATCGAAATCGGCCAGCATCGCGGCGGCGACTGCGGAATCCGTCTCCGCCTTGTGACGCTCCAGCAGGTCGCGCACGATCTCGATGTCCGCGCTTCCGAGCTCGGACAAGACAAGCTCACCGGAGGCGAGGGCATCCGGATTCACGCGTTCTCGGCGCAACCGGTAGACGTATGCCGTGCCGCCGGACATGCCGGCGCCGAGATTGCGGCCCGTGCTGCCGATGATCACGGCCAGTCCGCCCGTCATGTACTCCAGCGCGTGATCGCCCACACCCTCCACGACGGCGGTCGCCCCTGAGTTGCGCACCAGGAAGCGCTCCCCCACGATCCCACGAATGAACAGACTCCCGCGCGTCGCTCCGTAGCCGATCACGTTGCCGGCGATGACGTTGCGCTCGGCCCGGAACACGCTTGTGCGATCCGGCCGCAGAATGATCGACCCGCCGGAAAGGCCCTTGCCGACGTAGTCGTTCGAGTCGCCCTCAAGACGCAACGTGATGCCGCTCGGCAGGAACGCTCCGAGGGATTGCCCAGCTGAACCGATCAGCGTGATCTCGATCGAGTCGGCCGGCAGCCCGTTCTCGCCGTAGCGCACAGTGACCTCGTGACCGAGCATGGTGCCGACAGCCCGCTCAGTGTTGCGGATCGGCAGTGTGAGCTGCACGTGCCCGCCGTGCTCGAGCACGTCAGCACTGCGTCGAATCAGCTCGTTGTCGAAGTGCTTCTCCAACTCGTGATTCTGCGGTCGTGCATTCTTGCGCGGCGCATCAGCCGGGAACTCCGGACCGTGCAGGATCGGCGTCACGTCGAGACCGGATGCCTTCCAATGTTCGATCGCTCCGTTCACGTCGAGGAGCTCGCTGCGGCCGATGATCTCGTCGAGCGACCGGAAGCCGAGATCGGCAAGGTATTCGCGCACCTCTTGAGCGATGAACTCCATGAAGTTCACCACGAATTCGGGCTTGCCCGTGAAGCGGCTTCGCAGCACAGGATTCTGCGTCGCAACGCCGACCGGACAGGTGTCCAGGTGGCATACCCGCATCATCACACAACCGGAGACCACGAGCGGCGCGGTCGCGAAGCCGAACTCCTCGGCCCCGAGCAGCGCACCGATGATGACGTCGCGGCCGGTCTTCAATTGTCCGTCGACCTGGACCACCACGCGGTCGCGCATGCCGTTGAGCATCAGAGTCTGCTGGGTCTCTGCGAGTCCCAATTCCCACGGCGTTCCGGCGTGCTTGAGAGAGTTCAGCGGGCTCGCGCCGGTGCCTCCATCGTGGCCGGAGACGAGCACGACATCGGCCAGCGCCTTGGTCACACCGGCTGCGACCGCGCCGATTCCGGACTCGCTGACGAGTTTCACGTGCACTCGAGCGGACGGGTTGGCGCGCTTCAGATCGTAGATCAGCTGTTTGAGATCTTCGATCGAATAGATGTCATGGTGCGGTGGCGGGGAGATCAGACCGACGCCCGCTGTCGCATGCCGCGTGCGCGCGATCCACGGGTAGACCTTGGCGGGCGGCAGCTGGCCGCCCTCGCCCGGCTTGGCTCCCTGCGCCAGTTTGATCTGCAGGTCGTCTGCGTGAGTCAAGTACATGCTCGTCACGCCGAACCGGCCGGAGGCGACCTGCTTGATCGCGCTGCGTCGTTCCGGGTCGAGAAGACGATCTGTGTCTTCGCCGCCCTCGCCCGTGTTCGACTTTCCACCGATCCGGTTCATCGCGATGGCCAGGTTCTCGTGTGCTTCCTTCGAGATGGAGCCGTAGCTCATTGCGCCGGTCGAGAACCGCTTGACGATGGATGCGACGGATTCGACTTCGTCGATCGGCACCCTCGGGCGCGCGCCGGTCTGCAACCGGAACATGCCGCGCAGAGTCATCAGGGTTTCGGATTGGTCGTCGACCAGTTTTGTGTAGTCGCGGAAGATGTCGAAGCGCCGGTTGCGCGTCGAGTGCTGCAGCTTGAAGACGGTGTCCGGGTTGAACAGATGCGGAGCGCCGTCGCGCCGCCATTGATACTCACCGCCCGTGTTCAGGCGTTCGTGTGCAGTAACTGCGCCCTCTTCCGGGTATGCGCTGAGGTGTCGCGCCATGTTTTCTGCTGCGATAACGTCGATGCCCACGCCGCCGAGCTTGCTCGTTGTACCGGTGAAGTAGCGGTCGACGAATTCCCCTGACAGGCCGACGGCTTCGAACGCCTGTGCGGCAGCATAGGAGGAAACCGTTGAGATGCCCATCTTGGACATGATCTTCAGCACACCCTTGCCGAGGCCCGTGATCACGTTCTTCACGGCGTTCTCGGCAGTGACGCCGGCGATCAGGCCCTGTCGCACGAGGTCTTCGCAGGTCTCCATTGCCAGGTACGGGTTCACGGCGGATGCGCCATAGCCGATCAAGAGTGCGACGTGATGCACTTCGCGCACGTCACCGGCTTCGACGATGATGCCGACCTTCATCCGGTTCTCGGTGCGAATCAGGTGGTGGTGCACGCCGGACAGCATCAGCAACGACGGGATCGGTGCAAGGTCCTTGTTCGAGTCGCGGTCGCTCAGCACGATGAACTTCGTGCCGGCCTCGATCGCCTCATCCACCTCGTCGCACATCTGCGAGATGCGTTTCTCCATCGCGTCCGGCCCGGCGTCGAACCGGTACAAACCCTTGATCGTGGTCGTGGTGCGGCTGCCGTGGCGCACGTCGATGTGCTGGATTTTCGCCAGTTCGTCGTTGTTGATCACCGGAAAATCGAGCACGACCTGCCGAGCATGTTCCGGCGTCGCCGTGAGCAAGTTGCGCTCTGGACCAACGCCTGCCTGCATCGAGGTCACGACGGCCTCGCGGATCGAATCGAGCGGCGGGTTGGTGACCTGGGCGAACTGCTGGGTGAAATAGTCGAACAGCAGCCGCGGGCGCTCCGAGAGCACCGCTACTGGAGTGTCTGTGCCCATGGCGCCGATCGGCTCGGCACCGGCGATCGCCATGGGCATCAGCAGACGGTGCACCTCTTCCTGCGTGTAGCCGAAGGTGCGCTGACGGCGCGTGACGGATGCCGGTGTGTGAACGATGTGCTCGCGGTCCGGCAGATCTTTGAGGTTGATCCGACCTTCTCGCAGCCAGTCGCCCCACGGCTCCATGGCAGACAGTTCCGTCTTGATCTCGTCGTCTTCGATCAGACGCCCGACCGCCGTGTCGACCAGGAACATCCGCCCCGGCCGCAGCCTGCCTTTGCGAACAACCCTGCTGGGGTCGACCTCGAGCACGCCGCTCTCGCTGGCGAGCACGACAAGGCCGTCGTCGGTGACCACATAACGGCCCGGACGCAGACCGTTGCGGTCCAGTGTGGCGCCAACCAGCGAACCGTCCGTGAATACCAGCGCAGCAGGACCGTCCCACGGCTCCATGAGCATGGAGTGGTATTCGTAGAAGTCCTTGCGATTCTGCTCGATCTCGGTTTGGTTCTCCCACGCTTCAGGAACCATCATCATGATCGCGTGCGGGAGCGAGCGGCCAGCCAGCGTCAGGAGTTCGACGACTTCATCGAACGAGGCGGAGTCACTGGCGCCCGGGGTCACGATCGGGAGCACAGGGCCGAGGTCGCCGAGGACCGCGCTCTCCAACTGCGACTGGCGCGCGCGCATCCAATTGCGATTGCCCTGAATGGTGTTGATCTCGCCGTTGTGCGCGATCATCCTGAACGGTTGAGCCAACGGCCAGGACGGGAACGTGTTGGTCGAGTAACGCGAGTGCACGAGCGCGAGCTTCGATGTGAAGCGCGCGTCAGACAGATCGGGGTAGAACGGTTCAAGCTGGAGCGTCGTCACCATGCCTTTGTAGACGAGCGTGCGACTGGACAGCGAGGAGAAGTAGACCGTGAGCTCGCGCTCGACGCGTTTGCGGAGACGGTAGACCTGGCGCTCGAGCAGCGTTCCGCCGACCGAGCCGCCGGCATCCGTCGTACGCGTGCTCTGGAGGTAGAGCTGTTCGATTGCCGGCATGACGGCACGCGCGAGCGTCCCGATCTCGTTTGGACGAGTGGGGACCTCACGCCAGCCGAGGATCGCCAGACTCTCTTCCGTCGCGATGGCTTCGATCCTGGCCTTGACGCCCTCACGCTCGGCCAGGTCGTCAGGCAGGAACGCGTTTCCAACGGCGTAACGGCCGACCGGGGGCAGCGCGACCTCGCTGACGGCGCGCAGGAACGCATCCGGGATCTGGGTGAGGATGCCTGCCCCGTCGCCGGTTCCGGCGTCAGAGCCGATCGCGCCCCTGTGCTCGAGGTTACGCAGTGCAGCAAGAGCCGTGTCGATGATGTCGTGTCCGGCGCTCCCGCGCAGTGTGGCGACCATGGCGAGGCCGCACGCGTCATGCTCCGCCGCGGGGTCGTACAGACCCTGTCGCGCGGGTATGGAACTGAAGCGAGGGGTGTTTTTCGGAGAGGTGTTGTCTCGAGAGGGTGCCGGGCTGGACGCCATGATTACCGTCCTCACATGAGTAGTGGGAGAGGGACGCCGTCGGCCCGTGAAGTGAACTCGAATCTTCTTCGTCAGGTTTGATGCGCCAGACGAGAGTGTAGATAAACCAGACGAGTGTGGATAGAGCGGTGTTGGAGTATCGCTGGGGTCGAGGGACTACGAGCCGGCTGAGCTTGTGGCTTTGGCTGCATCGGATTCGGCGTCTGCGGGGGCGTCTTCGTCTTTTTCCCGGTCGTCCGATTCCTCGTCGTCCGATTCTACAGCAGCATCAGGACCCTGCCATGCACGGCCCGGGCGGTAGACGCTCAGCTCGAGTCCCGGGTGCCGCTTCGTCTGCACGATCAGGATGATTACGCCCAGCACGACGGCTGCGAATGCCGCCCACACGTTGCTCGGGATGCCCAGGAATGAATATTCGCTGGGATCGATACGAATCGACTCCAGGTACGAGCGACCTGCTCCGTACCAGATCAGATACAGGGCGAACATCTTGCCCCAGCGCAACTGGAACTTCTTTTCGAGCAGCAGGATGACGACGATGCCGATGACGTTCCAGATGATCTCGTACAGGAACAGCGGCTGGAACAGAGTCCCAGCCGGCAGGCCTGCAGGAAACGCCACGTTCGTCGATTCGATCTGCAGGCCCCACGGCAGGTTCGTCGGCAGTCCGAACAGCTCGTGGTTGAAATAGTTGCCGAACCGGCCCAGCGACTGGGCCAGCAGCATTCCGGGAGCGAGTGCATCGGCGAACGACCAGAAGCGCACGCCCGTGAAGTGACACGCGATGAGCACACCGATTGCACCGCCGATGAGCGAGCCGAAGATGGCGTTCCCGCCGTCCCAGATCGCGAAGGTATTCCACAGGTTCGCACCGGCATAGAAGTAGTCGTGCGGGTGCGTGAACACGTGGTATGCGCGAGCACCGATGATGCCGAGCGGCACCGCCCACAGGATGATGTCCAACACGATGCCGGGCTCAGCACCACGCTTGGTCAGGCGGCGTGACGTCCAAATTGTTGCGGCGATAATACCGAGGAGGATGCACAGCGCGTAGGTGTGAATCGACCAATGCCAGTTGAAGATCGTGATCGCGAACGACTGCCACGACGGCGGAGGACTCGGAATGCTGAGCGGTGCAATCACCTGAACTTTACCCTTCTTGCTGGAGCAGTCTGGCCCCTACGATCGCAGCGTGCTGCCAAGCCAACATAGCCTATCGATTGATGTGAGTTCCACGTGCCAGCGCTGCGGCGACCTCACCAACCCGCGGCACGCCGCCGTCCGCCAGCGCCTTCACCAGGGCTGAGCCGACAATCGCTCCGTCGGCGTATTCGAGCACCTCGGCGACCTGTTCAGCGGTCGAGATGCCGAGCCCGACGCACGCGCTCGTCGCACCGACTGCGCGCAGTCGTGCGATCAGCGTGCGTGCCGCAGAGTCGACGTCGCTTCGGGCGCCGGTGATCCCCATCGTTGACACCGCGTAGACGAAGCCGCGGCTGGATTCGGTGGCTGTTCGCAGGCGCTCGTCCGTCGAGGTCGGTGCGGCGAGGAACACACGGTCGAGACCGGTGCGCTCCGACGCTGCCAGCCACTCAGAGGCCTCGTCCGGCACCAGGTCCGGCGTGATGAGGCCCGCACCGCCCGCAGCGAACAGCACGTCGGCGAAGCGCTCGACGCCATACTGCGTCACCGGATTCCAGTACGTCATCATGACAACGGGCGCGTCGACCTGTGCGGTGATCTGCCGCACCGCCTCGAAGCCATCGCGTAGCCGGAAACCACCGGCCAACGCCCGCTGTGTGGCCGCCTGGATGACGGCTCCGTCCATCACAGGATCCGAGTACGGAATGCCCAGTTCGATCACGTCTACACCGTTGTTCACCAGCGTGACGGCCGCGTCGATGCTGGCAGAAAGGCTCGGGAAACCCACCGGCAGATATCCAATCAGCGCGCCCGCTCTGTGCTCGCGAGCGACGCGGATGGCCGTGTCGACCGGCGAGACACCCGCGAATTCATTTGCGGGGCTGCTCATGACTGCACCGCATTCGCGTCGAGCAGGTCGAAGTAGCGTCCGGCCGTCTCCATGTCTTTGTCGCCGCGGCCGCTGAGATTCACCAGGATCGTGGCATCGGGACCGAGTTCGCGACCGAGTTCCAGGGCGCCTGCCAGAGCGTGAGCTGATTCGATCGCCGGGATGATGCCTTCGGTTCTGCTCAACAGTCGCAGCGCGTCCATCGCCTGCGCATCGGTGATCGGACGATACTGCGCCCGTCCGATCGATGCCAGCCAGGAGTGCTCAGGACCGACACCCGGGTAGTCGAGTCCCGCTGAGATCGAGTGCGACTCGATCGTCTGTCCGTCTTCGTCCTGTAAGAGGTAGCTGCGGGCGCCGTGCAGCACGCCGGGTCGCCCGAGGGTGATCGTTGCGGCGGTGCGCGGCGTGTCGACGCCCTCTCCCCCCGCCTCGAAGCCGTAGAGCGCCACAGACGGGTCGTCCAGGAAGGCGTGGAAGATGCCGATTGCATTCGATCCGCCGCCGACACAGGCCGCAACGGCATCCGGCAGCGCTCCGGTGAGTTCGAGAACCTGCGCGCGCGCCTCCTCGCCGATGATCTTCTGCAGGTCGCGCACCATTGACGGGAATGGATGCGGCCCCGCGACGGTGCCGAAGATGTAGTTCGTGGTCTCGACGTTCGTCACCCAGTCGCGCATGGCGTCGTTGATGGCGTCCTTGAGGGTGCGCGAGCCCGTCTTGACCGGGACGACCTCAGCACCGAGCAGCCGCATCCGCGCGACATTCAGTGCCTGCCGTTCTGTGTCGAGTTCACCCATGTAGATCACACAGTCCAGCCCGAACAACGCCGCTGCGGTGGCTGTCGCCACACCATGCTGGCCAGCGCCGGTCTCGGCAATCACGCGGGTCTTGCCGATCCGCTTGGTGAGGATCGCCTGGCCGAGCACATTGTTGATTTTGTGCGAGCCGGTGTGGTTGAGGTCTTCGCGCTTGAGAATCATGCGGGCACCGCCGGCGTGCTCGGCGAAGCGCGGCACCTGTGTGATCAGTGATGGCCTGCCGATGTAGCTGCGGTTGAGCTCGTCGAGTTCGGTGTGGAAGCTCGGGTCGACTTTGGCCAGTTCCCACGCCGTGGACAGTTCGTCGAGTGCCGCAATCAGCGGTTCGGGTACGAAACGACCACCGAACGGCCCGAAGTAGGGCCCGGTCTCTTCTCGCAAGGATGACATGATGTTCTACACCGCCAGGAATTCGGTCAGGGTCGTTCGCGGGTCACTGGTGACCAGTGCCTCGCCGACCAGGACGATGTCGGCGCCGGCATTGCGATAGTGGGCGACATCGGCTGCTGTACTGACCGCCGACTCGGCCACCCGGATAACGCCGGAGGGAATGCGATCGGCCAGAGAGCCGAACAGGTCGCGATCCAGCTCGAAGGTGGTCAGATTGCGCGCGTTCACGCCGAGCAGACGTGCGCCGGCGTCGAGCCCGCGGGAGATTTCCTCGGCAGAGTGCGTCTCGACGAGCGTGGCCATGCCGAGACGTGTGCTCAGCTCGTGAAGCGAGACGAGCGTCGGTTGGTCGAGCGCCGCCACGATCAGCAGCACAATGTCTGCGCCGGCGGCTCGTGCCTCGAACACCTGATACGCGTTAGAAATGAAGTCCTTGCGTAACACCGGCACGGTGACGGCGGCGCGAACGGCTTCGAGGTCGGCGAGCGAACCGAGAAACTTGCGCCCCTCCGTCAGCACGCTGATCGCGCTCGCCCCTGCGTGTTGGTAGCTGCGCGCGAGCAGCGCCGGATCCGGGATCGCCGCCAGGGATCCGCGCGACGGACTCGCACGTTTCACTTCGGCGATGATCTTCACGCGTTCAGCGGGGACGAGAGCAGCGATGGCGTCGATCGCGGGGGTTCGCTCGCGTGCCGCGGTCTCTACGATCGCGAGCGGGCGCCCGATCGCGCGTGCGTTCGAATCTTCGACAGCGCCAGATACCAGCTCGGTCAGCACCGGCTCAGTGTTCTTTCGAAACAAACTTGGGCCCGTTGACGCCGTAGCCGGCCTTTGACATGACGTAGCCGACCAGAAGCCCGACGACGACGAGAACCGCGGCACCGACGGCGAGCCACGGCACCACGAACCAGAAGGCGAGCACGCCGATGACGAACGCAATGATCATGATCACCACGGCTGTCCACGCGGCCGGGGAGTGGCCGTGTCCGGGATCTGATGACTCAGTGCTCATGTCTCTCCTGATGGGTTCCTCATGCCGGTGTCCTCGTGCCGCTGTCGGCGGTGAATTGTTCCGGGCTGCGTAGTGCGGCGTGTTGCAGTTTCAGTGTATCGAACCCGGTGGGTGCTTTCGCGGCGCGACTACCGCGTGGGATCCTCTCCCCTGCTCAGATCGTCCCAGGTGTCGATGGCGGCATTACGCGAATTCTCTGCGGGCGCTCGTCCGGGGTGTGATGCATCGTGTGAGGCAGTGTCTGCTGCATCGGTCGAAGCCGTCTCGTGCTCGGCGGTACCTGCACCGTCGTCGTGTGTGGTTCCCGCGTCGGCGAAGCGCACGGCGTCGTAGCGTCGGGAGCTCGACGGCCACCGGTGCCCCGTCACGGCCACAGCGATACTCGCAAGCACGGCAAGGATTCCGCCGATCAGCGCGACGGTGGGCCAGATGCCTGCGTCGATGGTGCCGATCAGCCGAGCGACGGACGCGTCGCCGGCAATCCCGGTTGTCTTCGTGACGGTCGCAATCGCGGTCGACGGTGGATTGGCGATCGCCGTGGAAGCAGAAAGGATGATGCTGCCGCCGACGAGCAGCCCGAGTACGGCGAGAACGACCCTCCCGGCTCGGCCGGAGATCGCCAATGCCAGAGCGAGGGCCAGTGCGGCGATCGCCAGTGCGGTCAGGGCCGGTGCGGCCATCGACCCGGGCACCGCAATACCGCCGGCGTGATCTGCGGCGGCGGTGAGGTGCACCGTGTACCAGGTCTGTGTCGCTGCGAGCAGAGTCAACCCGCCCGCGGCGATGATGGCGAGCAGGATGATGTACTTGACGCGCTTCACCGGCATCTCAGAGCACCCTCCGCATCGCGTTGGCCACCGCGACCGCCCGGAGTGGTGCTGCGGCTTTGTTCTGTGACTCCTGGAACTCACTCGCCGGGTCTGAGTCTGCGACGAGGCCGCCCCCAGCCTGCACGCGGGCGACACCGTCTGCGATCGTCGCCGTGCGGATGGCGATGGCCAGATCCGCATCGCCCGCGAACCCGAAGTAGCCGATCACCCCGCCGTACACACCGCGCCCGGCCGGTTCGAGCTCGTCGATGATCTCCAAAGCGCGCGGCTTCGGAGCGCCGGATAACGTCCCGGCCGGGAACGTCGCCCGAAAGACATCCACCGCGTTCGCATCCGGATTCAGATCGCCTTCCACAGAAGACACCAGGTGCATGATATGGCTGAAGCGTTCGACTCTCATGAATTCGGTGACCTCGACGGAACCGGCGGCACAGACCTTCAGCAGGTCATTGCGCGCCAAATCGACGAGCATCAGGTGCTCAGCGCGCTCCTTGTCGTCGTTCAGAAGCGCATGTTCGAATTCGAGGTCTTCCTCCGGGTTCGTGCCCCGTGGTTTCGACCCGGCGATCGGATGCGAGAACGCGCGCCGATTCGCCACCTTGAACAGTGCCTCTGGTGAAGAACCGACGATGGTGTACGCACTCCCGTTCGGCGCCTGAAGGTTGACCAGATACATGTACGGGCTTGGATTCAGGGTGCGCAGAACGCGGTAGACCTCGAGCGGATGCGCCGTGCAGTCCAGGTCGAAACGCTGCGAGATGACGACCTGGAAGATGTCGCCGTCGCGGATGCGCTGCTTGGCCGTCACGACGGATGCGAGGAAGTCGGCGCGAGCGCTGCGGGAACGCGGCGTCGGGAGGGTTTCCAGATCCGCGTCGGCGAGCCAGGCCTCGGTGGGCTGTGCGATGCCACGCTGGAGCGCGTCGAGGCGCCCTTGCGCGGCTGCCCAGAGTGTGTCCGCGTCGTCGACGCCGTCGTTGAGCACGTTCGCGATCAGCTGGATCGTGCCGAATTTGTGATCCAGAACCACCAGGTCGGCGACGAAGCAGAATGCGAGCCCTGGCACTGCGTAGTCCGCGGCAGGCGGATTCGGCAGATACTCGAGCTGCCGAACAGCATCCCAGCCGATAAACCCGACGAGTCCGCCAGTGAGCGGAGGATGTCCCTCGATCGGCGGTGTCAACCAGCGCGTGTACAACTGCTCGAGCACGTCCAGTGATGCGCCCGACGGCTCCGTAGTACCCAAGATGCGCTGCGCATCCACACCGTAGTCGAGCCAGAGCACAGCGTCGCCGTTCTGCGTGAGGACACCGAACGATCGCACTCCGACAAACGAGAATCGAGACCAGATGCCGCCTTGCTCGGCGGACTCGAGCAGAAACGTGCCGGGCTTGCCGACCGCAAGCTTGCGATAGATGCCGACCGGGGTCTCACCGTCAGCAAAAAGTTCGCGAATGACGGGCACAACCCTGCCGGAGCCCAACTGGGCAGTGAAATCTGCGCGAGTGGTCGATCCGTGATTCTGGGTCATGGTGCGTGCAGCTCCGTTGGATTCAAACGGTCAGTGTCGAAACACGTGCGCGTGCCGGTGTGACATGCAGCGCCGACCTGCTCGACGGTCAACAACAGCGTATCGGCATCGCAGTCGAGAGCGGCCGACCGCACATATTGCACGTGGCCGGAAGTGTCGCCCTTTCGCCAGTACTCCTGACGGGAGCGCGACCAGAACGTGACTCGGCCTTCCGTCATCGTGCGGCGGAAGGCCTCGGCATCCATCCAGCCGAGCATGAGCACCTCGCGCGTATCCCATTGCTGCACGATCGCCGGAAAAAGCTGCTGTTCGTTGGCGATGATCCGTTGCAGAATCTCGTTGGCCTCCGCCGTGTTCATTTAACGCACCTCCAGGCCGGCCGCTGCAAGTTCTCGCTTGACGTCGCCGACCGTCATCTCGCCGCTGTGGAACACGCTCGCCGCGAGTACGGCGTCTGCTCCCGCTCGGATCGCCGGCGGGAAATCCGCCGGGCGGCCTGCCCCGCCGGAGGCGATCACCGGCACTGAACTGATCCCGCGCATCAGCGTGATGAGCTCGAGATCGAACCCTTTCTTCGTGCCATCGGCGTCGATCGAATTCACCAGAAGTTCGCCGACGCCGAGCGTGATCGCCTGCTGCGCCCACTCAAGTGCGTCCAGGTCGGTCTCGGTGCGCCCTCCGTGGGTGGTCACGATGAAGCCGGATGCCGCGCCCTGGGATCGCTTGACGTCGAGCGAGAGCACAACGACCTGCGCGCCGAACCGGTCGGCGATCTCGCCGAGCAGCGACGGCCTGGCGATCGCGGCGCTGTTCACGCCGATCTTGTCCGCACCGCTGCCGAGCAATCGCGCGACATCCTCCGCATTGCGCACCCCGCCGCCGACCGTCAATGGGATGAACACCTGCTCCGCGGTGGCGCGAACCACCTCGTAGGTCGTTGCCCGGTTGTCGACGGTGGCAGTGACGTCGAGGAACGTCAGCTCGTCTGCGCCCTGTTCGTAGTAGCGCTGGGCGAGCTCGACCGGGTCGCCGGCGTCGCGCAGGTTCTGGAAGTTGACCCCCTTGACGACGCGGCCGCTCGCCACGTCGAGGCACGGGATGACCCTGACGGCGAGGCTCATCGTCAGATCCGAGCAGCGTGGATGGGCGTGACCAGAATCGCGCGTGCACCCAGTTCGTACAGGTCGTCCATCACCCGGTTGGTGCCGTCCTTCGGCACCATCGCGCGAACGGCAACCCAGTCTTTGTCGCGCAACGGTGAGACGGTTGGTGATTCGCTGCCCGGGGTGAGAGCCACCGCCTGCTCGAGCAGGCTGGACGGCAGGTCATAGTCCATCAGCACATAGCGGCGGGCGACCATGACTCCCTGCAGCCGCCGGTGCAGCGTTCCCACCCCGCGGATGCCAGCGTGAGCGCCAATGAGGACGGCCTCAGATTCGAGGATCACCGGTCCGAAGATTTCCAGGCCCTGTTTGCGGAGCGTCGTGCCGGTCTCGACAACGTCGGCGACGGCATCCGCGACGCCCAGTCGCACGGCGGACTCCACGGCGCCGTCGAGGTTCACGAGCGTTGCGGAGATCCCGGCGTTTCCGAGAAACGTGCCGACAAGGCCCGGGTAACTCGTTGCGATACGGGTGCCCTCGAGGTCGCCCAATTCGGCGAACGCGCCGGTCGGCCCAGCGAACCGGAAGGTTGATGCCGCGAAGCCGAGGCTCTCCAATTCGAGTGCGGAAGAGCCGGAATCCAAGAGCAGATCGCGGCCCGTGACGCCGACATCCAGTGCGCCGCTGCCGACGTACGTCGCAATGTCACGTGGGCGCAGGTAGAAGAATTCGACGCCGTTGCGCGGGTCGGCGACGATCAGTTCTTTGGGGTCGCGTCGGCCGGCATATCCGGCTTCCGCGAGCATTTGTGCGGCGGTTTCAGCAAGTGAGCCCTTGTTGGGCACGGCGATTTTCAACATGTATGAGGCCTTTTCGCGATGGGATGGTGCTGTGACGGGGTGACGGGTTTGCCGATGGGTGACACCGATCACAGATGTCGGTAGACGTCGGCCGTCGTCAGACCCTTCGCGATCATGAGGACCTGCACGTGGTAGAGGAGCTGCGAAATCTCCTCGGCGGTGTTCTCATCGGTTTCGTATTCCGCGGCCATCCACACCTCGGCGGCCTCTTCGACGATCTTCTTGCCGATCGCATGCACGCCCGCGTCCAGTTCGCGCACGGTACCGGAGCCGTCCGGACGAACCCGGGCCTTCTCGGCGAGTTCTGCGAAGAGATCATCGAACGTTTTCACGCGTCAAGGCTACCAGCGAGGCTGGCCTCTGACCGCCGAGCGGGATGGTTGAGGTTTCGGGTGACATACGGTCGTGCGTGGGCACATTCTGGAGGGGTTGAGTAGTCGTTTCGGCAGGGTGGTGGATGGTCATGACCAACGTCAACGAGGTCC
>DATCDQ010000086.1:0-16387 GCA_036510655.1 Microbacteriaceae bacterium | reverse complement strand
AGGCTGCGCGCCGCCGCGCGCACCCAGGCCGCGCGCGGCATCCGCCAGCTACTCGAAGGCTAGGACGAGCTCGACCTCGACGGGCGAGTCCAGCGGGAGCACGGCAACACCGATGGCAGCGCGCGCATGGCGCCCAGCCTCACCGAAGATCTCGCCGAGCACCTCGGATGCACCGTTGATCACGGTCGACTGGCCCGTGAACCCCGCATCGGATGCCACGAAACCGTTGACCTTGACCACTTGGGTCACGCGGTCCAACGATCCGAGCACGCTGCGGGCGGCCGCGAGCGCATTGAGGGCGCAGGTGCGGGCATAGTCGCGTGCATCGTCCAGCGGTACTAGGCCGTGCCCGTCGCCGACCTTGCCCGTCTCGGGCAGCGCGCCGGAGATGAAGGGCAGCTGACCCGACGTGTACACGAGTGAGCCGTTGATCACGGCGGGGACGTACGCGGCGACGGGGGCCGCGACATCCGGAAGGACGATGCCCAGCTCGACGAGCCGCGCCTCGAAACCGCGCGCCACGGAACCGGGCGACTCAGAACCGGCGCCCGCAGACCTGGCAACCTCTGAACCATTACTTTCGGCCATCACGCCGCTCCGTTCTCTTCAGCCTCGATCGGGCGTTTCAAATAGGCGACGAGGCCGCCTTCTGGTCCGGTGACCACTTGCACGAGTTCCCAGCCCTCAGACCCCCAGTTGTTGAGGATCGCGGCGGTGTTGTGCACGATCAGCGGTGTGGTCAGATATTCCCAACGGCGCATGTCGCTCCTTGTTGTTGTGGCGATCGGCGTTGCTCAATCGTCCGCTCCACCGGGGTGTGCCAGCGCGCGGCCGCAACGCCAAATCGCAGCATGCCGCAGCTGCCATGCGGATTAACAGCCTTTGTCCTTTACCCTAGTTCCTATGTCTGCCCAAAAACCCACGGCTACTCGTGCGCTCAGCGCCTTTGCCGCATTTCTCGGCATGAGTGTCGTCGCTGGACTCCTGGTGACGGCGGCTGTGACCCCGGCGATCGCCGTCACCGGAATGGCCGCGAGCGACAGCATTGGTGTTTTCGAGGGGCTGCCCGAGTACCTGCAGATCGACAGCTTGGCCCAGAACTCGACGATTTATGCGAACCAGGGCGGCAAGCCGATCCCGATCGCCACCTTCTATGCGCAGAACCGTGTCGAGGTCGGCTGGAAAGACATTTCGCAGAACATGAAGGATGCCAGCATCGCGACGGAAGATCCGCACTTCTACCAGCACGGCGGCATCGATCTGATGGGCACGCTCCGCGGCGCGCTCAGCACCTATGTGCTGCACAAGGACACCCAGGGCGGTTCGTCGATCACTCAGCAGTACGTGAAGAACGTGCTCGTGCAGAAGTGCGAAGTGAAGAACATCGTTGTCGAAGACTCCAACGCGGCAGAGCAGAAGAAGAAGCAGGCCGCGCAGGACAAGGCATACCAAAACTGCTATCTCGACGCCACCGCGGCCACGCCCGATCGCAAGCTCAATGAAATGAAGATGGCGATCGGCCTGGAGAAGAAGTACTCCAAGAATGCGATCCTGCAGAGCTACCTCAACATCACCGGCTTCGGCGGCAAGGTCTACGGCGTCGAGGCTGCGGCGCACTACTACTTCAACACGACGGCGAAGGACCTGAACCTGGAGCAGGCGGCGACGCTCACGGCGATCCTGAACAACCCAGCGAACCTGCGGATCGATCAGGACAAAGCCACCAACCCAGGCAACAACGCCGAGAACGGCTTCAAGGCCACGCTCGACCGTCGCAATTACGTGATCGACCGCATGTACATCAACCACAAGATCACGCTCAAGCAGCATGATGACGCGAAGAAGACGAAGATCGCCCCGACGATCACACCGGTCCAGACCGGATGCATGTCAGCCAACGCCGTCAATGCCGGCGCATTCTGCGACCTGGTACAGCGCACCATTCTCAACGACCCTGCGTTCGGCAAGACCGTCGATGAGCGGGTCAGCCTGTTCAACCGCGGTGGGTTGAAGATCTACTCGACGTTGAACCTCGACCTGCAGGGCGTCGCCCAGCAATCGCTCAACGCGGTGGTGCCGGCGACACTGTCCGGCACAGATATCGGCGGAACGAACGTCTCCGTCGAGGTCGGCACCGGTCGCATTGTCACCATGGTGCAGAACCGGCCGTTCAACAACACGGATACGCCGACCCCCGGCACGACGGCGGTCAACTACAACGAAGACGCGACCTACGGCAGTTCCCAAGGCTTCCAGACCGGTTCGACCTGGAAGGCGTTCGACCTGGTCGAATGGTTGAAAGAGGGGCACTCTCTCAACGACATCATCGACGGAACGCGCCACTCGTATCCGCAGTCCGCGTTCCACAGTGGGCCAGCGTGCAACGACATCGGCGGCGCAGCGTGGAACGTCACGAACGATGACGGGGCCGCAGGCCGCATGTCGGTGATGACCGGAACGGCCGAATCCGTGAACACGGTCTTCGCGATGATGTCCACGAAGCTCGACCTGTGCGGCATCAAGCAGTCCGCACAGCAACTGCTGGTGAAGGGCGCCGACGAGACAGCCAACCCGTTCCTCGCGAACCCATCATCGGTTCTCGGCACCAACTACATCGCCCCGATCTCGATGGCCACCGCATACGCGGGCCTGGCCAACGGCGGCAAGGCGTGCAGTGCGATCGCGATCGACAAGATCACTGACCCGACAGGCAAGGACATCGCAGTTCCGAAGAGCGTCTGCTCGACGAACCCCGTCGATCCGAAGGTCGCAGCCGGCGTCGTCTACGCGCTGCAGGGCGTGATACGCAATGGAACCGCGACGCGCGCAAACCCGGGCGACGGAGTTCCGATCTTCGCCAAGACGGGTACGACGGACAACTCCTACGACAACTGGCTGGTCAGCTCGACCACGAAGGTCGCCACGGCGACCTGGGTGGGAAACGTGGCATCGACCTTGCGTTCAAATGGCACCTGGACGAAGACGCCGATTCGCAACCTGACGTTGGGCGGGCAATACGGCGGAAACGCCAAGCTCATCGTCGCGAAGCCGATCCTGGCCGCGCTGAACGCCGCGTACGGCGGCGCCGCCTTCCCGGCGCCGGATTCCTCAGTGTTGAACGCGAAGCAGATCACCGTTCCCGACCTGACCGGCAAGAGCCCGGCCGACGCACAGAGTCTGCTCACAGGACTCGGGTTCACCTATCAGGACGGCGGCCCGGTCGACTCGGCAGCGGCGGCGGGCACTGTCGCCAGCACGAACCCGGGTGCCGGCGCCAGCGCTGGCCTGGGCAGCACCGTGATCGTCTACACGAGTAACGGCAGCCTGGTGGCCTTGCCCGACGTCACCGGCAAGAGCGCAGCGGATGCGATCGCCGCACTGACCGGCGCCGGCTTCGGCTACGCCTACAACGGAGATCCGGCCGCGATCATTGCCAGCACCAATCCGGCGCCTGGCACACCGACCAAGCCCGGCACCAAGGTGACGCTGACCGCGAAACCGAATAACACTCCGGGGCCGGGCAATGGCAACAACGGCGGAGGCACTGGCGGATAGCAGACGGCAGTGAGCCGGCACAGCCACCGGCACAGCCACCGGCACGGCCGAAGTCACCGGTCGCCGCTAAACTTCACTCGTTGACTGGGTGGTGACGGAGGCCGTCCGCAACGACCGACTGGAGAATTTCTCGATGCGCAGAAGCTCACGACGCAGCACACGGCGCACCGGGGTGGGCCGACGCGGCACACGGCGCACCAGCCTGGGCAGAACCGGGCTAGGAGCGGCGGGCGGGGCGCTGACAGCGCTGGGGGCGGCATCCGTTCTCGCGTTCGCGTGGGGGTCCCTGATCGAACGCAACTGGTATGCATTGCGCGAGGTGAGCGTGCCTGCACTCGAGCCGGGCGCCGCGCCGATCCGCGTGCTGCACATCAGCGACCTGCACATGGCGCCGTGGCAGCGGGGTAAGCAGGAGTGGATCCGCTCGCTGGCCGCGTTGAACCCGGACCTGATCGTCGACACGGGCGACAATCTCGGGCACGAACGCGGGCTCGAGGGTGTTGAGTACGCGCTGGAGCCGTTCCGCGGCATCCCTGGGGTGTTCGTCAACGGTTCGAATGACTATTTCGGGCCGACGCCGAAGAATCCGATGAAGTATTTCTCCGGACCGTCGCTGAACCATCGCAAGCCTGCATCGCTCGATATTGCGGGTCTCACCGAGTTCTTCACCGGGCTCGGCTGGCTCGACTTGAACAACGCGGCCGGCGAACTAACCGTGAACGGCACCCGGCTCGAGCTCTTCGGCGTCGACGACCCGCACCGGCGCTTCGACCGGCTCGACCTGCTGCCGGCGATCCTCGACGACCTGCGCGAGCAAGATGAAACGGATGCCACGTGGCCAGACGACGAGACCGCCCCGGCTTCGCCGTCGCTGTCGATCGGGGTCACGCACGCGCCGTACCAGCGCGTGCTGAACACATTCGTCACGTACGGCGCCCGGATGATCTTCGCCGGGCACACCCACGGCGGCCAAGTCTGCGTGCCCGGCTACGGTGCGCTCGTGACGAACTGCGACATTCCGCGCAAGCAGGTCAAGGGGCTGAGCATGTGGCCGCACGCGTTGCGCACCGCGTACCTCAATGTGTCTGCGGGGGTCGGAACCTCGATCTATGCGCCGGTGCGCTTCGCGTGCCGGCCCGAAGCGACGCTGCTGACGCTGACGCCGTCGGTACCAACGGCGGTGGTCGAGTAGCGCATGAGCGCAGCGACGGTGCCGGTGGTCGAGTAACGCATGAGCGCAGCGAATACGCGTATCGAGACCCAGCCCCTGTCGCACAAAAGACCCCTTGGTCTCGATACGCTCGCTCGCTGGCGCTCACGGGCTACTCGACCAACGGTGCGAATCTGAACGCTTTCGGAGTGTGAACAGAGCAGTTGGAAAGGTTGCGGGCGTAACCTGGGGCGATGTCCGATTCGCGCAAACGCCCCAGGCTGGGTGCCGCCCTCGGAGGATTGATCGGGTTCGTCGCGATCAGTGCTGTGGCCGCCGTGCTTGTTGTGGCCGGGGTGACGCCTGCCATCGCTGTGGCCAGTATGGCTGCCGGTAGCACCGTCTCCGGTTTCGACAGCATCCCCGAATACCTGAAGATCGGCCCGCTGCCCCAGACCACCACGTTCTACGCGACGCAGGGCGGCAAAGAGGTGCCGATCGCCACGTTCTACGCACAGAACCGTGTCGGCGTGGCGTGGAACGCGGTCTCGCAGTACGAGAAAGACGCTGCAGTCGCGACGGAAGACCCGCGCTTCTACAGCGAAGGCGGCATCGACTTGATCGGCACTATTCGTGCCGCGCTCTCCAACGCGGCCGGGTCGACGGTGCAGGGCGGGTCATCCATCACGCAGCAGTATGTGAAGAATGTGCTCGTTCAGGTCTGCGATGCCATGCCGGTCAACGCGGATGCCGCGGCCGCGGTCCTCAAAAAACAGCAGGCCGCGCAGAACGCGTGTTACACCGAAGCGGCCGGCACGACGATCAAGCGCAAGGTGCAGGAGGTGCGCTATGCGATCGGTCTGGACAAGCAGTACAGCAAGGACCAGATCCTGCTCAGCTACCTCAACATCGCCGGCTTCGGCGGCAGCGTCTACGGCATTCAAGCGGCGGCCGAATACTATTTCGGAGTCTCAGCGGCGGATCTCACGCTGCCGCAGGCCGCGACCCTGACGGCCATCCTGAACAACCCGAACTACCTACGCATCGACGGAGGCTCGATCAAGCCGTCGAAGTCCAGTCTCGATAACACGGCTGCGAACGGTTACGCAGCAGCGAAAGACCGGCGCGACTACGTGCTGCAGCGGATGCTCATCAACCACAAAATCACCCAAACGGAGTACGACGCTGCGGTGAAAACGAAAATTGAGCCAAGCATCCACCCGGTCGATTCCGGATGCATGAGCGCGCAAACATACGACGCCGGTTTCTTCTGCAACTATGTCGAGGGCATCATGCAAACCGACCCGGCGTTCGGCAAGACCGCGCAAGATCGCACGAACTTGTTCAACCTCGGCGGGATGCAGGTGTACACGACCCTCAACCTCGACCTGCAGAACTCGGCGCAGGCGGCGATCAACAAGTACATCCCGTCGACCGACCCGAACCTCGACCTGGGGTCGGCGAACGTCGCCATGGAGGTCGGAACGGGCCGTGTGGTCAACATGGTCGAGAACAAGACCTACAACGACACGGCCAGCGCTCCGCCGGGTTCGACTTCGATCAACTACACCACTGATTACGACCAGGGTGGATCGAGCGGATTCCAAACCGGGTCGTCGTTCAAGGCGTTCGACCTAGCCGCGTGGTTGGAAGACGGGCACACGATCTATGAAACAGTGAACGCGCCATCCTCCGGGCACACTTTCTCCGAGACTCAGTACAACGCTCCGTGCGTCGGCGGGTTCGGCAACATACCATGGCCTGTCGGCAACGACGAAGGCGAAGCCGGCGGAAACATGAGCGTGCTCTCGGCGACCGAGGCATCCGTCAACACGGCGTTCGCCCAGATGGGCACGAAGACGAACCTCTGTGACATTTCCAACGCGGCCAAGGGTTTGCTCGTGCACTCCGCATCGCCGGGAACGAACCCGTGGACAATCGTGCCGCCAATGATCCTCGGCACCAACTACATTTCGCCGTTGACTATGGCGACCGCTTATGCCGGCATCGCGAACAACGGCGTGGTATGCACGCCGATCGCCATCGACAAGGTGATCAACGCCGACGGAACTCAGCACGCCCTACCCAAGACTAAATGCTCGCAGGGGATACCGGCGAACATCGCTGCAGGCGTCGAGTGGACGCTCCAGCACGTGATGACCGCCGGCACGGCAACTGCGGCGAACCCGAACGACGGCATCCCGATCTTCGGCAAGACGGGCACGACTGACAACTCTGAGGAGAACTGGCTGGTCACCTCTACGATGAAGGTCGCAACAGCGACCTGGGTGGGAAACTTGAGCGGTCACGTTGCACTGCGCAGCCAGTACTTCGGCGGCTATAACGGCGGGGACGTGAAGTTCCACATCGCCCAACCGATCCTGGCCGCGCTGAACGCACATTACGGCGGCGGCGCGCTGGCAACGCCGAGCCCGTCGTTGCTGAATGCGCCGTACGTGTACCAGCCGCCGGTGCAGAACAACGGAAATGGCAACGGGAACGGTGGTGGGAACACCAACCCTGTGACCCCCGTCACACCCCCCAAGCCCAAGCCTAGTCACCCATAGCCTGACTCGACACTTGGCGGCGCGACATCGCTGCCGTCGCGGTCATTCATGGTCATGAAGACGCCCACGTACCGTGTATTCTTATTGAGGCCTCGCAGGAGGCCATCGGGGTGTGGCGCAGCTTGGTAGCGCGCTTCGTTCGGGACGAAGAGGTCGTGGGTTCGAATCCCGCCACCCCGACAGATCAGGCCACAGCACTGTGTGGAATGTAACAGTGCTCGTGGCCTTTCTGCTTTTCCGGCGCCATGATCGGTTCGGCGTCGCCCAAGCCAGAACGCAGCGCTCGTCCACTGCAAGGCCACCTGACCCGTCGTAGCGCTACAACCCCTCAGAGCAATTCCCACCTATACCAAAATTACTGCTGGTGATAACGATCAATGTCACTGTCGTCACTTCGCGCCCGGTACGTTGATGGGATGGTGCATGAAGCTGTCACTGTCGACGAGGCGATCCGTGTCGTCGACCTTGCGGGGGTCCTGGCGAACGCCATCCTTGGTGGAATCGCCGCTAGGGCTGCGCGGCTCGACATTGTCGGTTTCGCGATTCTGGCGGTGATCTCCGGATTGGGCGGCGGGATGATCCGGGATACTCTGCTGCAACACGGTACCCCGGTTGCGTTGACTGATCCGTACTACCTCGGGTTCGCTATCGTCGGCGCCGTAATCGCGTTCTTCATTCCGTTCAAGGGCAAAATGTCGTTGCGTCTGCTCATTGTTCTGGATGCTCTCGCAGTGGGATGCTGGGCGGCTGCGGGCTCGCAGAAGGCGATTGCAGCGGGCCTCGGCTGGCTGCCCGCGATCATGCTCGGCGTGGTCACGGCGATCGGCGGGGGCATGGTCCGAGACGTACTGTTGATCAAAGTGCCGGCCGTCTTCGGTGGCAACACGTTATACGCGACCAGCGCCTTCCTCGCGTCGATCGAGATGGTGGTCCTCACCGAGCTGGGCCTCCCCGCGCTCGGCTCGGTGGTTGCGATCGTGACCGGGGCGCTGTTGTCACTCCTCGCCCGAAGGTTCGGGTGGATCCTGCCCACCGAAGTTCGATTGCCGCGCACCCGCCAACTTACTGCTGCCGCAACCGGGTGGTGGGAGGGAACGGGCCAGCGGTTTCGATCACGGCGCAGGCGGCGTGACAACAAGACGCCTTAGGGTTGGCCGCTTCGCCCATGCGCTGTTTTACGCTCGCGGAGCGGTCAGCTTCCAAAAGATGGGGTGGCTGGTACTTCGGGCCGCTTGCCTGTGCGCTCGCTCGGAACGGTCACGATGATCGCGACGATCGCGACGACGACCATGAACAGGTTGAACAGGATCCCGACGGCGCCACCGAACCGCAAGCCCACATTCGATTGGTTGCCGATGAAGAGCCCCCAGGAGCGGATCGTGTTCGGATTCATGGCCTGTGCGGCTACGTAGAGGGCCGCGGAGACTGCGACGCCGATCGCGCTGCCAAGCGACGATGCCATTTTGTAGATGCCGGCGGCGGCGCCCACCTCCTCGTCCGGGACATTCGAAAGGGCGGCATCCGTCGACGGTGTGGCGTAGAAGCCGAGGCCAATGCCGAAGAGCGTGAATCCGATGAAGGCGAGGACAACGTACGCTCCGATGAGGGTGAATGTCATCGACACCAACAGAATTCCGACACCGGCGATCGCGCTGCCCCAGATCATGGGCCGCTTGGGTCCGAAACGTTGAAGAAGTTTCTCGCCGACGCGGATGGTGGAGACGATCGCGACCAGGTAGCCGAGCGTCAGGAACCCTGACTGCAGGGACGACATGCCTGCCGCAGTTTGGACGAGACCCAACGACACGACGAGGGTTCCGGCCGCGCCGTTCAGCAGAAAGTTCGACAGCGTCGCTCCCGAGAATGTCAGATTACGGAACAGCTTGAGATCCAGGAACACCGTGCTTCGCTTCGTCTCGATCGCAAAGAACACGAGGGCGCCGATGACCGCGACCACGACGAGTCCAATGCCGCCGGGACTCAGCCACCCGATCACCGGTCCCTGCGAGATATACACGTTGAGAGCCACCAGCGCAACAACAAAGCTAATCAGTCCGCCCCAATCGAACCTTCCAGTGGCACGCACCGGGGCTTTCGATTCGGGAGTCTTGCGCAGCAGGAATAGGGCCACGATCGAGAGCACAATCGAGATCCAGAAGATCGACCGCCACCCCAGCACCGATGTCGCCATCAGGCCACCGAAGAGGGCGCAGAACCCCGAGCCGCCCCATGACCCGATCGACCAGAAAGATAATGCCCGTTGACGCTGTTTACCCTCGTAGTAGGTCTTCACGAGCGCCATCGTCGAGGGCATGATGCACGCGGCCGACAGGCCCTGGATGATTCGGCCCCCGAGAAGCGCAGTGGCCGTGAGAATCCCCAACTTCGCCGGGGTTACGGCGATGAGCAGCGAGCCAAGGATGCTCAGATAGATGCCGATGTTCATGATCTTCACTCGGCCCAGCCGGTCGGCCAGACCGCCGGCGACAACGATGAAGAGCCCAGAGAAGAGTGCAGTGATGGACACCGCTAGGTTGCCTACTGTCCGTTGGATCCCAAGGGAGCCTTCAATTCCGGGGATGACGTTGAGCAGAGTCTGGGCGAAGAGCCAGAAGTTGATGACAGCCAGGACAATGCCCGCGAGCCGGAGATCGTTCGGTTTCCACGGAGCGGCCGTCTTGACTGGCACCTGAGTCGCGCTCATGATAACTACTCCGCTTTGCCGAGGTAGGACATCGCCGCGACGACCTGCGCCTGAACTCCAAATGACAGGGTTGGATCGATAATCGGAAAGTACTTGGGTGAATGATTTGCCGGAATATCCTGCGCGATCGTGCCCTTTTGCTCCGCGACACGGTAGGTCTCGGGGTCGACTCCCCCGAGCAACCAGAATGTATACGGCACCCCGAACGCATCCGGGATATGGCTGAAGTCCTCGGACGCCGTTTGACGCTCCGCATGGAGTACCGCATCGGCGCCGAAGTGGGCTGTGAAAGCATCCGTCACCTTGTCGGTCACGGTGGCATCGTTGACGGTGAGGGGATATTGGTCGTAGAGCTCGAACTCTGGTTCCTTGGGTGAGCCTGCGGCCTCGCACTCTCCCTTCACAATGCGCGTAATCGCAGCCATGATGTGTGCCCGGACCTGGATGTCGTAAGTTCTGACGTTCAAGAGAAGCGTGGCCCGATCGGAGATGATGTTCGACGCCGTACCGGCGTTCAGCGCCCCCACAGTCAGCACGGCAAAGTCACCCGGCTTGGTTTCCCGCGAGACGATCGTCTGCAATTTCAACACGATAGACGCGGCCAGAACCACCGGGTCCACCGACATCTGCGGCATCGACCCGTGTGCACCCTTGCCGTACACCGTGATCTTGATCGAATCAGCCGCGGACAGTACCGGACCGGCTGTCGTAGATATCGTCCCCGAAGGAAGCGGCATGACGTGCTGGGCGAGTGCCACGTCAGGTTTGGGCACCTTTGAGACGAGCCCGTCATCCACCATCGCGTTGGATCCGGCACCGGTCTCCTCGGCAGGCTGGAACAGCGCGATATAAGTGCCCGACCACGAATCGCGGCTGGCGGCCAGCAGCTTCGCCGCCCCCAACAGGGCGGCAATGTGCATATCGTGACCGCAGGCGTGCATGACACCGGCGACCTCGGATGCGTATGGCAGCCCGGTGTCTTCGGTCACGGGCAGTGCGTCCATGTCAGCGCGGGCCAGGACCACAGGACCGTCACCATTGGCCAAAACACCGACGATGCCGGTGCCGCCGATGCGGGTCACGTCATACCCGAACGCGGTCAATTTCTCCTCGACCAGTTTCGACGTCTCATTTTCGGCAAGGGCCAGTTCCGGATGCTTGTGGCGATCGGTGTAGATATCTCGCAAGCCACTCAACTCGCCGTCGAGATCCTTCAGGACTGTTTCGGAAGTGCTCATCAGCTATCTCCTCGATCATCTTCTATTGGGCTGACCTGAAACCGCCCTCAATCAGGCTGTCCCGCAATCCTGGTCCATGCCCTTTCCCTTTTTTATTCCGTGAAACTCGGGTGATCGCGGGGAGTCGATCACAGCGTCAGGGCGATGACTGCCCGGGCAGTTTAGTCTGCGCCCGTCACTCGAGAAAAACAAGATGTCACGTGTGCTGCTTGGTCGCCCCGTGCGAACTGGCGGGCCTCCCAATATTTCTTGCCCACCTGCATCAGGATCAGGCCTGTCGAGGGACGTCTCGCCCGGGTATGCTCGGGCTCGTCCGCCGCCGTTGGCGCCCGGGCGATGCGGAGGTCGGAGCGACATGGACGTCGAAGAGTTTGATCTGCTGGTGGTCGGCGGGGGCAAGGCCGGTAAGTCGCTGGCCATGGACATGGCCCGAGCTGGCCGCACAGTCGCGATGGTCGAACGCGCCATGATCGGGGGTACCTGCATCAACGTGGCGTGCATCCCGACCAAGACGATCATCAACAGTGGACGGATGCTGAAGAACGCGCGTCGGGCAACCGAATTCGGTATCACCGGTGTCGAATACCCGCGGATGGACATCGATCTGTTGCGCCACCGCAAAGAGGATGTCGTCGGCACTATGGTGAACGGTCAACTCGCCTCCTTCACAGGGTCCGGTATGGATTTCATCCTGGGCGAGGCAAAGTTCGTGGCGTCCAGGACGGTGGAGGTCACCCTGAATGATGGCGGCACTCGCCTGCTGAGAGGTTCGGACGTCGTCGTCAACCTCGGAACCGAACCGCTCCTGCCCGACATCGAGGGCCTGGCGGACTCGAATGTGCAGACCAGCAACACGCTGCTGGAACTCGAGTCGCTGCCGGAGAGCATCATCGTGCTGGGCGGTGGTTACGTGGGCTGCGAATTCGCCGACTTCCTGAACACCATCGGGGTGAGCGTGACGGTCATCCAGCAGGGGGATCAGCTTCTCGCCCGGGAGGATGCCGACGTCGGCAGCGCGATCGAGAAGGCTTTCACAGAAGCCGGAATCACGGTGCGGCTCGGCAATTCGGCCGAGCACATATCCAGGGCGGCGGACGGCATGGTCACTGTGACGCTGTCCTCCGGCGAGACGGTGACGGCGGCGGACATCCTGGTGGCCGTCGGCCGCGCGCCCGTCACCACAGGCGTCGGCCTGGAGCAGGCCGGTATCCGCCTGACCGATCGCGGGTTCATCGAGGTCGATCAGCACCTGCGCACCAGCGCCGAGCACGTCTGGGCGGCCGGCGATGCGGCGGGTACCCCGCAGTTCACCCATGCGTCGTACGACGACTACCGTGTGCTGAAAACCAATCTTGCCGCTCAGGATGACCAGGCGAAAATGCGAAGCACAGCGGGACGGCTGATTCCCTATTGCGTGTTCACGACCCCGGAGTTGGGCCGTGTCGGCCTGAGCGAGGCTCAGGCGCTCGACGCCGGTTACGCAGTACGCCTGGCGAGGATGCCGGTTTCTGCCATTCCGAGAGCGCGCACTGTTGGCCACCTCGAAGGAATGTGGAAGGCCGTGATCGACCGCGACACGAACGCGATCCTGGGAGTCGCGCTGCTGGGCACCGAGGCCAGCGAGGCCATCGCCGTAGTCCAGATGGCCATGCTCGCTGGAATGGAATACACCGCGGTGCGCGACGCCATCATCACCCATCCCACGATCGCCGAAGGATTGAACCTGCTGTTCACCGCAGCGTGGCTCGAAGAGTAAAGGCAGGCCACTGGACAGGCGTCCTGCGGCGGCTTAAGCTCTCCGAAACGAGTGACCCTTCGAGCCAATCCGTGCACGGCATGGAGGACCCGTTCGGCCTCATCTTTGATCCGCGAATGAGGAGAAAAATCATGACTTCCACCGATGAACACGCCGTCCACCACACAGTCGCGGAACACGAGCATGGCCCCAACTGCGGCCATGAGTCAGTCCAGCACGGCGACCACATCGACTATATTCACGACGGCCATAAGCACTCGCTACACGACGATCATTACGACGAACACTGATCACCCCAAATCCCGCCCCCGCCACGCCGCACTAGGAGCGGGGCGAAGGCCCGCAGGACGTTGGCGGTGCCGTTGAGGTTGTTGTCGATTTGGTCGAACCAGTCCGCATCCTCCATCTCGAGCAGGGGTTTGAAAGCCTGGATGCCGGCATTGGCAAACACAATGTCAACACCGCCCCAGACCTCTTCCACCCGCTGGCCGATCGCTCGCAGCACGGCGATGGCGCCAGGTCTCATAAGTTCGGCTACAACTAGCGCACGATCCCGAAACCGCCGCTCCAGCTGACCTTCTCGGCAGCGGCAAGCGTGAGCTGCAGGAACCCCATCGCCTCGAGCTCGTGAGCCCGACCAAGCGACCCCGCGTCGATGGCACCAACGCCGCCCGCGGAGATCGCTTCGGCGAGGGTCGCTTTTGCGGCGGCATCATCGCCTGCGATGAGAACGGTCGTCTGGACGGGTCCGATCATCTTGGCCGCGAGCGTGCCCGCGAATGTTGTGTTGAAGGCCTTGAGCACGTGGGATGCGGGCAACGCAGCTGCCAGCTCGGCCGCGGCGGAGCTGCCGGTGGGCACCACCAGTGAGTCGAAGGTCTCGAAGTTCACGGGGTTCGTAATGTCGACCACGATCTTGCCCGACAGCTGCTCGGCATAGGTCGCGACAATGTCTTTGAGCGAAGAATAGGGAACGGCAAGTACGACGATGTCGCCGTTGATGACCGCCGAGGTGTTGGCGTTGTCGATGTGCTCGACGGATGCACCGCCAGCCGCGAAGACGCTAGCGATGGCGCTGCCCATGTTGCCCGTACCGAAGATCGTTGCTGTGGTCATTGTGAACTCCCTTTGTGCGGGACCGATCCCGCCGTGTAGTTGTAGATACAAAGTTGTATCTACAACTACTGTAACACTTTTACTTGTATATACAAGTTTCTGTTAGAATCCTTTTGTGGCTAAGACACGGTGGCTGACCGACGAGCAGCGCGAAGCGTGGGTGAAGTTCGCCGCAGTGCTCGAGTTGTTGCCCGCGGGCCTCGACGCCCAGCTGGCCCGCGACGAAGGTCTCACCCATTTCGATTACTTCACTCTGGCCATGCTCTCGGAATCCCCCGCCAGGACACTGCGGATGACAGCGCTCGCGGCACGCACGACCGCGTCGCTCGCGCGTTTGTCACGAGTTGTGAGTCGGCTCGAAGCTGCCGGTTTCGTTGAACGCACCCCGTGCGCGGAGGACGGGCGAGCGACCAACGCCACGCTGACCGAAGCCGGATGGCAGAAAGTCGTCCACGCAGCGCCCGGCCATGTCGAAAACGTTCGCGACCTGGTCATCGACGCCCTCAGCCCGGAACAGGTGGTACAGCTCTCCGCAATCGCGACCCAGCTCCTCGACCGTTTGGACCCCGAGCAGAAAATGGCGGCATCGCTCGATTGAGCACGGCCATATCGGGGCGCTCGGTTGCGAACGGCTGGGCGCGGCGACGACTGCACATGATCGCGATCCTGTAGCGAAGTCCCTGGGATTCATCTCCCATTCCATATCCTGCTCTTCCGCATCGATTATCGGGCGAGTAGCGTCTGGCTTAGTCGAACCCGCAACGGTCGAATCACATCGATTTCACGGGGATCAGGTCAACAAGTCCCTCGAGGAGTTGCGCATGGCGGGTCCATCGGACGGTGATCACAGTCGCATCCTCAATCACGTCCTCGTCCCTCCGGCCGGGGAGTTCCAGCTGGACCCGGTGCACACCTTTGTGAGCTTCACGGTTCAACATCTGGTTGCGGGCCGAGTGCGAGCTCGTTTCGAAACCGTGCAGGAAACGGTGACGGTGGCCGAGGACATTTCGGCATCGACGCTGGAGGTGAGCATCGATACCGCTTCACTGACCACGTTGAACCCGATCCGCGATGCCGACCTGCGTTCGGAGCACTTCCTGGATGTCGAGCACTACCCGACGATGACCTACCGCAGCACGACGGTATCCGCCCTCCCCGACGCGGCGGGCCTGGTCCCGGGGGAACTGACGCTGCACGGCGTGACCCGACCCGTGGAGCTGACGGTCCGCTTCGGCGGGTCGCTCATTGACCCCAGCGGCAATATCCGGGTCGCATTCCGCGCCCACGGCACAATCGCCCGCCGCGATTTCGGGCTGACCTACGAAATCGTGAAGGAGGCGGGTGCGCTGCTCGTGGGCAAAGACGTCACCATTGACATCGACGCCGAGGCAATTCGACCGCAATGAGCTTTCGCCCAACCGGGCGAACGCGTACACCAACACAAATGAAAGAAGTGCATCATGGGAGACGACCAGGTCAAGAACAACCTGCAAGGCATGGATGACCTCGACTTCACCGGCTGGAACAATGCCGACTGGAACGGTGTATTCGCCCACCACCACACCGAGGACGTGCTGGTGGACTGGAAAGGCCAACCGTCGACCCACGGCATCCAGGAACACATCGACGCCATGAAGGCCTACGTCGACTCGGCCGGGGGAACACCACCCCAGATCACAGCTCACCCGATCGCGTTCGGTTCCGGAGAATGGACCTGTGTTATCGGCGAGTTCGAAGGCGGGGGCCGGATGGTGACGGTAGCCAAATGGGTCGACGGCGCAATCGCCGAGGAATACATCTGGTCATGAAGATCGGGATCATCGGTGCCACCGGAAACGCCGGACGCGCCCTGTATGCGGAAGCGACCAAACGTGGCCACGAGGCCACAGGGATCGTGCGAGATCCGGATCGGACCGGAAGCATCCTCGGCACCGACGCCACCATGCTCGTCAAGGATGCCTTCGACCTGACCTCCGAGGATCTCACGTCTTTCGACGTCGTGATCAACGCGTTCTCCACCCCACCAGCCCGCGCGTACCTGCACCTTGACCTCGCCGCGCGACTGATCTCGCTCCTCCGAGAAACCCAGAGTCCCCGACTCGTCTTCATCGTCGGCGCTGGCAGCCTGACCACGGGTGAGGATCACCACCTGCTGGTCGAGGACCTGCGACGCTTACCCGATTCCGGCGCATTTATCGCGACGCCCGAGAACCAGCTCAAGGAGCTGCGGTTCCTGCGGGATGTCGACGACGTGAACTGGGTCGCGGTATCACCGTCACAGACGTTCGCGCCGGGCGAAGC
>DATCDQ010000085.1:0-14637 GCA_036510655.1 Microbacteriaceae bacterium | reverse complement strand
CAATCGGGCCGTCACCTCATGGTGACGGCCCGATTTGCGTCTTCGCCCACAGGTCGAACGGAATACGTGCAGGAGTCAAACGGTTCAACGGCATGATGACTACTGTGACGAATACCACCAACTACGCCCGGCTGAGTCTCTCGGTGCTCGATCTCATTCCGGTGCGGGCAGGCCAAAGTTCAGCGGATGCCGTCGCGGCTTCGATCGAACTCGCGCGACGCGCCGACGAACTCGGCTACCGGCGCTACTGGGTGGCCGAACACCACAACATGCCGTCGGTGGCATCGACCAACCCGCCGGTGCTGATCGGAATCATCGCCGGCGCAACCCGGCGAATCCGTGTCGGTGCAGGCGGGGTGATGCTCCCCAACCACTCGCCGCTGGTCATCGCCGAGCAGTTCGGCATTCTTGAGGCTGCATTCCCCGGCCGCATCGATCTCGGTCTCGGCCGAGCACCGGGTAGCGACCCGGTCATCACGGCATTGCTGCGATCCAGTGGGGCCGTCAGCGACGTCGACGCATTTGCCCAGAACATCGCCGACATCGGCGCGCTGCTGAATCCCGACGGCGCCGTTCTCGGGTTGCAGAACGGGCAACGCTACGAGCTCAGCGCCACCCCCGCGGCTCGCTCCGTCCCGGAACTGTGGCTGCTGGGCTCCAGCAGCTATTCGGCGAACCTCGCCGCACAAGAGGGGATGCGATATGTGTTCGCAAATCACTTTTCCGGAGACAGCACCACCGAGACGCTAGAACTCTATCGGCACGACTTCGCGGCATCCGAAACGGTCGCAGAACCGACCACCTTCCTCACCCTGAACGTGTCCGTGGCAGAGACTGCCGACGACGCCCGTGCCCTCGCTCTGCCGCAAATGCAGCAGATGGCGAAACTGCGCACCGGAGCTCCACTGACACAATTGCCGTCGGTTGAACAAGCGGCCGCGACCACGCCGACTCCCGCACAAACCGAACTGATCGAGCGGATGTCCGCCAGCTGGATCATCGATTCTCCGGCGGAGGCGGCACGCCGCATCCGCGCACTTGCCTCCCAATTCGGCGTCGACGAGGTCATGCTTCACCTGGTGGCGTCCGCACACGAAGACGCCGCTGTGGCGTCCTCGCCCGCACGGGTTCGTGCCGTCGAACTTCTAGCGGCAGAACTACTGGGCTGACGCCCGTTCGCCCGCCAGCTTTCGGAGCCGATTGTTAAACGCGGCAGCGCGCGTGTTCGCAACACGCGCGCTGCCCTTCGGCTCACGCGGGGTTGATGATGCGACCCCACGTGCTCTTGTTGCCCCAGATGTTCTGGCGCAAGCCCTCCAACTGCAGAATCTGGCTGTGGTCGACGAACAGGTTGACCTCGTTGCCGTAGTTCTTGATGTACCACTCGTACACCGGTGGGTCCGCAGACTCGAACATCACATGTTCGAGGCCGACACCGTTGATGATCTCCGCAACCGGCCGGGTGTTCCACTCGATCACGTTTTCGGTGATGCCTTCCGATTCAATCATGATGATGTCGGCGCCGGCCTCGAGGGCCTTGTTCGCACGGGCGATCAGGTCGCCGACGTCCTTCTTGCCTTCCGCAGCGAGTTCTGCCTCTCCGGAGTCTCCGCCGGACCCGAACTGGATGCCGAGCTCCGGCTTCGCCTTGAGCCCGGCCTTCGTGACTTTCTCGATCAGTCGCAGCAGCCCTGAGGTCGGTACCGAGATGAACCCGGCTGAGATTTCGATCACATCGAAGCCGACCTCCTTGGCCTCCTTCAGATACGCGTCGACGGCATCCGGACCGTAGCGAAGCACGGTTTCCAGCCAGCCGCCGGATGAGATGTAGGCGTCGTGCTTGTGAGCCAGGTCGCTGAACGCCCGCACCTGCTCGCGGGGGAGCAGTGCGAACGATCCGCCGGCCCACTTGACGCCGTCGACCCATTGACCGGCCACGTCGAGCACATCGGCGAGGTGCCGCGTTCCGTACGTTGAGTAGTACGGTCCGCGCACTTCCGTGAGCCCGACCGTGCGCGGCTTCGCCGGGCGATAGGCGCGAGGAATGAAGTTGAACGCGACGTCGTGCGCGGTGGCGTTGCGGTTCGTCGCGGCGCCGTTCTGGTGGTCGTGAGCGGATGTTGCGCTCCGGGTGGGAGCATCGGTGATGGTCATGATGTGACCTTTCTTGTGTTGGTTTTGTGACGTTTGATCAGGCAGTGCGGGTCCGGCTCACCTGGGCGAGCAGCGCGGTCAGGGCGCTGACGGGTTCCCGCTCGAGCCTGTGGATGGTCGTGGCGAGCTGGTCGCGGAGCGCGGCTGTCGTGAACGGCGACGCCACGGCATCGAACTTGCGACGCGCGACGGCCCAGCTCATCGGGTTCGTGTGGAATCCCTCGTACGAGTTCTGCTCGGAGCGGAAGACGGTGCCATCGTCCAACGTCACTTCGAGGTCAGCAGGCATTTCGGCGGGGAAGCGTGCGGAGAACTCATCGTCCGGCACGATCGTCACCGTGTGGAGCAACCGTTGTACGTCATCGGCGGCGATCCTCTCGGGCGTGAATTGGGCCGGGGTGAGTTCGCCGTCGACGAGGGCGGCAGCAAGCAGGTAGGGGAGCGAGTGATCCGCTTCCTCCTTGGTGCGAACCGTGCGCTTGTCGCCTTCTTCACCGCCACCGATGATCGAGTATGCGACGGCGAAGGTGCGCAGGTGAATCGAACGGATGCGCGCGGCCACGAACCCCGCTTGAGAACGGATGTCGATGGCTGCGTCGAGCGCGGACTGCGAGTGGATCTCGGCGTTGTGCCGCTTCACGATCGTCATTCGCACGCGCTCGAGGTCCTCGGCGGACCAGTCGATCTCGAACGGCCCGGCGATGGATTGCATGAATCCCTTGTTGCCTTCGAAGACCAGTTCCGGTCCAGTGATTCCGCGCGAGGCCAGCAGCGCCGCGAACGTGCCCTCCTTTGCGGTGTTCGGGTAGGCGAGTCCCTTCCAGTTGCTGAGAGAACCGGTGCGTGTGACGCGGAGGGCATTGTTCGCAGTACCTGAGATGGCGATCGCATTGGCGATCTGCTCGGGTGGCAATCGCAGCGCCTTCGCCACGGCCGCCGCGGACGCATACGCTCCCTGAACGGTGTGGTCGAAGCCCTTCGCCCGCACCGGTGCGACATCGCTGAGCCTCGCTTGCACCTGGTAGGCGACCGCCAGGGCGGTCAGAAATTCGGCGCCCGTGCCGCCGATGGACTCGCTCGCCGCAAGCACTGCGCCCAGGTTGTCGGAGGGGTGGCAGGTTTCGCCCTTCGCGAGGTAGGCATCCATGAAGTCGAGGTAGCGACTGAGTGCGACGTTCACGAACGCTGCGCGGTCGATCGACGTGCGCCCGCCACCGATCATCGTGGCCGTGGGCGTGCCGCCGAGGTCGTCGACGAGCGCGCGGATGGCGACGATCGGCTCGGCGTCCAGCGCCCCGATTGCGACGCCGATCGTGTCGAGCACGCGGATCTTGAGTTGCTGTAGAGCATCCGTGCTCACATCGCCGAACGAGGCTGCGTCGACGAATTGTGCCAACTGTTGTACTCGGGTAGCAGGTGTCCGATCGGCAAGGGATTCCGGCAGGTGAACATCGGTCATGGTGAACTCGACTCCGTAGGCAATCGAGCCCTTGTTCGATGCTCATTAGGATTGCCTAACCTCACTACTCACTCTGTCACAAACTATCTTGATGTCAAGATAAATTCTCGAAGCGCCGATTGCGTCTTGACACGGCCCGAAAGCCGGAGCACGCTCAGCACAAGCGCGTGAACCGGCTGCCAGAACACCACAGTCGCGACGCGGGAAGGGGCGCTCGGAAATGCCACAAGTAGACCTGGTTCTCGAGGGCGGCGGAGTCAAGGGGTCCGGCCTCGTCGGCGCGATCACCGCTCTGGCAACGGCGACGGAGCCATACACATTTGCCCGCGTCGCCGGCACCTCGGCAGGCGCGATCGTCGCTTCGTTCGTGGCAGCAGGCATGAGCGCTGCAGAGATCAAGACGACGATGGACAACCTCGACTTCTCCCAATTCGAGGATGAGCCGAAAGAGTTCGCGCACGTCCCACATGTCGGTGGAGCGCTCGGTCTCATCTTCCACGAAGGGATCTTCATGGGTGATTTTCTGCATCAGTGGATCGCGCAGATGCTCGAGAGCCACGGCATCCGCACCTGGGCTGACCTCAAGCAGGACGATCCCGGCAGCGCGCTGCCGCCCGACCAGCGCTACAAGCTCGTCGTCATCGTTTCGGATGTCTCGCGCGGCCTCATGCTGAGACTGCCGTGGGACTACCGCGAGCTACTCGGGGTCGACCCGGACCAGCAGCCCGTTGCAGACGCCGTTCGAGCATCCGCGTCGATCCCGTTCTTCTTCCGACCGTTCCAGATCAAGACGGACCCGTCGATCGTGAGCCACTCCGTGATCATCTGCACCGACGGCGGCATGCTGTCGAACTACCCGATCGACATCTTCGACCGTGACGATGGCCAACCCGCACGATGGCCGACACTCGGGGTCAAACTGTCTGCCCGGAGCAGTGTGAGTTCGAGCATGTGGAACCCGGATGCCGACAACTTCCAGCTTGCGAAGTCGCTGTTGAGTACCATGCAAGACGCGCACGATCGCGTGTACGTCGCGGACCCGGCGTTCGCTTCCCGAACGATCTTCGTCGACACCACCGGCTACACGGCCACAGACTTCCACCTGACTGCGGCAGACAAGACGAAGTTGTTCGGCAATGGGTTCAGCAGCGGCACCCGTTTTCTACAGGCCTGGAACTGGGACCTCTGGAAGCGCGGCGACTACAACGCGATCCTCGCAGCCACGGCCAAGGGGGTCGTGCCCGCCCCGGCAGCGTGAGCGCTTGCCGAGCGAATCGCTTCGCGATTCTCCAAGCGCCACCGCCACCCGTCGAAAGCGGCTCTGGCGCTGGGAGCCGGCGGGCTACATCCTGCTGTTCCTGATGTTGTTCGTCACGAGTGCGCTCCAAGTGACCGGACCCGCCGTCGCCTTCTGGATCCCCCTCGGACTGAGCGTCGTCGTCGCGCTGATCGTCGTGACCGAGGTGTTCAACTCGGGTGCGCGCGCTCATCTGCGTTGAGCAGAGCAAACGAGCAGAGCACCTGATCATGAGTGCGCTCGAATGGTCGTCGTCGCATCGCGTTCGTCGGTCGCGAGCAGCTCGAGCAGCGCCTCGACGGCCGGGGATGGCGGCGTGCTCGCCGAGCTGATCGCTGTCATCGTCCAGGTCAGGCTGGGCCCCGCCAGCGGGCGTACGGCGACCCCCGGCACCGTGATCGGTGCTGCTGCAGGAATGATTGCGACGCCGAGACCTGCCGCCACAAAACGCGGAATCGAGGTGAGGTCGCTCAGTTCCGTCGACACCGTGCGCGTGAGGCCGGCGTCGGCGAAGGCACGATCGAGGATCACGCGGTTTCCGAATCCGCGCGGAGTGTCGATCTGGCGACGGGCGGCGATGTCAGCGAGGGTTATCGTCTTCCGTGCGGCCAGTGGGTCGCTCTCCCTCGTTACAACGACGTAGTCGACGTGCGCTAGCGGGACAGTGCGCAGACCGGGCAGCTCGACTGGCGGCAGGCCGATAAACGCTACGTCGAGTCGCGCGTGACGGATGTCCTCTACGAGCCCACTTGAACCGGTCGGTGAAACGCCGAGCGAGAGATCGACCAGGGGATAGCGCTCGTGGAACGTGCCGAAGACATCCGCGAGGAAGTCGATCTGCAGATTCGTCAAGATAGACCCGAAGGCGCCCGCGCAGCCCAGCCGACGAATCAGCCGCAGCCGCGTGCAGCCGATCGACCGAATCGAGCACTTCTCGAGCCTTGAACAGCAGCGACTCCCCGGCCGGTGTCAGCTCGACTCGTCGAGTCGACCGCGAAAAAAGTCGCACGCCGAGCTCGTCCTCAAGAGAGCGGACGCCTGCAGACACCGTAGATTGCACGGCAAACAGCCGGCGCGCGGCACGCGTGAAATTCAGCTCGTCGGCAACGGCGACGAAGATCTCCAACTGGCGCGTGTCCATGTCCCAATAATCGCATATCACGATGAAAGTGATCAAGAATAGTCGTTGGACACGATGGATCTAAAGCGTGACTATGGATGCATGACCACGACAGCATCGCATCCGATCGTCAGGAAGCCGCAGACCGTGCACGCGCCTTCTCACGGTCGTCGCACAGTGCATTTTCCGGTGCGTCGCACGATGGCGCATGCCCCAGCGTTTTGGGTGGTCGCGGGCGCCTTCCTCACGGTCATGGCTTTTTCGACCATTCCGACGCCGCTGTATCCGCTCTACCAGCAGCGCGACGGCTTTCCGGCAGCGGTGATCACCGTGATCTTCGCCTCCTACGCGCTCGGTGTGATGGCCAGCTTGTATCTGGCCGGCCACGTGAGCGACTGGCTCGGACGGCGACGTGTGATCCTCGTTTCCGTGCTGGTGGAAGCCCTTGCCGCGGTGCTGTTCTTGCTCTGGAACGATGTGACAGGCCTCATCGTCGCGCGGTTCGTGTCGGGCCTTGGCATCGGCACGTTGACCGCGACCGCGACCGCGCACCTGTCGGAGCTGCGGATCATCGCCCGGCCGGACGAGCGCCGGGCACACGCCGGTACCGTCGCCACCGTGGTCAATATGGGCGGCCTTGCGATCGGGCCGTTGGTCGGCGGTTTGCTTGCCCAATACGTTGTGGCGCCTTTGACCGTGCCGTACATCGTGTTCCTTCTCTTGCTGATCGGTGCAGCCGTGGCGGTCGCGTTCGTGCCGGAGACCATCGAACGACAGGAAGAGCGACCCGCATACCGCCCGCAGCGCATTTCACTGCCGACGGATGCCCGTGGCCGGTTCTTCACAGCGGCCGTGGCCGTCGCGGCAGCATTCTCCGTGTTCGGCGTGTTCACTGCGTTGGCGGCCACATTCGTCGCGGGAATGTTGCAGGTGACGTCGCACCTGGTCGCCGGCGCCGTCGTTTTCGGTGTGATGGGGGCCGCTGCCGTGGCGCAGGTTGTCTTCAATAGATTGCGCGACCCGCACCAGCTCGAGCTCGGCGCGGTGCTGATGGTCGCTGGCTTGCTCGGGGTCGCGGGTGCGAGCATGCAATTGTCCATCGCCCTGTTCGTTGCCGCCGGGATCGTTGCAGGAGCCGGCGTCGGCCTGGTGTTCCGATCCGCAATCGGTGTGGCGGCCTCATCGGCTCCGAGCGGAAGGCGCGGCGAGGTGCTGGCCGGCATGTTCCTGTGGGCGTACGCAGGATTGACGGTACCGGTGGTGGCGGTCGGCATCGCGCTCAGCTTATTCGGCACACAGGGTGTACTCATCGGGTTCGCGCTCATCATCCTTGCCGCCGTCGTCGTGACGAGTGCGGCGATGCTGCGAAACAGCTCGCAGTAGGGGCCGTGTTCTCAGGCTGAGAAAGCATGCTCTGCTAGGCTTGGCGAGGTTAACTGCGCGCTCAGATACTGAACGCGCAGAATGACCGTGCGGAGCAGGCTGGCAGGAAGCTGGTCCTCGGTGGTGGTATCCGGAAAGCGCGAGCGTCCGTGTCCTTCTACTGGTGGCCAGCATGAGCTGAATGGTTCAAGTTTTGCCTACTTCCCTGCTCCAAAAGTACACACTCGCCTGCCACACGGGCAGTCGGGTTTCGCTCGCCGGAATGGCGAGGAAAACACTTAAGGAGTAAGACCTCAATGGAAGGTCCAGAAATCAAGTATGCCGAGGCCGTTCTCGATAACGGCAAGTTCGGCACGCGCACGGTCCGGTTTGAAACCGGTCGCCTTGCGCAGCAAGCACAGGGCGCTGTCGCAGCGTACCTGGATGAAGACACCATGCTGCTGAGCGCGACGAGCGCCGGCAAGCATCCGCGTGACGGCTTCGACTTCTTCCCACTTACGGTCGATGTTGAAGAGCGTTCATACGCAGCAGGAAAGATCCCCGGATCGTTCTTCCGCCGGGAAGGCCGTCCGTCGACGGAGGCCATCCTGGTCTGCCGTCTGATCGACCGCCCGTTGCGTCCGTCGTTCGTCGAGGGGCTGCGCAACGAGGTGCAGATCGTCATCACCGTCCTCTCGATCGCGCCGGGCGAGTTCTACGACGCGCTCGCGATCAACGCCGCATCCGCGTCGACGCAGATCTCCGGTCTGCCGTTCTCCGGCCCGATCGGCGGAGTGCGCCTCGCACTCATCCCCGGCTACGGAACCGCGGCTGACCAGTGGATCGCGTTCCCGACTGCATCGCAGCTCGAAGAAGCCGTGTTCGATATCACCGTCGCGGGGCGTCTTGTGACGGACTCGCACGGCCAGGAAGACGTTGCGATCATGATGGTCGAAGCTGAAGCCACCGAGCACAGCTGGAACCTGATCAAGGCCGGCGCCACGAAGCCGAATGAAGAGGTCGTGGCCCAGGGCCTCGAGGCCTCGAAGCCGTTCCTCAAGCAGCTCGTCGACGCACAGTCGCAGATGGCGGCACAATCCTCGAAGGCGATCCTCGACTTCCCGGTGTTCCCGCCGTACGAGCAGGCAACCTACGATGCAGTCGCCGGCTTCGCCTACGACGAGCTCGCGCAGGTCTACCAGATCGCGGAGAAGATCGCCCGCCAGGACGCCGATGACGCACTGAAGACCCGCACCAAGGAGTTCATCGCCGGCAAGGTCGCAGCGGGCGAATTGCCTGAGGGTGCCAACGCGCAGGTGTCCGGCGCGTACAAGTCGGTCACGAAGGTGGTTGTCCGTGGTCGCGTGCTGCGCGACGGCATCCGCATGGACGGTCGTGGGCTTGCCGACATCCGCCCACTCGACGCCGAGGTGCAGGTCATCCCGCGCGTTCACGGTTCCGCGATCTTCCAGCGCGGCGAGACCCAGATCCTGGGTGTCACCACGCTGAACATGCTGAAGATGGAGCAGCAGATCGACTCGCTGAGCCCGATCACGAAGAAGCGCTACCTGCACCACTACAACTTCCCACCGTATTCGACCGGTGAGACCGGCCGTGTCGGCAGCCCGAAACGTCGCGAGATCGGGCACGGCTTCCTCGCCGAGCGCGCACTCGTGCCGGTGCTGCCGAGCCGCGAGGAGTTCCCGTACGCGATCCGTCAGGTGTCCGAAGCTCTCGGCTCCAACGGTTCAACGTCGATGGGGTCTGTCTGCGCCTCGACCCTGTCGTTGCTGAACGCGGGTGTGCCGCTGCGCGCACCGGTCGCCGGTATCGCCATGGGCCTAGTCTCCGACACGGTTGACGGTGAGACGCGCTACGCCGCGTTGACCGACATTCTGGGTGCTGAGGATGCTCTCGGCGACATGGACTTCAAGGTTGCAGGCACGAGCGAGTTCGTCACGGCCATTCAGCTGGACACCAAGCTCGCCGGTCTGCCTTCCTCCGTTCTGGCCGCTGCGCTGCAGCAGGCGAAGGATGCTCGCACCACGATCCTGTCGGTGCTCAACGCCGCGATCGACCAGCCGGATGAGATGGCCCCGACCGCGCCGCGCGTGATCTCGGTCAACATCCCGGTCGACAAGATCGGAGAGCTGATCGGTCCGAAGGGCAAGACGATCAACGCGATCCAGGACGAGACCGGCGCAGACATCTCGATCGAGGAAGACGGCACGGTGTACATCGGCGCCGTCGACGGCCCCTCGGCCGAGGCTGCTCGTGCTCAAGTCAACGCAATCGCGAACCCGACGAACCCGGAGGTCGGCGAGCAGTTCCTCGGAACCGTCGTCAAGATCGCCACGTTCGGTGCATTCATCTCGCTGCTTCCGGGCAAGGACGGACTGCTGCACATCTCCGAGGTGCGCAAGCTCGCCGGTGGCAAGCGCGTCGAGAACGTCGAAGACGTGCTCAGCGTCGGCCAGAAGATCCTGGTGGAGATCACCAAGATCGACGACCGCGGAAAGCTGTCGTTGCAGCCCGTGATCGCAGAAGAGGCTGCGTCCGCTGACGCGCCGGTGGCCGAGGTCTCAGTCACCGAGTAGCTCACACAGGTCTCTCCGGTCGCCTCTCGCCAGGCGCGCCGGGGAGAGACGGGCCCGCTCTGCTTCGGCAGGCGGGCCCGTTTTTTGCTTTCAAGCAGTGATTGCTACAACCTGCGGCGGGGCGTATATTGTCGCCATGATGAAGAAGGCTCAGTTTAGATTCGGAGTTGTCGCGCGCCTCGCCGGATTGGTCCTGGCAACGTTCGGTCTGGTCGTCGGGATGGTGGCCGGTCCGGCCAACGCCACTCCCGTCAGCTCCGCCTCAAGCAGCGACGTTTCCGCCGCAGGCCTGCAACACGCCTCCTGGTTCGCCTCGGCGGGCAACTACGTCGCATTGGGCGATTCATTCACCTCAGGTCAGGGTGCACCACCCTACAATCCGGGACCGTGCCTGCAATCTCGGTATGGAAGCTTCCCGAGCATTGCGGCGTCGATCAGCCGCTATCGTCTAACGGCGAATCTCGGCTGCTCCGGAGCGACGGCGGCTGATGTGGGTGTTCTGCAGTTGCCGGCTGTGCCGGCGAACACCGCTCTGATCACCCTGACCGTGGGCGGCATCGATGCCGGATCGGATGCCATTTTGGCGGCTTGCGCACCGGATCCGAGCGCACCGGCATGCGGCGCAGCAGTCGCGGCTGCCGCAGGAGCATTGCCGACGGTCGGCCCCAAGTTGGTAGCGCTCTACGGCGCAATCGCCCAAAAGGTACCGAAGGCCAGGATCCTCGTACTCGGCTATCCGCACCTGTTCAACCCGGGTGTCCAGCCTCCGCTGGGTGACCAGATCAATACGGCAACGGATGCGCTGAACAGCGTCATCCAGGGCGCCGTCGCGTACGTGGCCACGTCGAGGATCAGTTACGTCGATACCACGGCGGCGTTCGCAGGGCATGGCATTGGTTCATCGCTGCCATACATCAACCTGACGACGATCCCGTTGCTGGCCACGGCGAACTTCCACCCGAACTACCTCGGCAACTTGCTGGCCTACCCCGTGGTACTCGCACCATACGGCCTGTAGCGAAGGCGGTAGGACGCTCTCGAGACTCAGCGACGCGGCCCACGGGCGAGCAACGGCCCGACCCGAAACGGGATCAACTCGCCCATGTCCAGTGATGTTTCGGTGCGTTCAACCCCATCGCACGCGAGGATCATGCCGTTGATTCGAAACAGTTCGTCGGTGTCTGCGCAGACGACGCGCACGATCAGATCGGACGGGCCACTGATGCCGTGGGCCTGCACGATTTCGGGGATGCGAGACAGCTCCTGCACGATCGCTGCGAGCTTCCGTTGCTGCAGGTGCACTGAGATGAACGCGGCAAGCGGATAGCCGAGCGCTTCTGGATTGATGCGGCGATCGAACGGCAGGAACACATTCGAGCGTTCCAAGGCGGCCATTCGCGCCTGCACCGTGTTGCGGGAGAGCCCGAGGGTGTCTGCGAGCGCGACGACGGTGCTGCGCGGCTCGTCCGTGAGGGCGGCGAGCAGCCGAAGGTCGGTCGCATCCGGGTTGGGCATGATGCGAAACCCTAGCACGGTGATTCATGCCTGGATAGTGCACTTTGCTCAGTCGACACGCCGGTGATTGTGCGCACTGCACTTCAGACGTAGCCTGAGAGTAATTCTGGTAAAGATGCTGGAAGCGAGTCGGTCGGCCACAAGCCAGATCGATTCGACACCGAGACAAAGGTGGCGTGCGATGATGCCGGGTGCCCGTCAAGGAGCAGAACTCCTTACTCGACAAGAAAACTTGATCCAGTTGCTGACGCCGTCAGGCGTGCGACTGACTGATCCGGACTACGATCCGTGGGTCGCCGACGTCTTCGGCGAGCAACTCGCCTCGCTCTACGAGGACATGGTCGTCGTGCGTCGCATCGACACGGAAGCGACGGCCCTGCAACGGCAGGGGCAGTTAGGGTTGTGGCCACCGCTCCTCGGCCAGGAAGCAGCGCAGGTCGGCTCGGCCCACGCCTTGCGCAGCGATGACTTCGTGTTCTCCAGCTATCGCGAGAATGGCGTCGCCTACGTGCGCGGTGTCGATCTCACCGACCTGCTGCGGGTGTGGCGCGGTTCCGTGTTCTCGGGTTGGAATCCCTACGACGTCAACATGGCGACGCCATCCGTCATCATCGGCACGCAGACGTTGCACGCGGTCGGCTACGCCCTTGGTTGCCAGTTCGACGGTGTCGACTCCACAGCGATTGCATACTTCGGTGATGGCGCGACGAGTGAGGGCGACACGAATGAGGCGATGATCTTCGCCGCCGCCTACAAGGCGCCTGTCGTCTTCTTCTGCCAGAACAACCACTGGGCGATTTCAGAGCCGGTGGGCTTGCAAGCACAGACTCCGATCGCCGATCGTGCGCCTGGTTTCGGCATCCCGAGCATGCGCGTCGACGGCAACGACGTGCTCGCGGTTCTCGCTGCGACGCGCATTGCGCTGGAACGGGCGCGCAAAGGTGACGGGCCCACCTTCATCGAAGCGGTGACGTACCGCATGGGCCCGCACACCACCTCAGACGATCCGACCCGCTATCGCAGCAAGGAGGAGCTCGCCGACTGGGCCGAGAAGGACCCGATCGAGCGGGTCGGATCCCTCCTCACCTCGCTCGGCATGATGACGGACGAATTCCGCGCGAATATCGCTGCGAAAGCGGATGCTGTCGCCGCCGAAATGCGCGCAGGATGCCTGGCCATGACCAAGCCAGAACCGCTCACCGTGTTCGACAACGTCTTCACAGAGCCGACGACATGGCTCACCCGGCAGAAGAGCCAGTACGCGGCCTACCTCGACCAGTTCGGCGGTGAGCCGGTATGACCGCAACGGAAATGACCCTCGCCAAGGCGCTCACCACCGGTTTACACGACGCGCTCGCCAGCGACGACAAAGTGGTGCTGCTCGGTGAGGATATCGGCAAGCTCGGCGGCGTCTTCCGCGTCACCGATGGCCTGCAGAAGGAGTTCGGCGAACGGCGCGTGATCGATACCCCTCTCGCCGAGTCGGGCATTATCGGCACGGCGGTCGGGCTCGCCTACCGCGGCTATCGGCCCGTGTGCGAGATTCAGTTCGACGGTTTCATCTTCCCGGGGTTCGATCAGATCGTGACCCAGGTGGCGAAGATGCACTACCGCACTGCCGGCGCCGTGCGGATGCCGATCACGATTCGTGTGCCGTTCGGCGGCGGCATCCGCTCGGTCGAGCATCACTCTGAGTCGCCCGAGGCGTATTTCGTGCACACATCGGGCCTGCGCGTGATCAGTTGCTCGAACCCGCAGGATGCGTACGTGATGATCCGGCAGGCGATCCAGGCGGACGACCCCGTGCTGTTCTTCGAACCGAAGCGTCGATACTGGACAAAGGCGCCCGTCGAGGCCGTGTTGCCGGCGGATGCGCCGAGTTTCGAAGCCGCTCGCGTTGTGACAGCGGGCACCGACGTCACTCTGGTTGCATACGGCCCGCTCGTGATGACGGCGAAGGATGCTGCGGTGGCCGCCGCAGATGAGGGCGTCTCGATCGAGGTCATCGACCTTCGCTCACTGTCGCCCGTGGATTTCGCGACGGTGGAAGCATCCGTTCGCAAGACGGGCCGGTTGGTGATCACACACGAGGCGCAGCAGTTCGGCGGTGTCGGTGCCGAGATCGCCGCGAGCATCACGGAGCGCTGCTTCGAGTATTTGGAAGCGGCCCCCGCGCGTGTCACGGGGTTCGATGTGCCGTATCCGCCGGCCGAACTCGAAGACCAATACCTGCCCAACTTGGACCGCATCCTCGATGCAGTCGATCGCGTGCTCGGCAAGCGCAATTCGTTGACCGGCTGGCGCGCCGCGACCGATCACGATGACGGGAGACGCAACGCATGAGCGTGCTCAAAGAGTTCGCGTTGCCCGATCTCGGCGAGGGACTGACCGAGTCCGAAATCGTGTCGTGGCACATCGCTGTCGGCGACACGGTGACGCTGAACCAGATCATCGCAGAGGTCGAGACCGCTAAGGCGCTTGTCGAGTTGCCCTCGCCGTTTGCGGGCGTCGTCAACCAGCTCTATGCCGAGCCCGGCACGACGGTGCAGGTCGGTGCGCCGATCGTCTCATTCGAGATCGAGGACGACCCAGTAGCCGACGCCGGCGCTAGCACGCCCGCGAACGACAGTGTCGTCGCCGACGCCGGCGACGCAACGAAGATCGCCGCTCTGAACGCAGCGGCAGGGCGACAGGCCGTGCTTGTCGGGTACGGGCCTGCAATTGAGACAGGGGAACGGCCCCAGCGTCGGGCGCGCAGTGGGTCTGATCGCATGGCAGAGCGGGCACCCGCCGCGCCCGCCGCCATTTCTGCGCGGATCACGCCTGCAGAACGGCCACGTTCGACGCCGCCTGTGCGGTCGCTCGCACGTGACCTCGGCGTGGATCTCGCACTCGTCGCAGGCACGGGCGAACGCGGATTGATCACGCGTGCGGATGTCGAGGCCTTCGTCACCGGTTCCGAAGCGGTGACACCGACAACAAGCACCAAGCCGATCGACTCAGACGAGCGCAGCGGCGGGGCGACCGGGCGCGCCGGCGATCGGCCACGTGTAACTCGGCTCGCCGTCACAGGAGTGCGCAAGCACACAGCTGCTGCGATGGTGAGCAGTGCTTTCACGGCGCCGCACGTCAC
>DATCDQ010000084.1:0-4083 GCA_036510655.1 Microbacteriaceae bacterium | reverse complement strand
TCGACGCCGGTGACTGCCCCGAGGAAACGCGTCGGTGTTCCGTCGAAGATACGCTCGAGGCGTTCGCGGTCCGGGCCGTCGCCGATCACCTCGAGTTGCACGGAGCCCGAGCGAACGAGGGTTTCTAGGCGCTGGAGTCCCTTCTCCCACGCGAGTCGGCCGACGTACAGCGCCAGCGGAAGGGCGCTCGCATCGGCCGCCGCACCCTCGCCTGCAGCCGAACCCGCGGCGCCCTCAGCACCCGCAGCCGCCGCAGCACCCGCACCGCCCTCGCGCCCACGCGTCCGCCGCGCCGGGTCGAACAACTGCACATCGACGCCGCGCTGCCAGTGCACGACATGCTGAATCCCGTGCTCGGCCAGCAGCCGCGCCGAATACGACGACGTGACCAGGTTGATCGCCGCCGCATTGTGCAGCCGGCGAAGCCACCACCAGATGAACGGCACGAGAAAGCCCAGGTGGTAGAACTTCGCGTACCCGGCGATATCCGTGTGGAACGACGCGACCAGCGGCACCCGCAACCGCTTGGCGGCCCGCACCGCACCGAGGCCGAGCAGGGCGGGCGCGACCACGTGGACCAGGTCCGGATCGAAGGCGGCGAGCATCCGTTGCATCCGTCGCAGGGGTAAGCCCCACGGCTGACCGCCGTAGATGAAGCGGATGCGCACGCTCGGCATCCGCCGCACCTGCAGCCCCGGTCGCGCCTCGGCGTCGCTCACGTCGCCTCGCTGATCCACAGTCGGCGCGATCACGAGCACCTCGTGCCCGGCGGCGATGAGCTCGTCGATCGTCACCGAAAGCCGTGTCACCACGCCGTTGATGGACGGCTTCCACACCTCGGTGACGAACGCGATCCTCATCGATCAGCGCCGCACGGCCGCCGCATGCCGCCAGGCGGACATGCTGCGGATCTTCTCGATATCCACGCGGCCGGCGAAGCGATGAACAATGTCGGTCACCTCGAACAGCAGGTAGTCGCTGAGGGTGATCGGCACCAGCCCGAGCGCGACGAGCCCGTCATGCCGAACGAGCAGTTCGTTCTCGGCGGCCTCCGTGCGCGGGTTGTCCACGTAGTCGATCGCGGCGCCCGTCAGCTTCGCAACGAGCGCGGCCAGGTCTCGCACCCGGTGCGTCTCGGTCATCTGGTTCAGGATGCGCACCCGGTCGCCCTGCTCGGGCGGGTTCTCGACGGCGAGGCGGATGCATTGCACGCTGTTCTGAATGTGGATGAACGCGCGCGTCTGCCCACCGGTGCCGTTGACGGTCAGCGGATGCCCGACCACCGACTCGACGAGGAACCGGTTCAGCACCGTGCCGTAATCTCCGTCGTAGTCGAACCGGTTGATCAGGCGCGGGTCGCTGCTCGTTTGCACGATCTGCGTGCCCCAGACGATGCCCTGGTGGAGGTCGGTGATCCGCAGCCGGTCGACCTTGTTATAGAAGGCGAAGAGCAGCTGATCGAGCGACTTCGTCATGTGGTAGATGCTGCCCGGGTCCGTCGGGTAGAGGATCTCCTGGGCGACGGGCGTGCCGTCGATGCCGTCGCTCGTCACCGACAGGTAGCCTTCGGGCAGCACGGTGCCAGCGGTGCCGTAGCCGTAGACGCCCATCGTTCCCATGTGCACGATGTGACTGTCGAGCTCGAGTTCGACAACCGCCGCGAGCAGATTGTGGGTCCCGTTCACGTTGTTGTCCACGGTGTAACGCTTGGTTGCGGGGGTCTTCATTGAATACGGGGCCGAACGTTGCTCCGCTAGGTGCACGATCGTGTCGGGCCGTTCGGTGTCGAGGATTTCGACGAGGCGGTCGTAATCGTGCGCGATGTCGCAGTCCAGGAACCGCACATCGTTGCCGGATAGTTCACGCCAGGCGGCCAGACGCACGTCGACCGACTCGATCGGTGTGAGCGAGTTGGTGCCGAGTTCGGCGTCGATGCGGCGGCGGGAGAGATTGTCGACGATGACCACCTCGTGGCCGGCCGCGGAGAGATCGAGGGTGGCGGGCCATCCCATGAACCCGTCGCCGCCGAGGATCAGGATCTTCATGGGTCGTACTCCCGTCGACTACCTAGCGCTCACAGCCGGCTCTTGCCAAATGTGGAGGTGCTTTCAGACTAATTCGAGCCGACTTCGGGACCATCGGGATCGGCTGTGGAAACGCTGAGTGGTTCCCGATTGTTGGTCCGCGGCGTGTTCCGCGACAGCTGGACCACCGCAAGGGCGATAGCTGCCACCGACAAAATCTCGCCGACAATGGCCCCGGGACTCGTCTGGAGACGGTCGCCGAACGCGATGACGCCGATCAGCGTGGCGATGGTCGGGTCGGCCAATGTCAGCGGAGGCAGGACCTCCGCCAACGGCCCGGCCTGATACGCGGCCTGATTCAACACGACGGCGATGACGCCGATGACGATCATGGTGTAGGCGGGCCAGCTCGTGATCAGGCGAAACGGGTCGGAGCCGGCAAGGGTGATGACGTATTTGATCAGCGACGCAACGATGCCGTATGCGACGCCGGTCGCGAGCCCGAGAAAGGATGCCCTGTGCCCGTGCAATACTCGCGTGCCCAGGACGACAGCGAAGACGCCAAGCACGGCGGCGCCGAGCAACGTGAAGAGCAGCGTTCTCTGTGCAGGCTGGGAGGTGCCGCCCGTCGACCGAGCGAGCGCGAGGAATGATCCGAGGCCGACCACGAGGAGTGCAGCCCAGGCCCACTCTGCGGCGCTGGGCCGTTGCCCTTCGAGCAGCGCCGACGCCGGAAGTGCGAACAACAACGACGAGATGAGGATCGGTTGCACCACGCTGAGCTGTGCGCCGCCGAGTGCCAGCGCATGAAGCGCAAGGGCGGCACCCGCAGCGAGCAATCCCAGCAGCCAGACCGGCTGGTGCATCAGATGCCACACGAGTCGGAGGCGGAGGCCCCGCCCGGCGGGGCCACGTCGCGCCATCCGATGTTGGAGCACGTTGGAGATCGCCGCGCAAATCGAAGAGGCGACCGCGGCGCCGATTGCGATACCGAAATTCACGGCCGCCTCGCCTCGGCCGAGGGACTGCACGTGCTCATGCTCATTACAGGCAACTCTAGAGACTGCGAAGCCGCTCGCCGTGCGGCTCGGCGGCTGCCAACCTCGGTGGATCGAGTAGCGACCGCGCCCCGTTGATCGAGTAGCGAGCGCGCCCCTGTTGATCGAGTAGCGAGCGCTAGCGAGTGTATCGAGATCTCGTGAGCCGACCTGTGGGGTCTCGATACGCGTGCTCGTTCCGCGCGCGCTACTCGACCACCGAACCCAGAGCCGGCCCGGCCCGATCAGCCGACTACAGGCGCTCCCCGCCAGGCCCGAAGACTTTGGAGAACACCAGTTGAATGTCACGGTTCATGCCGTCGATACGGCGATCCGTCGAGTCGAATCGCGAGTTGACCGCGTCAAACCGCACACCCACTGTCTCGAAGCGCGCATTCATCTCACTTCGCAGTCCGCTGATCTCGCCGCGGACTGTGTCGAACTGAGCGTTCACCGTGTCGAACTGTGCCTTCATCGTTCGAAGAAACAAGGTGGACATCCCGACGACGACCGAAACGAGCGTCGCAGTAAGCACGCCGATGACGCTCCATACTTGCGCTTCGTTCATCAGTAGCTGCACCCTTCCAGTCTCCGCTGTCCCTTGATCAAAAGCTAGCGAACTGAGGGCGGTGCAGCCCGGTACAACGACACATCTGTGGAGAACTCGGCGTCGCGCCGCGTTGTAAGACCGAGCGGATGCTCGCGGCCCCGTTCGCCCGCGATCGAGCCTTGACGCTGGCCCGGACTTTGCACGACAAAGAGGACGCACCCCAGTCGGCGGTCCGGGCCGCCCTCTTCAAAACTCCGGGCTAGCGCGCATGGGGCTGGCGCGCGCAGCGCGCGGCGCTACAGCAGCGATTCGGCCGCACACGGTACCGAATTCAGGCTGCAACGGGCGGATGCGACGGGGCCGCGTCTTTGCGGGTCGATGCAGCCTGAATATGGTCCGGTCGCGGGCGTGGGGGGGTCTCGAAACGCGGATTCGCTGCGCTCATGCGCTACTCGACCAGCGGGAGCCGCCG
>DATCDQ010000083.1:0-27868 GCA_036510655.1 Microbacteriaceae bacterium | reverse complement strand
GCGGCATACACGGTCGGGTACTCGGACAGGCGATCCAGCGTCATCCGCACAGCGCGGTCGCGAACCTCGGGAGGGAATTTCTTGGGCATTGTCGAATCCTTTCACCAGAAAGAAAACGGCACAAAACCCAGGACGGTTCAGTATCCGAGCGTGTCGGCGAGGGAGTGCACGTCGATCTGGCCGGTGAGGTTCTTGAGGCTTGCGTTTCTGGTGCGTTGGGGGTCGAGTCCGAGCAAACGGAATCGCTGTTGGAGGGTCGGTGCGGTCAAATGCTGTCCGGCGCGATAGCCGGGGAACAGCCAATCCGTGTGGGTGTTCGTCGTCTGTTGGTTGCCGCGAGCGGAAAGATGCTGCCAGAACAGTGGGGCGATGAACTCAGGTACTTCCGTTGCAGTGCTGCCGAGCGCGATCATCATCCCGTCGGGCTCGAGCATGATCTGGTCGATTTTGAGTTGGACGATTCGGCTTATTGGTGTCGCCCAGAGTAGGTGGATGAGTGCGGCGATCCGGGTAGCGAGGGCCACGTTGTCGAACTCGATTGCGTTACGGATGATGTGGAGCCTCCGGGATTGGCTCAGCGTCGGCAACGTTCGGGGGTATCGAGGGGGCACATAGAAGCGTCGCTTGCCTCCGCGCCCGCGTGAGTACCAGGAGATGAAGTTCTTGATTGTCTTTCTGGTGCTTGTGCCCGCGTTGAGGTACGTGTCGATGTGCACCTGTGTGAATGCGTCAGGTTTGAGCAGTTGGTCAGTTTCGATCCAGAGTAGGAATTTTCCGGCCTCGGTGATTTCCTGGCGTGCGTTGCGGCAGGCGATATCCATGTTTGCTGTGCCGACCTTGGAGCGAAGACGTTTCAGGTGGTGCCAGGTCGCAAACTGCTCGATCATTATGGCAATCTCTGGATGCGGCGCTAACTCTTGCAATCGCTGGGTGAGCCAACGCTCGAAGATCGCGAGATATCGATCGGCCGGAGCGACGAGGAGGCCGTTGTGGACAAGTATCTCGCGCAGATGGTCCACGGCAGTTGAGCGGGGGAGAGCATCTAATTCGGCGTGACTGAGTTCGAGTTCGCGGTTGCCGATCAGGGTGAGGAGTTCCTTGGTCTTCTTCCCGAGCATCCAGGTGTAGATGGTTTCCGGGCGCCGCGAATCAACGAGTACCGCGATAAGTTTCTTCACACGGAAGTCGGGAGGGCTTGCCGGTTTGAGAACTATGTTGAGGTCTCCTTCGATGACGCAGCGCACGCACCACCCGCCGCGGAATCGTTCGGCTTCCGCGCCGCATTGGATACACGTCATCTCGGGGTGAGTGATGCTGGCGCAGTCGCGGCAGATTTCGCTACCGTCGTTAGCGCGGCCGGGGAGTAGACGCTCATCGTCGCATTGTGCGCAGCGTCCGTAGGTGTGCACGGCGTCGGTGAAGCAGATTCCACAGATAGCTCCCTCTGGCCAATGGACCCGGATTTTCGCGACGTAGCGGCCGCAGCGATCGCATTTCTTATCTCCGGTGGAGCGGGGGCGACCGCGGGGTCTCGGCGGCTCGAGCGAGTCGAGAGTCGGTGGGCGTTGGATGCCGTGAGTGAGTGGCCTAGGCATCGTCTTCTGGGAGGATTCTGGCGCGCACCGGACGGTAGTTGCGCAGGTCGGGAACCTCAGTATGTCCGTTGCCGGCAGTCTTCTTGCGGGCCGTTCGTGCGTCTGTGGCTGTGAAGGTGACGAGATCACTCACTTCGCAGTGCAGGATGTCGCAGAGGGCGGCGAGCACCTTGAAGGCGATGCGTTCTGGGTCCTGGGCGACCAACCGGTAGACCTGCGATGCAGACAGGGTGATGCCGCGTTCGCGGAGGGGCTCTACGAGGTCGGTGCTGCTTTTCATTCGTTGTCGTGCCATCAGTTCGCGGATCCGCCATTCGTATTCGATCTCACGTCTCACGATGAACCTCTCTTTGGTATCGGTCGTTTCCTCAGCGCCGGGGGAGGAGGCAGTCTGAGCTGGCGTTTCGGGTGTGGCGGTGTGGCACCGCTTGCTTCAAGGGTCTCGCGGTGCACTCGCGCGAGTTCAGAGGCCTGGAAGTCTGGTGCAGGCAGCGTGTAGACCGACGTGGTTGCGGCGTGTTCGTGGCCGAGTTGGAATTGCACGAACTTCAGATCGTAACCGTAGGAGGTCAGCAGATGAGTCGCGTACGAGCGTCGGAGCGAATGAACGTCGAGTCCGGGCGGGAAGCCCAGTTCGTCCAGCAGATCCTTCATCCGACGCCACAGGTGCGATTCGGTCACGAGCCCACCGGTTCCGGTTGGGTACAAATCGCTCACGGGCTCGCCGTAGCGCGCTAGGCCATTGCGGATCCAGTCGTCGACGGTCTCGGCGGCCCAGTCGAAAACCGTCAGGACGTTTCTCGGCTTGAAGGCCTGGCCGGCCATCGCCTTACCCCAGCGGACTTGGAGGGTGCCGTAGTCGCCGAAGTACGGTGCACGGTAGTTGGGGGAGAAGTCAACGAGCTGGAGATGTCGAAGCTCGTTTACGCGCAACCCCCAACCGTAGGCGGTCTTGAACGCGGCCGCGTCGCGGAGCACCACCAGCGCACCGCTTCGGCCTGATCCGAGGACGCGTTCGTACTCCAGGTCCGCAAGGTCGAAGAACTGCTGAAGCTCGCGCAGGGTGAACGCGCGCTTGGCGGGCCGAGCCTCGTTTGGTTGCGAATGAGTGACGCGGCTGAGTTCAGTGACCACTTGGGAGAACGTCGACCCGAACATGCGGGCCGAGTGTTCTGACCAGTCATAGTGCGGGCTCGTTGCATATTCGCAGAACCCTTCAATGGCGCCCTGATACTTCCTAACAGTCGAATGAGCCAGGCCCTTCACTGCGCGCAGGTGGGTGAACCACTCATCTGTTTCTCCCGGGAGCCACTCCCAGGGAAACCGACCTGAGAAGTCCGCCAACTGCATGACAACCGCGCGGCTCGTCGCGATGTACGCAGCTTTGAGTCCCTTGGCGCGCATCATGTTGGCCCACCCGTCGAGAACCTCGGACAGGAAACGGTCAGGATCTGGTGCCCCATCTGGGGCGGGGAAGAATGCCAGAATGCCGCCCTTGCCTGCCATCGCACCACCACCTCTACTGCCTGCAAATATTGCATGAATCCTGCGATAATTGCAATAAGCGAAAGGAAAATGGCTGGTCAGAGCCGCTACCTGCGTGTCGCAAGCCGCAGTCCAGCGTGTGGAAAACAACGGCTCCGATGGCCGATGGCGCTCACAGTATTACCTGATCAATCGAGCTTTCCTCGGGGTAGGAGACCGGTGCTGCAAACATCAACAACCTGCATATCTCGCAAGTTGTTGATCTTCCTATTGACATAATGCGCATTATCAGCGCGTCGAGATGGGGTGCTGAAGAGGCCGCCGCGGGCGACGGATGCGTCGGTACAAGGACTACCGGATCGCGTACCACACAGGCGGGTCAGGATTCCGGTCCGTCAACGACGGGCGGGCCTCGGCGGATTCGATCGCCCGGATTCTTGGCGGCGACCCCGCCAGCTTCTCGTCAACCTACCAGCTGGTCGTATAGGCGGAATCGTCGCCGTCGAGGCCGAGGCCGTCCTTGAAGTCGGCGAACAGTGCGGGGCTGGCATCTTCGATCCAGGCGTGACGGCCCATCATGAGTACCCACCGGTCGGCCGCGCGCTCGCGCTGTTCGGCCGAAAGGCCGGGGATGCGCCGACCGATCTGGTCGGCGAGTTGTCGCTTGCGCGCATCGTCCAAGATGTCGCTGTCGGTCTGATAGTCGAATGTCATTGGTTCACGGTAGCGGGTTCGGCCAATCGGTAGCAGACCTCGAACAGCGCACGCCGGTCTCACGGCGGCGTGATCCGGTGCAGCCGCTCATCCAACACCGACGCGGTGCACTGCGGCACATCACACACATCCAGCATTCATAGTGCGCAAAACGTTGTTTTGCCCGGTCAAACCAGCATTTTGCGCACTATGAACGAGGCAATTGCCTCTGTGACGGTACGGGCGGTCGCGACGGGAGCAAACTCGATAATGTCGTTGACGCGAGCACGATCCGTTTCGCCCACAGCACTGACGCGAACGCGCTGCAGGCACTGACGCGAACGCGTGACGTGCAGCCACGGTAATGCTCTCCCCTGTTGCAGCGGCACGCTCGCGAATCAGCCGATCGGGTTCGGCATCCTTGATATTCAGGGGCATGGATCTACCGTGCTTCGTATGAAGAGAGACGTCTAGGAAGATTCTCATTTTGAGTGTTGACGTCGGCGGCGGGCACCGCTTCACCAGAAATGTCTGATTGACCGACGTAGCGGGCGAGGTACTCCCCCGTGAGCGTGGTCTGTGCGGCCACGAGTTCGGCCGGTGTGCCCTCGAACACGATCCGCCCGCCCTCGTGGCCGGCTCCTGGACCGAGGTCGATGATCCAGTCGGCGTGCGCCATCACCGCCTGATGATGTTCGATGACGATGACGGACTTTCCGCCGTCGACGAGCCGGTCGAGCAGGGCGAGCAACTGCTCGACGTCGGCGAGGTGTAGCCCGGCGGTCGGTTCGTCGAGCACGAACACGCCGCCCTTCTCGCCCAAATGTGTCGCCAACTTGAGCCGCTGCCGCTCGCCGCCGGACAGCGTCGGAAGCGGTTGCCCGATATTGAGGTAGCCGAGGCCGACGTCGACAAGCCGCTGCAGGATCGTCTGCGCCGCAGGAACCCGCGCCTCACTGACGCCGAAGAACTCTTCAGCCTCGCTGGTCGACATCCCGAGCACCTCGCTGATGTCGCGGCCGCCGAGGTGATATTCCAGCACGGATGCCTGGAACCGTTTTCCGTCGCACTCCTCACACGTCGTCGCGGTTCCGGCCATGACGCCCAGGTCCGTGTAGATTACACCGGCACCGTTGCACGTCGGGCAGGCACCTTCCGAATTCGAACTGAAGAGGGCCGGCTTCACACCGTTCGCCTTCGCGAAGGCCTTGCGGATCGGGTCGAGCAATCCGGTGTATGTCGCCGGGTTGCTGCGGCGGGAACCCTTGATTGCGCCCTGGTCGATTGCCACGACTCCGTGCTTCCCTGACACGGAACCGGTGATCATCGAACTCTTGCCAGAACCTGCCACTCCGGTGACCACGACGAGTACGCCGAGCGGAATGTCGACGTCGACGTGCTGCAGATTGTGCGTCGTGGCGTCGCGCACGGTTAGCGCGCCAGACGATGTCCGCACCGATGGCTTGAGCGCGGCGCGATCGTCGAGGTGTCTGCCTGTGATGGTGTCACTGGCACGCAGTTCATCGACCGTGCCCTCGAAGCAGACGGAGCCGCCGGTTGCGCCGGCGCCCGGGCCGAGGTCAACCGCGTGATCGGCGATTGCGATCGTCTCCGGCTTGTGCTCGACGACCAGTACGGTGTTCCCTTTGTCGCGCAACTGCAACAGCAGCGTGTTCATCCGCTGGATGTCGTGCGGATGCAAGCCGATCGTCGGCTCGTCGAACACATAGGTCACGTCTGTGAGTGACGATCCGAGGTGGCGGATCATCTTTGTCCGCTGGGATTCGCCACCCGACAGCGTGCCGGACGATCGGTTGAGCGAGAGGTAGCCGAGCCCGATGTTCACGAACGAGTCGAGGGTCTCCCCCAGCGCGATAAGCAACGGACCGACGGACGGTTCATCCAGCCCGCGCACCCACTCCGCCAGATCGCTGATCTGCATCGAGCAGACGTCCGCGATGCTGATGCCGTTGATGGTGGATGACCGTGCTTCCTTGCTCAGCCGTGTGCCGTCGCATTCTGGACAGGTGGTGAACGTCACCGCACGCTCGACGAATGCGCGAATGTGAGGTTGTAAGGCGTCGACATCCTTGGAAAGGAACGACTTCTGGATCTTCGGGATCAGTCCCTCATAGGTCAGATTTATGCCCTCGACCTTGACCTTGGTCGGCTCCTTGCGGAGCAGGTCGTGCAGTTCCTTTTCGGTGTAATCGCGGATGGCCTTGTCGGGGTCGAAGAAGCCACAGCCGCGGTAGATGCGGCCGTACCAGCCCTCCATGCTGTAGCCGGGGATGGTGAGCGCGCCCTGGTTCAATGACAGTTCGTCGTTGTACAGAGCGGTCAGGTCGAAGTCGGTGACAGAGCCGATCCCCTCGCAACGCGGGCACATGCCGCCTGTGATGCTGAAGCTGCGTCGCTCCTTCACCGTCTTGCCCCCGCGATCGAACGTCACAGCCCCTGCGCCGCTGACGGAGGCAACATTGAAGGAGAACGCTTGCGGAGATCCGACATGCGGCTGCCCGAGACGGCTGAACATGATCCTCAGCATCGCGTTGGCGTCCGTGGCGGTGCCCACAGTGGATCGCGGGTTCGAGCCCATTCGCTCCTGATCGACGATGATCGCCGTGGTCAGCCCTTCCAGCACATCGACGTCGGGTCGGGCTTGCGTCGGCATGAAGCCCTGCACGAACGTGCTGTACGTCTCGTTGATCATCCGCTGTGACTCCGCGGCAATCGTGCCGAACACGAGGGAGCTCTTACCCGAACCGGAGACGCCGGTGAACACCGTCAGTCTGCGCTTCGGCAACTCGACGCTGACGTCCTTGAGATTGTTGACGCGGGCGCCCTGTACTCGGATCAGATCGTGACTGTCCGCGATCGCAGTGATGTCCATGGAGGTCACTTTAGCGGCCGCCAGATCGCCGCGCCTTTCCGTTATCTGTGCGTCCGCTCGGTATAGTGTCTGAACTGTCCACGGTCAGTCCTATCCCCCGCTACACAAGGAGAACATCACAATGACAGCAACCGATCCGCTCGGCTCGACAGCACACGACTTCGCAATCGACGCCACGAAGCTTGCCAAATCCGCCATCAACGGCATCCGCGTCGCCTTCGGCATCGGTGGTGTCGTCGCCCTGATTCTCGGCGTCGTGCTTTTGGTATGGCCCGATAAATCGCTCGGTGCCGTCGCGATCATCTTGGGCATCTACTTTCTGATCAGCGGCGTGGTCCGTCTGGCCCTCGGCATCTTCAGCAAGGGAATCAGCGGCGGGATGCGCACCCTGGACATCTTGCTCGGCGTTCTGTTGATCATTGCCGGAATCATCGTGCTCAAGAACGTTGCGGCCTCGGCGGCCGCGCTGCTGATTCTGGTCGTCGCAGTGATCGGCGTCGGCTGGATCATCGAGGGCGTACTGTCCATCGTCGAGTCGCGCGGTGCGCCGTCGGCCGGTTGGGCGATCACCTCCGGCATCATCAGCATTCTCGCCGGAATCCTCGTGCTTGCGATCCCAGGATGGTCCGCCCTCTGGCTGATCATCGTCGCCGGGATCGTGCTGATCGTTCTCGGCATCATCGGCATCGTGCGTGCGTTCACGTTCGGCCGTGAGGTCCTGAAGGCCGCCGCGTAACCAACTATTCACGGATCGTCGTCGAAATCGCGAAGGCCGAACTGCAGGTGTCCCCTGCAGCCCGGCCTTCGTCAATGCTTACGCGGACGGCGCAGGGTTCCGCGACGATGGCAAATGGCGCGCCCACCAGTCGAGGATTACCTCGAAGCGCTCCTGGCGATGGCGCGGGCTCCCCGACCGACTCAGCTCGTGGTTCTCGCCCGGGAAGAGCACCAGTTCGGTCTCCACTCCCCTGCGCTTCAGCGAGGCGTAATAGCGCTCGGCCTGGCCCACCGGGCACCGCAGATCCTCCTCCGAGTGCAGTACCAGTGTGGGTGTGCGCACCTCGTCGACCATCGCTTGCGGGCTCTGCTGCCTGATCGCATCCGGGTCGATGCCGGTGTATTCGTCGCTGAAGAAACTGCCGATATCGCTTGTGCCCACGAACGTGTCTGGATCCAAGAAGCCGCGCTCCACGATGGCGGCAGCGAAACGGTGTTCGTGGGCGATCGTCCACGCAGTGAGGTATCCGCCATACGAGCCGCCCATGATGCCGACCCGATCACCATCCAGGCCGCTTCCTGCGGCGATTGCACCGTCGAGGAAGTCGAGCACGTCGTGCAGGTCGACCGTTCCCATCGAACGACGGATGCTTCGACCGTGCGCCTGCCCGTAACCCGCAGACCCGCGCGGATTGCACATTACGACGGCGTACCCGGCGTCCGCATATACCTGAGCCTCATCGAACAGCTGTACGGAATACTGCGCGAACGGCCCGCCATGGATGTTCAGCAACACGGGATGCGGCCCCTGCCCTTGCGGCATGACGACCCAACCGTGCACCGGATAGCCGTCGCGCCCGGTGACCATGAGTTCTCGGGCTTGTGCGATGCCGGTGCGGCGCAGCCGAGCCGAGAAGTCGGTCAACCGGCGATTCGCACCGTTCTGATAAACGCCGACCTCACCGCTGGTCGTCGCGTCAGCGTAGGACAGCACAATTGTGCTGCCGGCCGCCGCGACACCGTTCACCTCGATCGCGGTCTCGCCGCTCAGCGTCTGTACGGAACCGTCGAGGTCGATATTCAGAAGCTGAACGGTGCCGCGCGAACGGTTCTGCACGAGCACGCTGTGTTCGTCGAACGGCGTGATCGCGCTGCCTGCCTCGCCAAGATCGATCGTGTCGGGGTCGCTGAGCCGACGCGGCACGGTGCTGGAGGCACCGATCACGAACAGGGAGGTGTTCTTCGCAACGAAGTCCCTGCCACTGCGGCCGACGTTCTGCGCGAGGAAGAACAGTGCCCCGTCGAAGCCGTAGGCCACGGATCCTGGCGCGCTCAGTACAGAGAAATTGCCGTGCCGACCCGTCACGTCGACCGGCACGGCTGCCGACTCCAACTCGAGCAGGAACACGTTCGAGCGCAGGTCGTTGTCCCGTCGCGCGTGACGTGCGGCGACCATGGCGAGGGTCCCGCCATCCGGCGAGAACGCGATCGCGCCGTGATCCGCATCGAAATCGGTGAGCTGCCGCGGCGTCGGCACGACGACAACCGGTGTGGCTTCGCCTTCAGCCGTCGGAGCCGATTGCACCAGCGGCTCCGCCCACACGTCGGGGGCGTCGACCAGGAACACCTGTGCACGCCGATCTGTTGCAAAACCGAGGCCGTTCTCGCGATATTTCAGCGTGGTGAATCGGCGGGGCGCTTCCGCCTCCGGGCCGAGCCCTGCAACCGTTCCGTAGCGACCGGGCTCCGGGACCCTGCTCACGAATGCCAACGAGCCGCCGTCCGGCGACCAGCAGAATTCGGAGACGCCGAGCAGCCGATCGGTGACCCGCATCGGGTCGCCGCCCATCGCATCCACCAGATACAACTGCGCGGCACCGCCGGACTCGGAACGCAGGAATGCGATCAGCCGGCCGTCTGGGGAGAACTGCGGTGCGGCATCGCGAAAGCCGCGGGTGAGCCGTCGCGGGGCGGCGTGCCCGGTGATCGGAATCGTCCACAGCTGCCCCAGGGCCGCGTTGGCCGCCAGATCGGGACGGGAAACGGCGACGACCGCGCGGCGGCCGCTGGGGTGCAGCGTCGGTCGCGAGAGCGTTGCCATCAACGACAGGTCGGATGCTTTCACAGGACTCCTCTCAGCACGCCGGGCACGGGAGCGATGAGGTCACCCGCGCCGATCGTCCTCGTGGCCAGCTCATTCCGAGACGAAGCCGGAGACGTCTCCGACGTACCGCGTGTGGTCGGCGGGCACCGGCTCGACAACTGCGGCCGCGACCTCCGCCGCGAACTCGCTCACGTTGTACAGTCTGCCCGCAGCCTCTTTGCGCGCGCCGAGAGCGCCGGGGTTTGCTCGTTCGAGCAGCGTCGCCGTGATCGTTCCTTCGATCATGTCCCCTGAGACGACAACGAACTCGACGCCCTTCACATCGAGGTCTGGGATGAGCGCACGCAGAGCGTCCTCCCCCGCGCGCTTGCTGAGCGCGACCGCCTCATACTCCGGCATTGTCTCGGTTGTGCGAATGAAGTGCGCCTGATGGCTGGTAACGAACACGACGCGTGAACCGGCGTGCAGCAGCGGCAGCGCACTGCTGAGCACGTTGACCTGCGCATCGCGGTTCAGTTGCATTGCGTAGTCCGCGGCCATGCCGGATTCCATGCCTCCCGAGGCATTCAAGATCAGGATGTCCAGGCCTCCGAGCTCTGCGGCAACCGTGTCGAACATCGTACTGACGGACGCCGGGTCGGTCAGATCTGCGCCGACGACGTGAGCGACGCCACCGCGCGAGTCGATCGCATCCGCCAACTTGTCGGCGCGAGCCTTCTTGTTCCGGTAGTTGATGATGACCTCGGCGCCCGCATCGGCCAGGTAGGAAACCGTGTCTGCACCGATCCCACGGGACGAGCCGGTCACGAGGGCGCGCTTGCCGGTCAGGGACGACGGTGGGAGGTGGCTGCTCACTGCTTTGGCTCCTTGGTGCTGACCCGCGTCGAGGACATGACACGGCTGGGAAGAGACTACCAAGATCGGCTCCACGGGCGTCACTCGAACTGCTACGGTCAAAGCTAGACATAGCGAAAGGGGCGCACGTCCGATGGCCGAGATCACATCCTTCGCATGGATTGTTTGGCTCGTGTTGATTTTGATCTTCATCACCGTCGAGATGCTCACGCTGGAGTTCACCTTTCTCATGATCGCGCTCGGCAGCCTTGGCGGACTCGTGTCTGGGCTGTTCGGTGTGGTCTGGTGGGCGCAATTGCTCATTGCGGCCGCACTGTCTGTTTTCCTGCTGCTGGCGATCAGGCCTCCCCTGCTCCGCGTGCTCAAACGCGGTGCAGACCCTGCCAAAAGCAACGTGGCCGCCCTGATCGGTATTGAGGGCACGGTGATCATCACGATGACGGCTGCAGGTGGGCAGGTCAAACTCGCTAACGGCGAAACCTGGACGGCCAAGATCGCATCGGATGTTCCAGCGCAGGACTTACAACCGGGCGAGCGCGTGCTCGTCTCGGCCATCGAAGGGTCGACGGCTGTCGTCGTCCCCGCCGAAAGGAACGCAGCGTGAGTAGCAGCACTCAGCTCGTCGTGCAGATCATCGTTTTCGTGATCGTCGCCGTCATTGTCATCTTCGTACTCGTCACACTTTTCCGGGCGATCCGCATCGTGCCGCAAGCGACGGCGGGCGTTGTCGAACGGCTCGGCAAGTATCACAAAACGTTGTTGCCAGGCCTGAACATCGTCGTCCCGTTCATCGACCGGGTGCGCCCCCTGCTCGACATGCGCGAGCAGGTCGTTTCGTTTCCGCCGCAGCCGGTGATCACCGAAGACAACCTTGTTGTCTCGATCGACACGGTCGTCTATTTTCAAGTGACGGATGCGCGTGCGGCGACCTACGAGATCGCCAACTATCTCGGCGCCGTCGAGCAGCTCACGACGACCACCCTGCGTAACGTCGTGGGTGGCCTCAACCTGGAGCAGGCGCTGACCAGCCGCGACGAGATCAACGGTCAACTGCGCATCGTGCTGGACGAAGCGACCGGCAAGTGGGGCATCCGCGTCGGGCGTGTCGAATTGAAGGCCATCGATCCGCCAGTGTCGATTCAGGACTCGATGGAGAAGCAGATGCGCGCCGAGCGTGACAGACGCGCCGTCATCTTGACCGCCGAAGGAAACAAGCAGTCGGAGATCCTGAACGCAGAGGGAATGCGGCAGGCCGCGATTCTCAAGGCGGAGGGTGACGCAAAGGCGGCGGTCCTGCGGGCGGAGGGCGAGGGCAAGGCGATCACGACTGTTTTCGGCGCCATCCACGCCGGCGATGCGGATCCCAAGCTGCTCGCCTATCAATACCTGCTCACGCTGCCGAAATTGGCGGAGGGCACCTCGAACACGCTGTGGGTCATTCCGAGCGAGCTCACGGAAGCGCTGAAAGGCATCGGCAAGGCGTTCGTGCCGGGCGGGCTGCCGGACGGGCTGCAGATACCCCCGACTCCGCCTGCGGCTGCTGCGGAGAGCGCCGACTAGGTCGGGATGATCCGGTGCGTGACGGAGCGTACTTCGCAGCTCGGCCACCCCGCATTTTCGCCCATAGGGGGCTCGCAATCGGTGTGCCCGAGAACACCCCGCCTGCGTTCCGTGCCGCACTCGGTAGCGGTGCAACCCACCTGGAAACGGATGTGCATGCATCCGCTGACGACGTCGCGGTCATCAGTCATGATCCGGACCTTGCACGCATAGCGGGTCGCGCGGCTAGCGTGGAGCGCCTCACCATGGCGCAGCTGCGAGCGATCGACTTGGGCGGTGGCCAGGGTTTCATATCGCTGACCGAGGCCCTGACGGAATTCCCGCACGCGCTGTTCAACGTGGACGTGAAGTCGGCGCGCGCCGTGGAGCCGACAGCGCGAGCGATTCTCGCGGCGGGCGCCACAGGCCGAGTCCTCGTCACATCGTTCTCCAACCGTCGTCGTGCGCGCACGGTTGCGTTGCTGCCGGGGGTTGCGACATCCGCGTCGTCCGTTCAGGTGCTGTGGGCCGTCGTCGGCGCGCGACTTCGCTTCGCTCCCCTCGTTCGCCGCATTGCCCGTGCTGTGGACGCAGTGCAGATCCCGGAGCGCTACGGGCGTTTCCGGCTGGTGACCTCGCGTTCCGTGAGCGCCTGGCACGCGGTCGGCCTCGAGGTGCACGTCTGGACGGTCAATGATCCACGCGACATGCGGCGCTTGCTGCGACTCGGTGTCGACGGGATAATCACAGACCGCTGCGATCGTGCATTCGAGGTGATCGTGGCCGATTCCTGAGAGGCCACTGAAAGAAAAGCGAATACGGAAAGAGAATGCCCAGCTTGACGGTTTATAACTGTGGATGCATCGCGTGAAGGAGACCACACAATGGCAGATCGCAGTTTGCGCGGAATGAGGCTGGGATCCCAGAGCCTCCAGTCCGAAGAGGGAGTTACGTTCTCCCCCCGCGCCCAATACACGTACCTCTGTTCAGAGTGCGGTCGGACGACCGATGTCGTCTTCTCGGCGGAAGCTGAAGCACCCGAGACCTGGGAGTGCAAGACCTGCGGCCACGCAGCGACACTTCTCGTTGGCGACGAGCCGGTTGAGATCGACCGAAGCGACGCAAAGACCCCACGTAGCCATTGGGACATGCTGCTGGAGCGCCGCACGCGTGCGGAACTCGAGGATCTACTCGAAGAGCGGCTGACCTATTTGCGCGCCCGTCGCGGCGATCGCAAGGTGGACGCTTAGTCGCGGGTCGTACGGCGCTTCGGCGTCACTGAGGTGCGGCCCAGCCCGAGACGGTCGGCAATCCCCCATCCGGTAACCCGGAATAGGGCTTCGACCACGATGCCGGCGTGCATCTTCGACGCCCCTTGCGTGCGTTCCACGAACACGATGGGATGTTCGACCACCCGCAATCCCGCGCGTTCGGTTCGCCACGCCATCTCGACCTGGAAGCAGTAGCCCTGGGATGAGACACCGTCGAGGTCGAGCAGGCGGAGAGTGTCCGCGCGGAACACACGGAACCCGGCGGTGATGTCGCGGATGCGCGATCGCAGTGCGATGCGTGAATACTGATTGCCCGCTCGCGAAATCGCTTGACGATACCACGGCCAATGCCGCACACTGCCTCCTGGCACCCACCGAGAGCCGATCACCAGGTCTGCATCGCCCTTGGCCAGTTGCAGCATCGGTGCGAGTTCGGCCGGATCGTGCGAGCCGTCCGCGTCGATCTCCGCGAGGAATGCATAGCCGTTGTCCAGCGCGTGCGCGAAACCAGCCAGATATGCACGTCCGAGGCCATCCTTTGCAGCGCGGTGGATGACCCGGATGCGAGCATCGGCAGCAGCGAGCCGATCGGCGAGCACGCCCGTGCCGTCCGGGCTGCCGTCGTCGACAATCAACACATCGGCGGTCGGAACAGCGTCGGTGATCCGGCGAACGATCGATTCGAGGCCCGCGCGCTCGTTGTAGGTGGGCACGATCACGAGGGTGTCAGCCACGCGGTCTCCTGGGCTCCGCTGGACGCGCGCCACGCGATGCCGCCGCCCCTGTTCGGCTGGCAGTGCTTCGGCTGGCACTGGTTCGACCGGCACTGGTTCGACCGGCACTGGCGAGCCCGCCAAGGACGAGGCCAGCCAGCCCGAGCCCGCTCACGAGCCACTCGATGCCACGGCTGAGCAATACGGCCGGCGTCGTCGTCGTGCCGAGCGGTACGGCTGCAGCCATCGCTCCGGGCTTATACGCCGGAATCTGTGTGATCGTGGCCCCGGTCGGCGAGATGATCTGGCTGGTGCCGACGGTGGAGATGTTCACGAGTGATCGCCCGGTTTCGATCGCACGGAGCCGCGCGATCGCCAACTGTTGCACGTTTTCCTTCGTGGTGCCGAAGTCTGCGTTGTTCGTTTGCGCCAGGATGACCTGCGTCCCCCCATCCATCATTTCTGTGGTGAGTTGGTCGTCGGCGATGTCGAAGCATATTGAAACGCCCGCTTTGATGCCGTTGACGTCGAACACATTGCTTCGGGTTCCGGGCGTGTAGTCGCGCTGGATCAAGCCGATCAGGCTCGGTGCGAACGGCTCCCAGAAGGCGCGATCCGGCACGTACTCCCCGAACGGCACAGGGTGTTTCTTGTCGTAGATCGCCACGGCACCCTTGCCCGCCTTCCAGAGCAGCGACGAGTTGAAGTATTTGCCGCCGCGGTGCGTGATCGTTCCGACGATCATCGGAGCGTTCAGCTGCGCGCTCAGCTCGTTCAACACCGCAGCGGATGCCGCGTCGCGGGTCGGATCCACATCGGCCGATCCTTCCGGCCAAATCACCATGTCGAGGTGTTTTCCGATCAACGGGATCGTCGCGCTCGTCTGCGCGTTCATCACCTCGCCGGGGGCGGCATCCTGGAAGTAGCCGGCAGGGCCGTTCCCCTGCACAGCACCGACGTTGATCGTACCGGATGTGGTCGCTGGCCACGCCGGAATCGCCAGCACCACCGCCACGGCGCCGATGGCCAGCACGCTCCTGCGGCCGCGTGTCGCCCCTGCTTCGGCAGAGCCTCGTTCAACAGCGCACGCCAGGATGAATGCGACCAGCCAGACCATGACGAAGCTGAGCCCTGAAACGCCGAACCAGGCAACCAGCGGCGCAAACGGACTCTCCGACTGCGAGAGGGCGAGACGGCCCCACGCGAAGCCCCCGTACGGCCACACGCTGGCGATCGCTTCGCGAGCCGTCCACAGGCCGGCAACCACCACAGGCAGCAGACCGAGCCGGCCGAGCATCGTCGGCCACGCGCGCGGTACCCAGCGATAGGCCAACGCAATCGTGAGACTGCCGACCATGAAGAAGAGACCCTCGAGCACCGCCAGGGCGATCCACGGGAGAGGCCCGAGATAGAGCGCCGTCCATGAAACGTGGATGAGGAAGAAGCCCACGCCGGTGATGATGCCGATCGCCAATGCGGCCCCCGCCCGCCGACCGATCAGCGCAATCAACACCAGGGCGATGCCGACGAACGTGAGGGGCCAGGCATCCTGGTCGGGAAAACCCGCGTCGAGCATGGACGCCGCGACGATGGCGACGATGATGGCAAGCCACGTCGGCAGAAGCGCGCGGCGTGCAGAGGTCACGGTGTTCGAGCTTAGGCGATCGCGGTATGGGATGCCTTCGAATCGCTCAGCCAACGGAAGAATACGCCACGATGCCCCGGCGGATCGACTCGAGCGCGACGCGGGCAGTGCGCGATACCGAGCCTGGTGCGACGACGGAGATTTGATCAAGCAGGTCGATGGTCTGTTTTGTCCAGCGCACGAAATCACCGGCGGCCATGTCGGCGTCACGGAGTACGGCGTCGAGGCTGCCACCGGATGCCCACGCATGCATAGGCAGGCACAGCCCGGTCGCGAGCGGCTCGCTGCCAGGCAGCTTGTTCGCCCGTTCCAGCTCGTCGAGTCGCGCCCAGAGCTCCTGCGTCTTTTCGAGCGCCGGGCGGAATGGTCCGCGCGGTAGGTAACGCTCCGCCGCGTCCGCTTCGTCCCGTCTGGGTTCGTAGACGAGTGCCGAGACCATTGCGGCGAGACTCGGCGCGTCCAGGTCGATCCAGGTCTGTCGCCGCAGGCACTCGGCTACGAGCAGGTCGCGTTCGCCGTAGATGCGCTTGAGTGTGCGCCCGTGCGGAGTCAAGCTCGTCACACCGTCTGCGTCGACGACGAGATAGCCGCGGTCAAGCAGCACGTCGGTCACTCGGTCGAAGACCCGTGCGACGGCACCGGTGCGCGACCGGATCTGCCGGCTGAGAGCATCGGTATCGCGTTTGAGCCGCCACCACCGTTCTGCCCAGCGAGCATGTTTCTCGCGGTCGACACACCCGTTGCACGGATGCGCTTTCAGTCGTTTGCGCAGTGTTGCCAGGCGAGCCTGGCGCCTTTCCCGCTCTGCTCTGCTCTGGTGTTCGACCCGGGAGCCTTGCCGTTCCAGATCGCTCAACTCACGCCGGATTCCCGCGTACTGAGTGAAGTCGCCGAGATGACACTGCATCGACGTCGCGTAGCCTGCCAACGATTCTTCTTGCTGGCGCACCGTTCGTGCAAGATCGACGACAGCTCGATCCGCCTGGAACTGGGCGAACGAGGACTCGAGGATTTCACGCGTACGCTCCCGTCCGAACTGATCGATCAGATTCGCCGCCATGTTGTAGGTCGGGCGAAAACTTGAATTCAGCGGGTAGCTGCGGCGCGAGGCGAGTGACGCAACCGCGTGCGGGTCCAGGCCATCCTGCCACTGGATGACGGAATGGCCCTCGACGTCGATGCCTCGGCGTCCGGCGCGACCGGTGAGTTGGGTGTACTCCCCCGGCGTGATCGGCACCCGCGATTCGCCGTTGAATTTCTCCAACTTCTCCAGCACAACCGTACGCGCCGGCATGTTGATGCCGAGTGCGAGTGTCTCTGTGGCGAACACGGCCTTCACTAGCTTCTTTTGGAACAGCTCCTCGACGACCTCCTTGAACGCGGGCAGCATTCCCGCGTGGTGCGCGGCGACACCGCGTTTCAGGCCCTCCAGCCACTCCCAGTAACCGAGCACCGCGAGATCTTCATCGAGCAGGGTCCTGCAGCGATCGTCGACGATCGCCTGGATCTCTTCGCGTTCCTCAGCGTCGGTCAGGCGGACGCCGGCACGGAGCACCTGTTTGACCGCCTGATCGCACCCGATCCGGCTGAATACGAAGAAGATTGCGGGGGTCAGATTGCGTTCGCGCAGCAGGGCGACGACATCGGCGCGATCGAGGCGGAAACTCTCCCGACGCGTCGCGGGTGGACGATGGCGGTTCCGTGGTGCGCCCCGCCGCCCGGCGCTGTCCGTTCGCCCGCTGGAGCGAACCAGTTGCACCAATTCGGGATTGACCCTGTTCGTCGCTGCCAAGCCGGACGAGTCGAACAGGTCGATCAGCTTGGCGCGCATCAGGACATGCTGTTCGAGTGGAACGGGCCGTTCCTCGGAGACGATGACCTCCGTGTCACCGCGCACAGCCTGCAGCCAGTCGCCGAACTCCTCCGCGTTCGAGACGGTCGCGCTCAGGGAGACGAGCCGAACGGTCTGCGGCAGGTGGATGATGACCTCTTCCCACACGGCGCCGCGGAAGCGATCGGCGAGATAGTGCACCTCGTCCATGACCACATAGGACAGGTCGGCCAACAGGTCGGAATCGGCGTACAGCATGTTGCGCAGCACTTCCGTCGTCATCACGACGATGCGGGCGTGGGGGTTGACGTTCGTATCCCCGGTGAGCAACCCGACTTGGTCGGGCCCGTATTCCGCCACGAATTCCTGGTACTTCTGGTTGCTGAGGGCTTTCATCGGCGCGGTGTAGAAGACCTTTGCCGCGGGCTGCTGCATGGCAAGGAATACCGCAAACTCCGCGACGACGGTCTTGCCGGCCCCGGTCGGTGCAGCGACGAGGACACTACGCCCGCTTTCCAGAACGGCACAGGCCTCGCGTTGAAACGGATCGAGTTCGAAGCTCAGCGCGCTGCGGAAGTCATCAAGCCTGGGCAACACTAGAGGGCGAGGTCATCTTCGATGCGAGTCGCAGCCTTTGCTGTGCGCCTGTCGTGGATGGCGGCGACACCCGCCGACGCGAAGTACAAGAACACGAGCGGAATGGCCAGCATGAACATCGAGATGACATCGGCAGATGGCGTCGCAATCGCGGTGAACAACAGGATCACGACCAATGCGATGCGCCAGGCCTTGAGAATTCCCCGTGCCGAGAGGATCCCCATGAAGTTGAGCAACACAAGGAACACCGGCAACACGAAGGCGATACCGGTCGCCACGATGAGCTTGAGCACGAACGAGAAGTAGTCGCTGGCGGTCAAGAGGGTGGCGTCGCCTGTCGGCGCAAAACCCGTCAGCAGGTTGATGATGTGTGGCAGCACGAACCAGCCGGCAGCACAGCCAGCGATGAATAACGGGATCGCCGTGAAGAAGAAGCCGAAGGTGTACCGCTTCTCCTTGCCGGTCAGCCCGGGCACCAAGAATGCGAAGATCTGGTACAGCCACACCGGCGAGGAAATGACAATACCGGTGTAAATTGCGACCTGCATATGCAGGTCGAACGCAGAAGTGATGTTGGTGTAGTTGATCTGAACGTGATGGGCCTTCGCCAGCACGGTGACCGGGGCGCTCATCGCAGTCCAGACGAAGTCGTACAAGAACCATCCGGCGACGGCGCCGACCACAACGCCTAAGGCGATTCGAAATAGCCGCTTGCGCAACTCAACGAGATGCTGGCCCAGCGACATCCGGCCCTCGCGATTTTTGCTCCGCTTGGGCCGTGTGGCGGTGCTCATTCTCCTACGCTACGACTTGGTGTGAGACGACGAGTCCGTCGTGCTTGCCTTCTGCGAGTCAGCATCGAGCGTGTCGGCATCCTTGCTGACGGGCGCACTCTTCGCGTCTTCTTCCTTCATCGTCTTGACTTCGTTCTTGAAGATGCGCATCGACTGACCGACGCTCTTCGACAGAGCAGGCAGCTTCGTTGCGCCGAACAACAACAAGATCACGGCAAGGATGATGAGGAGATGCCATCCTGTGAGACCGGCGAACATTCGGTCACGTCCTTTTGAGTAGGTGGGAGAACCGCTGAGGATCAGCGCTCACTATGATCTTACCCTGTCGTACGCGAGCCTCCCTGCGTGTTTGACGCCAACGTTGTCTCTCCGCCTGTGCGGCGCGCCGTTGTTCGGCGAGCTCGGCAGCGTCCGCGAAGACCGCGGAGCTGCTCCGTTCGTCGGCGAACGCGTCAACGTGTGACTGAAGCAGCTCCGTCTTCTCGGCCAGGTCGCCGAGCGCGTGCAGTACGTTCAGTGACTTAGTCACAATCAGGTAACCGAGCCAGCCGAACGTGGCGAGTGCGGCGAGTGCCAGACATCCCCAGAGCACGATCCACGACCACCACGGCATGGGAAGAGTCTAGGCGTTGTATCGCGCCAGCCCGGCGGTGGCCCAGTCTGCAACGGCGGCGCGCGCCTCGGCCGGGCTCATGACGGTGAGCACACCTGAGAACGAGTTCACCAGCCGTTTGAGGCCGTGATAGTGAGCAACACGCACCGTTGCCCGCACGTAACCGTCGGCTTCCGTTGTATCCGTACTGTCACGTAAATAGTCGGCGATCAATGGGAGCGCCGCGACGGGCACCTCGAGCTGCACCGTGAGATCGTCCGGAGAGCCCTCGAACAGCGCTTCAGGCAGTATGACATCGGTGGGCCGATAGGTGATCGGGTCCGTCGTCGCGGTGAGATTGGTCATGCGATCGAGGCGGAACGTTCGCACGGCTTTTCGCAGATGGCACCAGCCCCGCAGATACCAATCCTGATCGACCGATTCGATGCGCAGCGGGTCGACCCGTCGCAGCTCGTACTCTCCGCGCGAGGAGAGGTAGCCGAATTCGAGCTGAGTGCCGCCGGAAACGGCGTCGCGGATGAGCGCGAGCGACGCATCCGTCTCCGCTGCGGCGACTGCGACTTGACTGGGCCGCCCGAATGCTCCGTGAGCCAGCTTCGCCATTAGCGACGCGATCGCATCGCGGTTCGCATTCTCAGGCAGAGCAGACAGGTACTGCAGTCCGGCGATCAGCGCCGCCGCCTCACGGGCAGAGAAACGCGGAGAGTCGTCGATCGCGACGAGGTGGGTGAGGATGATCTCATCGCGGTCCTCGAACGCATCCCACGAGATGTCGAACAGATCGCCCGGTTGGTATTGCTGCGTCTCCCCCGGTACGCCGGACACGGCGATCAGGCGAACGGCCGTGCGCAAAAGCTCTGGCGAAACACCGAAATGCTCGGCGGCATCCGTCACGCTGACCCGCCCCTGATCCATCAGGTACGGCACGAGCGATAACAAGAACGCCAACTTGTCCTGTGCTTGCATGGGGCGCTCAGCCATGGACGCCTCCCGTTCGCAACTCGCGGTCACTGCCCGGCTCGTCATCCCGGTGGGCCAGGATGGTCTCGCGCAACCGATTCATCACATGCGTGCGCAAGGAGTCCGGTGAGAGAACCAGTACTTCGGGGCCGTAGCCCGCGAGTTCGTCCGCAAGGATGTTGATGTCCGAGTAGTGCACGGACAGCCGGGTCTGACCGGGCTCTGGAGTACCGTAGCGCTTGCCGAGGCGGGCCGCTGCATCCGTGTCGGGCACCACCTCGACTTCCGCGACGTTCGCAAGCCAAATCGCCTGCAGTTCATCAAGCGCCCGTGTTGCGAAGTCGTTGCCTTCCGGCTCGAAGACGGCACCGGTCGGAGTGACCGTGCCCACGATGCGCGAGAGCAGAAACGTCCGCGGTTGGCCGGCATCCGTGTCGAGGCCGTGCAGATGCCAGCGCCCGAGATGCTGCACCAGTGCGAGCGGTTCGACCGTTCGACGGCGCGGTTCGGGCTCGCCGGGCTTGAGGTACAGGAACGTTACGACGGTCTTGCGTTCCAACGCGACGCTCAGAGGATCGAACGCGGCTTCGCGGGCGCGCAGCCGCGGCGCATACCCGATGATGGGCGCCTCTGATTCGACACCGAGCGCGTGCAGCTTCATGATCGCCCGGCGCGATTCACGCGAGAGCGAACCCTCGCGCCAGACCGTTGCGGCGAGACTCAGCAGCGTGATCTCATTCGGCGAAAAGCGGATATCCGCGGGCAGATCGTAGCTGCCCTTTGGAATGCGATAGCGCAGGTTCTGATTGTTGCCGGGCTCCCCAAGGACCTCGACCGTCTCGAGCGGCACCCCCAATTCGCGGATGTCGTCTTTGTCGCGTTCGAACTGGCGCTCCAGGCTGGCGTTGCCACCCCCGGCCGCGTAGCGCTGGCGATAGCCCTGCACCGTGGAAAGGATTTCGATCTTCGTCAGGCCGGTTTCGGTCGCGAGCAGCGCAAGCACCAGGCTGAAGAGGCGCTCTTCGACCGGAATCCGGGCAGGCGACGACTCTGAAGGCACTCGTCCATCCTAGGTCAGCGACGGGTCAGCGGGAGAGGACTGGATCCGTCAGATCACTCCGAGCACGTCGATGACGTATGCAGACGCTGCCGCGCCGGTTTTCGTATCCGCCGGCACGAGCACGATCAGCTGCGACCCGACCTTCGACCCGATCAGAGCCTGTTCCGTGCCTGTGGGTGCTGCGGTGACGCCCTGCGGTGCCGTGCCGAGCGCCCACTGCACAGGAGCAGCCTGATCCCAGCTCGAGGCGGCGACAGTATTGTCCGACCAGTTCACCTGGGTGTATGCGACGACGACGGTCTTGCCTTTGGCCACGGTCTGGCCACTGCCGCTCTTGAGGGTGGCGACTTGGACCTTGGTCGGGGCCGGAGTGCTCGGCACCTTGATGCCGGGTCGTCCGTTGGGGGCGAGCACCACCGTCGGGAATCCGGGCTGACCGGGCTGCGGTGTTCCATTGGCTTTTTGCAGGAACGCGCGCACGACGTCGATCGTCAGAACAAGTGGGAACGACGGGGCAAGTCCGGTCGACTGCACGCCCGACGCGCCGAAGATCTGTTGAGCGGTACCGGTGATGGCCACCCGCGAACCGACCGGCACGCATTGCAACGCTTTGCCCACCCCCGGGTAAGTGGACAGGCTCAGCGGCAGACCGACTCGACCATTCTGCTCCGATTGCCCGGTGACGCCGTTGAGGAGGGTGAGCTCGGCTTCGATGAACTGGCCTTGCTGCAGCCGGGCGCCGGTCCCCTGGCTCACAGTGCTGCGCTGGAGCGTACCCGACGGCAGCGGGGTCGGAAATTCAACGTGTTGCGTCTTGCCGAACTCGCCGGTCACGGACACGAGCTGCGACGCAGAGCCCGGCTGGACGATGCAGCTTACGTTCGCCTGCGCGCTGCAACCGGACAGCGTCGCAACGATCAATCCGGCGGTTATCAACAATGCGGGTGCTCTGCGCACGAGTCCTCTTTCGGTGCGATCAACACGGAACGTAAGCCGTGGGCTTACGGCATCCCATGCTAGTTGATGGATTTCTGTGGAGCTGACGATTCAGGCACGGAGCCGGCGCCCGCAGGCTGCTGATCATCCGGCGTGTCGCGGGTTCGGGCCCGTTCTGCACTGACGGATGCCTCGCGCACCCGCTTGCGCAGCGACTTGGGGCTCACGACGCGTTCGCCGAGCGCGCCGGGGGTCCACGCCTCGACGTCTTCGTCGCTGTAGTCGGACTTGGACGGGCGACGTTTGAGCTCCGGCAGCACCGTTCCTGGCGCGAGCAGTCGTGCGGTGATAAGGAAACCGGTATGTCCGATCATGCGGTGGTCTGGGCGAACGGCGAGCCCCTCGACGTGCCATCCCCGCACCATGGTTTCGTTCGATGCCGGGTGAGTGAATTGCGAGGTTTCACGAATCGCCTCCGCAACGCGGGAGAGTTGCGTGACCGTTGCGACGTAGCAGAGCAGCACTCCGCCCGGTTTCAGTGCCGTGGCACAGGCATCCAGGCACTCCCACGGTGCGAGCATGTCGAGCACGACACGGTCGACGCTCGCCGGCTGCGTGACAGTCGGCAGTGCCTCATTCAGGTCACCGACCGTGATGGTCCAGTTGTCGGGATCGTGACCGTAGAACGTCGCGATATTGTCGCGGGCGACATCGGCGAATTCGTCGCGGCGTTCGAACGATTTCAGTGTCCCGTCTCGTCCGATCGCACGCAGTAGCCACAGCGAGAGTGCACCGGAACCGACGCCGGCTTCGACGACGGTGGCGCCGGGAAAGATGTCCGCCTGCGCGAGGATCTGCGCTGCATCCTTCGGGTAGATGATCGCGGCACCGCGCGGCATCGACATGACGAAGTCGTTCAGCAACGGCCGCAGGGCCAAGTGTTCGACACCCACGTTGTTGGTCACAACAGAGCCGTCCGGCTGACCGATGATCGCATCGTGCTGCAAAACGCCCTTGTGGCTGTGGAAAGCGCCACCGACTTGCAGAGAGATCGTGTTGAGATGGCCGCGCGGACCGGTCAACTGCACGCGATCGCCCGGTCGGAACGGCCCGCTGCTCTGTGGGTCTGGTGCGTTCGCCTCAGGCATCAGTACCGGGATCCGTCAGGCGCAAGGGACACACGCCGTTCCTGTAGGAGCGCCGCCAGATCGGCGATGGTGCGACCCTGCAGGCTTGGCCACAGAGTGTAGTCGGGACTGTCCGGCAGCTTGAGGATGTGCGGGACGCCGATCGCGACCGTTCCTGCCGCGACCGCGGAGCCGAGTCCCGCGACGGAGTCTTCGATGGCGATCGTATGCGCCGGGTCAACGCCGAGCCGCAGCGCCGCGGTGCTGTAGGCATCCGGATGCGGTTTCGGATGCGTCACCTCGTCACCCGTGACGAGCAGATCGAATGCCGGGTACGGAATCCTATCGACCACCTGCTGAGCCATGCGGCGCACGGACATCGTCACCAAGGCGGTCGGGATACCGGCATCTCGGATTTCTGCGAGCAACTCGCGCGCACCGGGCCGCCACGGCACACCACCGTCGTGGATTTGCTCCTGCACGCGGTCGGTCAACCGGGTGACGATCTCGTCGGGGCTCAGATCGACGCCGCGCGACTGGAACACTTCGGCGGAAACCCACAGGCCTGCTCCCACCATCTGCAGTGCTTCCTCATGTGACCAGGTTCCGCCGTATTCGCTGATGAGTTCCAGCTCCGCCTTCATCCAGTACGGCTCGCTGTCCACCAGCGTGCCGTCCATGTCCCAGAGAACGGCAGCGGGGTAGTCGGTAGTCACGAGCCCTCAGTCTACCGGGGGCGCACGCCGAGCCTGCGGCGGGCGATCACACGGGGCCCTATCCTGGAGGGAGGTCATGGACGAACCCTGGCCGAGACCATACGCGTGGAATCGGAGTACGACGGATCGTGACAGAAAGTAAGAGTGTTCTAGGCGGGCGGTTGCTCGTCGTCGCGTTCGAAGGCTGGAACGACGCCGGCGAAGCCGCCAGTGGCGCCGTGCGAACGCTGAAAGACACGCTCGATGTTGTCGCGCTGGCCGACGTCGACCCCGAACTGTATTTCGACTTCCAGTTCAACCGACCGATGATCTCGAGCGAAGAGGACGGCTCCCGCACGATCGAATGGCCAAGTGCCACGCTGTATGGCCCGGCCTCCCCCGGCACAACGCCGCGCACCCTCGCCGACGACGCCGATCTTCAGATCAGCGGCAACAACGTCGGCAACATCTACCTCCTGCTCGGAACGGAGCCGTCACGCAGCTGGAAGAGCTTCACTGCGGAGTTGCTGGACGCCGCGCTCGCCGCAGACATCGGGGCCGTCGTGTTCCTCGGCTCGATGCTCGCTGATGTTCCGCACACGCGCCCGATCTCGATCTTCACCTCCAGCGAAAACGCCCAAGTGCGGGCCGAAATGCATGTGGAGCGGCCGACCTATGAGGGTCCGGTCGGAATCCTCAGCGTGTTTGCGGACGCTGCTGAGAAGGTAGGTATCCCCACCCTGGCGATCTGGGCATCCGTGCCGCACTACGTGCACAATGCACCGTCGCCGAAGGCGATGCTCGCGCTGATCGATAAGGTGGAGGAACTGGTCGACGTGACCATCCCGCGCGGCGATCTCGTGGCGGAAGCGGCGAGTTGGGAAGCCGGGATCGACGCACTCGCGGCGGACGACGACGACATGGCCGCGTACATCCGTCAGTTGGAGCAGGCACGAGACACGGTCGACTCTCCCGAAGCAAGCGGCGAAGCGATTGCACAGGAGTTCGAGCGCTACCTGCGCAAGCGCGGTGATGGCCGCGATGGGCGCGCTGACGGCCGGACGGACGGTCGCCCCGACGAGCCCTGGCGTGGCAAAGACTGAGCCGCACCACACCGAAGACCCTCCCAATCCGCTGAGTTGCCGCAAATGACCCTTCGTGGGGCAACTAACACGAAAGTCTCCTGGGTTAGGCGGCCTGTGCGGGGGTGAGGGTGACGTCGTAGCCGAGGTTTCGGAGTTGGTGGAGTGCCTGGTTTTTGGCTTTGCCGGGGTCGCGGCGGGTGTAGTAGTCGCCGCCGAGGTCTTCGTATGCTTCCCCGTTGGTGAGCATGTTCCACGCGGCGTTCAGGATCGCGTGCTCGATCGCGACGAGCGCTTTGAGGTGTCCACGTCGGGCCGCGATGCGCCGGTATTTCGCGGCGAGGTACGTGTTCTTCGCTTTCGTGGCAGCCATGGCCGCGGTGCCTAGCGCGCCCTTGAGGTACTTGTTCCCGGGGCGGGTTTTGGTGGACTTGACCTTACCGGCAGACTGATTGGATCCCGGGACCACTCCCGCCCAGGAGGCCAACTGGCCCGGGGTGGGGAACTGGTCCATGTTCCCGCCGGTCTCGGCGATGATCACGTCAGCGACGATCGTTGAGACCCCGGAAATGGTCTTCAGCACTTCCCGGGCGGCACGAAAGGGTTCCATCACCGCCTCGATCCTGTCGGTCAGCGTGTCAATGCGACCGGCCAGCACATCGATCTGCTCCAGATGCATCCCCGTCAGAAACCGGTGATGCTCGGTGAACGAGCCGGTCAGAGCCTCTTCCAGCACCCCAGTTTTCTGCTTAAGAGAGCCCACGGCCAGACCGGCAAGCCTGTGCGGATCTGTTTCGCCTCCCACCAGCGCGTTCAGCATCGCCCGCGCCGAAACCCCGGTCAAGTCGGAGACGACACTGGAAAGCTTGATCCCTGAGGACTCCAGGAACTTCTCCAACCGGTGCACCTCCCGGGTGCGATCACGCACCAGGATCGCCCGCGCCCGGGTCAGATCCCGTAACTGCCGGATCGGTGCCGGCGGCACGAACGAGGAACGCAGCATCCCATACGCTGCCAGCTTCGCCAACCACGCCGCGTCGGAGACATCAGACTTGCGGCCCGGCACGTTCTTGGACTCCCGCGCGTTGACCAGAGACACCGGCAGGGTCTCTTCCAGCAGGTAGTAGAACGGCCGCCAATAATCACTGGTGGCCTCCATCACCACCGTGGTCACCTTCTGTCCTTCCAGGAACTCGCGCAACGCCAGGGTCTGACCGGTCGTGGCACCCCACGTGCTGATAGTCGAGGTGAAGGACCCGGCCCGTTTAGCGGCAATACCGTTCAGTTAAGGGTTCGTGCGGTAGTTTTGGGGTATGCCTCGTTCTGGATGGGTGAAGCCGGCCTCTGACCGTCGGTTGTCGGATTTGGTGTCGGTGGGATTGCTGACGCGAGTGTTTCCTGCGGAGATTGTGGATCAGGTTATCGCCGACGCTGGGCGCACCGAGCAGCGGAATCGGTCGTTGCCGGCTCGGGTGATGGCGTACTTCTCGATCGGGATGGCGTTGCACTCGGAAGGTTCCTATGAGGACGTTTTCGCGCAGCTGACCGATGGGCTGTCGTGGGCGTCGGGTTGGTCCGAGTCGTGGTCGCCGCCGTCGAAGTCGGCGATCTTTCAGGCCAGATCCAGGCTCGGTTTCGAACCGGTTCGCGATTTGTTCACCCGGGTGGTGCGCCCGCTGGCCGGGCCGGAAACACCAGGTTCGTGGCTGGCCGGGCGACGTCTGGTGGCGATCGATGGCACGGTGCTGGACCTGGCTGACACCCCGGCAAATGCGGACTTCTTCGGGCGTGCGGCGTCCAGCCGAGGCGAGCATGCCGCATTTCCGCAGGCCCGTTTTGTCGCGTTGGCCGAGTGCGGAACCCACGCCATCCTCGACGCAGAGATCGGCCCGTGCAGCACGTCGGAGATCGCGTTGTCCCGTGAACTGGCCGGACGCTTCAAGCCCGGCATGCTTGTCTTGGCCGACCGTGGCTTCTACGGCTTCCAATTGTGGCAACAAGCCGCTGCCACGGGCGCGGAGCTGCTCTGGCGAGTGAAAACGAATCTCCGGCCCCGGCACCTGGAGACCCTCGCCGATGGGTCCTGGCTGGCACGCGTCATCCCGACGTCGGGCCCGAACCGGGCAACCACCGAGCCGCTGACCGTGCGGGTGATCGACTACACGATCGATGACGGTCGGGATAACCACGAAGAGTACAGGCTGCTGACCACGATCCTGGATCCGGCAGAGGCCAGCGCGGAGGATCTCGCCACCGTCTACTCCGAGCGGTGGGAGATCGAGAACGTCTTCGACGAACTCAAAACCCACCAACGCGGGCCCCGTGCGGTGCTGCGCTCCAAATCTCCCGACCTGGTGACGCAGGAAATCTGGGGGCACCTGTGCTGCCACTACGCGATCCGCACCCTCATGGTCGACGCCGCCGCCCACGCCGGGCGTGACCCCGACCGGGTCTCGTTCGTCGCAGCACTGCGCATAGCCCGCCGCTCAGTGGCACAGGGCTCTTTTTCCCCCTCAGCATCCTGACACCGCCGGCGCCATCTGGTCTCACGCCATCCGCAGCCTGATCAAGCGACTCAATCCGGCGCGGCGACAGCGCTCAAATCCCCGCGTGATCAAACGCAAGGTCTCCAAATGGCTCGCCAAACGCGACCACCACAAGCA
>DATCDQ010000082.1:0-8143 GCA_036510655.1 Microbacteriaceae bacterium | reverse complement strand
CACCCTGAAGGAGATGACATTGTGACGATGATGAAAACGGATCCGGAGCGTGAGGAGCGTCGCCGGCGGCAGAAGGAGATCGCCGACCGGTTGAAGCAGTCTGGGGCGTTGGATGAGATCTTCGCCAAGATCGATGCGGGTGAGCCGCTCACGGGCGAGCAGGGACTGTTGGGCGGGATGCTGAAGGCCGCGTTGGAACGCGGTTTGGACACGGAGCTGACCGAGCACATCGGTTACGACCGCGGCGATTCGGAGGCTTGGCTGTATCCGAACTCGCGTAACGGCACGTCGGCGAAGACGGTGGCGACCGAGATCGGGGATGTGGAGTTGTCAATCCCTCGGGATCGTAATGGCACGTTCACCCCGATGCTGGTGTCCAAGGGGCAGCGGCGGCTGGATGGCCTGGACGGGATGATCATCTCGTTGTATGCCGGCGGGATGACGATCCGGGACATCCAGCATCATCTGGTCTCCACGATCGGCACCGATCTGTCGCACGAGACGATCTGAAAAGATCACCGACGAGGTCGCTGATGCGGTCCTGGTCTGGCAGACGCGCCCGTTAGAGGCGTTGTATCCGGTGATTTATCTGGACGCGATCATCGTGAAGATCCGCGACGGCGCCCATGTGGGCAACAAGGCCGCGCATATCGCCGTCGGGGTCGATATGGACGGCATCAAACACGTCCTGGGAATCTGGGTGCAAACCACCGAGGGGGCTAAGTTCTGGGCTGGTGTCTGCGCTGAGCTCGCTAACCGCGGGGTGAAAGACGTCCTCATCGTTTGCTGTGACGGTTTGACTGGTTTCCCCGAAGCGATTCGTAGGCGACCTGGCCGCTAGCGACCGTGCAAACCTGCGTGGTCCACCTGATCAGGGCGGCGATGCGGTTCGTGAACTACAAGGATCGCAAGGCCGTTGCCGCCGCGTTGAAACCGATCTATCAGGCCGTGAACGAGGACGCCGCACTCGAGGCGCTGGAGGTCTTCCAGGCCTCCGAACTCGGGAAACGTTACCCGTCCGCGGTGAAGTCCTTCCACGACGCATGGGACCGCTTCATCCCGTTCCTGGCGTTCCCGCCCGAGCTGCGCCGGGTCATCTACACGACGAACTCGATCGAGTCGTTGAACTACCAACTGCGCAAGATCACCAAGAACCGCGGTCACTTCCCCAACGATGCCGCCGCGATCAAACTGCTCTGGTTGGCCATCTGCGACATCGAGGACAAACGAGCCCGTCAACGGCAGAAGGAACGCGGACTGCCATCGGATAAACGCAAAGCCGACGGTCGCCTCGTCGAGGGGCAGGTCACCACGAACTGGAAACGCGCCCTTCAGCAGCTGGCCCTGGCCTACCCCGACCGCATCAACCCCTACCTCTGAAAGGACCCACGATGACCACCGCAGATACCGACGAAGGCATCACGCTGACCGAGGCGTGGCTGATCTTCGCCGCCGACGTGCTTCACGTCACGCATGCCGTGCTCGAACGCCTCAGCCCCGCCGCGCAAGCCGAGATCACCACGCTAATCGCCGAGATAGCGCCGAGCTACATCGACCACGCAACCCTCACCGAACGCGTCGAAACCGCGCTCGACAACCTCAACCACGAATAACCGAATCGCAGCCGCTTACACAAAAGACTTGACGTTGATACTGGTAGTAGCCGTTCCGGGGTATGACCCCCAACTTGACTGACGACCATCGTGATGGTCTGTCTTTGGTTTGATCTGTCTATCCGGGGGCGGTGTTGGAGTGCCGGCCGGACGGGCATGACCTCATAGGAGCTTGACCTCTTCGACTCGGTCTCGTCAACGTCTTGTCTGCCCTGCCCGGCCGTCACTTCCCATTCTGAAACAGAAGAGAAGGGAAGTAAACATGCTGAACGAGCCTCTGGTCATCGCCGGAGTGGACACGCACAAGGACACGCATTACGCGGCCGTGATCACCATCACCGGGGAACACATCGGCGCTGCCGAGTTCCCGACCACCGAGGCCGGCTATGACGCGTTGACCTCATTCATTACCTGCCATGGCACGCTGCTGCGTGCAGGGGTGGAGGGCACGAACTCTTACGGGGCGGGCTTGACCCGCCACCTGCACGAGGCTGGCGTCCAGGTCGTGGAAGTGATCCGGCCGGCACGGCAAGTGCGCCGGATGCGCGGCAAGTCCGACCCGATCGACGCATACACTGCCGCGCACACCGCGCTAGCGAACAACAACACCGTCACCGCGAAGACCAGTGACGGCCTGGTCGAGGCGATCCGGGTCACCTACGCGGCCCGCCGCAGCGCTCTGAAGGCACGCACCGAGGTGATCGTCCAGCTCAAGTCCCTGATCGTGACCGCACCCGAGGCCGTCCGGGAGGAGTATCGCGGCCTCAGCACTGGCGCTGTGATCGCCAAGCTTGCCGGCAGCCGCGCCAGGGCCGGCGACGATGAGGTGGCAGCCTGCACACGGTCGGCGCTGAAACGACTCGCCGTGCGCTATCAGCAGCTGAATCACGAGATGACCACCTATGACACCGACCTGGCCCGGCTGGTTCAGACGGTCAACCCGGCCCTCGTGCAAACCAACGGCATCGCCACGATCACCGCCGCACAGCTTCTGATCACCGCGGGCGACAACCCCGACAGGCTCCACTCCGAGGCGGCATTCGCGATGCTCTGCGGCGCCGCACCACTACCAGCGTCCTCGGGCAAGACGAACCGTTACCGCCTCAACCGGGGCGGCGACCGGGCCGCGAACTCCGCCCTGCACAAGATCGCGATCGTGCGCATGGCTACCGACCCCGAAACCCGCCGCTACGTGGCCCGGCGCATCAGCGAGGGCAAAACCAAGAAGGACATCCTCCGCTGCCTGAAACGCGCCATCGCACGCGAGGTCTTCCACCTCATCACCAACCCGCAACCCGCAGCCGACAGCAGCGACCTACGCCCGACACGCAAAACACTCGGCCTCACCCTGACCGAGGTCGCCGAAGCCCTCGACTGCTCACTCGGGAAGATCTCCCGCATCGAACGCGGCCACGTGCGCGACACCCGATTCCTCGACCAATACCGCACCTGGCTCACCACGCAACAACAGCCCCAAATCGCCGCTTGACAACTATAGGAGCATCAAGCTCCCGGGGCGAAGCGCTTGGTCAACTCTCTCGAGTCCTGCAGGTGGACGCACTCGAGGCCGGAGAATACGGGATCACCCCGGACGCGTTCACGGCAATGCAGCACCGCACCCTGGCCTGGGCGATCCAGCTGCGTGACACACTCCCGCCCAGCCATGCACCTCACCCAGTGCGGTCGCCGCTGGACGAGCGGGAACAACGCCTGGGCGGCCTCGACACCAACCCCGCCACACGACCGGAAAATCCCGACCATGGCCTAAGAATCTGACACCGTCGGCGTGGCCCTGTCACTGTGGCGGCACCTTTCGACCTGCACGGCCGATCGCGCATCCGCCGGGAGCCGTGCGTCCACCAGAGTCTCGCCACCGTGAGGGGTCCGCCGTTCTCGAGGCTTGGCGTAGCTGCGGGGGCACCGTGTCCTCACCAGGCGATCAGGCTTGTCCCGTCTCGCCGCGAACGACGCCTGCTTTCGCATCCCGGACTGGCCGGCGATTCAGAGCCATGTGGGCGAGGCGTTCACGGGGGAGCCGATTCGGCGCCCCGTGCCATCTGGGGTTTTCTCGTTTCACCGGGATCCGTCACGGTGCACCAGCGCCTGGTCCATCCTAAGGTGGTGTTGATTCGGCACCACCGTGGTCGGCAGCGCGGCGCGAACGCATCCACGCCCACGCCCACCGTTCGCCCACATATAGTACCTCTGATGCCGCGCTAATACTAGATGTTGTGTTTTGGTGGAGCGCCGGGCTCCTCGGCGGATAATCGTCCGGTAGCCGGCCGGGGAGTCGGTCGGCCTCACCGCCGCCGCAATTGTCATCGCCTTCCTCATCAGGGCACCCCGGCCGGCCCCGGGCTAACGCCGAGCGAATGCCGGAGATCCGGTCGAGCCGTCGCGGGCGCGCTGCGTTGGTGCGCGTCCTGTCGGTACTCGAATGGTGGGCACAAACCGGGCACTTCAGACGCGCCGAGCGGGATCGAAACCGGCCGAGATGATCGGATATACTGAGAGACACATAAATTCGTGACTTCGGCATTGTGTCGATGATCGGGGATTTTCCGAGATTGTTCGAGTTCTTGGGTCTGTGGCGCAGCTGGTAGCGCACCTGCATGGCATGCAGGGGGTCAGGGGTTCGAGTCCCCTCAGATCCACCACATTTTGGATGTTCCAGTTTGCCGTCGCCGACTGGCGGATCGCCATCCTCGTGATTCTCGGGTGTGCGGCCTCGACAGTCGCCGGGCGAGCATTGGGCGTCTCGGTCGCAGACGTAAGCGCCGGGCTGCGGGCTTGTGCGGAGCGCTCGTCGGAGCGGCGACGTTTCTGATCGTGGGCGCACAGTTGGCTGCGCATCCGATCGCTGTCGTCGGCGGCGCTCTCTGCGCACCGATCACCTGCGCCAGCGGATGGCGCAGCTGGCTCTTCGCCTTCGTGGCGGCCGCCGTCACCGCAGCGGTAACCGTTCTGATGCAGCGGTTGCCGGTCCGATCTTTACCTGGCCGTTCATCCTGACCACGTGGGTCTTTCTCGCGGTCGCGTTCTTCATTCCGACGTTGCGTCAGGTATGACCCACGAGCTGCGCTTGCCAGAGCAGCCCCGAGTCGAAAACCAGCTGGCGATGTTCGTGCTGCCATTCCTGGTGCCAACCACGCCCTTCCTCCCGCTGGCGTATTTGTTGACCTGACTTGTGGAGTCGTCATTTTGGTCGATCGGGTGCTGGCGATGCGTCGCTCGGGCGCATGAACACACTGAGGTCGGTCTCCGGCGCTGCGGTCGGTGCCTTCGTTTCCGGCGCTGCGCTTGGTGCGTTCGTTTCGGGCGTAGACGTTGGCGTCTCTTGGCGCGGTGCGACCTGGAAGACGATAGCGGTCGCGATGCAGATCAGGCTGGCGAGCAGCGCACTCGGTGCCAGGAGCAGAACCAGCTGATTGAACGCATAGGTGCTTGGTGTCTTGCAGCCGGCGATCGTGCACGTGACGCCGGCGTTCACTAGATCGGGTTGCGATACCCACACGATGCGGACAATGGCTGCGAGAGTGAGAATGCCGCCGATCAGCCAGAGCGTGATTTGCGCGCTGCGGTCAGTCGGCAGTACTGACCCGCTTCTTGCTTGCTCATCCATGGCTTGGTCCCTCACGACTGGCCGATTGGACATTTTGGAGAGAAGGCGCTTCGAGGCGAACGCGATGAGGATCCAGATAAGACCAGCCGCGAATGCTGGCGGAGAGCTCAGCTGAGCGAACTTGCTCAGGGTGTACGTGGCCGGTCGGGAGGGTATGCACCCAGGGTCACCGCAGGCGAATCTCACAGCATTGGCTGCAGACGGTGCCCAGAGGGCGGCCGCGAGAGAGCCAACGACAAGAATTGCTCCCAGCACGCTGAGCACGAGCAGGGGAGAACGGGGATGAGGGTATCGCACCATACGGCTTGGCTCAGGTGTGTCGATGGTATTCACGGGCGGGGCTACGCAACGACGACAGTGAGCGCGCGCTGCAGTTCGTTCCGCAGGCTCACCAGCTTTGAGGACGTTGTTTGCCTTCCCGGGTCGTGCGCGAGAACGACGTACTGATCGCGGGCCAACGGTGAGAAGCGCACCTCGAAGGCGCTCGTGATCATGTACAAATAGAAGGCGAGCAGCGCTGCCGTTTGGTTTCGAGTGGGCGAATGTTCCGGACAGTATCTAAGCTCCGCGAGCGCATGCTGCAGATTCACAAATCTGAATCTGAGGTGAAGCCCGAGGCGGGCGTCGTCTGGTTCGGGCCTCGCTTGCCTGTCAGCCAAAGTGAGGAGGGCGTCGGCGGCATTCGCGGCGGCGACCGCTTCGTCAAGTATCGTCATCAGGGTTTGCAACTCGGCGGCGCACCGGGGGATCACCTTGGGTTGAATCGGCGGGAATTCGGCATCGAACAGGGGCGCGGGCGAACGGGCCACCGTCCGATTGTGTGGTCGGCGGAGCTCGTGTTCCCGCCAAGAGAGGTCAGAGATCAGACCTCGAAATGCTCGAAGCATGATTTCCCTCGCCACCTTTCGTTGTTCTTTGCGGGAAGCGCCAGCTGCGGCGCCCTGTTCGTAGATGTCTGAGGCGAGCTCAACCATTCGCGTCGCAGCCACTTCCGCTGGCAGCCCGCGCGTGTAGGTGGCCGCCCAGCGCAGCACGCATGCCGCCGCACGTTGGGGAGGTCCCGCGCCATTTGTAGTCATGAGAGCGCGGGCCCCAATGTACTGCGGCGATTGACGGCCGCGATCTTGACTGCTGTTTGATTCGCGTCCAGGGTTTGAGCTCCTGCGCCCGTGATTCGGTAGAGACGCCGGCGTGGCCGGCTTTCGGCCTCGGCGTGCTCGGGATTTTCCCAGCTGGCTTCGAGCAGGCCGGTTTCGACCATTCGGCCAAGTGCTTTGTAGAGCGTTCCATGAGCGGTGAGATCTCGAGCAGAGCGGGAGTGACTCAACATTCTCGCCAGCGAGAAACCGTAGACGGGCTCGTTCTTGACCTGAAGATCAAGGCCTGCTTCGAGAATTTCACGTTCCAGGGGAAGGATGCTTCCGGCTCTTCGTCGAGACATATCCAGAGAATAGGAAGATAGCTTCTCAGAGTCAAGTAACTTCGTCGACAATTTTTGTTGTCCACCCGCTGAGCGAGTTTCTGCAACTTAGCGAAGCGGACCCGGATATCGACCTCGACACTGATGCACCCGAGGGTACTGTCGAATCCAGAACCGAATGTCGAACTCGAGGAGGAGCATTCTGTGACTCAGAATCCGATCGCAATCGTCGGCCCAGGCGCCGTCGGTGGCCTGCTTGCCGTGCTCCTGGAGCGCTCATCCGTGGATGTCGTCGCTGTCGCCCGTGCGGAGTCGGTGCATGCGATCCAGCAGAACGGGTTGAGCATGCGCAGTGCGATGTTCGGCGACGGAACCTCAAGCGTGCGCGCCAGTACAGAAATTCCAGTGGGGGCACGTGTGATCATCGCCACCAAGGCGTTCGCGGTCGGCGATGTCGTCGCGTCGCTGGCGCGGGCAGAGCCTCGTGAAGTCGTCTCCCTTCTCAACGGCATCGAGCACATGGACATCTTGCGCGCGCAGTTGATCGGGGTGCCGCTGGCCGGTGCGACGATCGCTGTGGAGTCGACGCGCGAGGCTGCGACCGTGATCGATCATCGCAGTGGGTTCCTGCGGTTGGTGGTGCCCGAGCACGCGAAGGATTTCAGTCTCGTGGAGGACTTGCGCGCGGCCGGCCTGGAGGTCACGGTCGGCGGTGACGAGCGTGAGGTGCTCTGGGCGAAGCTGCGATTCCTGGCGCCGATGGCACTGCTCACGGCGTTCTGGCGCGAGCCGCTCGGAGCAGCCTTAGAGCACGATCAGGCGATGACGGATGCGCTCCTCGCGGAGGTCGCGCAGGTCGCCTCTGCGGATGGCTTGGCCACATCGTCGGGGCAACTTGCGGACATCCTCGCCGGCTTCCCGACCGGGATGCGGTCATCTTTGCAGGTCGATATCCAGGGCGGGAACGCGAACGAACTCGACAACATTGGCGGCGCAATCATCCGGCGCGCAACGGCCCACGAAATTTCTACTCCCGTTGTCGAACGCGTGGTGACGGCGCTCTCTCGACCGTGACGTCAATCGCGGGTACAGACAGGCAGCGGAGCAAGCCGTCGCCGAATCAGCGAAGAATTCCACGGGAACGAAGGAGGCAACGGGATGAAAGCAATCGCGTATCTGCGGTACGGGGGCCCAGAGGTGATGGAGCTGATCGAAATCGCCGCGCCTCGACCGGTGACGAACGAGGTGTTGATCCGGGTCGCCGCCGTGGGCTTGAACCCGGTCGACGTAGCGCAACGACAGGGAACCATGCGACCGCTGTATCGCTACCACTTTCCGAAAATCGCCGGCAATGAACTTAGCGGCGTCATTGTTGAGTCTGGGCCGGGCGCTACGCGATTCTCCGCGGGGGAGCGGGTGATCACTCGCGTGGACAAGCACCTCCTAGTGTCCTGCGCCGGTAGTTCGTTGTAGAAGTCGTTTGAGGGA
>DATCDQ010000081.1:0-64270 GCA_036510655.1 Microbacteriaceae bacterium | reverse complement strand
ATCGTCAACTTCATGCTGTGTACGACCTTCCTGTCCAATCCGGGCCTGCCTTCACCATGCACCGTTGCGGCCCCGGTCGCAAACGGCATCGGGCCGCACCGGCGCGGATCGGCTTATTCGGGGCGCGCAAAATGTCGGAATCGCGCGTTGTCAAGCTGTGTGGAGTCGTTTGGTGTCATTTTGTGTGTTTTCGTTTTTGGGTCGGTTGTTGATGCCGACGGTGTGTGCGGGTGTGGGTGTGCGCGGTGGCCGGCGGAAGCGTTCGGGGTGGCCGGCATAGTAGGCCTGATGGGCGTGGTCGCGTTGCTGCCAGAGGGTGCGCCAGCTGCCGTCGTGGACCTCGTCCGGTGAGAACAACGCGATCCCGGAGTGTTTATGGTTCTGGTTGTACCAGGGCACATACCAGTCGAGGTATGCTCGTGCCTCCTCGAGGGTTTCGAAGGTGCCGGGATAGTTCGGCCGGTACTTCATGGTGCGGAACTCGGACTCGGAGAACGGGTTGTCGTTGGACACATACGGCCGGTTGTGGGTTTGGTCGATGTCCCGGTCTTGGAGGAGGTCCTTCAGCAGGCTCGAGCGCATTGCCGGCCCGGAGTCGGCGTGCACGACCTGCGGTATCCCGTGCTCGGCGAACGAGTCGGTGAACATGTCAACGGCCAACTGATCGACCTCGCGTTCCTCGACCCGGCAGCCGACGAGTTTACGGGAGAAGATATCGATGATCGAGTACGCCTTGAACGCGACACCACGCCACGGGGAACGCAGGTCGGTGATGTCCCAGGACCAGATCTGGCCGGGACCGCTCGCTTCCAAAACGGGCGCTTGGCGCGGTGTTTTACTGCCGCGTTTGGTCGGCACATCCGGGCGGGCGGACTGGTCGGCGATCTCTGCCGCGATCCGCCACCACGAACGCCGGGAGGCCAACATCACGCCTTCATCCCAGGTGGAGGCGAAGCTGTGATCAACCGAGTGCCCTCCCGCCCAACCGGCCGTGATCTTCTCCTGGATCACCGCCCGGTCGGCCGCGTCAATCCGGGACGGGTAGGCGCGGTCCTTCTGCCCGATCGGGGCGGCCACCCGATCCCGGGGACGGGCACGGTAATGCCACGTCGACCGGGACACTCCCGCGATCACCAGCGCTTGACGCTGCGACCCGGTCACACCCGTCAGCCCGCTCACGAGTCCGTTCTCGGCGTCGATGAATCGGACCGATCGGTCCTGGTCGGGGTGTCTTCGGGCTCTTGCTCGCTCAGCGTGTGCAAGAGCCCGATAGCTTTTCCCAACGCATCGTTGACCCCCTCCAACTCCCGCACCCGCGCGGACAACCGGGCGACCTCGGCCGCGTGCTCGTCGCGTTCAAAGGCCCGGACCCGCTCCAACGAGGTGCGTCTCTTCGGCGTAACCGTCATGCCACTACCCTCTCGCGGGATCAAGCCCCGATCCAAGTCGCCCTCGAATACCGTGTCGCGCCAACGCCGCAACCGGGCATACGACACCCCCCGCACCGCCAACCACGGCCTCTTCTGCCCATTCGGCAGCAACTGATACTCATGCACGAACTCACGGATCTCCGCCACCGTGAACCCCGGACTAATCGTCATAACCCCGCTCCCAACCGATCGTGAACTGACTCACAACCAGCCTTGCAAAGAGGGCCGCATCGACCGATACCGCACTTTGCGCACCACTTATGCGACGAGGCGACGTGGGCCACGTGAGAAGAGGCCACGCGAAAGCCGGCGACGCCAGCGACGCGAGCGGGCGGCGCGCCACGGGCATCCGCGTTGGGTTAGATGCGAATGGGCGCCACCCCCGAAGGAGGCGACGCCCATTCCGGCCCCGAACGGGGCGGAAACTACTTGAGGGTGACGGTTGCGCCGGCCTCTTCGAGGGCAGCCTTCGCCTTCTCGGCCGCATCCTTGTTTGCGCCTTCGAGAACAGCCTTGGGGGCGCCATCGACGACGGCCTTCGCCTCGCCGAGGCCGAGGCTCGTCAGCTCGCGAACGGTCTTGATGACCTGGATCTTCTTGTCGCCGACAGACTCGAGGATGACGTCGAAGGAATCCTTCTCCTCAACCTCTTCAGCGGGGGCGGCAGCAGCGCCACCCGCAGCCGCGACGGCGACCGGAGCAGCAGCGGTGACCTCGAAGGTCTCCTCGAACGCCTTGACGAACTCGGAGAGCTCGATCAGGGTCAGGCCCTTGAACTGCTCGAGCAGTTCCTCAGTTGACAGCTTTGCCATTGTTTCTTCTCCTTGTGTTTGTGTGGTTACTCACCGCGGTGCTGTCCATCCCAGTGGGGTGAACTAGCTCGCGGACTCCTGCTTCTCACGCAACGCGTCGACCGTGCGAACGGCCTTCGAAAGCGGTGCGTTGAACAGATATGCGGCTCCGAACAGCGAGGCCTTGAATGCGCCGGCAAGCTTGGCCAGCAGCACTTCACGGGACTCGAGGTCGGCGAGCTTGCCTACCTCTGCGGCGGTCAGCGGGTTACCGTCGAAGTAACCACCCTTGATCACCAGGAGAGGGTGCGCCTTGGCAAAGGCACGCAGGCCCTTCGCGACGGCGACAGGGTCACCGTGCACGAATGCGATTGCGGACGGGCCGACGAGCTCGTCGTCAAACGACGAGATGCCAGCGGCGTTCGCCGCAATCTTGGTCAGCGTGTTCTTCACCACGGCATAGGTCGCGTCTGCACTGATAGACGTGCGCAGCTCCTTGAGCTGAGCAACAGTGAGACCGCGGTACTCGGTCAGCAGAACGGCAGTCGAGCTCTGGAACTTCTCCGTGAGTTCGGCAACCGAGGCTTCCTTGTTCGCCATGGCCACTCCTTATGGTTCGTGACGCGGTGCGGATGCACCACGCCGCCTCGGCCACCGGTCTGTACGAGGAGGAGCATGAAAAAAGCTCCATGCGCAGGGCACGGAGCTTGTCGATTGCGGATGATTCCGCCTGAGTTGCTTCACACACCTGCGCAGGTCGTCCGGCTCGATTTGCATCGAGCGAGAACCTTCGATTGACGCATCCGTTTGCACGGGCGCGCCAACAACCGGCGGTCTTTGGCTTCACTCAGCGTACGGGATGCCGCTCCGCGCCGCAAATCGCGCCGCTAACCCTCGCCATTCCCCGCGCCAGCCCCCACCAACGCCTCGCTGAGGTGCGGACTTCGGTCGCTTCGAAGCGGCCGAAAGCGACATAACTCCGCACCTCAGCAGACGGCGGTGAGTAAGGGTACGGCGCGAACTACCGCGCGTCGCGCCAGGAGTGCTGTGGATCGAAGCCGAGCACCCGCCGCGCCTTGTCAATCGAGAGCATCGTGTCGTGCTCACCGAGGTCGCCTCGCAACTCGACGCCGGGGAACACCTCGGCCACGAGCTCCGCATTCGGCCGGGTCATCACGGTGTCGGCTGCAGCGATGATGAATCGGTCGAAACCGGTCGTCTGCAGTTCGAGCGCCTTCTGCACCGCTTGTGCCCCGTCTCGGCCGTCGATGTAGCCCCAGAGGTTCCACTTGCGCAGCGTCGCGTCCGCATCGAAAGCCGGGAAGGCGGCATAGTCCTCGTCGTCCATCACGTTCGAGAATCGCAGCGCGATGATCTTCAGCTGCGGGTCCCAGCGGGTTAGCTGAATCGCCATCTGCTCTTCGAGGTGCTTGACCAGCGAATACGTCGACTCAGGGCGGGCCGCATATTCCTCATCGACCGGAATGTAGGGCGGCGGCACGTCGAACGGCAAGCCGAGCACGGTCTCGCTCGACGCATAGACGATGTTGGAGATGCCGGCCCGCCTTGCAGCCTGAAACACGTTGAACGTGCTCAGCACGTTGTTGTGGAACGTCGCGACATCGCTCAAGATGCCGGGTGCCGGAATCGCTCCGAGATGCACGACCGCGTCGTATCCGGATGCGTCGGCGCCGTCGCGCACGCCGAACAACGCGTCCACGACTTGACCGTAATCAGTGAGGTCGACCTTGAGAAAACCGGGGCCACGGATACCGGACTGGTCCAGATTGGTCACATCGTTCCCGGCCTCACCGAGCACTCCCACCACTGTGCGTCCGAGTTTTCCCGACCCGCCCGTTACCGCGATCTTCATTCGTGGCTCTCCTTCACCGTGTTAGCTTCCAAGTCTGTCACTGGCACTAGCGGTCCGGATGCACGATCGACTTCAGTGTTGCCGGATCGCCGGCTGAGAGGAGTGCTTCTTCGACCTGGTCCAGCCCATAGTGACCTGTCACCATTCCATCGAGGTCGACCATGCCCCGCTTGACCAGGTCGATCGCCGTTGGCCAGGTGTTTGCATAGCGGAAAACACCCGTCACGACGAGTTCGTTGTTCTGGATTACCGGGATCGGCAGCGCCACTTCCGGCGCCCCCATCCCGACCAAAACCACTCGCCCACCAGGGCGCACCTCGCGGATTCCGGTCTTGACGGCGACCCCTGCTCCGGACGCGTCGATGAACGCGTCTACGTCGAGGGCAAGCGTGCCGACGGCCTCGACAGCTGGGTCGATAGCCCTGGTCGCGCCGAATCGAAGCGCCTGGTCTCTGCGCTGTTCATCCAGGTCTGTGACGATGATCTCACTTGCTCCGTATGCGCGCGCCACTTGTGCTGTGACGATTCCGATCGGTCCGCTCCCGGTGATAAGGACACGGGAACCGACCGTGAACCGCGCCTTGCGCGCCGTCGCGATGGCGACGGACAACGGTTCAAGCAGTGCAGCAGCATCGTTGCTCATGGCATCCGGAATCGCGTGGGCAAAATGCGACTGGATGGTTACGTACTCCGCGAACGCGCCGTCAACGCCGGGAACTGCGTAGAATTCCATCTCAGGGTCGAGGTTATAACGCCCGCTCATAGTCTCACGTGACGTGGTGCTCGGCCGCTGTGGCTCAATCGACACACGCTCGCCGACGCGAGACGTATCGACCGCGGCGCCGACGGCCACGATCGTTCCGCCGGCTTCATGCCCGAGAACGAGCGGCTCCCTCACGACCCAGTCGCCGAGGCCACCTTCCTTATAGAAATGCACATCGGAACCGCACACGCCCACCGATGACACCCGGATCAGTACTTGATCGTGCGCAACCGATGGCACTGGGCGCTCTTGCACCTCGAGCGTGGCGGCGCGCAGTAGAACGCTTGCCCTCATCATCTGGGGAATCTCATTCATGGTGTCTCCTTTGATTGAGCGACGGACCGCGGCATATCCGGGGCGACGACCACCTGGATGTCCTGTGACCGTAGGCGAGCGATGTCCGCTTTCGCGGTCGCGGCATCGACGATCACAACATCGAACTCGGTGAGATGCGCCAGTGCGTGTAACGCTCTCTTCTGGAACTTCGTGCGGTCCGTCACGAGAATTCGAGTAGACGCCGAGTCGAACATGGCGCGTTTTGTGTCAACCGTTTCCGGGGTCTGGAAAAAGCAGGTGTCATCGGTGATGGCTGCGGTGGACATCACGAACACGTCGGCGCGCAGCTTTGAAATGGCCTCGTTTGTCATTCGACCCATGAATGCGCTGCACCAGTTGTAGTAATTTCCGCCCAGGGCCACGAGTGAGATGCCGCGCACCCCGTGCAACTCGTTCAACAGCGTCAACACGTTTGTGATCACCGTGAGCGGCGTCTTCTCCGAAAGTAACCCTGCCATCTGTTGCACCGTTGTCGAGTCGTCCAGGAAAATCGACTGACCCGGATCGATGAACTCCATTGCAGCCTGCGCAAGTGCGCGTTTCTCGGCCAGTTGCTGCCCAGCACGGTAGACGTCGCTCGATTCGACCAGGCTCGAGGATTGCGCTGTGGCCACGCCTCGTGACTTGCGCAGCAGGCCTCGGGATTCTAATTCGTCGAGGTCGCGGTGCACGGTCATCAGGCTGATATTGAAGCGCTCGGCGAGTTGCTCGATTCGCACGGCGCCCTCTGCCATCACTGCCTCGGAGATCGCGCGCTGCCGTTCGACCTGCCGCGGTAGCCGCCGCGTCTCCGCCGCCGTGTGCTCAGTCATCAGTCCGCTCCTTCCGCGGGTCGCCAGGTACGCCTTATCGCCCGGCGAAGCGCACACGATGTGGTTACCATCTTGGCCCCCCTGCCCGCCCGGTCAGATCTGAATATTCCTACGGCTGCCGATGACCGAAGAACGCTCATCAGACGCGATCGCTATCCGGCCAAGACGAGTGCTTCGTCGAGGACACCAACAAGTGCCTCGGGTTCATGAGCGAACCGGCCAAGGAAAACACCGTCGACGGCGCGCCCCAACTCGCCGACGAGGCCGGGGCCGGCGCTCCCGCCATAGATCACACGACTGCCGCCCAGCGACGGATGCTCGTCGAGCCACTCCTTGATCGAGGAACAGACGCGGCGAATGTGATCGGCCGACGCCGGCCGGTCCGCGCCAATTGCCCACTCCGGCTCGTAGGCGACCACCGTCTGAATCACCGCACCGGCCTGGATTGCCGGAGCAGTCATCGATGCCAACTGCTCGATGCAGGCGTCCGCGGCAGACTCAGCGGCGATTCGGGTGCTTTCGCCCACGCACAGGATCGGCACGAGCGCGTTGCGCGTTGCAGCGACCACCTTCAACTGCAGCACGGACTCGTCGTCGTGGAAAAGTCGTCGCCGCTCCGCATGCCCGATCTCGACGTAGCCGCAGCCGACTTGCGTCAATTGTGGTCCACTGACCTCCCCAGTAAATGCACCCCGATCCTCCCAAAATAAGTCCTGAGCGCCGAGCCCGACGCCGATGCCGTCGAACACGGCTGCCGCAGCCGACAGCGCGGTGAAGCTGGGGATCACGACGAGCTCCACGACTCCCGATGCAAGGGCCTGATGCTGGCGGGCAATTGCAGCGACCTGATTGCACCAGCGCAGGGTCTGCACCTGATCGAAGTACATCTTCAGGCTGACCCCGATGAACAAGGGCTGGAGATCCGAACCGCTCATGAGCGCGCTCGTCGGCGTACGCGCGCGATGTCAACGTGGATCATCTGACTCATAGTCCTCGATCACCTTGACCTTTTGCGCGGAGGCGGAGCCCTCGTCGAAGCGGTAGGTGAGCCACTCGCGGGCAAGGCGCCGCGCGAGTTCTAGGCCCACGACGCGCTGGCCGAACGTCAACACCTGCGCATTGTTGCTCAGCACCGCCCGCTCGACCGAGTAGCTGTCGTGCGCCGTTGCCGCACGGATGCCTTGCACCTTGTTCGCCGCAATGGCGACTCCGAGCCCCGTGCCGCAAACGAGCAGCGCTCGGTCGGCCTTGCCCTGGGCGACCAGCTCGGCAGCCGCAATGGCGATCGTCGGGTACGGCGTGTGTCCTGACGCGTCGACGCCGACGTCTTGCACGAACTCGACCAGATCACTGGCCTCGAAGTCCGCCTTGAGTGCTTCCTTATAGTCGAACCCCGCGTCGTCCGAACCGACTACGATTCGCAATTTGTCCGTCATGACAGTGATCCCTTCTCAAGCAATACGTGATGGATGGCCCTGATGATCAGCGCCATGGAAACTGCGCCCGGATCGGGCGTGCCGACACTCTTTTCGATATGCGGTCGCGCCCGGCCGATTTTCGGAACGAGCGCCGCGGTGCTGTCCGCCGCCTGATCGGCCACCGCGGAAGCCTGACCCCAGGCCGTCGCAAGATCGTCGCCGCGCTGCGCGGCGTCCGACAGAGCCTCACTGAATGGGATCAATGTGTCGAGCAGCGTCTTGTCGCCGAGCTGCGCCTTTCCAAATTTCGCTATCTCGTCGCGAGCCGCGCTCACGCCTACAGCCACGCTCGCGGCATCCGCGGTGGCAGCGTCGCCGACAGCCGCGCCGAGGCTCCGCAAGGCGATCCCCCACAGCGCGCCGGACGTGCCGCCGGCCCGATCGGCCCAGGCGTCGCCGGCGCGGGCGAGCACCGTTCCCGCACCTGCGCCGAGACCGAAGACCTGCTCGGCCGCCGTGGCTGCCGCGGTGGCACCGCGTTGCATGCCGATTCCGTGGTCGCCGTCCCCGGCAATCGCATCGAGTCGGCCCAGTTCGTCGACGTTGTCATCCACGGTCTTCTTCGTTGCTGCGAGCGCGCGCACGACGACCTCCGCACTAAGCTGCGACGCGGCGGATGCGGCGCCAACCGCAACAACGGCTTCCCGCTCGCCGCCGGGGCCCGACCACGCCTCGGTCTCGATCACGCTGCCCTTGCGATAGGCCGGAGTGTAGGCGGCGGCCCGCCACAACTGTTCGAGCTCGTCATCGAGCCAGAACAGGGTGAGAGAGAGGCCGGCCATCTGAAAACTTGTGACCAGCTCTCCGACTTCGGGTTCGACGATGTCGACGCGTGCTTCACTCAACAGCCGTGAGACCGTGCCGTAGAGCACGAAAAGCTCTTCATATTTCACGGAACCGAGGCCGTTGAGAATGACGCCGGCGCGTGCACCGGCGGCCGAATTCGCCGGTCGTTCTTCGAGCAGCCTATTCACCAACAGTGCGGCCAGGTCGTTGGCGCGCGGAATGTCTGTCTCATCGATTCCCTGTTCGCCGTGGATGCCCATGCCGACCGCCATGCGCCCGTGCGGTACGGTAAACAGCGGCTCGTCTGCCCCCGGCAGCGTGCAGCCGGAGAATGCGACACCGAAGGATCGGGTGCGCTCATTTGCCTTCTCCGCGATGCGAGCGACCTCAGCGAGGTTGGCCCCGGATTCCGCCGCCGCGGCCGCCGCCTTGAACACGGCCAGGTCACCAGCGATGCCCCGCCGTTTGCCGATCTCCTCAAGCGATGCGCTTGACACGTCGTCGGTCACGATGACTGTGCGGCACGGGATGCCTTCGGCAATCAGCCGATCCTGGGCCTGCGTGAAGTTCAGGACGTCGCCCGCATAGTTTCCGTAGCTGAGCAACACCCCGCCGCCGGCGGAGGCCGCCTTCGCGACCGAGTAGACCTGTTGAGCAGAGGGAGACGCAAACAGATTACCCATGGCCGCGCCGTGCGCAAGCCCCGGGCCAACCAGACCGGCAAACGCCGGATAGTGGCCCGACCCACCACCGATGACGACCGCGACCTGGCCAGACACCGGTTTCACGTTGCGCACCACTCCGCCGGGCACGCGGCGAACCCAGCGACCGTTGGCCGCAACGAAACCGTCGATCAGCTCATCGGTGAAGTCCACCGGATCGTTGTAGAGGTAGGTCATGGTGTCGATTTCTCCTGTGTCGGCGGTTGGAGCCGGCTACCGCCCGTTCGGACGGTGGCCGGCTCTGCGTTGATATGCCGCTGTCAGCCCTTCAGGGTGAACGGACCCGTGAAGTCGTTCACGTTGTCCTTCGTGATCAGGATGCAGTCGAAGAGCTGCTTCTCCGACGACGCTCCGGTCTTACCTGTTCGCAAGTAAGAGTCCGCTTCCTGAACGGCCTTCTTGGCAAAAGTCGCAACCGGCTGAAGTACCGTGTATTGCAATTCGCCTGCCTTGATCGCCGTGACCGCGTCCGGGGAACCGTCGAAGCCACCCACCTTCACCTGCGACAGCTTGTTCGCCTGCTTGAGTGCCGCGATCGCGCCGAGCGCCATCTCGTCATTGCCGGCGATCAGGCCGGTAATGTTCGGGTGCGCCTGCAGCAATGACTGTGTTTTGTTGTAACCCTGCGTGCGGTCCCAGTTTGCGACGTCCTTGCCGACTTCGACGAGGCCAGGGTACTGAGACAAGACGGTCTTGTAGCCGTTCGAACGGGTCGCTGCGTTGTTGTCGGAGGGTGCACCGAACAGCTCGACGTAGTCGGCCTTCTGCCCAATGTCCTTTACCCACTGCTGAGCGCCGATTGCGGCGCCCTGCGCATTGTTCGAGACGAGCTGTGCCTTAGCGAGACCCGACTGGTTGATCTCTGCGTTCACGAGGAAGACGGGGATGTTCGCAGCATTCGCCTTCTTCACTGCGCCGATCGATCCACTCGCGTTGGCGGGGTCGAGGATGATCGCAACCGACTTATTCGCGATCGCCGTATCGATGAGGTTGCTCTCGGTGTTGGTGTCGCCCTTCGACGCACCGACGTGTGACGTGTAGCCCAACGTCTTTGCCTCGGCCGCCGCGACGTTGCCTTCCGTGAGCCAGTAGGGATTGGACGGGTCATTGACAATGATCGAGATCAGCCCGCCCTTCTTTGCTGCGCCACTGCTACCAGAAGTCGTGCCTCCTGACGAACATCCGGCGAGCGTTGTGACGGCAATTGCCGCACCGGCGATGAGCGCCAGTGTTGTCCTTCTAGACATGCTGTGATCCTTTCGATGGGGGTGAAGCCGGGTTAGCCGGCGATTTTCTCTAATGGAGGAGCCGATTCCGGCGGCCCTAGCCGGGAAGAATTGCCGGGTGGAGCCCCGTCCGCTGCTTGCCTCTTGCGACGGCCGCGATACTGCACGGCGTTCAGGAGCACCGCAAGGATGATGACCGCGCCCGTGAAGACGGTCTGCCAATACGACGAGACGCCCACGATCACGAGACCGTCTGACAAGAACCCGATCACGAATGCGCCGAGGAGCGTACCGCGGATGTTGCCGCGGCCTCCCATCAGCGATGCTCCGCCGATGACGACAGCCGCGATGGCAGTCAACTCATACGTGGTTCCGGCAGTCGGAGAAGCCGAGGTGAGTTCTGACGAGAGGATCACACCGGCGATCGCCGCGCAAACACCGGATGCCACGTACACCCAGACCTTGACCTTTCTCACCGGCACACCCGATAATTCCGCGGCGCGCTCATTGCCGCCCGACGCGTACAGCCAGCGTCCGAAGACAGTACGGTTCAGCACGACGCTTCCAACGATCGCGACGGCGATCATCACGAGAACGCCGATTGGGATGCCGATCAGAGTATTGAAGCCCAACCAATCGAATCCTGTATTGCCCAGCTCCGGCTTGCCGGAGAGGTCGTTGTAGGTCAGGCCGTTCGTAATCAAGAGGGCTACGCCGCGGACTGCATAGAGCGTGCCCAGGGTGGCGACGAATGGGGCGACCTTGAATCGTGCCACTAGAATGCCGTTGAGTAACCCGATGAACGCGCCGACAGCGCAGGCGATGATGACCACGACCCAGACGGACGGGAACAGTGTGATCCCAAGCGCCTTGATGTTGATCCCCTTCATCATCAAGCCCGCCATTACGCCGGAGAGTCCGAGCGTCGAGCCAACGGACAGGTCGATACCGCCGTTCAAAATGACCAGCAGCGAACCGATCGCCAGCAGGGCGTAGATCGAGACGTGAGACGACATCGTGAGCACATTGTTGACTGTGAAGTAGTCGGGCGACAGCATCGAGAACACCAAGATGATGACGATCAGCGCGAGGAACGCGCGTCCCTCGAGTAGAACTTTTCCGATACTGAAGCCGCCGGCGAACAGCCCGGGCCGTGAGTTCGTACGCCCTTCTTTGGACGGAGTTGTCATGTCGGTCTTCCTTGTTTTCTGGGTCTGTGTTCAGGGAGTGGTGGTGAGGACAGCGATGCGCGAATCACGAGACTACGGCCTCGCCCGAGGCCGCCATGATTTGCTCTTTGGTGGTCTCGGAGCCGAACTCGGCAGAGATACGGCCTCGACTCATCACGACGATCCGATGGGCGATGCTGAGGCACTCCCCCACTTCCGAGGTCGAGTAAATGACGGCGAGGCCGGCCGCGGCGCGCTCGGCAATCAGCCGAAACACTTCACCCTTGGCGCCGACATCGATTCCGCGGCTTGGTTCATCCAGAAGGATGACGTCTGGGTTGGTCGCGAGCATCTTGCCGATGACGACCTTCTGCTGATTGCCCCCGGAAAGGGAGCCAATTGCCGCGCCGCCGCCCTCGGTCTTCACACGAACGTCACGAATGCCGTCGTTCACGAGCGCCTGCTCGCGACTTCGCGATAAGAACAGGCCTCGCGTAAACGCGCCGATGCTGGCAAGCGAGAGATTGCGCCCGACCGTCATGGTCTGCACAAGACCGTCGCGTTGTCGATCTTCTGGGACAAGGCTCAGGCCCTTAGCAATGCGCTCGGCGATCGTCAGGCTCGAAACGTCCTCACCGCGCAACAGGACACGACCGCCGCTCACCGGCATCCGGCCGGCGACAGCCTCCAGTAACTCCGTGCGGCCGGCGCCCATGAGCCCGTAAATGCAGACGATCTCACCCGTGCGCACCGACAGGGAAAGCCGATCGACAACGGAACGATCCGGGTTCTCGACGTCGGCAACGCTCACGTCCTCGATCGACAACGCAACGTTACCGAATTCATATCCGGTGGGGGGTTTGCCGAGGTCGAAGCCAGCACCCACCATCTTCTGCACGATCCACTCGAGGTCGATATCGTGTGCATCGGCAGTCGCGGTGATGGCTCCGTCCCGGAGCACGACGGCGTAGTCGGTGATCTGTAGCGCTTCCTCCAGATGGTGTGAGATGTAGACGAGCGAGACGCCCTTGGCTTTCAACTCGTGAATCACGCGGAAGAGAACCTCGACCTCGGAGGCGCTCAGCGCCGATGTCGGCTCGTCCATGATCAGAATCCGCGAATCAACCGACAGCGCCCGCGCGATTTCCACGATCTGCTGCTCCCCGAGTCGGAGGTCGGAGACGAGAGTCAGCGGATCGATGTCCTCCTCGAGTTCTGCCATCAAAAGGCGCGTCTGTCGCGCCTCTTCTGCAAAATCGATCCCGGTCGCACCGCGCAGTTCGCGACCCATGAAGATGTTGTCACGCACATTGAGGTTGGGGGCCAGGCTGAGTTCCTGGTGGATAATTGAGATGCCGTGAGCGCGCGCCTCCACCGGGGACGGAAAGCTCACAAGCCCCCCGTCGAGAACGATCTCACCGGACGTCGGAGACTCGACGCCTGAGAGGATTTTCATGAGCGTCGACTTGCCTGCGCCGTTCTCCCCGAACAGGGTGGTGACGGTGCCGCGACGGATGTCGAAGTTGACACCTTTGAGCGCCTGCGTTCCACCGTATGTCTTCACGACGTCCCTGGCGCTCAGAACGATATCTCGCCTGATCTCGGTCATTGCATGCTCAATTTCACGGGTGTGACAAGCCAGCCGTTCGGATTGATCAGTTCGAACGCCCCGACCACCGAAACAGTTTTGCCTTGAAGGTGTGCTGCGTCGACTTTGGCGAGTACCAACTTCTTCATCTCGTCGTTCAACGCGGCGCCGGCGTTCTGGTAGTCGATCTGGTTCGTGAACTGGCCAAAGCTGATCGTGCCCGTCGCATCTCGCAGGTCCGTTCCGTTGATTGCCGGCCCGGTCTGCACGCGAATATTCAACCCCTGTGGCAGTCCTTGCACAGCGACCGGATAGATCCCGTCTTGAGGAGTACCGGCTACACCAGTGAAGCTGACACTGAGCTCGGACCCCGTCGTCGCCTTGACCCCGTACTTGTCACTGGCGGCGGTGGGATTCGCCGCGATCGCTTCCGCCAGTGTGGCTGCAGGAACGGCACGTTTGACGATCTCTGCTTGGATCTTGGGGAACTGCGTCTTACCGTACGTTGCCGGGGAGAACGCGCCGTCAGTGCTGACCGCAGCCGAGCTGTTACTGACGACTTTCGTGCCGACGCCCATCAGAATGAGCACCACAACGACGACAGCCGCCAGGATGATCCGCTTAGCGCGCGGAGACGAGAACCGGCTCCGGGTTGTCGCCGTGCTCGCGCTCATGAGTGCAGCGTCCGTGACTCGGTGTCGTTCGGGCGAATCTGCAACTTGCGCCCGGTGCCCTTGCGAAACATGTCGAGAGCTTCGGCGTAGTCGTCCAGGGTGAAGGAGTGGCTGATCATCGGAATAGAGTTGACGGCGCCGGCCTCGAACATCTCGACCGCGCGGCCGAAGGAGTTGAGCACGGCCATCGTGCCCACGATGTTGATCTCGTCTCGGTAGACCCGGAACGGTGAGTAGTTGGCGATCGCTTCTGCCGGGGCGACGCCGAAGTGCTGGAACGTGCCGCCGGCCTTGACCCGCGGCAGACCGTCTTCGATTGCTCGCACGTTACCGGTGCAGTCGATCACGACGTCCCACTTGTCACGGCTGGCCTCATCAGCGCTCGCGTAGATGTTCTGGATGCCCACCTCACGTGCAACCTCAAGTCGGCTGGGGTTCGTGTCGACGATCGTCACACTCGCGGCCCCGGCGCGGGGCGCCAACTGCGCCATCAAAAGTCCCATGGTGCCGGATCCGTAAACCAGGTAGTGCTCGCCCATCTTGCGCGGCAGGATATCGTAGCCGCGGATCGCACACGCCAGCGGCTCGATCAGCGCAGCCTGGTAGATATCCGTCTCAGGCTTGAGCCTGAATACATTCGCGAGCGGCGCCTTGATGAACTGGGCAGAGCCGCCGTCACTCGCAACAACGCCAAGCCCGTTCCAGTTGCGGCAGAGGTTCGACTTTCCATTCAGGCAGAATTCGCATTCGCCGCAGGTGGTGCTCGGGTTGACGACGACATGGTTGCCGACGTTCACCGTGCTCACGCCGTCGCCGATGGCTGTGACGGTGCCGCTCACCTCGTGGCCGGGGATCAGCGGGAAGATCGTGCCTTCGAACTCCCCGTCGAAGACGTGGGTGTCCGTACCGCAGATACCAACGGCCGCGACCTGGATCACGACCTCTTTGAAACCTGGCATTGGATCAGCCAGCTCACGAAGCGCAAGCGCTCCCGGGGCCTCGAAAACTACTGCTCGCATCGTCTGTGACGCTCCTATCGGGGAGGCGGTCCGAAACAGTGCAGTGCTCGGACCGGCTTGAGGTGGATTCATGTGCGGGTTTCCGGCGTGTGTCGCGGCACCACCCGGCGAAGGTGCCCTCGTGTCGGACCGCTTCGTCAGATCTTGCGCGTCACACCGAATGTTAACTATCTTGTGATGTTGTTACTAATTCATGTGATATCTAAACCTAGGACGTGATCTGTGATTTGTCAACAAGGCCAATCCAGATATAGGCAGCGCACGACCCGCGCCGGACCGCGTCGCATACAGCAGATGCCCCGATGCGCGCCGACCACGACATTGAGAAGGCCAGCGCTCTCGACCGGCGGACGGCACATCCCACGACCAGGTGGAACTACGTTCGCGTCAAGGCCGAATCAATTACAGGATTACGGTTTCTCCGGTCCTGACACCAACAGGCATCAGCGGGAGCACGACCGTGAATGCGGTGCGGCCCGGCTCGCTTTCCACAGACACGGAGCCGCCTTGAGCGGTTACAACGGCCTGCACGATCGCCAGGCCGAGGCCGGTGCTGCCGGTCTCTCGTGAACGAGAACTGTCGCCGCGGGCGAAACGCTCGAACAGCAGCGGCTTCAGCGCATCCGGAATGCCGGGTCCGTCATCCAGCACCGTCATCACGGCGTTCGTTCCGTCGCGCTCCAGCGTCGCTGTGATCGTCGTGCCGGCCGGAGTGTGCACGCGCGCGTTCGCAAGCAGGTTCACGACGACCTGGTGCAGGCGCGGTTCGTCACCAATCACCTCGACGGGCTCGCCGGGCAGATCGATCGACCAGGTGTGGTCGGGGCCGGCCGCGTGCGCGTCAGAGAGTGCGTCTACGAGAAGGCGGGAGAGATCGACAGGCTCGCGCTCGAGCGCGCGCCCCTCGTCCAGGCGCGCCAGCAGCAGCAGATCCTCGACAATGCCCGTCATCCGCTGCGCTTCGGATTCGATTCGGCCGAGTGAACGCACTGCCTCCTGCGGCAGGTCCTGCTGTGTGCGCCGCGTCAGCTCAGCGTAACCTCGGATCGACGCGAGTGGCGTGCGCAACTCGTGGCTGGCATCCGCGACGAACTGGCGCACCTTGTTCTCGCTTTCCTGACGTGCGGTCAGAGCGGATGCGACGTGGCCGAGCATCCGGTTCAGCGAGGCGCCGACGCGCCCCACTTCTGTGCGCGTGTTGGTGTCTTCGTCCCGCACGCGCACTGCTAGCGCCACCTCTCCGCGATCCAGTGGAAGCTCAGACACCTCGGTCGCAGCTGCGGCGACACGATCGAGTGGGCGCAGGGCCAGTCGCACAATCAGCAGGCCGACTGCCACGGCCACAACGAGCGCGAGCGACGTCACGATGCCGATGATCCAGCCGAGCCGAGCGACGGTGTTCTGGGATTCACCCAGCGGCAGCCCGAGCACGAGCTCGCTGTTGTTCGTCAGGGAAACCGAGACCATTCGGTATTCGCCGAGCGTGCCGCCGAGATCAACGCTCGTCGGTGTTCCGTCGATCGGCAGTGCCACCAGTGCGGTCTTGCTCCCTGGGGAGATCGTTTGCGGCGCGATGTTGGCGCCGGCCCGGCTGACGCCGAGGTAGCTGGTGGCGACGACATTGTTGTTCACTACGACGCCGACGAAGGTACCGGGAACTTGCCCGGTTGCCTCGATGATGACGGTTGCGAGTTGGTCCGCCGTCGGATTCGCGCGCTGAATGGCTTCGATTGCTACTGCCTGGCTGCGGTGACCGGCCGCGGACAGCTGACCGTCGAGTCGGTCGATCAGATAGTTTTCCAGAAACAGCACGCTGACCAGCCCGATGATCAGGCCGAGCACCGCGAGCAGCGCCACGACGGCGAGCACGAGTCGTCTGCGCAGCGTCCACGATCGAAACGGATCTCGTAGCCACCGCGCCCAGATCGACGCGGCTGGGGTCATTCCGCCGCCTTGATCATGTACCCGGCGCCGCGCACCGTGTGGATCATGGCCGGATGGCCCGCGTCGATCTTCTTGCGCAGGTAAGAGATGTACAACTCCACGACGCTCGAGGTGCCGCCGAAGTCGTAGCTCCAGACACGGTCGAGGATCTGCGCCTTGCTGAGCACGCGGCGCGGATTGCGCATCAGGAAGCGCAGCAGTTCGAACTCGGTGGCGGTCAGCGAAACCGGGTCGCCGGCGCGCTCCACCTCGTAGCTGTCTTCGTCCAGCATCAGGTCGCCGACGACGATGCGCGGGTCGGTCGAATCGGTGACGAGCACACGCGATCTGCGCAGGAGGCTGCGGAGTCGGGCAACGAGTTCCTCGAGGCTGAACGGCTTCGTCACGTAGTCATCACCACCGGCGGTGAGCCCGGCGATGCGATCGTCAAGCGAATCCTTCGCCGTCAGGAACAGCACCGGCGTCTCTCCACCGTTCTCGCGCATCCGGCTGAGCACACTGAGCCCATCGATGTCCGGCAGCATGATGTCCAGAACAACAGCATCCGGTCTGAACTCACGGGCCGTGGTCAGCGCTTGCTGGCCGGTCGCCGCCGTACGCACATCCCATCCCTCATAGCGCAGCGCCATGTGCAGCAGGTCGGTGAGTGTGCGCTCATCGTCTACGACGAGCACACGGATGGCGGAACCGTCAGGATGGCGCAGCAATCCGCGCGGTTCGGTCGCGGTTCGCGCTGAGGTCGCAGTGTCGTTGGTCATGGCCTTATTATCTTCCGTGCAGTCTGGGGTTACTATCCGTTTCGTATGCGGATCCTGAGAATGCTCACAGCCTTCTGTGTGCATTGGAGCTCGGCAGATCAATCCCGTATGCATTCGGCACATCCATAACAGGCCCACAGCCGCACCACAACGGCACCCCGTATTCCTAAGCATGACCACGGTCGCTGCCGCTGCGACCGTGTCGGAAGCATCGAGGAGCCCCAATGTTCGGCATTTATCTACGTCGCGAACTCGTGAACAGGCGAAAGCAGACCATCATCATCGCGATCGGCATGGCGCTGGCGATCGCGCTCGTCATCATCGTGAACGCGGTGTCCGCCGGGGTGAAGGATGCGCAGGCGCACGTGCTGCAATCCGTCTACGGCGTCGGCACCGATATCACGGTCACTCAACCGGTCACTGCGGCGAGCGCTCAAGCCGGTTTCGGTGCAGGACCCAACGGAACGGGTCGGCGATTCGACTTCGGCGCGGGCGCCGGCACGTCCAGCGGCGGAAGCCGCACGGTGAACACCTCGCGTCTCGCCGTCAGCCCCGGAACGCAGACCCTGGCCGGCACTGACCTGACGAAGGTGAAGGCAGTCTCCGGGGTCGCCTCCGCGGCGTCTGCGTTGACCCTCACCAACACAACGTTCAACGGCACCCTGCCGAACTTCCAGCAGGGACGCAACGGCGGCAATGCAGGCGGCTCGGGTGCGGCATCCGGCGCTTCTACGCCGGCACCGACCGGCGGAGCAGACGGCGCGGGCGGCAGCTCGTTCAACGTCAGCTCATTCAGCGTGATCGGAATCAACCCCGCAGCGGATGCCGTCGGCCCACTTTCCGCTGCAACGCTATCGTCCGGCCGCTCCCTGACGAAAGCTGATGACAGCACGGACGTCGCCGTGCTCGACGCGAGTTACGCCAAGACGGCGAAACTGGCCGTCGGCGACACCATCACTATCGGCGGCAAGAGCTTCTCGGTTGTCGGGCTGGTCACCGCGACCGGGTCGGACGCCCAGACCGCGGCCAACGCCTACATCCCGTTGACGGTGGCTCAGACACTGGCCGGCGAGGCCGGCAACGTGACGGACATCTACGTCACCGCGGCATCTTCGAGCGACGTCGGCCAGTTGCAGACCGCCCTGCAGAAGGCGCTTCCCAAGGCAACGGTGAGCACGCAGGCCGACCTGGCCTCCAGCGTGTCCGGATCCCTGGGCACCGCCAGCCAGCTGCTGTCGAACCTCGGAACGTGGCTGTCGCTGATCGTTCTGGCTGCCGCATTCTTGATCGCAATCCTGTTCACGGTGTCCGGCGTCACCCGCCGTACCCGAGAGTTCGGCACGCTCAAGGCGATCGGCTGGACGAACCGGCGCATCGTCGGTCAGGTTGCCGGCGAGTCCACCGTGCAGGCCCTCATCGGCGGGGTCATCGGCGTCGCCGTCGGGCTCGTCGGAGTACTGATCATCAATATGGTCGCTCCAACGCTTTCCGGCAGCGCAACGCAGGGCAACCGCGTCGCGCAGGCGGCGGGGCGAGTCGGTCAACTGGCGACCAGAGGCACGGGTGGCACCGGGGCAGGAGCCGGCGGGTTCGGCGGTGCTGGATTCGGCGGCGCGAGCCGTGCCGCGGCATCCTCTGTCAACGTCGTGCTGAACGCGCCCGTCACTGTCTGGGTCATCGTCATCGCCGTCGGGCTCGCGGTGCTCGGCGGCTTGCTCGCCGGCGCCATCGGCGGATGGCGCGCCTCGCGACTGCGCCCCGCCGAAGCGCTGCGCTCGGTTGCGTAACCCCCACTCCCTCACGTCAGACGAACGGATCATCCCATGTACACCCTCAGCAAAGTCACCAAAACCTACGCGCAGTCCAAGCGTTCGGTCACCGCGTTGAACAATGTCAGCCTCGAGATCCCCGATGGCCAAATGGTGGCCGTGCAGGGGCCGACGGGCGGCGGCAAGTCAACTCTGCTGCAGATGCTCGGCGCGCTGGACCGGCCGACATCCGGTTCGGTCGAACTCGGCACGTCAAGTCTCAGCTCGATGAGCGACGGCAAGCTGGCGGGCATCCGGGCGAAGGAGATCGGCTTCGTGTTCCAGAGCTTCAACCTGATCCCGACGCTCACCGCTCAGGAGAACGTGGAGACCGGGCTGGCGCCACTCGGCCTGCCCGCGAAGCACCGGGCGCAGCGTGCCCGCGAAGCACTGGCCTCCGTCGGCCTCGCCGACCGCGGAAACCACCTGCCCGGCGAATTGTCCGGAGGGCAGCAGCAGCGCGTCGCAATCGCGCGTGCGCTCGTGAAGGAGCCGGACGTGCTCCTCGCGGACGAACCCACCGGTGCCCTCGACGAGGACACCCGCGACGAGATCATGGACCTGCTCGAGGGCCTGTGGCACGACCGTAACCTGACACTCGTGGTCGTCACCCACGACTCGGCGGTCGCAGCCCGCGCGCAGCGCCGCCTGCACATCAAGCGCGGAACGGTGACGGAGAAATAGCCCTCGCCCTCACCAGCCGCCGAGTGCGCCCAAGTGGCCCGTTGGACCGCCCTCAGGGCGATCATAACGTCCACATGAGCACACTCGGCCGAGCCGGCCGGCCGGTTGGCCGGCTCGGCCGGCCGTCGTTGACGATCACCCTAGACGGAACATAAGCTGGTGGCCACGTCGTCGGTATGCCGTGCACGACGTTCCTGGATCAGCAGACAGGACCTCACTGAGCTGGCACCATCGGTGTCTGGCGAAAGGTCCCCTCGTGAACGATCCACGCTCCGCCCGAACGTGGGTAAAGAACCCGCTGGCCGTGTTCACGGCAAATGACCGTGATGCTGCGAGCGGGTTCGTCGTCGCAAATGGCGTGATCGAGGAAGTTCTCGGGGCCGGCGCCGTACCGGCCGCGACGTGCGAGAGCGTGTTCGACGCCTCAAATCATGTCGTGATTCCGGGGTTGATCAACACGCACCACCATTTCTACCAAACGCTGACCCGGGCCTGGGCGCCGGTCGTGAGCACTCCGCTGTTTCCGTGGCTGAAGCAGCTGTATCCGATCTGGGCGCGTCTCACTCCCCGTGATCTTGAACTCGCGACGACGGTCGCTCTGGCCGAGCTCCTGCTCTCCGGATGCACGACCGCCGCCGACCACCACTACCTGTTCCCCGACGGCATGGAAAACGCCATCGACATCGAGGCTGGTGTTGTGCGCACACTCGGCATGCGCGCCACCCTCACCCGCGGATCGATGACGCTCGGCGAGAAAAACGGTGGACTGCCGCCGCAGTCGACCGTGCAAGATCCCGATGTCATCCTCGAGGACAGCGAACGCCTGATTCGCGACTATCACGAGCGAGGCGATGGCGCGGTCATCCAGATCGCGCTCGCCCCATGCTCACCCTTCTCGGTGACGGAGAGCATCATGCGTGCCAGCGCCGAACTGGCGGAAACGCACGATGTTCGGCTGCACACGCACCTGGCGGAGACGATCGACGAACAGGATTTCTGCCGCGAGACGTTCGGACTGCGCACCGTGGACTACCTGGAGAGTGTCGGGTGGCTGTCCTCGCGCACCTGGCTTGCCCACGGCATCCATTTCGACGATCAGGAGATCGCACGCCTGGGCGCGGCCGGAACGGCCGTTGCACATTGCCCATCGTCGAACATGCGGCTGGCCTCCGGAATCGCGCGTGTTGTCGAGCTGGAGGACGCGGGTGCGCCGGTCGGCATCGGAGTCGACGGTTCGGCGTCGAACGACTCCTCCAACCTGATTCTCGAGACTCGGCAGGCGCTGTATCTGCAGCGCCTGAAATACGGCGCAGAAGCAGTGACGCCGGAACGCGCGCTCGGTTGGGCTACCCGCGGTTCCGCCCGAGCGCTCGGTCGGCACGACATCGGCGAACTCGCGCCCGGCAAACAAGCCGACCTTGCGTTGTACACACTCGACGAGTTGCGATTCTCCGGCAGCCACGATCCTCTGTCTGCACTGCTGCTGTGTGGGGCGGATCGGGCCGATCGCGTGATGATCGGCGGGGTCTGGCGCGTCGTCGATGGTCAAATCGTCGATCTCGACATCCCTGGCTTGATCGCCCAACATCGCATGGCAGCGGCACGACTCATACGGGAGTCGTGAATTGGAAGCTACTCCACGGAAACCCATTGGGCGCTTGCGGCAGCGTCGATAACCGCCTCCGTAATGCGGGCGGCGCGCAAGCCGTCCGCGAAGCGCGGCAGTCCCTCCGGCGTGGCCCCGCCGATCGCGGCGTAGCTGTCCGAAACGAAGGCGTTGAACGCATCCTGGTAACCCTGCGGATGCCCCGCCGGCACGGTGATCAGGCGCGCGGCATCCGGGGACAGCTGTTCGGCGTCGCGGGGAATCACCTGGGTGCCGCGCCGGCGTCCGACCCACAGCGTCTCCGGCTGCTCCTGGTCGAACGCCAGGCTTTCGGATGCGCCCGCGAGCTCCACCTTCAGCCGGTTCTTGCGGCCCGGCGCGACCTGCGAGACGAGCAGGGTGCCGAGCGCGCCTGCCTCCGTTTCGATGACGACCGCAGCGGCGTCCTCTGTGGCAATGGCGGAGTTCTGAGCACGCGCGTCGAAATAGGTGCGAGTGGTCGCGGAAACGCGCGCGATCCGGTCGCCGCTGATGAACTCCACAAGGTCGACCAGATGCGAACCGATGTCGGCAAACGCGCGCGACCGCCCGCCCCGCTCGCTGTCGACGCGCCAATTGTCGTCGTCCGATTCCAGAAGCCAGTCCTGCAGATACGAACCCTGCACACTGAGCAACCGCCCGAGTGAACCCGAGCGAACGCGCGCCCTCGCCTCGCGCACCATCGGGTGGAAGCGGTAGACGAACGGAACGGTCGCGGTGACTCCTGCGGATGCGGCGAGCTCGGTGAGCTCCGCGGCATCCGTCACGCTCGTCGCCAGCGGTTTCTCGCAGACGATGTGTTTGCCTGTGCTGATAACTGCTGCGGCTTGCTCAGCATGCAACGAATTCGGCGTGCAGACGTGCACGACGTCGATGTCGTCTGACGCCAGCAGGTCATCGAGCGAGTCGAACGCGCGCTCGACGCCCAGCTCAGCCGCGGCCTTTTCGCTGCGCGCCGGACTCGATGAGACGATGCCGACGAGCCGGGCACGCGCCGCTCTCGCCGCACGTGAGTGCACCTGTGCCATGAACCCGCCGCCGACGAAACCGACCCGCAACGGGTGCCCGCCTACGCCTGCACTCGCGCTATCGTCCGTCATGCGTCGAACGTTCCGACGCGCGGATCCCAGTGCTCATCGAGCGGCGGTGCGACGACGACTGTGCTCGTCACCTCGACCGATTGATGCGCTTGCGCCGACTCAATTGTCGACACCATGACGTCGAGCACGTGGAAGGCCTGCTCCGCGGATGCACGCTCGGGTCGGCCGGCGCGGATCGCCTGTGCGAGCTCGACGACGCCGGTGCCGCGGGTCGTCGTCGTTCCCGTCGCCGCGATCGTCTCGGTCTCGCCTGTGCCCGTTCCGCCTGTCTTCGTCGGGCTGGGCCCGCGATGAATGAGCAGGTCGCCGGTGAAGGTGTTCGGGTCTGGAACGACAAGTGTTCCGTCGACACCGGCGACCTCGAACTGCGTGCGTGCCAGTTTGGAATCGAAGCTGAAGATGCTCTGCGCACTCTGCCCACTCTCGAACTCGTAGAGGGCGCCGACGTGGGTCGGCACGGTGACCTGGAACTGCTCGCCGGCGCGGGGGCCCGAGCCGATCGTGCGCACAGCTTTGGCCTTCGATGCCGTTGCCGTCACCCGAGCGATCGGGCCGAACAACTGCACCAACGCCGTCAGATAGTACGGTCCGATGTCGAACAGCGGGCCGGCACCCTCCTGAAACAGGAAGTCGGGGTTCGGATGCCACGACTCCGGGCCGGGGCTCTGCATCAGAGTGAGCGCGGTCAGCGGTGTACCGATCGCTCCGGACTCGACGAGTCGACGCGAGGACTGAATGCCGGCGCCGAGGAACGTGTCCGGCGCCGTCGCGGCGCGCAGCCCGGCGGCGTGCGCAGCATCCAGAAGCCGGCGCCCCTCCTCGCGGTCGAGCGCGAACGGCTTCTCGCTCCAGACATGTTTGCCCGCCGCGAGCACTTGCAGGGCAACATCGACGTGCACCTTCGGGATGGTGAGGTTCACGACGATTTCGATGCCGTCGTCCGCGAGCAACTGAGCCACGGAACCGGATGCTGGCACACCGTATTTCTCGGCCTGCGCGGCGGCGCGCGGCTCGTCGATGTCCGCGACGAAACGCACCTCGAGGTCAGGGAAGGTCGTCAGATTGCCGAGATACTCGTTGCTGATCACACCGGCACCGATGACACCGACACCGATGCGTCCGGTTGTGCCTGCGCCGACTTCTTCAGTTCCGCTCACGCGAGGTTCTCCTTCACGAGGTAGGCGTAGCTGTCCGCGACGGCCTGGAAGCGGTCACCTCGCGAGTCGTCGAGTTCGATGACGCGGAGCGCATCCGGAGCGGCCTCGATGATGTCTCGCACCGGCATCGATCCACTGCCGACCGCCACCTGGTCTTTGTTGTCCTTGGTGCCGGGGCCGTCCTTGACGTGCAGTGCGACGACGCGGTCGCCGAGTCGCTTCAGCAGCGCAACGGGGTCCTGGCCGCCGACCGCCGCCCAGTAGGTGTCGACCTCGAGCACGACTGGGTCATCGAGCTGGTCGGCGAACACCTCGAGCGCCGGACGCCCGTCGATGATGCTCTCGAGCTCGTGATTGTGGTTGTGATAGCCGACACGGATGCCGTACCCGGCTGCGATCTTCGCGGCACCGTTCAGCGCGGCGGCGGTCTTCGCGATATCCGCGGGGTCCTGCCAGAACTCGGGCGTGACGTACGGATCGATGACGGTCTCAATGCCGAGCGCACGAGCCTGCTCGAACACGGCGGCCTGGTCGACGTCGTCGCCGAGCAGGTGCACGTGGCTGGTCGGTGCTGTCAGGCCTGCAGCAGCGAGCCCTGCACCCAAACCGGGGAAGTTCGTGAAGGCGAACGGCTCGACCTGCGTGAACCCGACCTCCGCAAGCCGGGCGAGCGTGCCCGGAAGGTCTTCCTGCAGCGCCTCGCGCACGGTGTACAGCTGAACGGACAGTTTCGATGACGACACGATTCTCCTCATTGAGTGGCACTAATTCTTGATTGGCACTGCTCTTGATTGGCACTGATTCTTGACTGGCAGTGCCCTGAGTTGGCACTGCCCTGCGGACGGCACGGCTGGAATGATTCCATTCAACCAGACTTCTGCCGAGAGTCAATCAAAAGATCGTTGATCACTGGCATTCTTTCTAATCCGATCCGGTCGATGTGATTCAATGGCCTCATGGCCGACCCGCAACGCAGCAGCGCACTGCTGAGTGCCGACGTCGCCGACCTGCTCAGGGTTCTTCGAGATGGAACGCCGCGAACCCGCGCCCAGTTGGCCGAACTGACCGGGCTCGCCCGTTCGACGGTCGCCGGGCGGCTGGAGTCGCTCGTCGACTCCGGGCTGGTCACGCCCGCCGGCGACGATGCGTCCAGCGGCGGACGCCCGCCCGCCCGGCTTGCGTTCAATCCGAGCGCGCGCATCCTGATCGCCGTCGACCTTGGGGCGACGCACGGCGTCGTGGCGATCAGCGACCTCGCTGGAACCATGCTGCTGACCGAGTCGACCGAGCTGCGCATTGCGGATGGCCCGCAGTCGGTGCTCGACTGGGCCACAACAACGGCAGCCCGCCTTCTGAAGCGGGTCGGACGGCAGGCCCGCGATCTCGCCGGCGTCGGCATCGGCCTGCCTGGCCCGGTGGAACATTCGACCGGCATGCCGACGAACCCTCCGATCATGCCCGGTTGGAACCGTTTCGACGTTCCCGGTTACGTGCGCCGCAGCTTCGACGTGCCGATCCTCGTGGACAACGACGTGAACGTGCTCGCTCTCGGTGAGCACGCCGTCTCGTGGCCCGGTGAAGACAACCTGCTGTTCGTCAAGGTCTCCACCGGCATCGGCGCCGGAATCATCGCCGGCGGACAACTGCAGCGCGGCGCCCAGGGTTCCGCAGGAGATCTCGGTCACGTGCGCGTACCGTTCACCAGCGACACCCCGCGGCACGGGGCAGCGGATGCCGATTTGGAAGCACTCGCGAGCGGGCCCGCCATCGCCCGAGCGATCGCAGAGCACGGCATCGCGGCCACGACAAATGCGGATGTGCTGGCTCTGGCCGCAGCGAACGACCCGACTGCTGTGGCAGCCATCCGCCAAGCCGGCCGCGACCTCGGCGAGGTGCTGGCCACGAGCGTCAACCTGCTGAATCCGTCTGTCCTGGTCATCGGCGGTAGCATCGCCCGAGCCGGCGAGCACCTGCTGGCCGGGGTCCGCGAGGTCGTCTACCGGCAGTCGACACCGCTGGCCACGCAACATCTGAAGATCGTGCCCGCCGAGGCTGGCGAGACCGGTGGGGTGCTCGGTGCCGCCATCATGGTCGCCGACCACCTGCTCTCCCCGGCCTGAGCGCCAAGCCCTGCCCCCCATCCCCTGAGTTGCCTCATTTGACCCTTCGTGGGGCAAGTCACGGGATTGTCGCGAGCCGTGGTGTCCGGTGTCGCCGGCAGGCAGCACAATGGACGAGTGACCGATACGATGCTGTCCCTGTTCTCTGGAGACGACACCGCGCATGGCACGCGTCGACCGGCAGTTGCGCGGGCGATGGCATCCTCGTATCGGTCGCGCATCGTCGCCGACTCGACTGATCGGGTCGCCTGGCTGCGGGCACGCAGTCGCGGCATCACCGCAACGGATGTCGCCAAGCTTTCCACGCAGCGCTCCGTCCACGCCGCGGCGCAGCAGAAGCTGCACGGCAGCGGCTTCTCCGGCAACGTCTTCACCGACCACGGCAAAGCTCGTGAACCGGAAATCGCATCATGGGTGCTCAGCAATTACGGCATCGAGCCGAGCACCGCGCTGTTCCGATCCGCGCGAGATGCACGCCACCTCGCCACACCCGATGGGGTGGTGTTGCGTGGCACCGATACGCTCGAACTGGCCGAGATCAAGACGACCAACAAGTCGTGGCGCAACATCCCGCGTCACTATCTGCGCCAGGTCTGGTGGCAGCAGTACGTCGTCGGCGCCGAGCGCACCCTTTTCGTCTGGGAACAGCACGACAATTTCGTGCCCGTCGCCGAGCCGGAGTGCCGCTGGGTCGACCGCGACGACAACGAGATCGCGATCCTCGTCGGCCTCGCCGATCAGCTGCTCACTCTGCTCTTGGCGGGCCGCTCCTAGGCGAGGCCGGTAGCCGTCGGTGCGCGAGCCACAGGCCGTAGCCGGCGAGCCAGGTGACCGCCACCGTCGTGGCGCTGAATTCGAGCAATGCGCCGACATCGACTGCGCGGCGCAGAATCGCGAGGACGCCGCCAACGATCGTGATCACGCCGACGAGCACGCCGGCCGCGAGCGACGCGCGCGCGACGATGCGATCGCCGTGGGCGACGGCAACCTGCACCATTGCAACGCAACCGGCGGCGAAGCCGAGGACAGCAGCGGTGATGTGAATGAGATCCTGCGGTGTCGACGCCGGATTCACCACAGGCACGGGGCAGGTGGCCGTGCACGTGACCTGCGATGCCACGGCGAAGCAGACGCTGGAAACGCCGATCGTCGCGCCAATCGGCCAGGCCATCAGCAGCGGCCGCCCGACTCGTGGATGCCGCCCGAGCACCGCGATCACAGCGCCACCCGCCGCGATCAGCAGGAGGGCGACCGCGAAGGCCGTGGCAGTCGGCATCCGTTGTGCGCCGAGTTCGCTCACGTAGACCGGGTGATGCACGCTCGCCCTCGCCGCCCAGATCACAACCACACCCGCGAGCGCGGCGAGCGCACCCACCGTGAGGATGCTGCGCCCGACCGGTCCGAGCCTCGACGCCGACGAGCCGCGTTGGCCGCCCGAGCCGCCCTGGCCGCCCTGGCCGCCCTGGCCCCCGGAAGCTTCGCCCCGCCGGCCTGGCGCAGGCGCAGGCGCAGACAACGCCATAGCGTGGAGACGTGCGCGCGTGCGCACCAGAAAGGCGTCCATGTCAGATTCCCTGCCTCAGAATACGCCTCGCGCAGCATCGCAGACTGCGTCCGCATCGCCGAGTGAACGGTTGCCGCAAACCATGCGCGCGATCGTGAACGATGCGCCCGGCGACCCCGGGGTCCTCCACCTGGCGACCGTGCCGCTCCCTGACCGATTCGGCTCCGAATTCCTGGTCCGAGTGCACGCCGCCGGCTTGAATCCGATCGACGCGAAGACGCGAGCCGGGCACGGAGTTGCTGCGGGCATCCGTTCCTATCCGGCCATCCTCGGGCAGGATTTCAGCGGCGTGGTCGTCGCCTCCCCCTACGAGGCGCACCCACTTCAGCCGGGCGCTGAGGTCTTCGGCATGGTGACGATGCCGCGCTATTCCGGCACCTTCGCCGCATACGTCGCCGTGTCGGAACTGAGTCTCGCCCGCAAACCCGACGCACTTTCGCACGTCGAGGCCGCCGCGATTCCGGTCGCCGCGCTCACCGCATGGGGCGCGGTCGTCGACGTTGCGCACGCCCAAGCGGGGCAGCGGATGCTCATCCACGCCGGCAGCGGCGGCGTCGGTCACTTCGCGGTGCAGTTCGCCGTGCTCAGGGGTGCGCACGTGATCGCGACAGGTTCCGCGCGCAATCTCGACTGGCTGCGCTCTCTCGGTGCGGCCGAAGTGATCGACTACTCCGCACAGCGTTTCGAGGAGGTCGCACGCGACGTCGATGTCGTGATCGATCTCATCGGCAACGTGTACGACAACACCGGCACGCGATCGCTCCGCGTCCTGCGGTCGGGCGGTCTGCTCGTGAACGTTCCCACCGGCAGTTGGCCGAACGTGATTGCGGATGCTGCGGCAGCCGGCATCCGGGCGACGCATTACAAAGTGGCACCGGACGCCCGCACACTCGCGATAATCGCTGCGCTGATCGGAGCGGGCGATGTGCATGTGGAGCTCGACACAGTGTTCGACCTGGCGGATGCCGCGGCCGCGCACCGCGCACTCGGAACCGGGCACACGCGTGGCAAGATCGTGCTTCGCGTCGTCAGTTGATGGCTGGAGCCTGTCGCTGGCAGGACGGTTGTTCGGCCATCAGCCGAGGCTCAGCGTTGTTGGTTCGAGTCCTCGGATGCACCACGGTGACGGCGCCGGTCAGCTCGTCCGGCAGTGAGAGCGGGCGGCGCTCCTGGAAGTAGGCCCTGCCCTTCTTCCAGAACACGATGAGCGGAATGATCCCGAGCGCAAGGGTGCCGAGACCGATCAGGTCGACGAGGAGCCCGAGCGACGGGATCGACACGACGAAGATCCAGACCATGAAGAGCGCGCCGATCGCCGGCCAGAGACCGATGAAGATGAAGTTCTTCACCGATTTGAAGATGATCTTGCGGTACGCGACGACGACGGCGATACCGGCGAGGCCGTAGTAGAAGGCGATCTGCAGCCCGATGGAACTGATCGCATCGCTGAGGATCTGGGCCACGCTGCCGAGGAAGTTCGAACCGATGAACAGCACGATCGAAACGCAGGTCACAACGATGGTCGCGAACGCCGGCGTCTTCCAGCGCGGGTGCGAGTGGCCGAATGCCTGCGGGATGGTGTGATCGCGACCCATCGCGAACAGTGACCGGGTCACCTGGATCAGGGCCGTTTCCAGCGTGGCGATAGTCGAGAGCATGACAGCGACGATCAGGATCTTGCCGCCGATCCCCGGCCAGATCACCTCGCCGAGCACGCCCAGCACGTTGCCGCTGCTGGCCTGGATGGCCTTGGCCGGCAGTATGACCTGGATCGCGATCGTGAAGACCTCGAACAGCAGGAAGACGATGATGACGCCGATGATGCCGCCCTTGCCGGCCGACTTGTGACCGTTCTTCGTCTCCTCGTTGAGGTTGGAACTGACATCCCAGCCCCAGTAGTAGAAGGACGCGATCAGGGCGGCACCAACGAACCCGCTGACGCCGCTGAAGTGCAAAAATCCGAACCAGTCCCAGCTGAAGTCGGCACCGGCATGCTTGCCGAACGTCGCCTGAGCGATCGCGATGACGGCGAAGACCACGAGGATCGCGACTTCGACGCTCGACATGATCCACTGTGCGCGCGCCGTGACCCGGACGCCGAATAAGACACAAGCGGCCATCACGAGGAACCAGATGGCGCCGACCACAGTCACCAGCAGCACATTGCCCGCTTGGTCCGGCGCGAACAGTGAGACCGTCATGATCCCGGCAGGGAGTGCGCCGGCCACCATGAAGATGGTCGCAGAGACCACCAGCGCCCAGCCGGAGAAGAATCCGAGAATCGGATGCAACGCTCGCCCAACCCAGGAATATGCGGCGCCCGCATTCACGTCCGCTCGGCCCAAGTACGCGAAAGCCCATGCGATACCGAGCATCGGAAGGTCGCACCAGAGCAGGGCTGCTGGGCTTGCGAGTCCTGCGGCGGCGACGAGAACGGCGGTGGTCGCTGCGATCGAGTATGCCGGCGCACTGCCCGCTACGGCCATGACGATGGAGCCCGCCGCACTGACTCCATCTGCCTGCAGTTCGTGATGATGCTCTTCACGCGGTTTTGTATCGAGCCCTGAGGCCATGACCTGCTCCTTCGCACATCGGATATATGCTCTGTGCAGAAGTTAGCACCCCGAGAACTCCGCGAACAAGAAAAATCTGCGAATTCAGTTGAGATGATCTTGTAAAACGACGGAAAACGGCCTGATCCTCGGCAAATCACTTCGTAAACCGTAGAAACTAAAGCGATCGTTCCAGTACGAAATCGTCCTCGACACTGTCGCCGACGCGAAAGTGCTTGGTGCCGACCTGCTGGAAACCGTGTTTGTTGTAGAAACGGTTCGCCCGCGCATTCTCCTCGTTGACTCCGAGCCAGATTCCGGCCGCACCGCGCGCCCGAGCGGCCGTCAGCGATGCCGTCATGAGCGCGCCTGCAACGCCTGCGCCGTGGTGTCCCGGCAGCACGTAGCACTTGCTCAGTTCGACCGTCGGGTGAATGCGCAACGAGGCGAGGACATCCGGATCGTGCGGTTCGCCGAAGACGAGCATCGTGTAGCCGATCATCGTTCGGTCGGCTTCGTCCTCGGCGACGAGAACGGCTCGATTGTGATCGGCGACGTATTCGGCAAAGCGAGCCTCGGACAGCACGTCGGCGATGAAAGAGGCTTGAGCCTCGGGGGTGGAATGCGGCGGACAGGCCAGCGGAAAGGTGACGGCAGCAACTTCGGCGAGTGGCGCTGCATCCGCTGAGACGGCCGCGCGAACAGTGGCAGGCATGCAGCAACACTACTTCCGCGCGACTGCGGTCGCTTCGTTGGTCGAGTAGCCCGCGAGCGCAGCGAGCGTATCGAGACCTCCTCAGGGGTCGATACGGGTCTCGATATGCTCGTTCCTCGCTACTCGACCACCATCTTTACCTCGCTACTCGACCAGCGGGGCGTCAGCCGGCGAGCGCCACCGCGCCCGTGGTCGGCGCATCCGCCTGAACCAGGTGTCGCGCGTACGCGCAGATGGTCAGGAAGGTGGGGAACTCGTCTCGAAGCGCCACCTCGGTCAGGATCTCCGTGGCGTCGTCGACCCGATTGCCGATCGGCCGCGGCAGCGTCGCGGCCGTCTCCGCGAGCATCCGGCTCACGAGCGCGCGATCGATCAACGTGCCCTCCACCGTGACGGTGCGATTCTCGATCCACTGCCAGAGTTGCGAGCGGGAGATCTCCGCGGTCGCGGCATCCTCCATCAGATTGTCGATCGCGACGGCACCCTGCCCGCGCAGCCAGGCTTCGATGTAGCGCAGAGCGACCGAAACGTTGTCGCGCACGCCGGCGATCGTGACCTCGCCGCCGATCGAGGAGATGTCCAACAGCTGCGCGGCAGTGACATGCACATCGCGGTGTCTGCCGAGCTGGTTGGGGCGCCCACCCAGCACGGCGTCGAACTCGGCCCGCGCGGCAGGAATCAGATCTGGATGCGCCACCCAGGTGCCGTCGAAGCCGTCGTTCGCCTCGCGCTGCTTGTCGGCGCTGACTTTCTCGAGTGCTTGTTCCGTGACCAACGGGTCGCGCCGGTTCGGAATGAATGCACTCATGCCTCCAATGGCATATGCCCCGCGCTTGTGGCAGGTCGCCACCAGCAGTTCGGTATATGCCCGCATGAATGGCACCGTCATCGTGATCTGCTTGCGGTCGGGGAAGACGAATCGCCGCCCACGGGAGCGGAACGTCTTGATGATCGAGAAGATGTAGTCCCAACGACCCGCGTTCAGGCCCGCGCAGTGCTCGCGCAGTTCATAGAGGATCTCCTCCATCTGGAAAGCGGCCTGGATCGTCTCAATCAGCACGGTCGCGCGAATCGTGCCCTGCGGCATCCTGATGTAGCGCTGCGCGAAGACGAAGATGTCGTTCCACAGCCGCGCCTCCTCGTGACTCTCCAGCTTGGGCAGGTAGAAATACGGGCCGCTGCCCTGCTCGACGAGTAATTGCGCGTTGTGCCAGAAGTACAGTCCGAAGTCTGTCAGACTCGCGGATGCCGGCAGCGCTCGCCCGGTGCGGTCAATGAAGGTCAGGTGCTTTTCGACCAGGTGCCAGCCACGCGGCCGCATCACGATCGTGGGGGTGGCCCCGCGCACCGTGTACTCCTTGCCTTCTTGCGAGGTGTAGTCGATCAGCCCGCGCACGGTGTCGAACAGCGAACGCTGCCCACCCAGGATGTTCTCCCAGGTTGGACTCGTGGCATCCTCGAGGTCGGCGAGCCAGACTTTCGCTCCGGAGTTCAGTGCATTGATCGCCATTTTGCGGTCGGTTGGGCCTGTGATCTCGACGCGGCGATCTTCCAGTCCGGGACCGGCACCGGCGACCTGCCAGGTCGCGTCGTCACGGATGCCCGCCGTAGCAGCGAGGAAACGCGGGTCGCGACCGTTCGCGACATCCACGCGGCGGCGCATCCGCTCCGCCAGGAGTTCGTGACGCTCGCCCGCGAAGCGGTCGTGCAGCGCGGTGAGGAACGCCAGCGCTTCCGGATTCAGAATGGTGCGGATGTCGCCGGTTCCGCGATCGTCATTCGTGCGCACCTCGATGCGCGGCTCTCGCGAGCCGGACAGAGCTCGGTGGTCCAGCGCCGTTTTCGGGCGCAGCTGAGTAGGTGTGGTGTTCATGGTCGTATGCCTTTCAGATGCCGGTGCCGTAGGGACAACGGCTGCCGGTTAGAACTGTGCTTGCTCAGAACTGTGCTTGCTCGGTCGAGCCGACGAGAGCAAGGGTCGCGCTGTCAGGATTGAGCGCGGTGGCGATCTGATCGAAATAGCCGGTGCCGACTTCCCGCTGATGACGGGTGGCGGTGTATCCGTCGAGTTCGGATGCGAACTCGGCTTCTTGCAGGTCGACGTATGCACTCATCTGCCGCTTCGAGTAGTCGCGAGCGAGGGTGTACATCGAGTGGTTGAGGGCGTGGAAGCCGGCCAGCGTGATGAACTGGAATGCGTAGCCCATCGCCGCCAGCTCGCGCTGGAAGCGGGCGATCGTCTCGTCGTCCAGGTGGCTTTTCCAGTTGAACGACGGTGAGCAATTGTAGGCCAGACGCTTGCCGGGGAAATCACGGTGAATCGCCTCAGCGAAGCGCCGCGCCAGCTGCAGGTCGGGCTCAGCAGATTCGACCCAGAGCAGGTCGGCGTACGGCGCGTACGCCAGACCGCGAGCAACCACGGCGTCGGCCCCGCCGCGGACACCGTAGAAGCCTTCGGCCGTGCGCTCACCGGTGAGGAACGAGCGGTCGCGCTCGTCGTGGTCGCTCGTGATCAGCGAAGCCGCAAGCGAGTCGGTGCGTGCGATGACGATCGTGGGGATGCCCGCGACATCCGCCGCCAGCCGCGCCGCGTTCAGCGTGCGGATGTGCTGCCCGGTCGGCACGAGCACCTTGCCACCCATGTGCCCGCACTTCTTCTCGCTCGCGAGCTGGTCCTCCCAGTGCACGCCGGCCGCGCCCGCTTCGATCATCGAACGCATCAACTCGTAGGCGTTCAGGGGCCCGCCGAAGCCGGCCTCCGCATCCGCCACGATCGGTGCCAGCCAGTCGTGCGCCGGCTGCGCTGTGCTTGCCTGTTCGGTCGTTGCCCGATGCCCGGGTGCCAGGGTGCCGGGGTCGGCGATGCGCTCGCGCGAATCCGGAGAGGGCGATTCGATCTGGTCGGCGCGGAGCAGCGCATTGTTGATCCGCCGCACGACGGCCGGCACCGAATTCACCGGGTACAGGCTCTGGTCGGGGTAGGTCTGCCCTGCGGAGTTCGCGTCTGCGGCGACCTGCCAGCCAGAGAGGTAGATGGCCTTCAGACCGGCGCGCACCTGCTGTACCGCCTGGTTTCCGGTCAGCGCGCCGAGCGCCGCGATCCAGTGCGGGTCGTCCGGTGTTCCCTGATCCTGAATGAGGCGCCACAGGTTCTCGGCGCCGCGGCGGGCGAGCGTGTGTTCTTCGATGATGCTGCCGCGCAGTGCGACGACGTCATCTGCGGAGTAGTCGCGGCGGATGCCGTCCCAGCGGGGGTCGTTCGCCCACTCCCATTCGAGTTCGGATGCGCTCTGTGTCTGGTCGCCCGGCCGTGAGCCATGCGTGGGGGAAGTGCTGTCGTTCATGGTGTTCTCCTGAGGGAGGTGAATGTCGATGATGAGCTCAGTTGCGTCAGTGTGCCGTGGCGCTCGGTCGGGTCGTGTCCGACGTTCGCCACACCCGCAACCGGATGTCTTGCATCGATCCTGCGCCCGCCGCAACCCCCTGCGGCCAAACTTCTCGATAGAAGAATCTTGATTCTTCTACTTGCCAGAAGATTTGCGCCGTGTGACCATGAACCACATGACCACCATTGCTGAACCGTTGACGACGCTGGCTGCGGGCGCGGCGTACGGCGCGGCGTACGCTACCGACTTGCCCGCAACCGACGCGCTCGATTCGACGGCACCGTCGGGCATCGATGCACTCACGCTCGGCAGGCGCATCCGTGAGGCACGTATCGCTCGCGGCCTGACACTCGACGAGTTGGGCGCGGCGATCGGACGCGCGGCATCCCAGGTGTCAACGCTTGAGAACGGCAAGCGTGAGCCGAGCTTGTCGATGTTGCACGCCATCGCATCCGCTCTGCAGGTGACGACGGATGAGTTGCTCGACCCGACGCCGCCCAGCGAACGGGCCGCATTGGAGATCGCGCTCGAGCGCGCTCAGCGCGGGCCGGTTTTCGCGGCTCTGGGCTTGGAGCCGATGCGCGTCTCGAAAACGCAGACCGACGAGACACTGCGCACAATCCTCGCCCTGCACCAGGAGGTCGCCCGGCTGCATCGCGAGCGCGCCGCCACGCCGGAGGAGGCGCGCCGGGCCAACGCAGAGCTGCGCGCGCAGATGCGGGCGCGCGACAATTACTATCCGGAGCTGGAGAAGCTGGCCGCCGTGCAGTTGCGCGCGGTCGGGCACACCGGCGGGCCCGTGTCGCAGCAGACTGTTGCGGACATGGCCAAACGCCTCGGGCTGTCATTGCACTACGTCAGCGATCTGCCGCATTCGACGCGCTCAGTGACCGACCGCATCAACGGCCGCATCTACCTGCCGACTGCGCAATCGCTCTCCCGCGACTCCCGCTCCCCGATCGTGCAAGCGTTCGCGAGCCTGCTCTGCGGGCACGAGGAGCCCAGAAACTATGCCGATTTTCTGCGCCAGCGTGTTGAGACCAACTATCTGACCGCGGCAATCCTGCTGCCAGAAGCGGATGCCGTCACTGTGCTCACCGAGGCGAAGAACTCCCGGCGCATCTCGATGGAAGATCTCCGCGACGCGTTCGCCGTCAGCTACGAAACGGCCGCGCACCGCTTCACCAACCTCGCAACCGCGCGGCTGGGGATTCCGGTGCACTTCATGAAGGTGCACGAATCCGGCACGATCATCAAGGCCTACGAGAACGACAAGGTGCGCTTTCCGTCAGACGCGCTCGGGGCTGTTGAGGGCACAACCGTCTGTCGCAACTGGACTGCACGCACCGTCTTCGACGTCGAAGACCGGTTCAGCCCCTGGTATCAGTACACCGACACCCCGACCGGCACGTTCTGGTGCACCGCCCGCATCGAGAAGGCGAAAGAGGGAGAGTACTCGGTCAGCGTCGGCGTGCCATTCGAGCACGTCAAGTGGTTCCGGGGGCGTGAGACGCCGCACCGTGCCGTCTCTCGCTGCCCAGACGAATCATGCTGCAAGGCCGCACCGCCCGAACTGGCCGCGAAATGGGCATCCGCTTCCTGGCCCGCGGCCCGCACGCCCACCAGTCTGCTCGCCGCGCTCCCGACGGGCACGTTTCCCGGCGTCGACTCGACCGAGGTCTACCAGTTCCTCGAGGCGCACGCCCCAGCATCCGTCGACTGATCACCCCCTCCCGTGAGTTGCCGCAAATGACCCTTCGCGCGGCAACTCACGGAAACGCGATGTGCGTGAGTTGCCTCGTAACCCGCATGTTGCGGCAACACGCGAGGAGGGGTGCGGAAATCGTCGCGCGAAGGGCTCCACTCGGACGAATTGCGTGAACTAGCGTCCTTTCACGACTGATTCAGTAGACGCCACTGCATCGGTCTTGCGAGAATAGCCAGTAGCCCCCGCGCGCCGACCAAGCCGGCGTGCGGTATAAACAGGAGAGTCACCCGTGGGAAGCACCGTCTTCGAACGCCAACGCCCGAATGAATCCACTGTCGCCCACGCGCTCACCGGCGCGAAGCACGGCTCCTTCTGGTTGGACGACTCACCGGCACCGGCGCATCCGACGCTCCGCGGCAATCTGTCCTGCGACCTCGCGGTCGTCGGCGGCGGCTACAGCGGACTCTGGACCGCGCTGCTGGCGAAACAGGCCGATCCGGATGCCCGCATCGTGCTGCTCGAGGCGCGCACGGTGGGCTGGGCTGCGTCCGGTCGTAACGGCGGCTTCTGCGAAGCCAGCCTCACCCACGGTGAGGAGAACGGACGCACGCGATTCGCCGACGAGTACGACGAACTCGAGCGGCTCGGCATGAAGAACCTCGACGGGATCGAACAAACTGTCGCCGCGCTCGACTTGGACTGCGATTTCGAGCGCAATGGCGCTATTGACGTGGCGACAGAGCCGCACCAGATCGAGTGGCTGCGCGAAGGTGCGGACGGCGTCAATTCGCACTTTCTCGACACCGCGGCCATGCGCGCGGAGGTCAATTCCCGCAGCTACCTGGCGGGCCTGTTCCACACGCACGACTCCGCACTCGTACATCCGGCCAAGCTCGCACACGAACTTGCCCGCGCCTGTGTCGAGGCCGGAGTGGAAATCTTCGAGCACACGCCGGTGGCCGCGTTGGAAACGCGGGGACTCGCATCCGCCGAGGGCGTTGACGTGCGCATCGGAAGCGGTGCCAGCGCGATCATCGGCGAGCGCGACGTGACGGTGCGCGCGAAGAAGGTTGCGCTCGGGACTAACGTGTTCCCGTCGCTTCTGAAGCGCAATCGCCTGGCGACCGTGCCGGTGTACGACTACGTGCTGATGACCGAACCGCTGAGTGCCGAGCAGCTCGCCTCGATCGGCTGGAAGAACAGGCAGGGGCTGGGCGACGCGTCCAACCAGTTCCACTACTACCGGCTCACCGCAGACAATCGCATTCTCTGGGGCGGCTACGACGCGATCTACCACTACGGGCGTCAGGCGCGTTCCAGCTACGAGGACCGCCCGGCGACCTTCGAGCGCCTGGCGAGCCACTTCTTCACCACGTTCCCTCAACTGGAGGGCATCTCGTTCACACACCGCTGGGCCGGCGCAATCGACACCTGCAGTCGGTTCTGCGCGTTCTACGGAAGCGCCCGAGACAACAGGATCGCCTACGCGCTCGGCTACACCGGCCTCGGCGTCGGCGCAACCCGATTCGGCGCGCAGGTCATGCTGGACTTCTTCGCCGGCACGAAGACCGAACGCACCGAGACGAAAATGGTGCGCAGCACGCCGATGCCGTTCCCGCCCGAGCCTGTCGCATCGATGGGCATTCAGGCAACCCGCTGGTCACTCAACCGCGCGGACCACAACGAGGGCAAGCGCAACCTCATTCTCAAGACCCTGGATGCTGTCGGCCTCGGCTTCGACTCGTAACAGCGCGCGGCGCGCCGCGGCCGGTTGCACCACCTCGGCCCGCTGCGCTCGAGCAGTGTTTTGGCGCTGCAGCAGTTGCGCTGGCCCGGAGTTTTAGCGCTGGCCCGGACTGGCAAGCGTTTTCCAGTCCGGGCCAGCGTCGAATCTCCGGGCCAGCGTTCAGTGTCTGGCGCAGAGTTCGGCTCTCACTCAAGTACCGAGCCCGAATTGGCGTGTGGCCGGCCTACGATTTCGGCCGACGCGTTACTTCGGCTGGCCGCGCCGGGTCAGGAAGCCGTTCAGCAGCACGACGGCGAGGCCGACAACGAAGATGATCGAGCCGAAGCACAGCACCTGTGGAGGCAGGCCGACCTTGGCCGCGCCGTAGACGAACAGCGGGAAGGTCACTGTCGGGCCGGCGACGAAGCTCGTGATGACGTAGTCGTCGATCGACATCGCCAATGCGAGGGCGCCGGCGGCAATCATGCCGGGAACCAGCAACGGCAGCGTCACCTTGGTGAACGCGGTGAACGGATTCGCGCCGAGGTCTCCTGCCGCCTGTTCCAGCACCGTGCCGCTTCCCGAGAGCCGGGCACGCACGACCACGACGACGTACGCCAGATTGAAGGTGATGTGCACCAGCAGAATGGTCAGGAAACCGAGCGGGACGTTCACCGACAGGAAGAACGACAGTGACGCGGCGCCCACGACGATCGACGGTGCAGCGATGTCGGCGAACACGGTGGTGCTCAGCGGCCCGCGTGCGAGAAACCGGTGCCGCTCGAGCGCCATCGCGAGTGGCACGCCAAGCAGAATCGAGATGACCGCAGAGAGGATCGCAATCTCGATCGAGGCCAGGAACGAGTCTCCGAGTCCGCTGACCTGTGTCAGGTTCTGATACCAGTACGTCGTGAAGCCGTGCCACTGGAACGTTATGCGGCTCGTCGGGGTGTTGTTGAAGCTGTACAGCACCATTGTGAAGATCGGCACGAGCGTGATCACGATGACGACCCAGAAGATGATCGGCAACAGGGGACGCCGGCGACGTTTCTGCATCGAAATGGCCGCTCCGCCGGGAGTTGACGATCGCTCGGGAGCGGGCGCTGTGGCGATGGTGGTGCTCATACCAGGTCCTCGATGTTGTCGGTTCCCGCTATTCGGGCGTAGGCGAACAAGATGATGCCGAGCACAATCATCAGCACAGTCGACAGCGCGGCCGCCACGTTGTACTGCTGATTGGTCAGGAAGGCATCCTGAATTGCCTGCCCGATCACGTAGGTATTCGTGCCGCCGAGCAACGACGCGTTGACCGGGTCGCCAGCTGAGTCGATGAACACGAGCAGCACACCGGCGAAGATGCCGGACCGGGTCAGCGGCAGGATCGTACGCATGAAGGACTGCCTCTTATTCGCGTACAGGTCCGCCGATGCCTCGATCAGCCGTGGATCGATGCGTTCCAGGGCGACGTAGATGGGCAACACCATGAAGGCCAGATCGTTGTACGCCATGCCGCCGATCACGGCTGCGCTGGTGCCGAGGACGTGCGTGCCCTTGCCGGCGACGTGCAGGTCGCGCAGCACCGTCAGCACCGGGCCCTGGTCGGAGAGGAGGAAGGCCCACATGTCCGTGCGGATCACGAACGACACGAGGAAGCTGAGCATGACCAGTAGCAGCAGCGCGTTCTTCCAGCGCTGCGGCGCGCGGAAAGCGATGTAGTAGGCGAGCGGGTAGCCGACGATCATGGTCACGATCGTCGCTCCGGCACCGTACAACACGCCGCGGATGAGGAAGGTGAGGTACGGGACATCCGAATTCACGAAGATATCGGCGTAGATACCCCAGTTCCAGGTGAACGTGTACCCGGTATCAGGGTTGCCGGTCTCGAGCGACACGACAAGACCCGACACGAGCGGTATGACGAACAGGATGAGCAGCCACGCGCCGCCCGCAAGGCTGAGCAGATACGGCGTGCTGCGACCCCTGAACCAGTGGCGTGCATTCTTTGCGCCGGGGCCGGGAAGGCTGCCGGCCGGACGCGTGGTCTGAGCGAGCGCGGTCACGACTGGATCACCGGGTTGAAGGTGGAGTTCCACTCGTCGTATTCGCTGTAGTTCTTGAACACGTAGTAGTCGTGCGACACGGCGTCTACCTCGGGGCCGGGGAAGACGAGCGGACTGTTCGCGACAGCGGGATCGTCAAGGGTTTTCAATATGTACTCCTTCGCCTCCGGAACCGGGCAGACATAGTTCACCCAGTCCTCGACCATGCCGGCGACTTCGGGCGTGTAGTAGAAGTTCATCCATTCGAGGGCGTCGACCGGATGTTCCGCCTGCATCGGGATCATCATGTTGTCGTGCCAGATGACCTGGCCCTCTTTGGGGATGACGAACTTGAGGTGCTTGTTGCCCGACGCAATCGCCTGGAAGATATCGCCAGACCACGCCTGCGTCACCCAGGTGTCGCCGTTCTGCAGTTTGTCAATGTAGCTCTGGTCGTAGTAGCCCGCGACGTTCGGCCGTTGCTTCTTCAGCCACTCGGCGGCCCGTCGCCAATCCGCGGGCGTCGACTTCGACGGATCGACGCCGATCGCGAGCAGCCCCGCACTGCCGAGCTCCGTGTTGTCGCTCATCATGCCGACGTGCCCTTTGAAAGCCGGGTCGAGTAGATCTTGGAAGCTGGTGATCGGCCGGTCGACGAGCTTCGTGTTGTACGCCAGCCCGGTGTACCCGGTCTGCCAGACGACGGAGTGTTTGTTTCCGGGGTCGTAGATCGGGTCCTTCACGTTGTTCGCGGCATATTTGTCGAAGTTGGGAAGTCGCGAGTGATCCAGCTCCATGAGGAAGCCGTTCTTGATGAGCTCCGTCAATTCCCAGCCGTTGGTCATCACGATGATGTCGTAGCCGGTCGACCCGTGCGCGCGCAGCATCGGCGCGATCGTTGCATAGAATGGCGCGTTGTTCTGAATGACCGGCTGGTAGTTGACCTTGATGCCCGTCCTCTTGGTGAACAGTTCGAGCGATGGGATCTTGCCGTGGTCCTGGTCGATGTACAGCGGCCAGTTTGCGAAGTCGAGCGTGCCCGTCTTCTTCTGCTTCGCCCAGTAAGCCGGCCAATCGACGTGAATCTGCGCCTCATCGGCTATCGAACCCTTGATGCCGCACGCTGCGAGCGTCGAAGCCAAGGCCACTGCCCCGGCCCCAGTGAGAGCGCCGCGCAACATTGTGCGACGGGACATCCGGTTCTGCGTCAGCCCACGCCACAGCGCAGGATCCCGCGGGCCGTTCGTGCCGGTCATGGCGCGACCGCCCGGAACGGGCCCGTTACCGGCGCTGCTGCCGGGATGCTGTCGGCTTCGGCCGGCAACAGGAAGCTGTGCCGGGCATCCCACGAAACGATGACGCTCTCGCCCGGACGTGCACGCGAGGACTCGTCGAGGTTCTGCGCGAACGACTTGAGGATTCCGCCCCAGCCTGTGTCGATCTCATACTCGGTGCTCGCGCCGAGGTACGTGGCGGTGCGCACGGTGCACTGCACCCGATTGGGCGCGCTGGCGGCGTCGGCTGCAGCAATTGCTGCGCGCGTCACAACCAACTTCTCGGGGCGGATGCCGATGCGAGCCTGGCTCTCGACGATCCGTTGCTTGTCTGTCGGCGCCGGTTCGACGAAGCTGCCGTCCGGCAGACGCAGCGCAGGGCCGTTCAATGTGTCAAGCGGCAGGATGTTGCACGTACCGAGGAACTCGGCGACGAATTGCGTCGCGGGCCGGTCGTAAACACGGTCGGGTGCCCCGATATCTTCAATATGGCCGCCGTTCATCACGGCGAGTCGGTCGGCCATCGACATGGCTTCGTTCTGGTCGTGCGTGACGTAAAGGAAGGTGATTCCGACTTCTTGCTGGATGCGCTTGAGCTCGATCTGCATGCTCTTGCGGATCTTCGCATCCAGTGCGCCCATCGGCTCGTCGAGCAAGAGCACCTTGGGCTCATTCGCGAGAGCACGGGCCAGGGCAACGCGCTGCTGCTGGCCACCGGAAAGCTGCAGTGGCTTGCGCTTGTCGTAGCCGTTGAGGCCGACAAGGTCGAGGTTGCGCTGCACCCGCCGGCGAATGTCGGCATTGGCGACGCCGCGCCGACGCAACCCGAATGCGACATTTTCGAAGACCGTCATGTGCGGGAACAGGGCGTACGACTGGAACACAGTGTTCACGTCACGCTTGTACGGCGGAAGCATGGTGACGTCTGCGCCGTCAAGCCAGATACGCCCGAACGAGGGCAACTCGAAGCCGCCGACCATGCGCAGCGTCGTGGTCTTGCCGCAGCCGGACGGTCCCAGCAACGCAAAGAACTCGCCGGAGCCGAGCTCCAGATCGATATCGTCCACCGCGGCCGCGTCGCCGAACATCTTGGTGACGTGTCGCAGCACGACGGCCGGTGGCGCGCTCGAACTGCGGTCGGTCGCGGAATCGAGTATGTCAGTCTGGGTGACTTCGGTCACGGGCTACCTCCAGCCATTGAGGATTCGGGTCAGCCGCTCCACCGCAATCGCGGGCGCCATCGCCTGGTCTGCAGTCATTCTGGCAACGTTTCGAGGCAGATGCAACGAAATCAGTAGTTTTGAGGCCCCAACTCCGAACAAATCGTGTGCCTGAGCGCCAAGACAGTGCGAATCCGGCATCAAATGCGGAGCGCGAAGAGGATGCCGCACGGCTCGCGGCTGACGATCGGCCCGGGCGACTTGGGAGAATGATCACCGGATCCGTGCCGGGATGGGACGACAGAATAGATCCATGACACTCCCCACGACGGACACCGTCGTCAGCTATCCGACCGGTGCGACGCATAACTCGGCGACCGTCGTGCACACGGAATCGCTGGCGAATGGTCGCGTCGCTGTGCTGCTCGATGCCACCTGTTGCCACCCAGTCGACGCTGGCTGGCCCGACCAGGGTGCCGACCGTGCAGTGATGCGTGTGCGCGATGCAGAAATCACCGTCGAAGACTGCATCGTCGCGGCGACCGACGGATCGTCGTTGTTCCTCGGCGAAGACATCCCGGTGGGCAAGGGCGAAGAGGGCTGGGCATTCGTCGTCGCGCATGTCATCGGCATGGCCCCGCGTCTCGCCGAGGGTGACACCGTCGAGGTCGTCGTCGACGCCGACTACCGCCGAGCTCTCTCGATCGGGCACACGGCGTGTCATGTCGCGTCGCTCGCGTTGAACGCCGCGCTCGCAAACCGTTGGACCAAGGATGCCCGCGCCGACGGACTCGGGAACCCGGATTTCGATGGACTCGCAATCGAGTCATCGCGCATTCGCGAGAACGGATCGACGGATCGATTCCGGCTGAACAAGTCACTGCGGCGCAAGGGCTTCACGACGGAAGGTTTGGCCGACGAGCTTGATGCCGTGCAGGCATCCGTCAACGGGTTACTAGCGAGCTGGAGCGAGACCGGGTCGGCCGTGCGGATCGAACGCGACGGAGAACGCCTGACCGAGCGACGCTATTGGAGCTGCGAGCTGAACGGTGCGACCGTGCGGATCCCGTGCGGCGGAACGCACGCGACGAGCCTTGCCGCGTTGGGTGCATTGAGCGTCGAGCTGTCGATCGTGGATGCCGACGGCACGCCCGTGCTGACGATGCTCACAAGCGTTTGCCCGGACGGATCCAGCTAATCTCGAGGGGTGCGACTTGCCCGCCCAACGCTTCAGACGTCCAAGCGTATCGAAATGTGCTTACGGTGCGTATAGCCTTCGAGCATTCCCTCGAGGGAGAACTCGCGCCCCATCCCCGAATTCTTGTACCCGCCGTACGACTGGCCGAGCACCTGCCCGCCGCCGTGGTTGACCTGTACCCAACCCGCGTCGATGCGGTGAGCCGTACGAATGGCCGCACCGAGATCTTTGGTGTGAACGAAAGCGGACAGCCCGTAATGCGTGTCGTTCGCCATCGCGACGACTTCGTCTTCCGTCTCCCACGGAATGGCGACAACGACGGGGCCGAACACCTCCTGCCGGTTGATCTTGAACGAGTTGTCGATGTGCGAGAAGACGGTCGGCCGCGCGTAGTATCCGAGCGACAGCGGGCCGTCCTTCGGCGGCGGGCCTCCTGCTAGCAGCTGCCCGCCGTCGACGCTCATTGCCTCCTCGATGAACCCGCACACCCGGTCAAACTGTTTCTTGTTGACGATCGCGCCAATATCGGATGCCTCCTCCAGCGGATCTCCGACCGTCATCTCGGCTGCTTTACTCGAAAATTTCTGCATGAAGGAGTCGAAGATCGACTGATGCACGAATAGTCGCGATCCCGCCGTGCACGACTGTCCTTGGCGAAAGAAGCGCATTCCGAGCATCGCGGCTTCGACCGCCCATTCTTCGTCGGCATCCGGAAAAACGATCTGCGGATTCTTACCGCCGAGCTCCAGCGACGCGGGAATGATCCGCGACGCCGCTACCGCGAGGATCCGTTGTCCGACCGCAGTCGATCCCGTAAACGAGAGTTTGTCGACGCCCGGCGCGTTGATCAGCGCCTCACCCGTCACCGCCCCCGTGCCGTGCACCACATTCACAACGCCGGGCGGTAGGAACTCTTGGCAGATCTTCGCAATCTCCATCACCGCGAACGGCGCGTCCTCCGCAGTTTTGAGAACGATCGTGTTTCCCACCGCGATCGAGGGAGCGATTTTCATGCAGCCCAATTGCACGGGCGCGTTCCAGGGGATGATGGCACCGACCACGCCGTACGGCTCGCGACGCGAGTAGTCGAGCTTGTTCAGCGACAACGGTATCTGTTCACCCTTGGCCTCGCTCGCCAGTCCTCCGAAATACCGAAATGTGTCGACGGCGAATGCGAGTTCACCGCGCGACTGGGTGCGCAGGGCATTCCCGTTCTCGAGCGACAGGATCTTCGCGATCCGCTCGGCGGCGTCCTCGAGCCGGTCCGCGACTCTCGCAAGCAAACGCCCGCGCGCCCGCGGCGCCATGTCTCGCCATGCCGGGAAGGCGGCCCGTGCCGCCTTGACCGCGGCCTCGACATCCGCCACTCCGCCCTGTGCCGCCATGCCCATGACGCTGCGGTCGCGGGGCGCGATGACGTCGATGCTCTGCTCGTCGGCCGAGTCTCGCTGCTCGCCATCGATGATGTGTCCTGCGAATGAGAGATCCAACTCTTTTTGAGCAATTTCCGCAGAGATCATGTTCTCGCCTCCGATGGCGCCGCTACGTCGCGGGCGCTTTTCGCACCATGCTCCTCCGCACGAGCAGGAAAACAAAGCGCTTGATGCGCGCTCATCGTGCACATTTTTGCACACTGCGGCGAGCTGAGATCTCACGAGCCGCAGGCTCACGCATCGAACATGATGACTTGCCGGATCGCGTTACCTGCGGAAAGCTCGTCCATCGCGTCGTTGATGTCCTCCAGGCCGATGCGCCGCGAAATCAGCTCCTCGATCGGCAACGTGCCGTCTCGCCAGCGCTGTGCGTAGATCGGGATGTCACGTGAGGGCACCGCCGAACCCATGTAGCATCCGATGATCGACCGGGCCTCGGCCACGAGATCGAGCGGTGCGATGCTTGAGCGCGCGTCTGGAGCCGGCAGTCCCACAGTCACGGTTCGTCCGCCGATTGCCGTGATGGCCACAGCGGTTTCGAATGCGCGCGGGTTCCCTGCCGCCTCGACGACGACGGAGGCTTTCACTCCGGCGTCGAGCGCCTCCTGCGGCGAGTAGACGGCGCTCACGCCGAGCACCTTCGCTTTCTGCAATTTCGCAGGCACCGCGTCGACCCCGATCACGTCGCCCACTCCGAGGCTGACGGCCGTGATGAGCGCGGCCATCCCGACGCCACCGAGCCCGACGATCGCGATCGAATCGCCGTGCGCTGGATCACCAGCGTTGATCACCGCTCCTCCCCCGGTCAGCACGGCGCAGCCGAGCACGGCGGCGATGTCGGCCGGCACATCGTCGTCGACGGGCACGATGGAGTGCCTGTCGACCACGGCGTACGTCGCGAAGGCCGAAACGCCCAGGTGATGTGAGATCGGATGTCCGCTTCGATGCAACCTCACACCGCCGCCGAGAAGAGTCCCGGCCCCGTTGGCTGCCGAACCGACGCTACACGGCAGTCTGCCGCCGGTGCGGCAACCATCGCACGCACCGCAGCGCGGCAGGAAGGTCATGACCACTCGTTGCCCGACCGCGAGATCTTCGATACCTTCACCGAGTTTTTCTACTCTCCCCGCTGCCTCGTGTCCGAGTAACAGGGGGATCCGCCGCGCGCGAGATCCGTTGACGACGCTGAGATCGGAGTGGCAGATTCCGGCCGCTTCGATGCGGATCAGAACTTCGCCCCGATGCGGGTCGTCGAGTTCTAGTTCGCAGATTGTGATCGGCCGACTGTCGCCATAAGGCTGTGCGCGCCCGATCTCTTCGAGCACGGCTCCCGTGATCTTCATTTTGTTGCCACTCCTTTGTCGCTCTCATCCCGCGAAACGTCGGCCGCAGACTGTTCCACCGCTTTATCCGCCTTCCGCACGGCACGGTACCAGTGATACGCAAGTCTGCGACGCAGCACTTTTCGACTACGGCCACTACGCCCGGCCGCGCACCGATGTGCATAATTGTGCCCCCCATGTGCGGGTCTCCTCTCTTGACAAGCATCCGGAGCCCGCGCTAAACCGAAACCGGTGGGCACACCCAGGGGCACCCGTTATCTGCGGGTGTCGAATAGCCGTGCCGCACCTGGCCAGAGGCTTGCCTCATACAAGTCGAGGTATGCCCAGATTCCGACCCAAAGTGAGACAACGATGTCAAGTCCTGAATTGCCTGTGGTAATTGACCGAGAACGGCGAAGCCAAGTGCGCAAGGCCGCAGTGGCCAGCACCATCGGCACAACAATCGAGTGGTACGACTACTTCCTCTACGGCACCGCTGCGGCGCTCGTATTCCCGCACGTCTTCTTCCCCCACATGTCCCCCTATCTTGGCGTGCTGGCGTCGTTCGCGACGTACTTCGTCGGGTTCCTCGCCCGCCCGGTCGGTGCCGCGATCTTCGGCCACTGGGGTGACCGGATCGGCCGCAAAGCAATGCTCATCACGACCCTGTCGATGATGGGCCTTGCCTCAGCCCTGATCGGATTGCTCCCCGGCGCGAATATCTGGGGCGACGCGGCGCCGATTATCCTGATCCTGCTGCGCGTCTTCCAAGGCATCGCTGTCGGTGGTGAGTGGGGAGGTTCGGTCCTGCTGTCGATGGAATGGGGCAACCAGAAGCGTAGAGGGTTGATGGCCAGCTGGCCGCAGACTGGTGTGGCGATCGGCATCATCCTCTCCACCGGCCTGATGGCCTTGTTCAATGCGATCTGGGGCACAACCGCGTTCATCGCGTGGGGTTGGCGCATTCCGTTCCTGCTCAGCCTGGTGCTGGTGGCCATCGGGTTGTACATCCGGCTACGAATCGCGGAAACCCCGATGTTCGCCGCCGTAGTCCAGACCAAGGAGACACACAAGTCTCCGGTGCGCGAGGTCATTAGGCGTTACCCGAAAGAGATCATCCTGTCGGCGCTGTTGCGGATGTCGGAACAGATGCCGTTCTACATCGTCACCGCTTTCGTGCTGTCGTATCTCACCGACAAGAACCACAACTACTCATACAACTTCGTGCTCATCGGCACCATGATTGCGGCGGTTATCGAGCTGATCCTCGTGCCGTACTTCGGGCACCTGTCAGACAGGGTCAATCGCAAGAAGATCTACCTGATCGGCGCGGCGATCACCGGTGTATGGGGTTTCGTCTACTTCGGGGTGCTCGACAGCGGCGTCGGCTGGCTGGTGTTCATCGCGGTGTGCGTGGCGCTCATCCCACACGCTATCCAATACGGCCCGCAGGCCTCGATCATCGCAGAAAGCTTCCCGACCAACCTTCGGTACACCGGGTCGGGGCTCGGCTACCAGCTGGCCTCGATTATCGCCGGCGGCCCAGCCGCCCTCATCGCGACGTTCCTGTTACATCAATTCGGCACCGGGTACGCTGTCGCCGTGTACATGCTCGTGTCAGCGATCATCACAATTCTGGCCACGATATTTCTGCCGGATCATTCGCGAGAAGACATCGCGGACCCGAACACGTACGCGACCAAAGTGCAACATCCGGCTGAGAGCTCGTCTGGCAGGTAATCGTCAATCTGGTGAAGCAGGCGCCCGCCTCGACCCTGTCGCGTGTGGCGCCTGCTCTGTCAGCGTGCGGATGCCAGAACGCGTTCTACCGGGAGCCGGCAACTCTGGAGCCGGCGAGCAAACGCCCGGCGCCGACGATAGCCGGCTTGTGGCCGAGAGCCAGGAGTGTTTCATAGGCGGTTGCGGTCGCCGCAGTGATCACGGGAAGTCCGAGTTGATCTTCGACCAGTTGCACGGCGTCCAGCGACGGCATCTGCACGCAGGCCGACAGAACGAGGGCATCAACATTATCCCGATTGAGTCGTGCCGCGATCGCCGGCAGTTCGCGGGTGTCCAAGCGGCCCACCTCGAGATTGTCGGCAACCTCAAGCCCGATCACATCATTGACAGCGATGCCCGCACCCTCGATATAGTCGCTGACCAGCTTGGTGAGGTCGGGCATATACGGCGTCACCATCGCGATGCGATGCGCACCGAGGGCGTGCAGAGTGCGCACCAAGGCGCCCGCGCTGCTGACGACCGGTGCCGGATGCCCGTTCTCGGCCGCCGCTTTCGCCATCACATGTTCGGAGTGCTCGTGGGCACCAGGGCCTTCGGCCATGACGGCCACGAGGCAGGCATACGCGATGACATCGACGGCGGCATCCGACACCTGAATCGCGCAGTCCACAGCCTTGCCCACCATGGCCGCCAGTTCGGAGGCCGTGACGTTGCGCAATTGGGCGCGAGCGGTGTGGAACGTGTAGCGCTGCCCCGTGGCCGCGCTCTGGCGTCGGAACAATTCGGGCAATTCCGTCTCCATCGTGGTGTTGGAACTGGGAACGATCATCCCGATCTTCGATCGTCCGGCCGCACCGTTCGAACGTACCGAACCGCTGCTTTCGCTGTCCATCCCGACGTCTCCTCACCATGACAGACGCCCTCGAAGCGACGATGAGCGCGCTATTTCAGTCTGAACGCCTGGTGTGCGCTGTCAAGTCCTGCTCGAGTTCAGTCGGCATGACTTCAGTCGATCAAAACGTTCTGACGCTCTGCGACTTCCCGTCGGATGGACATAATCACAGCTTCGACCACGGGGGATCGAAGCGACTCCGATCGGGCTGCCGCCCACATGGGCAGCTGGCGCTGGAACACATCATGCAGCACAGGAACGAAGCCGGGCCTGCCGTTCACCATGAAGTTGGCGAGCAGCCCGATACCGGCTCCCTGCCGCACCGCCTCGTTCTGCGCGAAGATGCTGGTCGCCTGAAAAGTCGTCTTCATGTCCGGCAGCCTCAAAGCGCGCGCGCCGATCTCCTGCACCTCAAGGGCTGACTCAACATAGGAGACGAAGCTGTGCTGCCTCACCTCGTTCAAATTCGCCGGCATGCCCCTGGATTCGAGGTACTGCGGGCTTGCGTAGAGTCGCAGGTAATAGTTCGTAAGAAAGACGGTCCGAACGCTTTCATTGCCCGGCCATCCCGCCACTACTTCCAGATCGACGCCCGACCGGTTTCTGTTTACCCTCCGGGTGGCGCTGAACACTTCGACGTTGACGTCAGGATGCTCCCGCTGCAGTCGCACCAGGGCCGGCGTAACGAATTCCGTGCCGAAGCCGTCGACGGTGCTGAGACGCACCAGGCCGGAGAGATCGCCCTGACTTTTGCTGATGGCACTGGTCAACTTCGCCAGATTCAGCTCAATCGATTCGGCCGCAGCGACCGCATGCCGCCCCAGTTCCGTGAGTTCCCAGCCTCGGGGACTGCCCTCCAACGTGCGACCGCCGAGCTCTCGATCGAGGGCGAGTATGCGACGCGAAATGGTGGTGTGCGTTGTACCGAGTGCTTCCGCGACCGCGTTGAACCGGCCCAGACGCGCCACGGTCAGAAGGATGAGTAAATCATTGGGGCTCGGCAGCCGTCGTGAGTCAACCATGACTTCCTTCTGGATATGGTCCGTGCTGGCTCGAGCCTACTGGGCTCAGCCAACCCTCACACGGAGAGACTTCCCGGCGAAGTGACATTTCAACTAGGTGCATTTATGCACATGCACCCTGTGAGTTCTCTCCTTGACTGCACCTCTGCCGGGTGGGACTGTGAAGTTGACGTCGGGGCGCTTCGACGCACAGCGGCAAAGGCCGAGCAAAGGTCGAGCAAAGGAGCTAGCACTATGGCTGTCGTGGGGTGGGTCGGATTGGGGCACATGGGTGGCCCTATGGCGGCGAATATGGTCAACGCCGGGCACGAGGTGCGGGGATTCGATGTCAGTCCTGACGCACTTTCCGCGGCACGGGACGCAGGGGTGACGACGGTCAACTCCATCGCAGAAGCGGTAGCCGGTGCTGAAATCGTATTCACGATGCTGCCCAAGGGAGAACACGCGCGCGCTGTGTACTTCGGTGACGAGGGCATCTTCGCCCACGCTGGCGCGGATACGCTCCTGGTCGATTCCTCTACCATTGACATCGAGTCCGCCAGGGCATTGCACCGTGCCGCCGCCGAGGCGGGATTCCGGTTCGTGGACGCCCCGGTTTCCGGCGGGATCAGCGGCGCCAAAGCCGGGACGCTCACGTTCATGATCGGCGGTGAGCCGTCTGCGGTGCGCGAGACGAGCGCCTATCTCGGTCCGATGGCGGGGAACATCATTCCGACCGGGGGCGCCACCACCGGGCAAGCGGCCAAAATCTGCAACAACCTGATGTTGTTCATCAGCCTCGCGGCAACGGCGGAAGGGGCGGTGCTGGCCGACCGTCTCGGGCTGGACAAGCAGGTGTTTTGGGACATCGCCTCGGTTTCCTCCGGAGACAGTTGGGCGCTGCGCACCTGGTATCCGATCAAGGGGGTTGTTCCCACGGCAGCCGCCAATAAGGACTTCGAGCCAACCTTCACGGCAGAACTGGCGAACAAAGACATCAACTTGGCCATTGCGGCAGCAAAGGCCACCGATACCCCGCTCGAGATCGGTGAGCATGTGCAGCAACTGTTCCAGCGCGTGGTCGATGCGGGGCAGGCGCGTAAAGATTGCTCGATTATCGTGAAGCTCGTCGACGGCACGCTGTGATGACACCTACGGTAAACAGATGACGGATGCGAACGTGCACGATACGCCTGCGGCCGGTGCGCCGACTGGAGCGTTGCAGGACTTATTGGTGGTGGACCTCACCCGGATACTCTCCGGCCCGTTCGCCACGATGACGTTGGCCGATCTCGGCGCAGACGTGATCAAGATCGAACAGCCCGGCACTGGTGACGACACCAGACAGTGGGGTCCCCCCTTCCAAGGCGACCAGGCCGCGTACTTTCTGGCGGTCAACCGCAATAAGCGCAGCCTGGCCGTGGACCTCAAGTCGTCGAAGGGCCGGGAGGTCGTGTGGAAACTCGCCATGAGGGCCGACGTGGTGGTCGAGAACTTCCGGCCCGGCACGGCCGCTCGCCTGGGGTTCGGCTTCGATGAGCTCTCGCAAGCGAACCCCGGTCTGGTATACGCGTCTATCAGCGGCTATGGACAGACCGGCCCGGATGCTGCTAGGGCCGGCTATGACGCGATCGCGCAGGCACGAAGCGGAATCATGAGCGTGACGGGCGAGTCCGACGGACCTCCGGTTCGAGTGGGTGTCAGCAGCGCAGACCTGGCGGCGGGAATGTGGGCGACCATCGGCATCCTTGCGGCACTTCACGAGAAGCAGCGAACCGGTCACGGTCAGTGGGTCGACATCAGTCTGTTGGATGGATCCGTTGCCTGGCTCACCTACGTCTCTAGCGGCTACTTCGCGAACGGAAATGTGCCACAGCGATACGGCTCGGCACACCCCACGATCGCGCCATACCAGGCGTTCGCGTCGTCGGACGGCTACGTCATGGTCGCGGTCGGAAACGACGGCCTCTGGAACCGCTTCACGTCGGCGATCGGGCGGAACGACCTTGCGTCAGACGAGCGCTTTCTGACAAATGCGTTGCGGGTGGGCAATCGAGCCGTGCTGATCCCGCTGCTCGAGCAGATCCTCGTGACTCGGACAACCGGCGAGTGGGTGGACGCGCTCAATGAATTCGGAGTGCCGGTCGGACCGATCCAAACAGTCGATCAGGCGCTGGCCGATCCGCAGGTGCTCTCCCGCGGCATGGTCGCTGAGATGCAGCATCCGACCGCAGGGACCATCAACGCGGTCAACTGCCCGATCCGCCTCACTCGCACTCCGGCCGCAGTCAAGAGCGCGCCGCCCCTACTCGGCCAGCACACGCATGAGGTGCTGGCCGAGCTGGGATTCGATTTGGGGGAGATCACTGCGCTGTATGAGGCGGGCGCGGTGCAATGACGCCGTCATCGAACGCGATCCCGGGCGCAGTGGCCTTCGACGCGGCCGAGTCGGTGGCGACGCTCACCGTCGGCACGGGCGCCCGCTTCAATGCCATGGGCCGAGAAGAGTGGCGTGACCTCGAACGATCGGCGCTCGCACTTGCCACGCTCGCCTCGCTGCAAGCTGTCGTGATCCGAGGCGAAGGCGGCACGTTCTCTTCCGGTTCCGACCTGAGGGAATGGGCCGGCATCCCTCTGGAAGAGGTCAGCGAAAGCTTTGCCGAGATCGAAGCCGCGTTGCAGGCGATCGAGGCCATCCCTGTTCCCACCGTAGCGGTCGTCGAGGGCATCGCAGCCGGCGGCGGATGCCAACTGGCTCTCGCCTGCGACGTTCAGCTGATGACCGATTCAGCCAGGATCGGCATGCCGACCGCTCAGCTGGGCATTCTCGTTCCGGCTGCGTTCGCCACCCGGATGTCGCTCCGGATCGGGCCCTCACGAACGAAGAACCTGCTCTACAACGGACGATTGTTGACCTCCGCCCAGGCGTGTGGGATGGGATTAATCACCACATCGGTTGCCACGGCACAGCTCGAGAAGACACTGAACGATCTGCTGAGTCGCTGGGCAGCACAATCGGCGGCCTCATTGCGCGCCGCGAAAACGGCAGTGAACCAGGGGCTCGCCCCCTTGACACAAGCGGCCAGAAGCTTCACTGATGTGGACACGGCAGACTCGCAGGAATTCCCGCACCGGCTTGCCTCGTTCCTGCATCACCCGAAGCGCTGAACGCCCCGGCTTGCCGACGGTATGGTGCGACGCGATTCACTCAGTACCTGCTCATCCGTCAGCGGACGGTGCGCCGCCGCGCCAGCAAAGCCGCGTGCAGCGCGCTGACCGTTTCGCCGTCGTCGAGGTCGGCGTCGAGCAGGTCCTCGATCAGTGCGATGCGCTGATAGAACACGGAACGCGAGATATGGCTTGCCGTTGCCGCCCGTGTTCGATTGCCCGGATGCTCCGCATACGCCGCCAGCACGTCCAGCAGGTCGCCGCCGTTGGCCATGTCGTATTCGATCAGTGGGCGCAGCATCTGTTCGCTGTGCGCTTGTAGCCGCGGGTCATCCGCGAACGATGCGATCAACCGCAAAAGCGGTCGGCTTTCGGCGCGATACACCGCGATGCCACGTGCTCGAACGCGTCTCGCGAGCAGTTCTCGCGCTTCGTCCAGCGATGCAAGCACCCCCCGGATGTCGTATGCCTCGCTTCCCAGCGCCAGCGACAGATCGCGCGTGCCCGCGGACGCGGCGAGCGCTCGCACGAACACGTCGATCGTGCGATCGTCGACGCGTTCGCGGCGCGGAAACGAGAGGATCGCGATCAGCGAGCCCGGGGCATCCGTGCTGGTGCCTGCGACAGCCTCCGCACCGATGTCTCGCGCGGCATCCCGCAACTGAGCGCTCGATGGGCCAACGGCCGGTCCCACCAGGTCGCCGGCCACCGCTGCGCCGGCCACGGCGATACCGATCAGCCGCCGATCGCCGATCGGCAACCCTGCTGCTTCGAACCGCGCTTGCAGACCGACTTCGCTGCGATACCGGCCACCCAGCAGCGTTGCCAGCAGCGCCTGATGGCTGTGCCGCAGCCACTCGCCTTCGTCTCTGTCGGCGAGTCTGCTGAGCGCCAGGGCTACGGCGCCCTGCTCCAGCACGTTGGACCGGCCGGCCGGATGCGCCTTGCCGGGCAATGCCACCAGGTAGCCCCAGCGGGTTCCGCGCGCCTCGACCGGCACGATGAGCCAGTTGGTGCCTGAGCCGCCGGCCTGAACCGCCCGATGCGCGGCACGCGAAGCCTGTTCCCAGCCGGCGAGCACGTCGCCGTCTGCCTCGCGCACGGCGGCAGCAATCACCCGATGAGCCAGATCCTCGAGCACAACCGGAGCGCCGAGCACCTGTCCGACCTGCTCGACGATGAAATCAGCAGGGCTGCCGCGCAGGCTCAATTCGGTAAACAGCGCGTGGATGTCGTCCCTCGCGCGGAGCGCGTTCATCTGATCCGCAATGATCCGACTGTGCACCGCCTCGGTGATCGCGATGAAACGGGCCTCGCGGTGCAACGCGATGAGGGGAATGCCGCGTTCAGCGCACGCGGAAACCAGCGGCTCGGGTGCGAGGGCGTATCGTCTGCCGAGTTCGAGCACGAGCCCTGCCACACCCGCTCGATCGACCTCGTCGATGTAACGGACCAGGTCGCGCTCGTCCTGCGGCCAGCCGACGCCGGTCGACAGCAGCAACTCACCACCACTGACCAAGCCGGCGACACTTGCGGTCTCCGTCACGTGCACCCAGCGCACAGGCCGCTCAAGCCCACTGCGGCCCGCGAGCACCTCGGGTGCCGCCACCGTCATCGCATCGAGCCGCAACACATCCGCAATGGTCGGAAGGGCGGCGGCTGCGGTGCTCTCCGGGTCCGGACGATGTGTTTGATGCAACGGAAAGCCGTGACGATCTGGCACTCTCACTCCCTCGATTGCGGTGCGATCATTGGCTTAACAGCCTACGCCGTGCATCGGTCAAAATGTCCGCGCATCGCGATATCTCGCATATTGGACGGGATCGAATCCGCCAACGAAGAAAAGGAATCAACGTGGCCCTCATCAGACACTTCATCAACGGCGAAGAATACGGCGAACCCGAGCGCACTGGCGCCGTGTACAACCCGGCGACGGGCGAACACCAGCACGACGTCATCTACGGCTCCGTCGCTGACGTCGAGACCGCCATCGCGGCCGCCCGTGCTGCCCTGCCGGCATGGCGCTCGATGAGCCTCACAAGACGCTCCCACATCTTCTTCCAGATCCGCCAGCTGCTCACCGAGCGCGCGGACGAGGTCGCAGCGGCGGTCACGAGCGAGCACGGCAAGGTGCTCTCGGACGCGGCGGGCGAGGTCGCGCGCGGCCTCGAGAACGTCGAGTTCGCGACCGGCCTGATGAACCTGCTGAAGGGCGAGTTCAGCCAGCAGGTCTCCGGCGGCATCGACGTGCACAGTGTCAAGGAGCCGGTCGGCGTCGTCGGCTGTATCACGCCCTTCAACTTCCCGGCCATGGTGCCGCTCTGGATGATCGCCAGTGCTATCGCCTGCGGCAACACCGTCGTGCTCAAGCCGAGCGAGAAGGACCCGTCGGCATCCGTTCTGCTGGCGAAGATCTTCCTCGAGGCCGGCGTGCCCGCCGGTGTTCTCAACGTTGTGCACGGTGACAAGGTCGCCGTCGACACCATCTTGGGCAGCCCGGATGTCGATGCCGTCAGCTTCGTCGGCTCGACCCCGATTGCACGCGCCATTTACACCCGCGCCGCCGCGAACGGCAAGCGCGTGCAGGCACTCGGCGGAGCGAAGAACCACATGGTCGTTCTGCCCGACGCAGACATCGACGCCGCCGCTGACGCCGCCATCTCCGCCGCATACGGCTCAGCCGGCGAGCGTTGCATGGCGGTCAGCGTACTGGTCGCGGTCGGCGACAGCGCGGATCCGCTGATCGAAGCCATCCGAAGCCGCATCCCCGCCCTGAAGATCGGCGCGGGCACGGATGCCGGAAGCGAAATGGGTCCGCTCATTACCCAAGCTCACCGCGACAAAGTCGCCTCCTACGTCGAGGGTGCACCGGCCGAGGGCGCAAAGGTAGTCGTGTCGGGCCTCGACCAAAAGTTCGACAACGACGGCTTCTTCATCGGCCTCACGCTGCTGGACCAGGTCAGCACCGACATGAAGGTGTACACCGAGGAGATCTTCGGCCCGGTGCTCGCCGTCGTGCGCGTGAATACGTTCGATGAGGCCGTCGAGCTGATCAACAGCAACCCGTACGGAAACGGCGTCGCACTTTTCACCCGTGACGGCGGAGCTGCCCGCCAATTCGAGTTCGACATCCAGGTCGGCATGGTCGGCATCAACGTGCCGATCCCGACCCCGGTCGGATCGTTCTCGTTCGGCGGCTGGAAAAACTCGCTGTTCGGAGACACGCATATCTACGGCCCGGAGTCGATCAACTTCTACACACGTAGCAAGGTGATCACGAGCCGCTGGCCCGACCCGTCCGAGTCGCAAATCGACCTCGGCTTCCCCCGTAACCACTAATAGCCCGTTGGTCGAGTAGCGCGCGAGGAACGAGCGCGCGTATCGAGACCCCGGCCTCGACCAACGAATCGGAAGGACCATTCATGACCACAATTACTGACGAACTGACGACGGCCGAATACACCGATCGCCATGGTGCTTCGCACTCGCTCCCGGATGCCTCCGCCGAGGCGCAGGTGCGTACCGACGACCGCGGGCACGTCTTCCATTCCTGGAGTGCGCAAGCACAGATCGACCCGCTGCCGATCGCGGCTGCGGCAGGCTCGACGTTCTGGGATTACGCGGGCAACGCGTATCTGGACTTCTCGTCGCAGTTGGTGAACCTGAACCTGGGGCACCAGCATCCGCATTTGGTTGCGGCGATCCAGCAGCAGGCGGGCCGGCTCTCCACGATCCAGCCGGCGCTGGCCAACGACGTGCGCGGCGAGCTTGCCCGCCGCATCACCGAGAAGGCGCCGGACGGAATGAACAAGGTGTTCTTCACCAACGGCGGGGCGGATGCCAACGAATACGCCGTGCGGATGGCCCGGCAGTTCACCGGGCGCCGCAAAGTGCTGTCGATGTACCGGTCATACCACGGCAGCACGGCCACCGCGATTTCGTTGACCGGTGACCCGCGTCGCTGGGCGAACGAGCCGAGTGACGGGTCGGTCGCGCACTTCTTCGGGCCGTACCTGTATCGCTCGGCGTTCCATGCGACCACTCAGGAAGAGGAGACGCAGCGCGCGCTCGAGCACCTCGAGAGCGTCATCGTTCTCGAGGGCGCGACGACGATTGCGGCGATCATCATCGAGACGGTCGTCGGTACGAACGGCGTGCTCGTGCCGCCACCCGGCTACCTCGCCGGTGTGCGCGCCCTGTGCGACACGTACGGCATCGTTTACATCGCCGACGAGGTCATGGTCGGTTTCGGGCGGATCGGCGAGTGGTTCGCAGTCAACGCTTTCGACGTCGTGCCCGACCTGATCAGCTTCGCGAAGGGCGTGAACTCCGGTTATGTGCCGCTCGGCGGCGTCGTCATTTCGGACGCGATCGCGCACTCCTTCGACGATCGCGTGTTCCCGGGTGGGCTGACCTACTCCGGGCATCCGCTGGCGTGTGCTGCCGGGGTCGCGACGTTCGAGGTGTTCGAGCGCGATGGCATCCTGGAGCGCGTGCGCGACCTAGGCGCTCGCGTGATCGAGCCGGAGCTTCGCAGCTGGGCTACGAAGCATCCGTCGATCGGCGATGTGCGCGGTCGTGGGTTCTTCTGGGCGGTCGAGCTGGTGCGGTCGAGGGACACGCGCGAGCCGCTCGTGCCGTTCAACGCGACCGGTGAAGCTGCCGCACCGATGACGGCGGTCGCCGCAGCGATCAAGGATGCGGGTGTCTGGCCGTTCGTCCATTTCAACGGCATTCACGTCGCACCGCCGCTGATCATCGCTGAAGACGAGTTGCGCCAGGGCCTTGCCGCGATCGAGGCTGCGCTGAGCATCGCCGACGGCTACGTCGCGTAGTACAGCGAGCGCCTTCACGCTAGACCGGACTTCGAACGACAGACAGGATCGGAATTCGATTTCGATCCGGTTTGTCGCAAAGAGTCCGGTTTTGCGTGAATGCCACGCAGGGGCTGGGCGAATCGTCAGGCCGTGAAGGCCCGCGAGTACAGGCATCCGTCGCGGTCGCACCAGGCGGCCCGACCGTCGACAATCGGACCGAAGTTCAGGCGTTCGGATAGCCACTCGTCGGCGCCGATCCGAAAAACACCGGGTTCGAGCTCGACGAGCGGAACGTCTTCCGCGGGCGCTTCGACGCCGGTGGCCGCGATGAGCACGAGCGTTCCTGAGCGCAACACCACCCGAAAGTTTGTGAACCACGGGGAGTATGAGCGGTAGTGCCCGACGTAGGCGCCCGTTCGAAGCGCGTCTGCGTCAGCCGCCTCAACCGAAGCGGCTCCAGCGATCCCCGCGGCTGGTGCGTCCGGCGCGGCTGCGAACACGACGCCTCCCCATGTCCACACAGGGAGCCCGTCGCGGGACTCGAACTCGAATGCGAACGTCCGAAATTCCGGATGCGTCGTGGCGACTCGCGCGCCCCAGCCCCAGTTCATCGCGGCAGTCACGCCATCCGACTCAATCTCCAGTGCCGCGCCGTCCGTATTATCAGCACCGTCAGCGCCGCCCGCATCGTCCGCATCGCCTTGGCCTGCAGACGACACCGGAGCGTGACGGATAGTCAAGGCGAGCTCCCGGCCGGCCGCGTCTCGGCCCTCGAACGCGCCGAGCATCGCGGGTTCGATTGCGCGTGGACGGGCCGCACCCGCTGCAGTAACAGCGCCGCCGCCCGACATCGCAGACCAGCTTGGGCCCAAAGAGATCCGCGCATCATCCGTTGCCGCGACAGCTGCTGACTGCGCGCCCGGTTGCTGCCACATCGCCGGGTCAAGGTGCGTCGTCGCATCGCGGCCACCGGCCCACGCTGCGGCGGCCCGCGCAATGGCCTCGGCCACCGGGCTGTCACCGTTCGCATTGGTGAGCACAACAACGCCGCGGCCCTCGGTCGCGTCTGCCAAGACGAACGACGCGTAGCCGACCATGCCGCCGCCGTGGGTGAGCACTGTGCGCTCTCCGTGGCGTTCGACATTGATGCCCAAGCCGTACCGGCTATCGTCGGCGGGTGCGCTTCCGACGAGTTGCAGGGTGTCTTCGCCGCCCGGCGCTAGCGCCGTGATCATGCGCTCGAACGCGGCCGGCGCAAACGGGTCGCCGGGCAGCCATGGCCGGTCGTCGTGCACGGGCGCATAGCCCTGTGCCAGGCGCGCGCGATGCTCATGCCGCACCGCCGCGATCGCGTCAGTCATGCCGAGCGGATGCAGCACGCGTGTGCTCACGAGCTCGGCGAGCGTGCGACCGGTTACCGTGGCCGCTGCCAGCGAGAGCAGGATGTAGCCGAGATTCGAGTAGTGGAAGTGTGCCGCGACCGGCGCGAGCACGCTGCGAGCGGCCAGCAGCGCCTGTGCGAGTTCATCCGGCATCGCATCCGAACCGGAGATGAGCCCGGCCCTGTGGTGCAGCAGGTTGCGGACGGTGATCCGGTCGGCACCGTCGGCATTGAACCAGGGCAGGAGTTCGACGATCGGCGTACCCAGCCCGAAACGGCCCTCGTCGATGAGTTGATGGATGACGATCGCGGTTGCGACCTTGCTGATCGAACCGATCTCGAACAGCTCCTCGCCGGTGACGACCGCACCTGCGTCTAGATTGGCGAATCCGAACGGGCGCGTCAGGACCGTGCCCGAGGCGTCGACCACCACCACGACCCCGCCAGGTACCGGCCAATGCGCCCCGATGTCCGCGAGAAGCAGGTCGAGTCGCGCAAGCGATCGCGGCCGCATCCATTGGGCTCGTCATGGGCGTTCTTCCTGGCCGCGTTCTTCCTGGCCGTGAGTTGCCTCATGAAGGGTCATTTGGGGCAACTCACGGGAGGGTGGGATCAACTGCTCGCGGCGCAGCAGGTCGTCGATGTTCTCGCGGCGCACAGCCAGGCGGGCGACACCGTCTCGACAGAACACCACCGGCGGACGCAGCGCAGCGTTGTAATTGTTCGACATCGTGTAACAGTAGGCGCCGGTCACCGGAACCGTCAGCAGGTCGCCGACCTCCGGATGCACGAGCGCGATATCACGCACCAGGGTGTCGCCGGATTCGCAGTGCCGGCCGACGACATCCACCGTTTCGAGCGGCCCGGTCTTGTCGATGATGGATGGCTGAAACGGCTGCCCGTACAGCGAAACCTCCAAGTTGTCGCCCATGCCTCCGTCGACCGCAACGTGCGTTCGCAGCCCGTGTTTGACCGTGACCACTCGATAGGCGGTGATGCCGTTCGGCGCAACCATAGAGCGGCCCGGCTCGACCAGCAGCTCAACGTCCGCACCGAGGTGCCGGTGCACTTCAGCGACGACGCGCTCGGCGTATTCATCAACGGATGGCGCGGCATCCTCGCTGACATACCTCACGCCGAGCCCGCCGCCCAGATCGTAGACCGGGAAGTGCTCCAGCCGGCCGAGCGCGGCAACCTCCGCCTCGAACTGCGACACGTCGAGGATCTGCGATCCAATGTGCGCGTGCAGTCCGCGCAGGTCGAGCATCGGCTCGCGGCGGATGCGTGCGATCACGTCCGCGATCTGCCCCGATGGAATGCCGAACTTGGAGGCGTCGCTGCCGGTGGCCATCGCGGAGTGCGTCGGCGCATCCACAGCCGGGCTCACGCGCAGCAACACGGGAACGGGCGCACTCGCGAGCCGCGCGATCCCGGCCACGTCGTCGAGGTTGTCGATGACGATGTAACGCACGCCGGCATCCAGCGCCGTCTGGATGTCGGCATCCGTTTTCGCATTGCCATGGAGCACCATCCGCGACGGGTCGGCGCCGCCGGCCACGGCGATCAGCAGTTCGCCGCCGGCTGCAACGTCGCTGCCGCAGCCCTCTTCGGCGATCGCCCCGATGACGGATGCGCTGGGAAAGCTCTTCGAGGCGAACAACACCAGCGAATTCGGATGCCGCGACGCGAATGCCTCGCGGTACTCGCGCGCACGCTCACGCAGCGCGCCCTCATCGATGACGTAGGCCGGTGTGCCGAACTGTTCGATCACGTCGGCGACCGCGCACCCGCCGACCACCAGCCGGCCGTGCTCGTCCAGGTGGCTGCCCGCCGGGTACAGACTCAGGTCGATCATTGCTACACCTTCGCATTCATTGCGCTGTCTCCGGGTAGAGTGCGCGGCGCACGGCATCCTGTTCCTCAGCGCGATCATCCCAGAGAGTGCTCCGCGTCGGATCCGGTTCGATGAGCGCCGCCGGCGGCACCGGTTCGAGAAGCCAGTCGAGGGCAGCGCCTGCAGCCCAGTATGCGGCGCCGAGCGCGGAATGGTCGTGCTCGCTGGCCGCAACGGCAACCGGGCGGCCGGTCGCGTCGGCCAGGTCTTGTCTGAACTGTCTATCCGCTTCGTTGAGGCGCCCCGTGCTGCCGGCAAGCGACACTCGGTGCGGGTCGCGACTCCAAGTGGTGCGCAAAATGCTCAAGGCGCTGGGCAAGACCGCACTCTGCGAACCAGAAACGAGCGAACGGCGCCGACGCTGTGGGCATCCGCTGGCGATCATGACAACTGGTGCGCAGAATGCTCTCGGCCTCTCCGAGGAGAGCAGTCTGCGCACCAGAAACCAGCGAGCCGCGGCGGCCAGGGCGGCCGATTCGAACGCCGACACCGACGCCGAACCGGCGCGGCGCGGCGCGGCGACTCTCAGGCGACGACCAGACGGCCGTCTTCGCGGCGCGGGCTGCCCAGCGACGGCGCTCAGGCGAACGCCGCGATTCCGGTGAGCGCGCGGCCGAGCACGAGCTGGTGGATCTCGTCTGTTCCCTCATATGTGCGCACGGACTCGAGATTCGCCAGATGTCGCATCACCGGGAACTCACTGGTGATTCCATCGCCACCCAGGATGCCCCGCGCCGCCCCGGCGATCGCGATCGCTTCGCGCACGCTGTTGAGTTTGCCCACGCTGATCTGAGCAGGAGTGAGCGTGCCGCGCTCCTTGAGCCGGCCGAGGTGCAGGGCTAGCAGCACGCCCTTCTCGTATTCGACGAACATGTCGGCCAGCTTGGCCTGCACGAGTTGGCGTGCGCCGATCGGTGCGCCGAACACCTCTCGACTGCGCGAGCGCTGCGTTGCCGCCTCAAGGCAACTACGCGCCGCGCCCATCGCACCCCAGACGATGCCATAACGAGCTTCGTCCAGGCAGGAGAACGGACCGGAAAGCCCCCTCGCCCCGGGCAGCATGGCATTCGCCGCAACGCGCACACCCTGCAGGGTGATGTCGCACTGGATCGACGCTCGCATCGACAGCTTGCCGACGATGGGCGTTGCCGTGAAACCGGCGGTGTCAGTCGGTACGAGGAATCCGCGCACAACGCCGTCGGATGCGTCCTTCGCCCAGATCACGGCAATATCGGCGATCGACGCCAAACCGATCCAACGCTTGGCACCGTCGATCACCCATTCGTCGCCGTCCCGCCGCGCGGTCGTGGTCATTGCGGCCGGATCGCTGCCACCGGCCGGTTCCGTGAGGCCGAAACAGCCGACCGCCTCGCCGCGGGCCATCCGCGGCAGCCACTGCTGCTTCTGTTCCTCGGAGCCGTGCTTGTGAATCGCGGACATCGCCAGCGAGCCCTGCACGGAAACGAAGGTGCGCCATCCGCTGTCCGCCGCCTCCAGTTCGAGGCAGACCAGGCCGTACGCGACGGGGCTCGCTCCGGCGCATCCGTAGCCGTGCAGGTGCATTCCGAGGAAACCGGCCGCTCCGAGCTCTGGGACGAGCTCGTGCCGAAAGTGCTGATTCTCGAAGTCCTCCTCGATCACCGGCAGGATGCGCGTTGTCGCGAACGCGCGCGCCCGTTGCTGCCACTCGCGCTCTTCGTCGCTGAGCAGTGCGTCGAGTTCGAAGACGGTGTCGACGATCAAGTCGGTCATGAGTGTCCTTCGTTCGAATTGCTTGAGAGTTCGGTCGGATTTCAGCGTGCGCCGGATCATGTGAGCCAATCGGCATCGTCGTGTTCGCCGAGACGGGGTGCCAGGCTGCGGTAGTCGGCATCAGCGCCACTCAGGTGGATCGGGTTGGCGACGAACCGGCCGCGTCGCCCGGATCCGTCGGACAGCTCGGCCACCGGGCTCAGCCCGAGCGTTTCAGCGAACTGGAACGCCTCGTCGACTCCGTTCACGAGCCCGGCCGGCACGCCCGCTGCCGAGAGCAACTCGACCCAGCGTGCTGCGGATGCCGTGGCGAGGCGCGCTTCGATCAACGTGCGCAGTTCCTGCCTGTGCGCAACGCGCAGCACATTCGTGGCGAATCGCGGGTCGTCAGCCAGCGAGCCCAGGCCGGCCTTGTTCGCCGGCACTGCAGCATTCGCCGGCACTGCTGCTTCCGCCGGCGCTGCAGCATCCGCCGGCACGGCCCCCTCCGCCAACACACCGGCCAGCGCCCGGAACTGCCTGTCGTTGCCGACGGCGATTACGAGGGCGCGGTCGGCCGCCCGGAACAGTTCATACGGCGCGATGCTCGGGTGCGCGTTGCCCAGCCGAGGGGGCGCAACGCCCGTCGCGAGCGTCGAAGACGCCTGGTTGACCAGAGCAGACAGCAAGCTCGTCATGAGGTCAACGGCGACAAGCGAACCGACACCGGTTGTCTCTCGCGCCCGAAGCGCAAGCAGAATTCCCGACAGTGCGTTCAGCCCGGTCACCACATCGACGAGTGCGACACCGACCTTGTTCGGCTCACCCCCGGGGTCACCGGTGAGGCTCATCAGCCCGCCGACGGCCTGCACGAGCAGGTCGTAGCCGGGCAGCGACGCACCAGCGCCCGACCCGAAGCCGGTGATCGAGCAGTACACGACGCCCGGATTCGCTCCGCGGACGCTCTCGTAGTCCAGCCCGAACTTCGTCATCACGCCGGGCCGGAAGTTCTCGATGACGACGTCGGCGGATGTCGCGAGCCGGCGCGCCCGAGCAAGTCCAGCATCCGTCGCCAGGTCGCAGACGAGCGAACGCTTGTTGCGGTTGACGCTCGCGAAATAGGTGGACTCGCCGCGCTCGTCGACAGGCGGCGCCCAGGCCCGCGTGTCGTCGCCGGCCGGAGATTCGATCTTGATGACGTCAGCGCCGAAGTCCGCGAGCATCATGGTGGCGTACGGCCCGGCGAGCACGCGCGAGAAGTCGGCGACGCGCACGCCGGCCAACGGCGCAGTGCCAGCCAACGGCGCAGTGCCGATCGAGTCGCTCTGGGTCATTCATCCGCCTTCGCATGGGACCACGGTCACGCCGCATCGAATTGAATTCATCCTAGACCGAATGATTTACCGGAGGGAACGCTGCTGCTCGGATAGTGTGATCTGCATGGGCACATCTGAGGCTCCGACACCACGGGTCGGATCGGCCGCGCGCGAGGCGATCTTCGCCCAGCTGGCCGACGCCGGTCGCAGCGAGCAGGTCGCGCAACGGCTAACCCGAAGTTACGTTCGTGTTGACGTGAAAAATCCCCGTGTTTGCGGGGATCTGCCGGGTGTTTCGGGTGATGGTTCTGTCTACTTCAGTCCGATCGGGATGGGTTGGCTGAGTAGTTCGAATGCGCGGCGTTGGATG